>NZ_CAJMZK010000041.1:0-77659 GCF_905220265.1 Paraburkholderia sp. J67
CAACCTGATCGCCGACGTGCTGGAGAGCCCGGAAGACGCAGCCACGATCGAGCGCGTCAAGGCGCAGGTTGCGGAGCTGACCAAGCGCTTCCCGGTTTACCGCTAAGCCACGCGCTGACCCAGCATGCGCTGCCCCTTTTGCCGGCATGAAGACACGCAGGTCGTCGACTCGCGCGTGTCCGAGGATGGCGCCGCGATCCGGCGCCGCCGCCGTTGCCCGGCCTGCGACAAGCGTTTCACGACGTACGAGCGGGTCGAGCTGGCGATGCCGGCCATCGTCAAGAAGGATGGCAGCCGCACGGAATTCGACCGCCGCAAGATCATGGCGAGCATGCAACTGGCGCTGCGCAAGCGGCCCGTTGCTGCCGACGCGATCGACGCGGCGGTCGCCCGTATCGAGTATCAACTGCGCGGCAGCGGCGAGCGCGAAGTGCGCAGCGAACGCCTGGGCGAACTCGTGATGGGCGAACTGCGCGAGCTCGACAAAGTTGCCTTCGTGCGATTTGCGTCCGTGTACCGGCGCTTCGAGGACGTCTCTGAATTCGAGGACGTGATCGAAGAGTTTCGCCGTGCGAGCGGTGCCGCCACCCCGCCTGAAAAGAGCTGAACGCCCGCGCGTTTCTGCCTTCCGCATTTCCCTTCTCCTTGCCGTTGCCCGTGACCTTCGCATTCTCGCGAGAGGATCGTGTGCGCGATAGCTGGCCGTTCGGCTAATTGTTCCCATCCGCTTTCGTCGATAAATTGTTGGCAATCCCTTAACGATCAGGATTGCAGATGAAACAGGCGGGCTTCACCTTGCTGGAAACGATGGCCGTGATCGTCCTGATCGCGATCTGCGCAAGTGCGAGTGCGCCCGCGTTTGTTGCATGGCGTGTGCGCGATCAGGTGGATGCGCGTGCGAATGCGCTGCTCGGCACGCTGTCTTATGCGCGCAGCGAGGCGATCAGGCGCAAGGTGCGCGTGTCCGTGTGTCGGATCGACTTGGCGCGTCATTGCCTCGCGGCGGGCAAGAGCTGCCCCTCAGGGCTTGCCGACTGGTCGTGCGGCTGGGCCGTGATGGCGGAGCGCGCGGGCGCCTCGATGCTGTTGCGCGCGCAACCAGCGCTCGACGAAATCGGCGTGGCGTCGGGCCTCACGGCGCTGACTTTCACGCCCCCGGCGGGGCAGGCCATTGGCAGCCTGCGCAACTTCGAAATCGCACCACGGGCGACAACGGCGTCGACCCGCACCGCGGCGTGGCGGCGCTGCATTCGCGTCGCAGCAGGCGGGCGCGCGCGGATCAGCGATGGCGCATGCGGAGCGACGTCATGAACCGGCGATTGCGTGGCTTGCAGAGAGGATCGGCGTTGCTCGAAGTCGCGCTGGCCATGGCGCTGATGGCGATGTGCGGCTTGGGCCTCTTGAGCGCTCAACTCAGTCTCGCACGGCATGCGTTGGCCAGCGCGACACGCTCGCGCGCGGCGTTCGCCGTGGATGCGCTGGCCGAAGTTGAGCTCGAAAGCAGCACTGCATCGCGCGATCAATGGCGCGTGCGCGCTGCGGCAATCGTGCCGCAAGGGCAGGTGAGCGTATCCAGTTCGTTCATCGCGCTGTCATGGGTTGCTCCGCCGGACGAAGCTGCACCCGTGACACAGCCGCCGGGCTACGGTTGTGACAGCGGGGCAACCGCGCATGAGGGCCGGGCGTGCGTGGCGCTCGCGATCACGCAATGAGACCGCGCTTGCCGTATCCGCGAGCGGGCGCAGGCCATACGCTGCTCGAATTCACCATCGCCGTAGCGCTTGGCCTCGTCGTGATCGCGGGCGCAGTCACCGCGTATCGTTCGCAGCGCCAGGCATTTGCCTATGCGATCGACGCCTCGCGTATTCACGAAGCGGGCGTGAACGCACTGACGCTAATCGGCGAGCAGATCCAGATGGCTGGCTTCATCGCCGCCGACGATCCTTCGACCCTCTCGGGGCCGCCGATCTTTGGCTGCACCGCAGGGCGCCCCACAGGCACCGTTGCGAGCCTGACCTGCGAGGCGCTGTCGAATCGCTCGGACGGCGTCGCGGTGCGTTATCGCGGCGACGCCGATTCGACATGGCTCGCGACCAACGGGCAGGTCACCGACTGCCTGGGCCAGGCCGTCGGCGCGTCACCGGCCGAGGTCCTCAATCGCTTCCACGCGAAGGCGAGCAGTTCGACCGGCGAGCCCGAACTCTATTGCGAAGGCACGGGCAAGCTCGGCACCGCGCAGCCGCTCGTCGAGGGCGTCGAACGTCTGCGTCTGCGCTACTGGACCGTTGGCGCGGCGCAGGCCGTGGATGCCACCGTGTTGTCGCGCGAGCGTTGGGAAGCGGTCGTGGCAGTCGATCTCTGTGTGCTCGTGCGCGGCGCGTCATTCGGCCGCCGCGTGCGCTACGTCGATTGCGACGGCGCTTCGCAAACCGCCAGCGACGGGCGGGTGCGTCAGGCGTTCTGGCGGCATGTAGTCTTGCGCAACGTGCTTGAGGCACAACCATGAGTCGCGCGTCGAACCCAGCGTCGAACCGTGAGCGCGGCGTCGCGTTACCGGTGGTCTTGCTGATCGTCTCGATGATGCTGGTGACGTCCGCAGCGTGGTTCGAGGCGTCGCTTGTCGAGGCTCGGCAGGCCGCCGCTGTGTTCGACCAGTTGCAGTCGTTTCACGCGGCCGACGGCGCGCTAAGGCTCTGCGCCCGCGCGCTGATCGGCGGCGCTGCACCCATGCCTGCGGCGCCTGCACAAGCGGGCGAACCGCAGCAATGGCGGCGTCAGGACACATTCGAAGCGCTCGCAACGATGCCCGCATCGACGTGGCCGGGCTCCGTGCGGCCGCCGCAATGCCTCGTGCAAGCGTGGCGTATCGAAACGCGACCCGCCGTGCGCGCCTTCCTGATCACGGCACGCGGCTTCGGCGCGATGGAGGAGGCGCAAAGCTGGCTGCAGTTGCAGCTTGTGGTCGACGGGATGCGTATCGAGCGTCATTGGCGGCGCATCGTTGCGCGGCCATTTTGATGATGCGGGATAGAGCCATGAGACACCGCGTTCGTGCCTTCACGTTGCTGGAGATGATGATCGCGCTCGCGGCAGCGGCCATCGTCGCGGCATTCGCGCTGCCTGCGTGGCGCGGGCAGATTGCGCGCGGACATCGTATCGACGCCGTCGCGGCGCTTTATCGTGCGGCACAGTATGTCGATGCGCAAGGCGTGTCGGTGACGGCGCTGCCAGCCGGCTTCGACCAGGCGCCGCCGTCCGGCAGCGCGGTGTATCGGCTGACGCTGCTGGCAGGCGACGAGTCGAACGGCGGCTATGCGATCTCGGCTACGCCCGTGGAGACGGGCCCGATGCGCGACGATCCGTGCGGGGCGTTCGTGCTCGATGCGACAGGCGTGCGTAGCAATGACGCCACGGGGACGAGTGTGCCCGCTTCGCGAGACTGCTGGAAAGACCGGTGATGAATGTCCGGCTCAGGCAGTTCAGCCCGTGAGGTCGTCTTCGTCGGACGATGCGCGGCGCGTGCGGGTATCGGCGCTCCCACGCTGACGGCGCATTTGCTGCCAGACGCGCCAGGCTTCCCAGGCGGTGAAGGCGAGGCCGCCCCACTTGACGACGGGTTTGGCCGCCGAGGCAATGCTGTCGCGCAGCGGCTTGGCCAGCACGAGCGAGGCGAGCGAGCTCAAGAGCGGATACTGCTTGAGGAGATTGCCGAGGCCGCCGCCCAGCGCGCCCATCGTGCCCGATGCATTTGCTGCCGCGCGGCCGAAGCCGGGGACGAGAAAGCGCAGCCAGCTGAACTGCGTAACGGTTTCGCGCAGCTCGATGACCGAGGCGGCCAGTTCTGCGCGCTCGACGCTCGCACGCACCAGCAGCAGTTCTTTGCGCAGGGCGCGCATCTGCGGCGTCGAAAGATCGCGGCTGCGCGGCCGCGAGGGGCGGAAGGCTTGATCCGGTCGAAGTTGGCTCATGGCGTCGATGCTAGGGTTTGCGAAGGATTTCGCGGTCCTTCTCGAATTCTTCGAGCGTCGCCTGGAAGACCATCGGCGCGTTGCGCAGTCCGTGCCGTGCCTTCAGCGCGCAGACGAGGGCGGCGAGCGCGTAGACGATCGTGATCCCGGCGAGCGCCTGCCAGCGCCAGGTGTCCCAGAACGCGATTGCGACGAGTGCGGTCAGCGCGATCAGCGCCATCGTCGCCAGCATCATCGCCGCGAGTCCGAGGAAGAGCACGCCCAGCAGGCGCTCCTTTTCTTCGGCGAGTTCGATGCCGATCAGTTCGAGCCGCGTCTGGATGATCGCGAACGCGGAACCGAGGAGACGGCGTAACGGCCCATGTTCGTGTCGCTGCGAGTGGGGGTCTGTCGTCATGGCGAATGCGGGTTGCGCCAACACGCGCGTGGCGTTGGCGGGCGCGCGAAAAGCTGCGCGGGAAAGCGCCCAGAAAAGACAGGCCGGTGCGGTGCACCGGCCTGTTACCCAGGCACTGTGCCGAAGCGGTTCGCGTCGGTGCGCGAATCGTGGCGGCGCGCTTTGGCCGGGGCCAAGGCGCATCGACAAGCCGTACGGCGGGTGTTGCGTGAAGCGTGCACGAAGCGGCGCGTCGACCGTCTCGCGGCTGGCTTCGGCGGGTGACTTGCGGATTACTTGCGGTTGATCAGCAAGCCCACGAGCACGCCGACGCCGGCGGCGATGCCGATCGACGTCCACGGATGTTCGTGTACATAGTCGTCGGTCGCGCGCGCGGCCTTCTTGCCCTTCTCGACGACGACGACCTGAACGTCCGCCGCCTTTTCCTTCGCCTGCTTCAGGCGCGAGAGGGCCGTTTCACGTAGCTCCGAAGCACGTTCGCCGGTGGCGCTCGCCGCTTGCTTGAGCAGGTCCTCTGCATCCGCGAGGACGGTTTTGATATCGGACATCAGCCTCTCCTTATTGACCTCTGACATTGACTGGCTCCCATCGTGTCACATTACGCGTGAATCGTAACAAAGATACGGGCGCTGGCAAGCGTGGCGCGTCGCTTCCGCTTCCCGGACCTTGCCCGATTGACGCACGATTCGTTCCCGCATGTGCGATTTGTCGTGCTGCATCAAGGCTCAAGCAAGCAGCGCGAGCGCTCGCCGGGCGTCTGACGCATGTGTACGAAAAATCGACAGGGACAGACATGGAGTTGATCTGGCACGTAAAGTTTCCGCCTCAGTATTCAAAATTACAAAAACTCATACCAGTGTGACCCGATGTTCGTTCGTGAGCGATGAGCGTGACCTGTATGCTTTCATGTCGCGCGTCACATCAGATCATTACGGGCGGGCCGCATGCGGCCGCCCACTTCGTTCAAAGGAACCGCACCATGAGTCTACGTCTTGGCGATATCGCCCCCGACTTCGAGCAGGAATCGAGCATTGGCCGCATCAAGTTTCACGAATGGCTCGGCAATAGCTGGGGTGTGCTGTTCTCGCATCCGGCCGACTTCACGCCGGTCTGCACGACTGAGCTTGGCCTGACCGCGAAGCTCAAGGACGAGTTCGAGAAGCGCAACGTGAAGACGATTGCGCTGTCGGTGGATAGCGCCGAGTCGCACAACGAGTGGATCAAGGACATCAACGAGACCCAGGCCGCGAGCGTGGGCTTCCCGATCCTCGCGGACGGCGATCGCAAGGTGTCGGCGCTGTACGACATGATCCATCCGAATGCGAGCGAAACGTTCACCGTGCGCTCGCTGTTCGTGATCGACCCGAACAAGAAAGTGCGTCTCACCATCACGTATCCGGCGAGCACGGGCCGCAACTTCGACGAGATCCTGCGCGTGATCGACTCGCTGCAACTGACCGACCACTATCAGGTCGCGACGCCCGGCAACTGGAAGCAGGGCGACGACGTCGTGATCGTGCCGTCGCTCAAGGACGAGGAAGTCATCAAGCAGAAGTTCCCGAAGGGCTACAAGGCGCTGCGTCCGTATCTGCGTCTCACGCCGCAGCCGAACAAGTAAGCATTCGGCCGCCCAAACGAGAAAAGCGCCGCACGTTCGATCGTGCGGCGCTTTTTTACTTGTAGACCAGCGGCGAAGCGAGCGCTTAGAAGAACGCCTGGATGCCCGTCTGCGCGCGGCCGAGGATCAGCGCGTGAATGTCGTGCGTGCCCTCGTAGGTGTTGACCACTTCGAGGTTCACGAGGTGGCGCGCCACGCCGAATTCATCGGAGATGCCGTTGCCGCCCAGCATGTCGCGTGCGAGACGCGCGATGTCGAGCGACTTGCCGCACGAGTTGCGCTTCATGATCGACGTGATCTCGACAGCGGCCGTACCTTCATCCTTCATGCGGCCCAGACGCAGGCAGCCTTGCAGGCCGAGCGTGATTTCCGTTTGCATGTCGGCGAGCTTTTTCTGGATCAGCTGGTTGGCGGCGAGCGGGCGGCCGAACTGCTTGCGATCGAGCACGTACTGGCGCGCCGTGTGCCAGCACGACTCCGCCGCGCCAAGCGCGCCCCAGGCGATGCCGTAACGTGCCGAGTTCAGGCAGGTGAACGGGCCGCGCAGGCCCTTCACGCCCGGCATGATGTTCTCTTCCGGCACGAACACTTCGTCGAGCACGATCTCGCCCGTGATCGACGCGCGCAGACCCACCTTGCCGTGGATCGCCGGCGCCGACAGACCCTTCCAGCCTTTCTCCAGGATGAAGCCGCGGATGTCGTCCTTGCCGTCTTCCTCGAGCTTTGCCCAGACGACGAACACATCGGCGATCGGCGAATTCGTGATCCACATCTTCGCGCCGGAGAGCGAGTAGCCGCCGTTCACCTTCTTTGCGCGCGTGACCATGCTGCCCGGATCGGAGCCATGGTTCGGCTCCGTGAGGCCGAAGCAGCCGATCCACTCGCCGCTGGCGAGCTTCGGCAGGTACTTTTCTTTCTGCGCGTCCGAGCCGAATTCGAAGATCGGCACCATCACGAGCGAGGACTGCACCGACATCATCGAGCGATAGCCCGAGTCGACGCGTTCGACTTCGCGCGCGATCAGACCATAGGCGACGTAGTTGAGACCGGGGCCGCCGTACTGTTCGGGAATCGTCGGGCCGAGCAGGCCGAGTTCGCCCATCTCGCGGAAGATCGAGGCGTCGGTCTTTTCGTGGCGGAACGCTTCCACCACGCGCGGGGCGAGCTTGTCCTGCGCATAGGCGGCAGCGGCGTCGCGCACCATGCGCTCGTCTTCGGTGAGTTGCTGGTCGAGCAACAGCGGGTCTTCCCAATGGAACTGGGCGTGTGCGGCCATGGTGTCTCTCCTGAGTCTCTTAACCTCAAATAGGGCAATTTGCGCTTGACTTCGGTTCCGCTAAGCGGAACAATGTTTTGCAAATTGATCTCAGTGTATCACTAGCCCGCTCATGTCTGCATCCGAAATGAATTCATCTTCCTCGTTCGCGTCGGCGCTCGCTTCCGGGCCGGTCGACGAACGCAAATTCGTCGTCGCACTGGCGCGCGGGCTGGAGTTGTTGCGCGCTTTCCGACCCGGTGAAACGCTGCTCGGCAACCGCGATTTCGTCGAGCGCACCGGGCTGCCGAAGGCGACCGTCAACCGGCTCGCCTACACGCTCACCACGCTCGGCTATCTGCGCTTCGACGAGTCGCTTGGTAAATACGCGCTCGACGCCGGGGTGCTCTCGCTGGGTTTTGCGCTGCTCTCGGGCACGGACACGCTCGAACTCGCGCGCCCGCACCTGCGCGCGTTTGCGCGCGAGGTGGGCGCGGCCGTGTCGCTGGGCTGTCGCGATGGTCTGGACGTGATCTATCTGGAGACGATCCGCAGTGAAACGGCGCTCACGCTGGGCCTGGCTTCCGGCTCGCGGCTGTCGATGCTGACGAGTTCGATGGGGCGCGCGTATCTCGCCGTGCAGCCGCTCGATGTGCGCGCGGCGCTCTTCGCGGAACTGGAAAAGGCGGCCGGCAAGGACGGCCCGGCGCAGGTGGCGGCCGCAAAGCGCGAGATCGAGACCTTCGCGAAGGAGGGCGCGTGCTTTTCGTTTCGCGACTGGCACGAAGACGTCAACGCCGTGGCCGTGCCGTTTCGCGAGCCGCGTGAGCGGCGCTGGATGGTGCTCAGTTGCAGCGGACCGGCATCGTCGATGGGGCCGGACGTGTTCCGCGAACGCGTCGCGCCTTTGCTGAAGTCGCTCGCGCGGCGGCTGGGCGAGACGGTTTGAAGCGCCTGATTGGTCGATAGAAAAAGAAAAAGCCGGGAGACGATCCCGGCTTTTTTATCGGCGCTGCAGTCTGCACGAGGCCTGGCTCAATGATTGAGCTTGCCCAGCAGCAGGAATTCCATCAGCGCCTTCTGGACGTGCAGGCGGTTTTCCGCTTCGTCCCAGACCACGCTTTGCGGGCCGTCGATCACTTCGGCGCTCACTTCCTCGCCGCGGTGGGCGGGCAGGCAGTGCATGAAGAGGGCGTCGGCGTTGGCGCGCGCCATCATGTCGGCGTCCACGCACCAGTCGGCGAAGGCCTTCTTGCGCGCTTCGTTTTCCGCTTCGAAGCCCATGCTGGTCCACACGTCGGTGGTCACGAGATCGGCGCCTGCACAGGCTTCGTTCGGATCTTCGAACACCTCGATGAACGGCTTGCTTTCTTCCGCCACGAGCGCCGGATCGAGCTGATAGCCCGGCGGCGTCGAGATGCGCAGCTTGAAGTCGAGGATCTTCGCCGCTTCGATCCAGGTGTAGAGCATGTTGTTGGCGTCGCCGACCCACGCCACGGTCTTGCCGCGGATCGGGCCGCGAATCTCGTAGTACGTGAAGATGTCGGCCAGCACCTGGCAGGGGTGATACTCGTTGGTCAGACCGTTGATCACCGGCACGCGCGAGCTTTGCGCGAAGCGCTGGATGATGTCCTGGCCGAACGTGCGGATCATGATGATGTCGACCATGCGCGAGATGACCTGCGCGGAGTCTTCGATCGGCTCGCCGCGGCCGAGCTGCGTGTCGCGCGTGTTCATGAACACGGCGTGGCCGCCCAGCTGGAAGATGCCCGCTTCGAACGAGAGGCGCGTGCGCGTCGAGTTCTTCTCGAAGATCATCGCGAGCGTGCGGTCGTGCAGCGGATGGTAGGTCTCGTAGTTCTTGAATTTGCGCTTCAGGATGCGCGCGCGCTCCAGCACATATTCATATTCTTCAAGAGAGAAATCCGAGAACTGCAGGTAATGGCGTATGGTGCGGGAGGTCATGAAGCGAAAACGGCGCCCGATCCGGCCTCGAACTGCAGGATTGAGCCGGCGACGCCGCTGCGGTTGGTGGTAAGTCAATGCAGCATAAAGGATTTTGCGGAATTTGACGAGTCGGCCAAAAGGCGCGGCAGGCAAGGGCGGCGGCCGCCGCGTGAGGGCGCCCACACCTGCCGGACGGTCCCGCAACGGGCCGATCCTATGCCGTCAACTGTCCTGTGTGCGGTGCGTCAAAAGGGCCGCTGCGCTATAATCCGAAAGATTTCTCAGGCACAACGGCGGGCTCGACGCGCAACATGCGAGGCTCGCAAAGCGGCCTGTGCGCTGGCCCGCAGGGCGCCCGCACGCGAAGCCCGGTGCACAATCGCCGCGCGTTTCATGCCCTTGTTTGTTGAGCCGCGAGTTTGCCATAAGCCGAGTCGCACGCCGAGCCGCGCACCGCGCTGTCACACAGGTACTTCTACATGGCCGAAGAAGCCCCAACCGAATACTTCATTCAAGGCATCACCAGCAAAGGGAAGAAGTTTCGTCCGAGCGACTGGTCGGAGCGTCTGGCGGGTGTGATGTCGAGCTTTGGTCCGAAGGCATCGGCGAACGCGCGTGGGCCGAACGCCTATCTGCGGTATTCGCTTTATGTGCGTCCGACGATGATCGGCGACCTCAAGGTCGTGGTGCTCGATTCGCGCCTGAAGGACATCGAGCCGATGGCCTTCAACTTCGTGCTGAACTTCGCCAAGGACAACGATCTCGTCGTGACTGAGGCTTGCGAGCTGCCGCACGATCACGCGACGCAGCAGGGCGGCGCCCGCTAAAGCCAAACGGTGCCCTGACGCGCTGTTGAAGGGCTGCCGCAAGAAAATCACCCGCTCTGGCGGGTTTTTTTACGTCTGAATCGAGTGAGGCCAGAAACAAAAAAACCCGCCGAAGCGGGTTTTTTGTGACGCAGTGTGATCAGGTTGTGCCCGCCGAAGCAGGCGACCCGAATCGATTACTGCGCAGCTTGCATTGCCTTGACGGCAGCTGCCAGGCGGCTCTTATGGCGAGCAGCCTTGTTCTTGTGCACGATCTTCTTGTCGGAGATGATGTCGAGCGTCTTTGCCGAAGCCTTCAGGATTTCAGCAGCAGCAGCCTTGTCGCCTGCGTCGATTGCCTTGCGGACAGCCTTGATAGCCGTACGGAACTTCGAGCGCAGTGCCGAGTTGTGCGAGTTTGCCTTGGTGGCTTGACGTGCACGCTTGCGTGCTTGTGCGGAATTTGCCATTACATATCCTTGAGTTGTCGGAGCGCGAACTGATCGTCGCCCCTTGCCTGGATCTGCGCCCCGGACCCTGGCCCAAAGCGCAAAACGGTATTTGCCGGCTTCGCTTCACACCTGACTACAGTGCCTGGCTGCCGACCGCGCCCCTTGTGCCAAAGCGGGAAGGGCTGTCCGTGCTTCTTGGTGCTTCTTAAAGCTCAGGACATCCAACGCGCTTCCTTTCCAGGACGCATGAATTTCGGGTCCGATTAAGACCGCGAATCGACGATTATAGCAACAAAATCATGGACGTGACAATCGCGCGCATCGCGACACGCCAGGGCATCAGCGCAGAACACGGGGGCAGAACGACTTTTCCGCGACGCGGTCACAATACCGCGCTTCGTTAGCGCCATCCCGCGCATCCGCCCTGCAACGCTATCGGCAGCGCGATGTTTCACGTCGCCATTCGAGTCGCCACGCCGCACATCGGCGATCGGTCGTTTTGCACCCGTATAATAAGCGCCCCATGAATCTATTCCGAGCCCTGCTGACGGTCAGCGGCTTCACGCTGCTGTCGCGCGTGACCGGACTGGCCCGCGAGACACTGATCGCCCGAGCATTCGGCGCGAGCCAGTACACCGACGCCTTTTACGTCGCGTTTCGCATCCCCAACCTGCTGCGCCGCATTTCGGCGGAAGGCGCGTTTTCGCAGGCCTTCGTGCCGATCCTCGCGGAGTTCAAGAACCAGCAAGGCCACGATCCCACGCGTGCGCTCGTCGACGCCACCTCGACCGTGCTTGCCTGGTTCCTCGCGGTCCTGTCGGTGCTGGGCATCGTGGGCGCATCGTTCGTCGTGACCGTGGTCGCGTCGGGCCTGAAGAGCGATGGGCAGGCCTACCAGCTTGCCGTCACGATGACGCGCATCATGTTTCCGTACATCGTGTTCATCTCGCTGACGTCGCTCGCGTCCGGCGTGCTCAACACCTACAAGCAGTTCTCGCTGCCCGCGTTCGCGCCGGTGCTGCTCAACGTATCGTTCATCGTCGCGGCGGTGGCGTTCGCGCCGCGCATGCATCAGCCCGTCTACGCGCTCGCGTGGGCCGTGATCGTCGGCGGTGTGCTCCAGTTCCTCGTGCAGTTGCCGGGCTTGAAGCGCATCGACATGATGCCGCGCATCGGCCTCAACCCGCTCAAGGCGCTCGCGCATCGCGGCGTGAAGCGGGTGCTCGCGAAAATGGTGCCGGCGATGTTCGCGGTCTCGGTCGCGCAGATCAGCCTGATCATCAATACGAATATAGCCTCGCGCCTGGGCGCCGGCGCCGTGTCGTGGATCAACTACGCCGACCGCCTGATGGAGTTCCCCACGGCGCTGCTCGGCGTGGCGCTCGGCACGATCCTGCTGCCGTCGCTCTCGAAGGCGCACGTCGATGCGGATCCGCACGAGTATTCGGCGCTGCTCGACTGGGGCCTGCGCGTGACCTTCCTGCTGGCCGCGCCGTCGGCGGTCGCGCTGTTCTTCTTCGCCGAGCCGCTCACCGCCACGCTGTTCGACTACGGCAAGTTCGACGCGCATTCGGTCGTCATGACGGGCCGCGCGCTCGCGGCGTATGGCGTCGGCCTTGTCGGCCTCATCCTGATCAAGATCCTGGCGCCGGGCTTCTACGCGCGCCAGGATATCAAGACGCCGGTGAAGATCGGCGTGGGCGTGCTCGTCGCCACGCAGATCAGCAACTACATCTTCGTGCCGATCTTCGCGCACGCGGGCCTCACGCTCTCCGTGGGCCTCGGCGCCTGCATGAACGCGCTGCTGCTCTTTATCGGCCTGCGCCGGCGCGGCATCTACATGCCGTCCGCGGGCTGGTCCACGTTCTTCGTGCAGCTGTTCGGGGCATGCCTCGTGCTGGCAGGGGCGATGCACTGGAGCGCCATCAGCTATGACTGGATCGGCTTGCGCCACGAGCCGCTCGCGCGGATCCTGCTGCTCGGGTCCTGCCTCGTGCTGTTCGCGACGCTATATTTCGGTATGCTTTGGCTCATGGGCTTCAAATACGCATACTTCAAGAGGCGCACGAAGTGACGACGATGAACTCGCGGGTGCTGGACTATTTCAGCGCGCTCGTCGCGGAAGACGAGGGCCTGCCGCTCACGGAAGCGGCGCTGGCGATCGCGCAGGATGCCTATCCCGATCTCGATCTGCAAGGCACGCTCGCAGAAATCGACGAGCTCGCGCTGCGCGTGAGCAAGCGCCTGCCCGAGGGCGCCGACGTGCGCCAGCAGATCGCGTTTCTGAACCGCGTGTTCTTTCGTGAAATGGGCTTCGCGGCCAATCTCAACGACTTCTTCGACCCCGACAACAGCCATCTGCACGTCGTGCTGCGCCGCCGGCGCGGCATTCCCATCTCGCTCGCCGTGCTCTATCTGGAGATCGCGGGCCAGCTCGGGCTGCCGGTGCAGGGCGTCTCGTTCCCGGGGCATTTCCTGCTGCGCGTCTCGCTGCCCGACGGCGATGCGATGCTCGACCCGACCACCGGCCGCGCGCTCACCGAAGCCGACATGGTCGAAATGCTCGAACCCTACGTGGCGAACGCGGGCGACTCGGTCGCGCGCGCGCTGCGCATGCTGCTCGAACCGGCCACGCGGCGCGAGATCGTCGCGCGCATGCTGCGCAATCTGAAGTCGGTCTATTTGCAGACCGAGCGCTGGGAGCGCCTGCTCGGCATCCAGCAGCGGCTGGTGATCCTGCTGCCGGGCAATATCGAGGAAGTGCGCGACCGCGGTTTCGCTTACGCGCGGCTCGATTACGTGCGGCCCGCGCTCGAGGATCTGGAGTCGTATCTCGACGAGCGCCCGGACGCCGAAGACGCCACGGTCGTCGAATCGCAGTTGCAGGAGCTGCGTCAGCGCATGCTCGATAACGACTGAATTCCCGCGCTCCAGCAGCGCAAAAAACAAAAAAGCCCGCGACATCCAACGTTCGCGGGCTTTTTTTACGTCTTGCGCGGCTTACTTCGGCTGCATGCGGATCGCGCCATCGAGGCGGATCACTTCGCCGTTGAGCATCGGATTGTCGAAGATCTGCTTGACCAGCATGGCGTACTCGTCGGGTTTGCCCAGACGCGGGGGGAACGGCACCATCGCGCCGAGCGCGTCCTGCACTTCCTGGGGCATACCCAACAGCATCGGCGTTTCGAAGATGCCCGGTGCGATCGTCATCACGCGGATGCCGCTGCGCGACAGATCGCGCGCGATCGGCAGTGTCATGGCGACCACGCCGCCTTTGGAGGCCGCATAGGCCGCCTGGCCGATCTGGCCGTCATAGGCCGCCACCGACGCGGTATTGACGATCACGCCGCGCTCGCCGCCCTCGATGGGCGCGGTCTGCGCGATCGCGGCGGCCGCGAGGCGGATCATGTTGAAGGTGCCGATCAGATTGACCGAGATGGTCTTGCTGAAGGCGTCGAGCGGATGCGGTCCATCCTTGCCGACGGTCTTCACGGCGGGGGCGACGCCCGCGCAGTTCACGAGGCCGCGCAGGGTACCGAGCGCCGTGGCGGCGGCCACGGCCTTTGCGCCGTCGTCTTCGCTGGCGACGTTGCACTTCACGAATACGCCGCCCAGCTCCCTGGCGAGTGCGTGGCCGGTTTCCTCGTTGAGGTCGGCGAGCACGACCTTGCCGCCTTCGGCTGCGATCAGACGTGCGGTAGCGGCACCAAGGCCCGAAGCGCCGCCGGTGATCAGGAATACGTTGTCGCGGATTTGCATCTGTCTTCCTCCTTGCTGCTCGATGAGTATTTTTATAGGCGGGCCAGCCCGCGACTCATCGGCGCGACGCAGCAACGCGATCAGGCGTTAAAGCGAAGCAGAGGAGCAAAAAATGCAGAGGGCCGGCCAATAGCGCTGAAAGGGGAGGCCGGCTTTCAAGCCGGGCCTCGCCCGGCATGGCCGGCTGAAGGTGTCTTACTTGAGGGCGTCGAATGCGCGGTTGCGGATTTCGTCCACGCTGCCCAGACCCGAGATCGCGCGGTACTGCGGCGCTTGCAGGCCGTTTTCTTCACCACGCTTGGCCCAGTCGCTGTAGTAGGCGATGAGCGGCTTGGTTTGTGCGACGTACACGTCGAGACGCTTGCGCACCGTCTCTTCCTTGTCGTCGTCGCGCTGCACGAGTGCTTCGCCCGTCACGTCGTCCTTCATCTCCTCTTTCGGCGGATTGAACTTGACGTGATAGGTGCGGCCCGACGCCGGGTGCATACGGCGACCGCTCATGCGCGTGATGATCTCGTCGAACGGCACGTCGATCTCCAGCACGTAGTCGATCGCCACGCCAGCTTGCTTCATGGCTTCGGCTTGCGGCAGCGTGCGCGGAAAACCGTCGAACAGATAACCGTTCTTGCAGTCGTCTTCCTTCAGACGTTCCTTCACCAGGTTGATGATGAGCTCGTCGGTCACGAGCTCGCCCGCGTCCATGAAGCGCTTCGCCTCGAGGCCGAGCGGCGTGCCTGCCTTGACCGCCGCGCGCAGCATGTCGCCGGTCGAGATCTGCGGAATGCCGAACTTCTCCTTGATGAAGCTTGCCTGGGTTCCCTTGCCCGCGCCGGGGGCGCCCAACAGGATCAAACGCATTTCAACTTTCTCCGATCTGTGTGAATTCTTGCGGCGCGGCGGCTGCCCATCCGTTCAGGACGGCATATGCGGCGTCGTGCGTCTCCTACCCGTTTGCTCGTGCCCGACACGCCTCTCGCATCATCATGTCAGAGGCCGGTGGCGCTGCGCCAGACCCGCGCATACAAACGCGCCGGAAATGAAATCCGGCGCGGCGGGAGGCGAATAGCCTGGAAAGGCTGCGAGCAAAACCGGGCAACGGCGGGGAAACCCCCACGCACAAAGGCTTGGACGGCTCGCGCAAACAATTGATTATGCCACGGGTTTTTTTGCCTACAACCGCTATTAAGGCCGGAATAACGCCTGTACACGTGCGAGGTCCGCGGGCGTGTCGACGCCAGGCGCGGGCGCCTCGTCGGTCACGAGCACCGCGATGCGCTCGCCGTGCCACATCGCGCGCAGTTGTTCGAGCGCTTCGACCTGCTCGATCGGCGATTGCGCGAGCGACGGATAGGCGCGCAGGAATTTGGCCCGGTAGGCATACAGGCCGATATGCCGATAAACCGTCGCCGGGGCAGGCGGGGCGGGCATCGCGCCCAGATCCAGACGTGCCGGCGACCAGTGCGGCTGCCAGGCGTCGCGTGCCCAGGGAATGGGCGCGCGCGAGAAGTAGAGCGCCACGCCGCGCGCATCGAGTACGACCTTCACGACATTGGGGCTGAAGATCTCGTCGGGGGCGGTGATGGGATGGGCGGCGGTGGCGATCGCACACTCGGGGTGCGCGGCCAGGTGCGACGCCACGTCGCAGATCAGGGCCGGGTCGATGAGCGGTTCGTCGCCCTGAACATTGACAACGATCAAATCATCGTTCCAGCCGAAGTGCTCGGCGACTTCCGCTAGGCGATCGGTGCCCGACGGATGATCGGCGCGCGTGAGCACGGCTTCGAAACCGTGCTCGCGCGCGGCATCCAGCACGCTCTGGGCGTCCGAGGCCACCAGCACCTGCTGGGCGCCCGAGGCGCGCGCGCGCTCGGCGACACGCACGACCATCGGCTTGCCGCCGATATCGGCGAGCGGTTTGTTCGGCAGCCGGGTGGACGCGAGACGCGCCGGCACAACGGCGATAAAGGGTTGCACGGGAGCGGTCATGGCCAGTTCGGGCGAGGACGGAAGGGGGGCGCGCCATTTCAGGCGCGCGGAATTTCGATGAGTTTCGACGAGTTTCGCCGATATGGCGAAGCAGGTCCTGCGAGGCATATGAAGAGGCCTTGAGCGGCCCGCGCCATATGCCTCGCGCGGAGCCGAGGCGGACTCAGGCCGCAGCCGGGCCGTTCGGATCGACGGGCGTGCCTTCGACCGTCTGGCGCGCTTCGTCGACGAGCATGACGGGGATGCCGTCGCGGATCGGGTAGGCCAGTTTGTCGGCGTTGCAGATCAGTTCCTGCGCGGCGCGGTCGTAGCTGAGCGGACCTTTGCAGATCGGGCAGACCAAAATTTCAAGCAGACGGGCGTCCACGGAGTTTCTCCACAACCAGGGTAATGAGGCGATGATCGAGCGCGGCTTCCACAGGGACTACCCAGATGCGCGCGTCGTTCCAGGCCCCCAATTTTACTGCATCCTTTTCGGTGACCAGGATGGCGTCGGCAGCGATCTCGCTGAACGGGTTCGACGTGTAGTCGTAGTGATCGGGCAACGGCAGGGTGCGCGGCGCGAGACCGGCCGCGCGCAGCGTGGCAAAAAAACGTTCCGGCGAGCCGATGCCGGCGGCCGCGACGAGGCGCTGGGGCGCCTGAGCGGGGTTGGCGCTATCGGCGGCGCCGAACTGCGCAAGCGGGCGGCGCAGCGCCGGATTCGCCAGATGCCACGCGTCGCCCGGTACGAGTTTGAGCGCGAAGGTGTTCGGCCAGTCGGGCAGCGCGCGATCGAACGGATTGTTCACGAGGGTGGCATCACGACGCCGCGAAAGCGGCTCGCGCAGCGGTCCGGCGGGCAGCAGGAAGCCGTTGCCGCCCAGCCGATGGTCGAACACCACGAGCTCGACATCGCGCGCGAGGCGGTAATGCTGCAAGCCGTCGTCGCTGACGATCACGTCCACATCGCGATGCGCCGCGCACAGCGCCTGCGCCGCCGCGACGCGGTCGGGCGACACCCAGACCGGCACGCCGCTGCGCCGCGCAATCAGCAAGGGCTCGTCGCCGCAGGTGCGCGCAGGCGTGGCGGCCGTGACGGGCGTCGGGCGCTCCACCTTGGCGCCGTAGCCACGCGACACCACGCCGGGCGTATAGCCGGCGGCGCGCAGCGCCTCGACGAGCGCGATTACCGTAGGCGTCTTGCCCGTGCCGCCAACCGTGACATTGCCGACCACCACGATCGGCACGCCCACGCGCACCGATTTGAGCCAGCCCGCCGCGAACGCGGCGCGCCGCGCACCGCTCACGGCGGCGAACACGGCGGCGAGCGGCGTCAGCGCCCACGCGAGCGGGCCGCGCTGCTGCCAGGCGCGCGCGAGACCGCTTTCGGCGCGTGCCTTGAAATCGGCGACGGGGCCGCTCATCGGCGAGCGCGGCGCGCGCGGGTTGCGTCGGACGCGGGCATCGGGCGGTGGGAGGGGACAGGCATCGGAGCGGTTCTCCAGTTGGGTACGGACGGACGGCGCGGGGTGCGAGATCGTGCGCGGAAAATGGCCGTCGTGAACCCGGCACTCTAGCGCGGGTGGCCGAGGGGCGGCAAGTTGCGCGGCCGCAACCGCAGACTAAGCTCTCCCCACACTCGCCATTCCCGCTCGATCCCACCCCCGCTATTCGTCTGAAAATCCACGCCCTGTGGACAACTTTGTGGAGAAGTCGATGCCGGGCCGCCGCAAAGGCCCGATCGTGCGCCTTTCCATCGGTGTGATGCCCCGATTTCGATATAAAAAACGTATTCAAATCAATGGGATGGATGCTCTTTTATCGTTTGCGTCGTTCCTGCTGCAAATATGACAGTTGATGTCGCCGATGTGGAAACTTCACCGTGCTTGCGCACCGGGCGTCGCACTGGGAGCGTTTCCTGCTGGACTCGGGCCCCCTGAACGGTCTATCGTCTGGGCGGGCCGCTTCGTGCCTGCCGCTTATCCACACCGTCCCCATGTTCTCCGATCGCTCTCCCTCCGCGTCCGGCGGCGACGTCGTCGTCCCGGTTTCGGCGCTCAATCGCGCAATTGGCGCGATGCTCGAGCGCAGCTTTCCGCTCGCCTGGATTTCCGGCGAGGTGTCGAATTTCACGCGCGCCGCGAGCGGCCACTGGTACTTCTCGATCAAGGACGCGCAGGCGCAGATTCGCTGCGTGATGTTCCGCGGCCGCGCCCAGTACGCCGAATTCACGCCGCGCGAGGGCGATCGCATCGAGGTGCGCGCGCTCGTGACGATGTACGAGCCGCGCGGCGAGCTTCAACTCAACGTCGAGGCCGTGCGCCGCACGGGGCAGGGGCGCCTCTACGAAGCGTTCCTGCGCCTGAAGGCGCAACTCGAAGCCGAAGGTCTGTTCGACGAGGCGCGCAAGCGCGAGCTGCCCACCCATCCGCGCGCCATCGGCGTGATTACGTCGATGCAGGCCGCGGCGTTGCGCGACGTGCTCACGACGCTGTGCCGCCGCGCGCCGCACGTGCCCGTGATCGTTTATCCGGCGCCGGTGCAGGGCGCGGGCTCGGCGGAAAAGCTCACGGCCATGCTGGAGACCGCCAACGCGCGCAACGAAGTCGACGTGATCGTGTTGTGTCGCGGCGGCGGCTCGATCGAGGATCTCTGGTCGTTCAACGACGAAGCGCTGGCGCGCGCGATCGCGGCGAGCGCGATTCCCGTGGTGAGCGGCGTGGGCCATGAAACCGATTTCACCATCGCCGATTTCGCTGCCGACGTGCGCGCGCCCACGCCCACGGGCGCGGCCGAACTCGTGAGCCCGCAGCGCGTGTTGCTGCTGCGCGAACTGGATCAGCGCCATGCCACGCTTGCGCGCGGTTTCGGCCGTTTGATGGAGCGGCGTGCCCAGCAACTCGACTGGCTTGCGCGGCGTCTCGTGTCGCCGGCCGAGCGCCTCGCGCAGCAGCGCTCGCATCTGCGCCAACTGGCGATCCGGCTCGCGTCGGCGGGTTCGCGCGCGACGGCGCAGGCCCGCGCGAGCTTCAACGTCGTGCAGATGCGCTGGCAGCGCACCCGCCCGGACGCGGCAGCGCAGCGCGCGCAGGTGGAGGCGCTCGGACGGCGTCTCGACGCCGCGTTCGCGCGCGAGCGCGAGCGGACGGCAGCGCGTGTTTCGGAACTCGGCGCACGGCTCGAAGTGCTGAGCCCGCAGCGCACCCTGGAGCGTGGCTACGCGGCGCTCCTCGATGCGCAAAGCGGCGCGGCCGTGCGAGCGCCCGCCGCGCTCAAACCGGGCAAGCGCCTCACGGTGCATCTCGCGCAAGGCACCGCCGATGTCGCGCTCGCCGACGTGCAGCCGCGTCTTTCCGAGGGTTTCTGACGAGGCGATGAATACCGGCCGCGCATGCGTCTTGCGAAATATTGCAACGACCTTGCCATGTTGAAGGGCGATGCTGGCAGCGCATGCAGCGGGCGCGCCGCATGCGCATCACTCGACGCATTGACAGCGTTTGCGTTGCCCGAACATCGCCTTGGGCGAGTGGGGTGGAGCATGTGCTGACGTAGCGGCAGTCGATGCTGCGCGGCCTGCCGTGATCGGGACGTTATTCGCGCGCTCGTGGCAGCCGAAACGGCCACCGAAAGCGCACGAATTGCCCTGAAAGCGGGCTTGAAAGCCTTGTCCAGCCGATGTTCGGCATAATGTCCGCGCGTTTGCGGGGTTATTCCAACTCGCCTACAATCGAGTGCTCCATGCCGGTTATTACGCAGAACTCCCCATAACACGACGAAGGAACCGCATCATGTCATTTACGCTCCCGCCGCTGCCGTTCGCGAAGAACGCCCTCGCTCCGACCATGTCGGAAGAAACGCTCGAGTTCCACTACGGCAAGCACCACCAGGCTTACGTCACGAACCTGAACAACCTGATCCCGGGCACCGAGTTCGAAAACCTCTCGCTCGAAGAGATCGTCAAGAAGTCGTCGGGTGGCGTGTTCAACAACGCAGCCCAGATCTGGAATCACACGTTCTTCTGGAACAGCCTCTCCCCGCAAGGCGGCGGCGCACCGGCAGGCGCGCTGGGCGATGCGATCAACGCAAAGTGGGGTTCCTACGACGCGTTCAAGGAAGCGTTCACGAAGGCTGCAGTCGGCAACTTCGGTTCGGGCTGGACGTGGCTCGTGAAGAAGGCTGACGGCTCGCTCGACATCGTGTCGACCAGCAACGCTGCTACGCCGCTCACGACCGACGCAACCGCGCTGATCACGATCGACGTCTGGGAACACGCTTACTACATCGACTACCGCAACGCTCGTCCGAAGTTCGTCGAAGCGTTCTGGAACATCGTGAACTGGGACTTCGCAGCGAAGAACTTCGCTTAAGCGCAGCCGGTTCGCGCGCCGCGCGCGCATGACGTAGTGCGCGGCGCCATAAAAAAAGCCCTCGATTCGCATCGAGGGCTTTTTTGCTTTCAGCGCAGGTTAAGCAGGTGACTTACGCGAGTGCGGCGAGGGTTTCCTGCGTCGAGCGCACGTGGCCCATGTGGCGGAA
Organism: Paraburkholderia sp. J67; assembly: GCF_905220265.1. Classification (NCBI taxonomy): domain Bacteria; kingdom Pseudomonadati; phylum Pseudomonadota; class Betaproteobacteria; order Burkholderiales; family Burkholderiaceae; genus Paraburkholderia; species Paraburkholderia sp. J67. The sequence goes on from NZ_CAJMZK010000041.1 coordinate 20,707, forward strand.
CAGCTTCTCGAACGTGAAGTGATGCATCTCGTCGTTCAGCGCCGAGGTGGCGTCCTCGACGAACACGAGCTTGAAGCCGAAGTCGAAGGCCGCGCGCGCGGTGGATTCGACGCCGAAGTTCGTGGCGATACCGCCGATCACGATGGTGTCGATGCCGCGGCGGCGCAACTGCTGTTCGAGATCGGTGCCGTAGAACGCGCCCCATTGGCGCTTGGAGACGATCACGTCGCCGTCCTGCGCGCCGATTTCGGGCACGAGTTCGGAGGCGATGGCGGGCGCGAGCGGCGCGTCGGGCGTGCGCGTGGGCGCATCGGCGGGCAGCGCGAGGAGGTCGTTGAGCAGCACGCGCACCCAGACGACGGCGCCGCCTTTGGCGCGCAGTGCGTCGGCGAGCGCACGGCCGTTTTCCACGACCTGCGCGCCGCTATGGGGCGCGACCGCGCGGCTCACGATACCGTGTTGCAGGTCGATCATCACGAGCGCGGTCTTGCGCGGATCGAGCGAAAGGGAAGAGAGAGCTTGCGTCATGGTGCACCATTATGTGAGGATAGCCTCACATATGATACAGGAATATGAGGGAGGACTCAGATATGGCGGCCACACCGCTGCGGCCGGGTGCCGTGCCAAAGGAAGCGGGGCGGCGCGTGCCGCGCCAGGAGCGCGCCGCGCGCACCGTCGATGCGCTGCTCGAAGCGGCGGCGGACGCCTTTGCCGAGCGCGGCTTCGAAGCCGCCACGATGACGCAGATCGCGCAGCAGGCGGGCGTGTCGATTGGCGCGGCGTACCAGTATTTTCCGAACAAGGACGCGCTCGCGCTGGCGCTGCGCCAGCAGTACGGCAACGACATGGACGCGCGCTGGAGCGCCTTTATCGAGGCGCAGGCCGACGCGCCGGCGCTGCCGGCCGCGCAACTCGCCGAGCGCCTGTTCGACATGATGGTCGACCTGATGGACTCGTATCCGGCCTATCTGCCCTTGCTGTCGGTGTCGCTCGGCTTTCGCCGTGACGACGTGGCGCGCAACAAGCTGCGCCAGCGCTTTTCGACGCTGTTCAGGCGCTATAACGAAGCGCTCTCCGCCGACGAGGCCTACCGCATGGCCGAAGTCATGTTGCAGGTCGTCAAGAGCCTCAACCCGCTTTACGCGGCGGCGAAACCGAAGGAGCGCAAGCTGCTGGTGGCCGAGTACAAGGGCGTGCTGGCAGCCTGGCTCGCGGTGCGGCTCGTCTGACGTGATCGCTTAGCGCGGCAGGGGTTCGTCGCGCGAATGCAGCACCCGGTCGATCAGGCCGTATTCCGTCGCCGCTTCGGCCGACATGAAGTGGTCGCGGTCGGTGTCGCGCACGATCTGTTCGACCGCGCGGCCCGTGTGCGCCGCGAGCATCGCGTTCAGGCGCTCGCGCAGATACAGCACCTCGCGCGCCTGCAATTCGACATCGGCGGCCGTGCCCTGGCTGCCGCCCGAAGGCTGGTGAATCATGATGCGTGCGTTCGGGAGTGCGAAGCGCTTTCCCGGAGCGCCGGCAGCCAGCAGAAACGAGCCCATGCTGGCCGCGAAGCCGGTGCAGAGCGTGGAGACATCGGGCTTCACGAACTGCATGGTGTCGTGGATCGCGAGGCCGTCGTAGACCGAACCGCCCGGCGAATTGATATAGAGGCTGATGTCCTTTTCCGGATTTTCGGCTTCGAGAAACAGCAACTGCGCGACCACCAGGCTCGCAGTCTGTTCGGTCACCGGACCGATCAGGAACACGATGCGTTCGCGCAGCAGGCGCGAGTAGATGTCGTAAGCGCGCTCGCCGCGCCCGGAGGTTTCGATGACGGTCGGCACGAGATTGAGCGCGCGCGGTGCGATTGCTGCAAGATGCTGGGAGAGGGGCGGCATTTGAGGCCTCGGAGTGCGGTGGTTTGGGTGACTGGCAGCGCGGTGTATCGGCATAGCGGCGCTGCTGCCCTCAAGACGCCCGCCGCGTCCCGCGCGTGACGACGATTTTTTTGCGCGCGGCTGTCACATCGGCGGTGCGCCGGACGTCATAAGGGCGAGGGGCGGCGCGGGCTGTCCGCAAAACCGGGCGCGGATCGCGCCGGGTCAGGGAGCGATGCGAATGACGCAGGCAATCGACCAGATGAGCGATGAAGTGACGGTGCGGGAAAGTGGCCCGCAAGAGGGCGCGTGGAGCGAGGCGCGCCGCGCGGCCACTTTCGGCCTGGAGCGCGCGCGTCTGCTGGCGTTGGCCACGCGCGTGCTCGGCAGCCGTGCCGAGGCCGAGGACGTCGTGCAGGATGCCTGGTTCCGCTGGCGCGACGCCGATGCGGCGGCCGTGCGCACGCCGCAGGCGTGGCTCGCGACAGTGACCGTGCGTCTCGCGATCGACCGGCTGCGCAAGCTGCGTCGCGATAGCGCCGCGCAAGACGGTCTCGCGGGCGACGCATCGTGGCTCGACGCTCTGGCGCCGTCGGCGGAGGAAACCGGGCTGCGTGCCGCGCATCTCTCGCAGGCGCTGCTGATGCTGCTGGATCGGCTCGGGCCGCTGGAGCAGGCGGTATTCGTGCTGCGCGAGGCGTTCGAGTGCGATTACGCCGAGATCGCCGCGCTCACGGGCTGCACGCTCGCGCATTGCCGCCAGATCGTGCATCGCGCGCGCGGCAGGCTGGCGCGTGAGGTCTCACCGCAGGCCGCGCCTGCCGATGCGGCGCAGCACGCGCGCACGCTCGAGCGTCTGCGCGAGGTGCTGCACGCGCAGGATCGGCTCGGATTGATGGATTTGCTAGGGGTGACTGCGACGGCGCTGGCTGTAGCGAGCGCCGTCGCATCGGATGCGCCGCGTGCGCTGCGCGCCGAAACGCTCGCGCTCGACGGCGAACCGGGCGTTGCGTTGCTCGCGGAGGATGGCGAACTCGCCGCGTGGCTGCACGTGAGCGAGTCCGGCGACCAGCGAGGCTTCACGCCCGTTGTCTGCGTGGCCGCGGCAGGCGTCGTACAGCGCGCGAATCGGGTATTCGGAGGCGCAGCAGTGCGCGCCTTGCTTGCGCACTACTCAGCGAACTGCGGCGGCGTGAACGTCTCGATGCAGACGACCGTCTCGCCGGTCGCGACATCGTTGGAACCCGCCTTCGCCGTGCTCGCCTAACCGCGCAGTGCGGCCGCTTCCCAGTTGATGTCCACGCACAGCACCTGCAGGCCCTGTGCCGTCTGCGCGGCGATCGAAGCCGTCACGCAAAGGTGGGCCTCGTTGATCGAGAGATAGGGAGGCGTGAACTGCACGTTGCCCGGCGACTTCATCGCACCGATGAAATAGGGCCGGCGTTCCCAGCTAGCGCCCTCGGAATGCAGCAGCGGCCGGAAGCGCTTGGCGCGCTGCGACGTGCGGCCGTCGGGCAGCACGTTGTCGCCGATCTGACGGCCCGACGCGTCCAGCAGGAAGCTGCGCGCGGTCTCCGCGAGGCCGAGCAGCGGCAGGGTGGCGTCGGTCATGCTCGCGCCGGCGGCGAGTTGCGCCGCCGCCGCTTCGAGCGCGCTCACGTACGGCGCGAGGCGCGCGCTCTGGGCCCGCTCGCGCGCGCTCACGCGCTCGCGCAGACGCGCCGACAGATCGTCCATCAGGCGCGCGGCGGTCGCGGGGGGCACCGGCTGCACGTCGGGGCGCGCGAAGTACGCGCCTTGCACGAAATCGGCGTTGCTTTCCAGCGCGATCAGCGCGTCGCGCTCGGTCGAAAGACCACCCACCAGCACCAGTTGACCCGACTCGTGCAGCATCGACACCAGCCCCGGCAGCACCCGCTCGATATGCGCGTGACGGCTCGCCTGCGCAAGCAGGCTGCGGTCGAGCGTGACGATATCGGGGCGCAACTGCCACACGCGGTCGATGTTCGAATGCTTGGCGCCGAAGCCGTCCAGCGCGATCACGAAACCGGCCTTGCGCAGCCCGTCGATGATCTCGGCGAAGCGCGAATTCTCGCCGCCCGCCTGTTCGGACACCTCCAGCACGACACGCTGCGGCGGCACGCCGAGCGCCTTGATGCCGGCGAGCAGGGCGTCGCCGTAGCTCGTGTCCATCAGCGCGGCCGGATGCAGGCTCAGGAACAGCCATTCGTCATGCGAATCGAAGGCGTTGAAATTGCCCAGGTGCAGCGATTCGGCCAGCCGGCCGAGTTCCAGCAGATCGCCGCGCCGAGCGGCCTGCGTGAAGACCTCCTGCGACGGCACCTGCTGGCCATGTTCGTCGTGCGCGCGCAGCGACGCGTGATAGCCGATCGCACGGCGGTGGGCGACCGAAAACACCGGCTGGAACACGCTGAATACGGTGTATCCGCCGTAGAGAACGGTGCGCCGGGCGCCTTCTTCGCCCGCGACGGGGCGCGACTGGTAGCCGGGGGGATCGAGGTCGATCATGCTGTTCATAGGCCTGAATGGCGCGCGCTGGAGGCGGGACGGGAGCCATCCCGGACGATGCGCGCGAGCCCCGAGTTTACATTACTGGATAAGCGTGCAAAAAGTATGCGCGCTCACACACAGGGCGGATCGGATGATCCACCCTGAATAATAGGGATTTTAAGAGGGTGTGGGGTGGCCGTCAGGCACTCGCGCGGCGCTTTGCCCGCGCGCTCGCGCACCGCGTGATCGCCGCATGCACCACCGAGGTGCGGCGAGCTTCAGGTGCGCTCGGACGGATCGGTTTTTTTCGCCGTGCGCCGCACGTCGTCGGAGAGCTGGGCAAAGATCCACGACGAGGCCGCCGTGATGATGCCCACGCACACGAAGGTGGCGTGGAACGCCGGAATTACGTTCGAGGCCGTCATATGGGCGATCAGGCCGGTGAAGGTCGTGAGCATTGCGCCCGCCACGGTCACGCCCAGACTCATCGAGAGCATCTGCACGAGCGAGAACAGGCTGTTGCCGCTGCTCGCGCCGCCCATGCCCAGGTCCTTGAGCGTGAGGGTGTTCATCGCCGTGAACTGCATCGAGTTGACGGCGCCGAACACCGCCAGTTGCACGATGCGCAGCCACAGCGGCTCGCCGGGCGTGGAGAGCGAGAAGCTCGCCATCATGAGGCCGACCAGCACCGTGTTGATGACCAGCACGCGGCGGTAGCCGTGGCGCGTGATCAGGTAGGTGACGAGGCGCTTGGAGCCCATCCCGGCCGCCGCGACCGGCAGCATCATGAGCCCCGCTTCGAACGGCGTATAGCCGAGCGCGACTTGCAGCAGCAGAGGAATCAGATAGGGCATCGCGCCACTGCCGATGCGCGCGAACAGGTTGCCCAGCAGCCCGACGCTGAAGGTGTGAATCTTGAAGAGTTCGAGCGAGAAGATCGGGCGCGGCGAGCGCTGCGCGTGCAGCCCGTAAGCCACGAAGGCGGCCAGCGAGACGATCAGCAGCACCAGCACGACCGCCTGCGGAATACCGAGTTCGGAGCGGCCGTCGAGCGCGAACGAGATCGTCACCATGCCGGTCACGAGCAGCAGGTAGCCTGGCAGGTCGAATTTCGGCGTGTCGGCGTTGCGGCTGTCGGGCATGAAGAAGAAGGTGGCGATGCAGCCCACCACGCCCACCGGCACGTTGATCAGGAAGATCCAGTGCCACGAGGCGATCTGCACGAGCCAGCCGCCGAGCGTCGGGCCGATCAGCGGGCCGATCAGGCCCGGGATCGCCACGAACGAGAGCGCGGGCAGATAGCGTTCGGCGGGGAAGGTGCGCAACACGGCGAGGCGCCCGACCGGCAGCAGCATCGCACCGCCCACGCCCTGCGCGATACGCGAGAGCACGAGCTGGTTGAGCGTGTGGGCGCTCGCGCACAGCAGCGAGCCGACGGTGAAGACCAGGATCGCGCCCATGAAGACGCGACGCGTGCCGAGTTTGTCGGCGAGCCAGCCCGAGACGGGGATCATGACCGCCATCGTCAGCGAGTAGGCGATCACGACTGATTGCATGCGCAACGGTAATTCGCCGAGGCTCGTCGCCATCGCGGGCAGCGCCGTGTTGACGATGGTCGAGTCGAGCGTCTGCATGAAAAAGCCGGTGGCGACAATCCACAGCATCACCGTCAACGAACGGGGCATGGGCGCGGGACTGGACGGCACGCTGGGAGAAGCGTTAGACGAAGTGCTGGGTTCGGACATGAGAGCAGGCGGGCGCGCAGGCAGTGGCTGGCAGCCGTCATTGTAGAGAACCCGGCGCGCTCGCGCGCTTTAGGGGCCGGGCGCGCTCACGCTGATGGCTGCGCGGTCAGCTCAGCCCGGCAGGCGCGCAGCCGCCGCGAAGAACACTTGGGCGCGCGGGTCCAGCGCGAATGCCGCGTTGATGCGCAACCAGGGGCTCGGCTCGCCGTGCGGGCGAAAGTGGCTGCCCGGCGATGCGCTCACGCCCAGCGGTTCGCCGCAGGCCACCAGTAGTCTCGAATCGTCGATATGCGGCACGCGCGCCCACACGAACTTGCCGCCCATCTGCTGATGCGCACGTCCGCTTGCGGGCGTGGCGGAGGCGCTCGCCGGGCCGCCGAACAGCTCCCAGCCGTGTTCTTCGAGGGTGCGCGAGGCTGTGCCGAGCGCCTCGGTGATGCGCCGGCGCAGCCTCTCCAGGTATTTGCGGTAGGCGCCGCGCTCCAGCAACGTCGCCGCCACGGCCTGGGTAAAGCGCGAACCGCTGATGGTGGTCAGCGCCTTGATCGCGGCCAGATCGCGCACGATTGCCGGGCTCGCGACCACATAGCCCACGCGCAGCGACGACGACAGCGTCTTCGACAGGCCGCTCACATAGACCACATGCTCGAACTGGTCGAGCGCGGCGAGGCGGTCGGTGGGATCGGTCTGGAAATCGGCGTAGATATCGTCTTCGACGATGGTGAAGCCGTGCTCGCGCGCGAGTTGCAGCAGCCGGAACGCCACGGGCGGCGAGATCGTCGTGCCGGTCGGGTTGTGAAACACCGTGTTGACGAAGAACGCACGCGGGCGGTGCTGCGCGAGGAGCGTGTGCAGATGCTCCAGATCGGGGCCGCTCGCGGTGCGCCGCACGCCCACGAGACGCAGGCCATGCAGCTTCAGGAGTCCGTAGAGGTTGTAGTAGCCGGGGTCTTCCACGAACACCGTGTCGCCGGGCTTGAGCATGTAGCGGATCAGCAGGTCGAGCCCTTCGCTCGCGCCTTCGGTCACGAGGATCTGCTGCGCCTCGGCGGCGATGCCCAGCGGCGCGAGGCGGTTGCGCAGATGCTCGCGCAGCGTCGCTTCGCCCATCGGCGAGCCGTAATCGATGAGGCTCGACGGATCGGTGCGCGAGACGTGGCGGATCGCCTGGCCGATGGCATCGACGTCTCGCCATGCCTGCGGGACCGAGCCGCTGTCGAGTTGCAGCGTCTCGCCGGGGCGGTTCAGGTGCGCGAGCAGATGACCCGATTCGTCGGCCGCGTTCGAGATATCGCAGGTGCCCATGCCGGCCATGCCGGCGCGCGCATGCTCGCTCACGTAGAAGCCCGAGCCGTGGCGCGAGTCGAGCCAGCCGAGCGACACCAGCCGGTCGTAGGCCTCGATCACGGGAAAGCGGCTGATGCGGTAGTCGGTGGCGAGCTGGCGGATCGACGGCAGGCGCGCGCCGGGATGCGCCGCGCGCGAGCGGATCCAGGTCTGCACGCCCGCGACGATCTGCTCGGTAAGCGGGACGCTACTGGCGCGGTCGAGTTCGAGTTTCATGCGGGTCTGGCGCTGGGGCGAAGAAGGGTGCAATCAAAGTGTCCGGTTTTTTGACTGGACAGTTCCGGGTTAACTGTTCGGAACTGTGCATGGGGTGACCTGACACTGACGGCAATAATGCTCCCATCCGCAACACGCTTCAAGGTGCATTTCGCAGGGTCGATACGACCTGCACAAGCCGCCCGCGAAGCGACATGGCAAGGAGCGAGGCAATGCGAGAAATCCGGATTTTCGAACTGGAACACGGCGAACCCGCCGAAACGTGGCGGCTCGCGCAGGCGATGCAACTGCATGTGAGCGAAGGCGAACTCTGGCTCACGATCGGCGGCGACGCGAACGATTACTGGCTGCGCGCGGGCGAGTCGATGCAGTTGGTGGCAGGCTCGCGCGTCTACCTGAGCGCCGGGCGCGAGGGCGCGCGTTTCGTGCTGGCGCTGGGCGGCGCGTCGGCTCGCACGGCGGGTTTTTCGACGGCATTGCATGGCTCGCGCAGCGCGATGGCCCGGCTTGGCTGGGTCGCCCAGGCGCTGCGCTCGCGCTCGGCGCGCGGCTTGATGATCGGCTGAAGCGCGGAGTTGATTATCTCGGTCAAGATTGATCGCGTTGGGGCGGTGCCCGTAACCTGAGTGGACCGCACACCACTCGACAGGACGGCCCCATGACTCCCCGCGACGCGCTCGAACACCTCTGGATGCTGGCGCATCTGCACGACGACCGGCAAGCGATGGCCGCACTCGATCTGGTCGACGTGCAAGGCGACGACCCCGGTTTGCCTTCGGTATTTCGCGTCGGCACGCTTGCGGCGGCGTCGATCGGCGCGGCGGGGCTCGCGGCCGCGCGTCTGCATGCGTTGCGCGGCGGTCCCGATCAGCGTGTAGCGATCGATGTGCGCCGTGCGCTGGCGGCGTTTCGCAGCGAACGCTATCTGAGCGTCGATGGCGGTGCGCCGTTCGAGTTGCGCCATCCGGTGACGGGCTACTTCGAGACGCGCGACGGCCGCTGGATTCAGTTGCACGCGAACTTCGCGCACCACCTGCAGGGCATCCTGCGCGTGCTCGGCTGCGGCGAGCGTCACGACGAGGTCGCGCACGCGATCCGCACCGGCTGGGACGGCGCCGCACTCGACGCGGCGCTGGCCGAGGCCGGGCTATGTGCCGCGCTCGTGCGTTCGCCGCGCGAATGGGCCGCGCACGACCAGGCCCAGGCGGTGGCGCGTCTACCGCTCTTCGAGATCGAGCGTATCGGCGACGCCGACGCGCCCGCCGTGACGAGCCAGCCCGGCGCGCGTCCGCTCGAAGGTGTGCGCGTGGTCGATCTCACGCGCATCATCGCGGGTCCAGTGGCGGGGCGCACGCTCGCGCATCATGGCGCCGACGTGCTGCTCATCAATGGGCCGCATCTGCCGAACATCGCGCCGCTCGTGATCGACAACGGCCGCGGCAAGCGCTCGGCCACGCTCGATCTGCGCGAGGCGGCGGGCCGCGAGCAACTGCATGCGCTCGTGCGCGATGCCGATGTCTTCCTGCAAGGCTATCGCCCGGGCGCGCTCGCCGCGCATGGCTTCGCGCCCGAGGTGCTGGCGCGCGAGCGGCCGGGCATCGTCTGCGTCTCGGTTTGCGCGTACTCGCATCGCGGGCCGTGGCATGAGCGGCGCGGCTTCGACAGCCTCGTGCAGTCGGCAAGCGGCATCGTCTGGACGGAGAGCATGGCGGCGGGCGGTTTCGAGCCGCCGCGCCCGCTACCGTGCCAGGCGCTCGATCATGCGACCGGCTATCTCGCCGCGTTCGGCGCGATGGTCGCGCTCGCGCGGCGTGCACGCGAAGGCGGGAGCTGGCATGTGCGCGTCTCGCTCGCGCAGACGGGCCGCTGGCTACAGTCGATGGGGACGATCGAGGGCGGGCAGCAGGCTCCCGAAGTGAGTGCGCAGGATCGCGCCGATTGCCTCGAAGAGACGCTGACGCCGTTTGGCCGCGTGCGCGCGGTCGCTCCCGCCGAACGGCTCGAACGCACCCCGGCGTTCTATGCGCGGCCGTGCGTGCCGATCGGCACGGATGCGCCGCAGTGGAGCGCGTGACCGGCGCGCGTCGCGTCGCTTACTTGCTTACTTGCGCAGTTCCGCGACGAAGTCGTAGTAGTCGTTGCGGCAGTATGTATCGGTCAGCTCGATCGCGCGCTGGTCGGCGGTATAGCCCACGCGCGTGATGAGCAGCAGCGCCTCGTTGGGCGCGATGCTCATCTGCTTCGCGATCTCCTCGCTCGCGTTCACGGCGCGAAAGTGCTGCAACGCGCGCACGATCGCGAGACCGCGCTGCTCGAGAAAGCTGTAGAGCGAATCGCCGATGGCGTTCGGATCGGGAATCAGCGCGGCGGGGAAGGTCGAGTTTTCGACCGCCATGACGATGCCGTCCGCGAGACGCAGGCGTTTGAGCCGCGTGACGGCGGCCGCCGGCGACAGGCCGAGCTGGATCACCTCGTCGCGGCTCGCGGGCTGGATCTCGCGCGAGAGCCAGCGGGAACTTGGCGTGAAGCCGCGCTGGCGCAACATCTCCGAAAAGCTCGTGAGCCGCGAGAGCGGGTCTTCATAGCGCGGCGTGATGAAGCTGCCCGCGCCCTGGGTGCGGCGGATCAGGCCTTGCTCGACCAGCAGCGCGATGGCCTTGCGCGCGGTGATGCGCGAGACGCCGAGCGCATCGGCGAGCACGCGCTCGGAGGGCAGCGCCTCACCGGCGGCCCAGCGGTTCTCATGGATCGCGTCGCTGAGCTTGCGGGCGAGTTGCAGATAAAGCGGCGTGTCGTTGTCCGGGTCCGGGCGCAGGCCGCGCCAGCGGTCTTCCGTGGGAGCGTTCATGGGAGGCAGGCATGAAAGGCGAACGGCAATTTTATGACATAGGCGCGCTCACGCGGAAATGAAGGTCTTATCGTTCGACGCATGAGCGTGTGCGGGCCGAGGCGCTACACTGGCCCCTCGCTGCGAGCGCAGTTCACGCACAGTCTTGCATGGGAAGGACGACAACATGACGACCGATATTGCCAGCATCGCGTTGCCCGGCGGCGAGCGCATCGCGAAGCTCGGCCAGGGCACCTGGGAAATGGGCGAGCGCGCCACCCGCTGCGCCGACGAAATCGCCGCGCTGCGCGAGGGCGTGGCGCTCGGCATGACGCTCATCGACACCGCCGAAATGTATGGCGACGGCGCGACCGAAACGCTCGTCGGCGCCGCGCTCGACGGGCTGCGCGATGACGTGTTCCTCGTCAGCAAGGTCTATCCGCACAACGCCAGCCGACGCGGCGTGGAGCGCGCCTGCGAGGCGAGTCTGAAGCGCCTGGGCACCGACCGGCTCGATCTGTATCTGCTGCACTGGCGCGGCGGCGTGCCGCTCGAGGAAACCGTCGCGGGCTTCGAGGCGCTGGTGCGCGCGGGCAAGATCCGCTACTGGGGTGTCAGCAACTTCGATACCGAGGACATGGAAGAACTTCTCGCGATTCCCGGCGGCGAGGCCTGCGCGATGAACCAGATCCTCTACAACGTCGCGCGTCGCGGGCCCGAGTTCGATCTGCTGCCGTGGAGTCTCGCGCAGGGCGTGCCGGTCATGGCGTATAGCCCCGTCGATCATGCGCGTTTGCCGCGGCGCTCGCCGCTCGACGATATCGCGGCGGCGCATGGCGTGTCGGTGTATCAGGTCGCGCTCGCGTGGGTGCTGCGTCAGCCGGGCGTGTGCGCGATTCCGAAGGCCGCGCGCGTCGAGCACGTGCGTGACAATCGCGCCGCACTCGATCTCGTGCTGAGCGCGCAGGATCACGCGACGCTCGATACCTACTTCAAGCCGCCGCGCGCCAAACGTCCACTGGAGATGCTGTAAGGGAAGCGGTAGCGCGCATGAGGGAAGGCGAGGGGGCTCGCCGGTGCGCGCTACGTGATCAGGTCGATCAGGTCGATCAAGAGAGAAGGCCGGGCTGCAAGCAGGCAGAGCCGGTGGCCGTGTTCCGGCCACCGGCGGCGGCTTCCGGCCGGGGGACCGGAAGACCGCCGCCGTTGCTGCCTGGAATGGCGCGACCGGCCGTCGCGCCAATTCGGGGTGGCTGAGGCGCGTTTGCACCGCCGTGCGAGTTCAATGACCGCTGCCATTGCCGCCACCGTGGCCGCCGCCGTTCCCGCCGCCCGGGCCGCCCGACGAACCACCCTTGCCGAATCCACCACCAAAGCCGCCTCCGAAACCACCGCCGAAGCCGCCGCCGAAACCACCTCCGAAGCCGCCGGACGGACCTGAGGGACCCGAAGGACCGGAGCCGTGACCGCTGCCGCAACCGCAGCCGCTCGATCCACCGCCGCTCGATCCGCCGCCGCCGTTGCTGCCGCCACCGCCGTTGCTGCCGCCACCGCCGTTGCTGCCGCCGCCGCCGTTGCTGCCACCGCCGCCGTTGCTTCCGCCACCGCCGTTGCTGCCGCCACCGCCGTTGCTGCCACCGCCGCCGTTGCTTCCGCCACCGCCGTTGCTGCCGCCGCCGCCGTTGCTGCCGCCACCGCCGTTGCTGCCGCCACCGCCGTTGCTGCCGCCGCCGCCGTTGCTTCCGCCACCGCCGTTGCTGCCGCCACCGCCGCTATTGCTCGATCCGCTGTTCGAGCCGCCAACGCCCGACGTGCCGCCGCCGCGTCCCGTGCCGCTGCTCGAACTCGTGCTGCCGGAGACGCCCGCGCCGACGCCCCCGCCACCACCCGAACTCGCCGAGCTAGACGATGATCCGCCGCGGCCGCCTTGTCCGCAGTTGCCATTGTTGTTGCCGTAACAGTTTTGCGGCAGGAACACGGTGGCCGCGTCCGTGGCTTCGCTCACGATTTCCGTGCCCGGCGTGCTGCCGGTGCTGGCAGCACCACCAGGATTGACGCCCGAAGTCGATGACGACGTGCCCGCCGAATCCGGCGCCGTGCCATCCGCTGGCATGCCCGCGTCGTTGACGACGCCGCCGCTGGCTGGCAAGGCGGCATCGGCGACGACGATCCAGGACGGGGACGTCACGTTGCTTTGCGCATGGGCGCCGATGGCGGGCAGCAGCACACTGACTCCTGCCGCCCCGATCGCAACGATTGCGAGACCTCGGCCAACCCCGTAGCAGTACTGATGAAATGATCTGTTCTTCATGGCTTCCTCCCGGGAAGCGATGGCGCGTGTCCGCCTCGCCTCTCTTGCGCCTTGTGTCTAGCGCCGCGCAGCAAAGCGCCAACGCCGACCCCCGTCAGGCTGGATCCGCTTTGCACCGGCGTGCGCTCCATATCGTGAGAGCGCGTTGTCAAGCCAGCCTAAGCGGTACACGTGCACACGGCCGGCTTCGCATCGAATGACCGGGTTGGGCAGGAGTCCTTGCCGATTGTCGATGCCCTGGAACGGGACGGCAGAAAGCAAGCGCGTCATGCGGCCGGTCATCCGTTCGCCCGGTGCGGGATGTCACGCTCATGGCGCTGTCAAACCTCGCTGGGCGGCGACCGGATGCCTGGTCTCGATATAGCGAGTTCTGTGCCATCGGCCCGCGAGGGCCATGTGAAGGGGACTTTACAATTCGCCTTTGGTGTTGACGCTGAAAAAATCACTGAAAACGTATCGGCGATGAAACGCGCGGAGCCGAAACGTCGATTTACGTTGCAAATGCGGACAACGCAACGAGTTTCGTCTGATCTTCGCGACGGCCAGGCGGCTTACGAAGGAGCGCGAGCCTGTGCCGTCGAGCGCTGCAGTTCGCGCAGTTCGTCAACGGGGATGTGGCAGCGGATGCGATGGTCTTCGGCATGGGCGTCGAAGGGCGGTGCGGTTTCGTCGCAGATCGCGCCGAGCTTGCGCGGACAGCGTGCGCTGAAAACGCAGCCGCCTCGCTCCCGAGGCGCACTATGGGCGGCGTCGGTCGCAAGCGGCGGCTCGCGCGTCAATGCGCCTGCGTTGAGCAATGTTTCGGTGTAGGGATGGCAGGGACCGCCGAGCACCGCATTCGCGGGACCGCTTTCCACGACACGGCCCGCGTACAGCACCATGACCCGGTCGGCGAGATAGCGCACCACGTCGAGATCATGCGAGATGAAGAGGTAGCTCACGCCGCGCTCGCGCTGCAGGCGCGCAAGCAGGTTCAGGATCGCGGCTTGTACCGACACATCGAGTGCGGAAGTCGGCTCGTCGCAGATCACGACACGCGGCGCGCCCGCGAAGGCCTGGGCGATCGCCACACGCTGTTTAAGACCGCCCGAGAGCTGCCGCGCCCGCGCGTTGAGATAACGCAGGGGCACGCGCACGGCGTCGAGCAGACTGCCGATGCGGGCGAGTTGGGCGCTGCCGGCACGGTCGTCCGCGTGGTCGCCGTCGGCCTGCGCAAGCGCGCGGCCTACGAGCCGGCTCACGGGCAACGCGCGGTTGAGCGAGGCGTCGGGATGCTGGAACACCATGCGTAGCGCCTGCAAGGCTCGTGTGTCGCGCTGTGTGAGACGGGGCGGCAGAGGCTTGCCGTCGAGTTCGATGCGAGCGCCCGCATCGGCGGCATGCACGCCGAGCAGCAGCTTCGCGAGCGTCGTCTTGCCGCTGCCCGACTCGCCGACAAGGCCCAGCGTTTCGCCCGCACGCAGTTCGAGAGAGACATCGTCGAGCACACGCAGCGTCTGTGCGCCCTGACCAAAGGTGCGCGAGAGATGCGTCGCGCGCAGCACGACCGGCGCCGCGCGCGCCTGATTTGCCTGCTGCCTTTCGTCAGTCTGTTCGTTTGTCTGTTGTATGGCCTCTTCCAAAGCGGGCGTTGCTGTCTGTGCGCTTGCACGCACATCGATCGCGTTGGCGACATTGGCGGCATCCGCGGCGGGCAGATCGATGGCGCGCTCGTGATAGTGGCAGCGCGACATCTGCTCGCCATGCGCGGCGGCCATGCGATGCGGTGGCGGCGCGTGTTCGCGGCAGCGCGTGTCGGCGAGACGGCAGCGCGGGGCATAGACGCAGCCATGCGTGAGTGTGCCTGGCGCGGGCAACTCGCCCGCGATCGTGTCGAGCGCGCCGTGCGCCTTGGTGCGGCCCGGCGCGGGCAGGCAGCGCAACAAGCCCACCGTGTACGGATGACGGGCATGCGCGAACACGTCCTCCGTTGTGCCTTCTTCGACCAGGCGGCCCGCGTAGAGCACGCCCACGCGCTCGCACATGCGCGCGATCACGGCAAGATCGTGGCTGATGAGCAGCACCGCCATGCCCAGCTCTTCGCGCAGTTGCGCGACGAGCGCGAGCACTTCGGCTTCGACGGTGGCGTCGAGTCCCGTGGTGGGTTCGTCGAGGATCAACAGCATGGGGTTCGAGGCGAGCGCCATGGCGATCACCACGCGTTGCTGCATGCCGCCCGAGAGCTGGTGCGGCCAGCTCGCCATGACGCGCGCGGGGTCGGCGATGCGCACGCGCGCGAGCATCGCGTACGCCTGATCGAGGGCTTCGGCGACGCTTGCGCCCGCGGCCTCGAAGGCTTCGCTCAGCTGCCGCGCGATGGTGAGCGTCGGGTTGAGCGCGCTCGCCGGATCCTGATAGACCATCGAGACTTTGTGCGCGCGCAACATGCGCAGGCCTTCGCGATCGAGCGCGAGCACGTCTTCGCCCGCGATGGCGATGCGCCCGGATTTCACGCGTCCGTTGTGGGCGAGGTAGCGCAGCACGGCGAGCGCGACCGTCGACTTGCCGCAGCCCGATTCGCCCACCAGCCCATACGCTTCGCCGCGCCGGATGCGTAGCGAGACGTCGGTGAGCACGTCGAGGTCCCGGCCGCGCACGCGGTAGGACACACTCAGGCCAACCAGCGCGAGTGCATCATCGGCGCGCGGTGCGCTGAAGGTCGCAAGCGCCGGGCTTCGTGCGGCGTTCGTGCCGGAAGCGGGACGGTTCACGATTCGAGCACCTCGCGCAAGCTGTCGGCGATCAGGTTCACCGCCACCACGAGCGAGGCGATCGCGAGCGCGTCGAAGGCCACGGTCCACCACGCGCCGCCCGCGAGCAGCGCGTACGATTCCGCGAGCGCGAGTCCCCAGTCGGCGGAAGGCGGCTGGATGCCGAAGCCAAGAAACGAGAGCGTGGCCACCGCGAAGATCGCGTAGCCGAGCCGCACGGTGGCTTCGACCACGATCGGCGGCCAGACATTGGGCAGGATCTCGGCGAACATCACGTAGAGCGCCCCCTCGCCGCGCAAGCGGGCGGCGGCCACGTAGTCGAGATGGCGTTCGGCCAGCACGGCCGCGCGCACCGTGCGTGCGACGAGCGGCGCGAACGTGATGCCGATCACGAGCACCACGGCGAGACTGGAAGCGCCCACGGCCGCGAGCACAAGTAGCGCGACGATCACGAGCGGCAGGGCGAGCACGGCGTCGAGCGCGCGCGCGACCAGTGTGCCCGCCCAGCCTTCGAGATAGCCGGTGACGAGGCCGAGCGCCGCGCCCGCGAGCGTGCCCGTCAAGGTGGCGAGCGGTGCGATCGTGAGGATGTCGCGCGCGCCCACGATCACGCGCGAGCAGATGTCGCGGCCAAGCTGGTCGGTGCCGCACCAATGCGTGTGATCGGGCGGCAGCAGCGAGCCGAGCGGATCGGACGCGTAGGCATCGTACGGCGCGATCCAGCCGCCCGCGAGCGCGCAGACGATCCACACGAGCAGGATCAGCGCGCCCAGCACGAAGGCGGGCGAGCGCAGCAGCACGCGTAGCGTCGCCGCGAACCGCGACGGTTCGACCTCGGGCGCGCCAGCTTCGATCGATTCGGATGCCGTATCGTTCATGCGAGGCTCATGAGCGGGTTTTTCATCGGCTGGCGGGATTGCGCAGACGTGGATCGAACAGCGCGTGCAGTAGATCGGCGCCGAAATTCGCGAGCGTATAGACGAGGCCCACCGTGAGCACGCCCGCTTCGAGCAGCGGGAAGTCCTTGGCCTTGGCCGCGTTGTAGATCAGCGAGCCGATGCCGGGATAGCGGAACAGCGACTCCACCACCACCAGCCCGCCGATCAGATAGCCGAGTTGCGTGGCTGCCACCGTCACGCTCGGCAGCAGGGCATTGCGCAGCACGTGGCGCACGATCACGGTATGGCGCGGCAGGCCCTTGAGGATGGCGGTGCGGGTGTAGTCGGCATCGAGCGCGTCGAGCATGCCCGCGCGCGCGATACGCGCGAGATAGCCGAAGAACACCAGCACGAGCGGCAGCACCGGCAGCAGCAGATGGCGTAGCGTCTCGAATACGCCCGCGTCGGGCGGCGCCACGGCTTCGATCGGCAGCCAGCGCAGCCACACGCCGAACACGAGGATGAGCGCAATCGACGAGACGAACTCCGGCACTGCGCTCGCGCAAAGCCCGAGCGTGCTGATGAGCCGGTCGAGCCAGCGTCCGCCATTGAGCGCGGCCCACACGCCGCCGCCGATGCCGAGCGGCACCACCACGATGAAGGCCAGCAAGCCGAGTTTCGCGGATTGCAGCAGCGCGTCGCCCACCATCGGCGCGACCGGCTGGCGGTACGTCCAGGATGTGCCGAAGTCGCCGCGCAGCGCATGGCCGATCCACGCGCCGTATTGATCGAGGAGCGGGCGGTCCGCGCCCAGTTGATGATTGAGCGCGGCCACGGCGCGCGCGTCGGCCAGCGGGCCGAGCACGGCTCGGCCGATGTCGCCCGGCAGCAATTGACCGCCCGCGAACACCAGCACGGAAAGCAGCCAGAGCGTGAAGAGCGCCCACGCCGCGCGGTGCGCGAGAAAGCGCGCAGCACCGCTGCCGCGTGGCAGGCGCGGTGCTTGCCTGTCGGAGTGAGGCGGTCTCGTCAGCTCAGTGGCCATTGCCTGGACAAATGCGGGCGCGCCATCGCCATGAATCAGGCCGCGAGTGTGGCGCGGTCGAAGTAGAGCTGCGCAAGCGCCGTGAAATGCACGCCCGAAAGCGCCGTGCGCTGCGCGATCAACTGGTCGTAGAAGAACGGAATGATCACCGGCGTTTCGTCGAGCAGCAGCGTCTGGATCTGCGCGGACACCTGCTTTTGCGCGGCCACGTCGAGCGTCGCGACGAACTGTGCGACCAGCTTGTCGTACTGCGGATTGCGAAAGTGCGCCGCATTCCATGTACCGCCGCTCGTGAGCGGTGCGTTGAGGAACACGTTGGGCACGCCGCGATGGCCGTAATCGGTGATGCCGAGCGGCGCGTCGAGCCAGTCCGATTTGCCGTAGGTGCCCGCGCCGTAGTACTGCGACTGGCTTTCCACCTTCAGCGCGATGCGCACGCCGATGGCCTTGGCCGCGTTCTGCACGACCACGGCGAGATCCGGAATCTCCATGTACTTCTCGGTCGTGAGCGTGACGTCGAAGCCGTTCGCCACGCCCGCCTGGGCGAGCAACTGGCGCGCGCGGGCCAGGTCGGCCTTGCGCTGTGGCACGGTCGTGGCCGTCGACGGGAAGATTGGCGCGAACGGGCTGTCGTTGCCCACCACGGCGCGGCCCTTGAAGAGGCCGCGCACGATGACGTCGCGGTCGAGCGCGAGCGCGAGCGCCTGGCGCACGCGCTTGTCCTTGAACGGCGCGACGTCGTTGCGCATGTGGATCTGGCGGTGGGCGCTCGAACGCACGCCGATCACCTTGAAGTCGGGGTTGTTGAGAATGCCGATGCCGCCCTGCACGGTGAAGGTGCCCATCACATCGGCCTGATTGCCTTGCAGCGCGAGAATCTGCGCCTGCTCGTCGGCGTAGAAGGCGAACTGCACGCGCGCGGGGAGCGCCTTGTCGCCCCAGTAGCCGTCGTGGCGCACGAAGCTCGCGCCTCGACGCGCTTCGTATTTTTCGAGCTTGAACGGTCCGGTGCCGATGAAGCTCTTCTCGTAGTTGCCCGCGTAGTTCGCGGGCAGCAGCACGGCGTTGTAGTTGTCCGACGAGACGTAGTAGGGGAAGTTGCCGTTGGGCGCGTCGAGATGGAACGCGACGGTGTGCTCGTCGACGAACTTCGTGCCGCCCTTCGAGAGCACGCCCTTGAGCACCGAGAGCGCCGCCGAGCCGCTGGCCGGATCGGCCAGACGGTCGAACGTGGCCACGACGTCTTTCGCGCCGAATGGCTGGCCGTCGTGAAACTTCACACCGGTGCGCAGCTTGAAGGTCCACACATCGGCGTGCTCGTTGGGCTGCCAGGAGAGCGCGAGGGCCGGTTGCAGGTGGCCGTCGGCGTCGTCGTTGAGGAGGAATTCGCCGGTCTGGTTCAGGAGGCACAGCGCGCCCGCATCGGTCACGGTGAGCGGATCGACCGCGCCCGCGGGCATCAGATGCGCGACGCGGATGGTCTGATTGCCCGGGGTGCCGGGCTTGCTCGCGGCCTGGGCACGCGCGCCGCGCGGTGCAATCAGGCTGCCACCCGCGAGGAACAGGCTCGACAGACCCAGCACGCCCGCATGGCGCAGCAACTCGCGGCGCGTGAGGCGGCCGGCAAGAAATTCGTCGATGGCGTGGTTGCCGTATTCGCCAGCCTGGCGGCGCAGCGGTTCGAGGTCGGGCGATGCGCTCGTAGTAGCGAGCGCACGGGAAGGCGTGGACTGCGGACGTTTCATCGGCGCGAATTTCCGTGCGGTTCCGTGGAGGGGCGCGGCCGTATCAAGCGGCCGTATGAGGCGGCGGACGCGACGGCGGCATGCGGTGCGGCAGACGACGGGTGCGGCCCAGTCTACGCGTTTTCGGGAATCGCTACGAGGCCCAGGGTTGTGCGGGGTTGCGCTCGGCCGCGCGGGAAGGCAGGCATGGCGCAGCGAGCGGCCGTGCCTTTGCTCGCACGGATGTGGAAGCGGCGCAGGTGTCTGCTATCGCATGAGACGCGTCACAGCGCGCCCGAGCCGCCTGCGTGCGCCGAGGGCCGACGCCAGCGATGGAACAGCACCGAGCCGATCCAGCACGCGATAAAGAGCGCGACGATGCCATAGCCAAGCTCGCCGAAGCGGTCGTTGAGCCCGGTGGCGATCGACCACAGGCCGCCGCTTGCGCCGAGCTTATCGGCGATCAGGCCCAGGGCTTCCACGCCGCCGATCACGATCGCCACCAGCGCCGAGACGAACGTGATGCTCGCGTTGTAGTAGAGCTTGCGCCTGGGGTCGTCCATGGCCCAGCCGTAGGCGTGGACCATCAGCACGTTGTCGGTGGAGTCGACGAGCGTCATGCCCGCCGTGAAAAGCGCCGGAAACACGAGGATCGAATAGAGCGGCAGGCCCTTGCCGGCCTCCGCTGCGGCAATCGCGAGCAGGCCGATTTCCGTGGCTGTGTCGAAACCCAGACCGAACAGCACGCCCACCGGGTACATGTGCGAGCTTTTCGTGACGAGCCGGAAAAGTGGCCGCAGCGCGCGCGAAAGCAGACCGGCTGGCGCGCTCGTCTGCGCGGCGAGCGCCGCTGCGTCGTCGCCTTGCTGCATGCGACGGTAGCGCCGCCAGACGTCGCGCAGGATCACGAGATTCACCCCCGCGAGCACGAGCAGAAAGCCTGACGAGACCAGCGTGCCGATGGTCGAGCCGATCTCGTGGAACTGCTCGAAGCGCCCATGCAGCGTAAGCGCCGACAACGCGATGCCGATGGTCGCCGCGATCACGATGGAGGAGTGCCCGAGCGAGAAGGCGAGGCCCACGCCGATCGGCCGCTGACCGCGTTGCATGAGCTTGCGCGTGACGGCGTCGATGGCGGCGATGTGGTCGGCGTCCACCGCGTGGCGCAGCCCGAAGCCGTAGGCGAGCACGGCGGTGCCGAGCAGCAGCGGATAGTGGCGCAAGGCGATCAGCGCCCAGGCCCAGGCCGCGACGTTCGCGGCGATCAGCACGGCGTAGAGCGGAATAAGGCGTCGGCGCAGCGGCCTGGCGTCAGGTGTCATGCGTGGGCGGCGTTCAATGATCGTGGGGATGGCGATGAATCGGATCGACCCAGTAGACGGTCTCGGGCGCTTCGACGGCGTCGATGTTCAGGTTCACGACCACGGCCTCGTTGTCGCTGCGCACCAGCACGCATTCGAGCGCATCGTCGGTGCTCGCGTTGATTTCCTGGTGCGGCACGTAGGGCGGCACGAAGATGAAGTCGCCGGGCCCGGCTTCGGCCGTGAACTCCAGATGCTCGCCCCAGCGCATGCGTGCGTGGCCGCGCACCACGTAGATCACGCTTTCCAGCGCGCCGTGATGATGCGCGCCGGTCTTCGCGTTGGGATGGATCGTCACGGTGCCGGCCCAGATTTTCTGCGCGCCCACGCGCGCCGCGTTGATGGCGGCCGCGCGGTTCATGCCGGGCGTCTGCGCCGTGTTGCTGTCGAGCTGGTCGCCGCGGATCACCTTGACGCCGTGCTCGCGCCAGTCGACGGGCGTGTCTTCGTGAGGTTGGTCGGGGTCATGATCGTGGCTCATCGTCGTGTCTCCTCGCTGTTGGCGCGCTTGCGTCGCTTGTGCGTCAGTTCGCGCTGCGTGCAGCGTGATCGTTGCATTGTGGCATGGTCGAATTTTTGCCGCGCGCAGACAAAAAAGCCCGTCCGGAAAGGGACGGGCTTGTATGAACCGCACTGCGACGCGCGGTGACGTCTCGCGGTTACGTCTTCTTCGCGTTGATGACCGCCTCGGCCACGTTCTGCGGCGTTTCCGAGTAGTGCTTGAACTCCATCGTGTAGGTGGCGCGGCCCTGGGTGAGCGAGCGCAGCGACGTCGAGTAGCCGAACATTTCGGAGAGCGGCACTTCGGCGCGCACGATCTTGCCGCCGCCGCCCGCGATGTCCTCCATGCCCTGCACGATGCCGCGACGGCTCGACAGATCGCCCATCACGTTGCCCATGAAGTCCTCGGGCGTTTCCACTTCGACAGCCATCATCGGCTCGAGCAGGATCGGCTTGGCCTTGCGCATCGCCTCCTTGAAGGCCATCGAGCCGGCCATGCGGAAGGCGTTTTCGTTCGAGTCGACGTCGTGGTACGAGCCGAACGTGAGCGTCACCTTCGTGTCGACCACCGGGTAGCCCGCGAGCACGCCGGCCTTCAGCGTCTCCTGGATGCCCTTGTCGACGGCCGGAATGAATTCGCGCGGAATCACGCCGCCCTTGATGGCGTCGACGAATTCGTAGCCCTTGCCCGGCGCCTGCGGTTCGAGCGTGATGACCGCGTGGCCGTACTGGCCGCGCCCGCCCGACTGCTTGACGAACTTGCCTTCGACATCCTCGACCTTGTTCTTCACCGTTTCGCGATACGCCACCTGCGGCTTGCCGACGGTCGCCTCCACGCCGAACTCGCGCTTCATGCGGTCGACGAGAATTTCCAGGTGCAGCTCGCCCATGCCGGAGATGATGGTCTGGCCGGACTCTTCATCGGTCTGAACGCGGAACGACGGGTCTTCCTGCGCAAGACGATTGAGCGCGATGCCCATCTTTTCCTGGTCGGCCTTGGTTTTCGGCTCGACGGCCTGCGAGATCACGGGCTCGGGGAAGATCATGCGTTCGAGCACGATCGGGTTCGCCGGATCGCACAGCGTGTCGCCGGTCGTGGCTTCCTTCAGCCCCACGGCGGCCGCGATGTCGCCCGCGCGCACTTCCTTGATTTCCTTGCGCTCGTTCGCGTGCATCTGGAGGATGCGGCCAAGGCGCTCCTTCTTGTCCTTGATCGCGTTGAGCACCGTGTTGCCCGATTCCACCACGCCCGAATAGACGCGGAAGAAGATCAGCTGGCCGACGAACGGGTCGGTCATGATCTTGAAGGCGAGCGCGGAGAACGGTTCTTCGTCGCTCGGATGACGCTCGATTTCCTTGTCGTGGAGGTCGTGACCGAGAATGGCGGGCACGTCCACCGGCGAGGGCAGATAGTCGATCACGGCGTCGAGCATGGCCTGTACGCCCTTGTTCTTGAACGCGCTGCCGCACAGCATCGGCACGATTTCGCCGGCGATCGTGCGCTTGCGCAGTGCGCCCTTGATTTCGTCTTCGGTCAGGCTCTGGTGGTCTTCGAGGTACTTTTCGAGCAGCGTCTCGTCGGCTTCGGCGGCGGCTTCGACCATCTTTTCGCGCCATTCCTTCGCCGTTTCCAGCAGGTTCGCAGGAATGTCCGCGTACTCGAACTTCACGCCCTGGCTCTCGTCGTCCCAGACGATCGCCTTCATCTTCACGAGATCGACCACGCCCTGGAAGTGATCTTCCGCGCCCACCGGAATCTGGATGGGCACGGCCACACCCTTCAGGCGCTCGCCGATCTGCCGCTGCACGCGGAAGAAGTCCGCGCCGACACGGTCCATCTTGTTGACAAAGGCGATGCGCGGCACCTTGTACTTGTTCGCCTGGCGCCACACGGTTTCCGACTGCGGCTGCACGCCGCCGACCGAGTCGTACACCATGCAGGCGCCGTCGAGCACGCGCATGGAGCGCTCGACTTCGATCGTGAAGTCCACGTGCCCCGGTGTGTCGATGATGTTGATGCGGTGTTCGGGGTAATTGCCGGCCATGCCTTTCCAGAAGGCAGTCGTCGCGGCCGAGGTGATCGTGATGCCGCGTTCCTGCTCCTGCTCCATCCAGTCCATGGTCGCCGCGCCGTCGTGAACCTCGCCGAGCTTGTGATTCACACCGGTGTAGAAAAGGATGCGTTCGGTCGTCGTGGTTTTGCCGGCATCGATGTGGGCGCTGATCCCGATATTGCGATAGCGCTCGATGGGAGTCTTGCGAGGCACGGTGATCTCCTTGGAATGACGCGCCATGGGAAGTGCCGGGCGGCGCGCGGCGCGGCCTGCGCGCTGTCCGGCGATCCGCGTGAGGGCTGATCCGGATTGCTGCGGGCAAGCCGGGGTCGCGCGGTGGATTACTAGGATAGCGCTTGCGCGTGGCTTTTGCAGAAACAGCGCCGGAGCGGGGGACGGCGCAGCAGAGGCGGGCGGCGGACGTAAAAAAACCGGCGCCGCGGGTTGCGGGGCCGGTTTCCTGGGCGCGACGTGAAGGACGTCTGCGCCGGTCGTGCTTGATTGCGCTTACTGCATCGGCGGCAGGCCGTCGATCTTCATGCCGGGCTTGATGCCTTTCGACGTGAAGAAGCCCTTGCTCATTTCGAGTGCATAAACACCGTTGTTGCGCGGGCAGTGGTTGTTGGTGGTTTCCGCCTGCATCTCGTCGATGTCGGTGATCGTGCCGTCGGCGCGCATGAAGGCGATCGACAGCGGGATCAGCGTGTTCTTCATCCAGAAGCAGTGCACGGCGTTTTCGCCGAACACGAACAGCATGCCTTCGTTGGGGGCGAGTTGCGTGCGATACATGAGACCTTGCTCGCGATCCGCATCATTGGCCGCGACGGCGGCGTCGATCACGAACATGCCGGCCGTGAGCTTCAGACGCGGAAAATCGCCCGGCTGCTTCGCGCCGGGCGGCATCTGTTGCGCGTGAGCCGGTGTGCTGGTGAGGGCCGACGAGAACGTGAAGGCCGTGACGGCAGCAAGCGGCAATGCAACGGCAAGCGCGCAGCGCGCGATGAGCGGGCGCAGAGAAAATCGCACGAGGGGACTCCTTGCTAGAGATTAGTCCGCGCATGTTACGCGAGTACGTCAGCGCGGGTCAAAACTTGCGGCGGCTGATGAGCGAAGCGCGACGATGCGCAACGAGTACGACGCGGCGATGCATGCACGGGGACGTCTTGTTCGATGCTACATAAACAAAAAGGCAGAGTGCCTTGCGACACTCTGCCTTTCGAACGAAGCGAAGATCGGCACGATGGGCCGTTCTCCGAAACGTCTTACAACAAGCTTACTCCGAAGCTGCCGAAGCTGCTTCAGCCTTAGCTGCAGCTGCCTTCTTGTGCGACTTCTTGTGCGACTTCTTGTGCGAAGCCTTGTGTGCCGACGAAGCAGCAGCTGCCGGAGCAGCCGAAGCAGCTTCCGGAGCCGAAGCTTGTGCGAATGCAGCCGATGCGAAGAGGCCAGCGACCAGAGCAGCGATCAGTTTGTTCATTTTGTACATCCTCAGCTTGAGTTAATTAACCAAGTGACCCGGTTATATTGGATCAGGTCGGTAAACGTGCCATCCACCTTTCGGTTGACAGTCGCCTTCGACAAATTTGCATGAATTTGCGCGTGTTGCGTCTGCCAGCGGTCGGGACCGTGCATTGCTGCGAGGACCCTGAAGGCTGAATGCCGGATAGCTTCGGCGGCATCTGCGTCGTTTAACGCATGGTCTCGCAAGACGGTTGACGCGAAGTTTTCATTTGCTTCTCGATTTGTCGAATAAGTGCGGCGGCTGAAAGGCCGCGCTTTTTGCAGGGGTGCCGATTCGAAAGAAATTGAAAAAGTGCTTGCGCAACAGTTACTTGAGATCGCGCCGCGGATGCGTCGAGGGCTTCCACGGAGCATCCGTGGGCACGTCGGTGCTCTCACCGGGCGCGAGACCCAGCGAAAAAATATTTAGCGAGCCGATCGCCACACGCACGAGACGCAGCGTCGGAAAACCTACCGCGGCAGTCATGCGCCGCACTTGCCGGTTTTTGCCTTCGCTGATCGCAAGCTCGATCCAGGTGGTGGGAATCGCGGCGCGAAAGCGGATCGGTGGCGTGCGTGGCCAGAGCAGCGCGGCATCGGTATCGGAAATTTTTTTTGCGCGACACGGCTGTGTCACATAGTCGCCGAGATCGACGCCACGTTCGAGCGCGGCCAGCGCATCGTCGCCGGGCGCGCCTTCGACTTGCGCCCAATAGCGCTTCACGAGCTTGCGTTTGGGCTCGGCGATGCGCGATTGCAGGCTTCCATCGTCGGTGAGCAGCAGCAGACCTTCGCTGTCGGCGTCGAGTCGGCCCGCCGGATAGACGTTCGGCGTCTTGACCCAGTCGGCAAGCGACTGGCGCGTCTCGTGCGGCGAGAATTGACAGATCGTGCCGAACGGTTTGTTGAGGGCGATCAAGCGCATGGCGGAAGAAACAATATGCAAATCAGGATGGGGGTAGCGCCGCGATCTTAATGCAAAACGCGCATCTGTATGTCATGAGTCTTATATAAGACATAAGACGTTATGTGCGCGGGCGGCGTTTGAAATTACAGTATGAACGCCCCGCGAGCGTATCGTGAGGGCGCCGGCACGAGCGTTCGGAGCGTGGGCTAGAATAATGGCCAGATTTGGGCGCCGCGTCGAATTCCATGCCTTGCCGCCAGCCTGGCTGCATTGGCCATGACGATCGTATCGGCGCCCCGCACGGCATCGGCAGCCGATCGCGCGCTCACGCATGCGCCAACGAACGGTTCACGGCCCGCACAAATACAGACCTATCCCCCTACTGGAGTTGATCATGCCGTATCAGCACATCAAGGTCCCGGCGGGCGGTGAGAAGATCACCGTCAATCCGGATTTCTCGCTCAATGTCTCCGACCAGCCGATCATTCCGTACATCGAAGGCGACGGCACCGGCGTCGACATCACGCCGGTCATGCTCAAGGTAGTCGACGCCGCCGTGGAGAAGGCCTACGGCGGCAAGCGCAAGATTCACTGGATGGAGATCTACGCGGGCGAGAAGGCGACGCGCGTGTACGGCCCGGACGTGTGGCTGCCCGAAGAGACGCTCGACGTCGTGAAGGAATACGTCGTGTCGATCAAGGGACCGCTCACCACGCCGGTGGGCGGCGGCATCCGTTCGCTGAACGTGACGCTGCGCCAGCAACTCGACCTCTATGTGTGCCTGCGGCCGGTGCAGTACTTCAAGGGCGTGCCTTCGCCGGTGCGCGCGCCCGAGAAGGTCAACATGGTGATCTTCCGCGAGAACTCGGAAGACATCTATGCGGGCATCGAATGGCCTGCGGAGTCGGAAGGCGCGAAGAAGATCATCGCGTTCCTGCGCGACGAGATGGGCATTTCGAAAATCCGCTTCCCGGATAGCTCGGGTCTGGGCATCAAGCCGGTTTCGCGCGAAGGCACGGAGCGTCTCGTGCGCAAGGCGATCCAGTACGCGATCGATCACGAACGCCGTTCGGTGACGCTCGTGCACAAGGGCAACATCATGAAGTTCACCGAAGGCGCGTTCCGCGACTACGGCTATGCGCTCGCGCAGAAGGAATTCGCGGCTGAACTGATCGACGGCGGCCCGTGGATGAAGATCAAGAACCCGAAGACGGGCGCGGACATCGTCATCAAGGATGTGATCGCCGACGCCTTCCTCCAGCAGATCCTGCTACGTCCGGCCGAATACGACGTGATCGCCACGCTGAACCTGAACGGCGATTACATCTCGGACGCATTGGCGGCGCAGGTTGGCGGCATCGGCATCGCGCCGGGTGCGAACCTGTCGGATTCGGTGGCGATGTTCGAAGCGACACACGGCACGGCGCCGAAGTATGCGGGCAAGGACTATGTGAATCCGGGTTCGGAGATTCTGTCGGCGGAAATGATGCTGCGTCACATCGGCTGGACCGAAGCGGCGGATCGGATCATCGCGTCGATGGAAAAGTCGATCCAGCAAAAGCGCGTGACGTATGACTTCGCACGCTTGATGGAAGGCGCGACGCAGGTGTCGTGCTCGGCATTCGGCCAGGTGTTGATCGACAATATGTAAGCGGATTCGGGGCGCATTGTTCTTGCGCACTGAATGCTAAAAACCCGGCGGACCTTCGCGTCTGCCGGGTTTTTTTATGGATCGTCGGACAGGCTTGAATCGTTTTTTTAGTTATCCGAATTTATAGGGTGAGTGTGCGTGCTCGATTCAGGCCCAGCTTAGTTGGGCAGTCGCGTGATCTTCTGGCCTTGCACGCCCAGACCGGCCATCAGACCGGATTGCCCGTAGATGAACGCGAACACATCAGGCCGTGCGGTGGTCGTTGTGACGTCGCGGGCCATCCCGCTATCGGCGACGGCGACGCTCGGCCCCATGCCAACCGACCAGCCGTCGGCGGTGTCGAGATTCTTGACCGCTTCAGGCGTCATCAGCACCATCGCTTCGGAGAAGTTTTGTGCGCCTGCCTGCATCCCCCACGACACCGCGCCTGCGTTGTAGTAGCCCTTCACGCTGCCGTCCCGTCCGAACAACACGCCATTGCCACCCGAGCCGCCGATCAGCAGGCCAGCCTTCAGGATGCTGGGAAAGACCAGCACGCCGGCGGCGTTGGCGCTCAGTTCCTTCGCGCGCGGAGTACTTGCATAAAGGTTCTTCAGTGCATCGCGCGCATCTTGTTCTAGTTGCGCGCGCGAGGTGGCGTCGCTGGATGCCGTGAATGGCGTGGTGAGCGTGCTCGAACAGGCCGCGACGAGCATGGCGCCAAGCAACGCGGCGATGCGTAGAGGTTTGAGTGACATGATGTGAGCGCTCCTGATTCGATTTGCTTGTTTGTTTCGATGACGCTCGCCAGCAAGTCGCAACGCTTCACAAGCCGACGAGGACTGGATCTTAGCGAGCAGTCCTGCCGGTTTCTTTGTCGTACCCATGCTTTGCAGCGAGATAGCGCGAGCGATGCACCGTCTCGTGTGCGCTATCATGATGCGGATCAATAGCGTGTCGTCTCCTGCATGACTGTCCTGTGCCGCCTTCTTCTCGTTTGCGTTTTCGCGCTGCTCGGCATGCGTGGCGCGAACGCGTGCGAGCACATGGGGCACGAAGCGCCAATGGCGTCGATGGCGCATGTCACGCATCGGGCCATCACGAGCAGTAGCGGATGCGACCTTGCTCAAGCTGCGCATACCTGCGCGGGCTGTGCCGATCACAGCGATTGCGCTCACCACGCGGGATGCTGCGGCGCGGGTGGCTGCGCCCAGTGCGGCTTGCCGCTGCACGCGTCACGCGTCGACGCCCAAGTGCTGTCGCATCACGCGCCCTCGATGTGGGTTGCCGCGCTGCGCGTCGGCATCACGCACGCGCCTCCATTGCCTCCTCCGATCGTCTGAATGCGGCTCGCGTGCGATTGCGCGCGTGAAGCCGAGGTCCAACGAAACGCTTCGCAAGCCTATGTACGCGAAGCCGATGACCGCCTGCGCGGTGCGCGACCGAAGCGCGCCTTGCTGGCAGACGTATTTGAGGAATTCATCGATGAAACGCAGAACGTTTTTGTCCGGCGCACTGAGCGCTGCCACTGCTACGTTGTTCGCGCGCACGGCGTTTGCCGGCGAACCTGGCAACGCGATGTCGGGGATGGCAGGGATGCAGGGCATGTCTGAAGGCATGGCGCACGCATCGGCCTCGCTCGCGGCCATTGACGCGTTACCCGCTGGCGCACCGCTTCCGGCATTGCGCTTGCTCGCCAACGAAAGTCGCGAAGCGGGTGTGTTTCGAGCAACGCTAATCGCGCGGCCCGTGTCACACGCGCTACTGACCGGCCAGCAGCCGACCACATTCTGGCAATACGATGCAGATGACAAGGCCAATGCGGCCGATAACAGCTGCCCGGTGATCGGCCCGCTCATCGATGTGCGCGAGGGCGACCGCGTCGAGCTGCGCTTCGTGAACCGCCTGACGCAGCCGTCGACGATTCACTGGCATGGCTTGCCCGTGCCGCCCGATCAGGACGGCAATCCGTCAAACTCCGTCGCGCCTGGCGGCGAGCGCATCTATCGTTTCACTTTGCCGAAAGGCAGCGCGGGCACTTACTGGTATCACCCGCATCCGCACATGCTGTCGGCGGAACAGGTGTTTCGCGGGCTCGCGGGGCCGATCGTCGTACGCGCCGCCGACGATCCGCTCGCGGGCTGGCCGGAGCGGCATCTGTTCGTCTCGGACCTGAAACTGGCGACTGATGGCACGATTGCCGCGAACAGCATGATGGACTGGATGAACGGCCGCGAAGGGCAGTTCGTGCTCATGAACGGCGCGCGCGAACCTCGCATGGAGATCGTGCGCGATGAGCGCTGGCGCGTCTGGAACGGCTGCAACGCGCGTTATCTGCAACTGGCGTTCGACGATGGCCGGGCGTTCGCCCAGGTCGGCACCGACGGCGGACTACTCGGCGCACCGCGCGAGGGTGTGACGTCGCTCCTGCTCGCGCCGGGCGAGCGCGCCGAGTTGATCGTGCGTGCGGGGCAGGGCGCGGGCCAGGTCGCGACAATGGCGCGCCTGATCGCGGCCCAGTACGACCGCGGCAAGATGGCCATGACTCATGGCAGCCTGCCGCCCACGCCGACGGCTGCACTGGCACAGATCCATTTCGCGCCTCAGGGCGAGGGCACGACCGTGCCGCTCACGCTACGTCCGATCGAACCGCTCGTGCCCTCAGCTGCCAAACAATCCGTGGTGTTCAGTGAGGCGATGGACATGCACGCGATGCACCAGCCGGGTGCAGCGAACAGGTCGATGCCCCAAGGCATGCATTTCATGATCAACGGCGAGTCATACGATCCGGCTCGCATCACGCTCACGAGCCGGCGCAACGTAGTCGAGCAATGGACGATTACGAACCAGACGGACATGGATCATCCCTTCCATCTGCATGGCACGCAGTTTCAGATACTGGCGCGCGAGTCGCGGGGCAATCGGGTGAACGAGGCTTTGCTCGCATGGCGCGACACGGTCAACGTGAAGCCGGGAGAAAGCGTGCATCTCGCGACGGTTCAGCATGTGGCGGGCGAGCGCATGTTTCATTGCCATATCCTCGAACATGAGGACCTCGGCATGATGGGGACGCTGCGTGTGACGTGACGCTTCGAATAACACGCGCGCGTGAAACTAACGTTAAAAAATGTGACGCGCGCCAGGTGTTTTATTCAAGATGCGAATGGCGAATAAAAACCTTCGCACAAAAAAGAAAACCCGGCCGAAGCCGGGTTTCCAAGGTACGGGTACCGAACGATCAGGCTGCTGCCTGAATGTTCGATGCCTGTTTACCCTTCGGGCCTTGCACGACTTCGAAGCTCACCTTCTGACCTTCTTTGAGGGTCTTGAAGCCATTCATCTGAATAGCCGAAAAGTGCGCAAACAGGTCCTCGCCGCCTTCATCCGGCGTGATGAACCCGAAACCCTTCGCGTCGTTGAACCACTTGACCGTACCGGTTGCCATACCAACTTCCCCTGTAACTCATGTCACTACCACGAGCAGTTCGAAAAGC
Source organism: Paraburkholderia sp. J67 (assembly GCF_905220265.1). Lineage (NCBI taxonomy): Bacteria > Pseudomonadati > Pseudomonadota > Betaproteobacteria > Burkholderiales > Burkholderiaceae > Paraburkholderia > Paraburkholderia sp. J67. The sequence continues at coordinate 51,370 of NZ_CAJMZK010000041.1, forward strand.
TAAACGATCGCAGAGTGCGATCGCCCCCTCCTCACAAGCTCACCAACGGCATTTTTTCGAAATTAAAGGCGGTTGAAAAAAGTGCCAGCTTGATTGTTGAGGCTCTTTATTCTGGTGTCAAGAATATTTTGAGACGTTCCAGGACGCGTTGTAAAGATCGCATTTCCAGGGTTTTTCCGGCTTTTCTAGCGGCCTTTGCTGCTGCGTCGCGCAGCAGGTTGCCAAAGCGGAGATCGGGTTCGTTTTTTATCCCTACACCGACGATGGCGTTTAGCCACGCATCTTGAAAAGTCGCATAATCGACTCACATGGGATGCATCGCTGGGCCGGACCCAGGGCACGACGTGGCACGGAATCTGAATGTGTGCGTGCGCAGGCCGACAAAGCGAGGACGATTCGGCGCGAGTCGTGGCCCACGTGAGCGCGCAGGTTGTGCGATACTCGATTCGACGGTGGCCCGAAAGCTGCTGGCAGGATGATTCGAACCGGCCCCGCAGCCGGCGCCCACTGGGCGAAGTTGATCGAGCCCGGAACGGGGAAGGCGCAGGGATTGCTCGCAGGATGTGAGGGCGCCGGAGCCAGTTTCACCGGACGGCCGGTCGGGTTACGGCAGGATTGCGGGCCTGGCCGAGTTGTTTAGAATGGGTGTATGGCGATTATCCCGGACAAGCAGGATTCAACCGTACTGGAGCGGCAGGAGCAAAAGGTCAAACCGCCCTCCATGTACAAGGTCGTGCTGATGAACGACGACTACACGCCGATGGAGTTCGTCGTGATGGTCGTGCAGGAGTATTTCAATAAAGACCGCGAGACCGCAACGCAGATCATGTTGAAGGTCCATCGCGAGGGCAGGGGTGTTTGTGGGGTCTATACGCGGGACATCGCGTCGACCAAAGTTGAGCAAGTCGTTACCCACGCACGGCAGGCCGGGCATCCGCTGCAGTGTGTGATGGAGGAAGCATGATTGCCCAGGAACTGGAAGTCAGCCTGCACATGGCGTTCATGGAAGCACGTCAGGCGCGGCACGAGTTCATAACGGTCGAGCATCTCTTGCTGGCGCTGTTGGACAATCCGACAGCGGCAGAAGTGCTGCGCGCCTGTGCCGCGAATATAGAAGACCTGCGACAGAACCTGCGCAACTTCATTCACGACAACACCCCTACGGTGCCAGGAACGGACGACGTCGACACACAGCCGACGCTCGGGTTCCAGCGCGTGATCCAGCGCGCGATCATGCACGTCCAGTCCACTTCCAACGGCAAGAAGGAAGTGACGGGCGCGAATGTGCTGGTCGCGATCTTCGGCGAGAAGGATTCGCACGCGGTGTACTACCTGCAACAGCAGGGCGTCACGCGTCTGGATGTCGTGAACTTCATTTCGCATGGCATTGCGAAGACCGGCAGCGGCGAAGCCGCCAAGTCGAGCGACGCGAATGCCGAGGCGGAAGACGCCGCGGGCCAGAAGGAAACGCCGCTCGCCCAGTTCACGCAGAACCTGAACCAGATGGCGAAGGACGGCCGCATCGATCCGCTGATCGGGCGCGAACCGGAAGTCGAGCGCGTGGTGCAGGTGCTGTGCCGCCGCCGCAAGAACAATCCGCTGCTCGTGGGCGAAGCCGGTGTCGGCAAGACCGCGATCGCGGAAGGCCTCGCCTGGCGCATCACGCGCGGCGAAGTGCCGGACATCCTTGCCGACGCACAGGTCTACTCGCTCGACATGGGCGCGTTGCTGGCCGGCACGAAATACCGCGGCGACTTCGAGCAACGTCTGAAGACGGTGCTCAAGGAGCTCAAGGAGCGTCCGCACGCGATCCTGTTCATCGACGAGATTCACACGCTGATTGGCGCGGGCGCAGCATCGGGCGGTACGCTCGACGCGTCGAACCTGCTCAAGCCGGCGCTCTCGTCGGGTACGCTCAAGTGCATCGGTGCGACCACCTTTACGGAATACCGTGGCATCTTCGAGAAGGACGCAGCGTTGTCGCGGCGCTTCCAGAAGGTCGACGTGGTCGAGCCGACGGTCGAGCAGACCGTGGCGATCCTGCGTGGTCTGAAATCGCGCTTCGAAGAGCACCACGGCGTGAAGTATTCGTCGGGCGCGCTCAATGCGGCTGCTGAACTGTCCGCACGCTTCATCACCGACCGTCATCTGCCCGACAAGGCGATCGACGTGATCGACGAAGCGGGCGCGGCCCAGCGCATCCTGCCGAAGTCGAAGCAGAAGAAGACCATCGGCAAGAGCGAGATCGAAGAGATCATCTCGAAGATCGCGCGCGTGCCGGCGCAAAGCGTATCGCAGGACGATCGCAGCAAGTTGCAAACGCTCGACCGCGATCTGAAGGCCGTCGTGTTTGGCCAGGATCCGGCGATCGACGCGCTGTCGGCCTCGATCAAGATGGCGCGTGCGGGTCTGGGCAAGACCGACAAGCCGATCGGCTCGTTCCTGTTCTCGGGTCCGACGGGTGTTGGCAAGACCGAAGTGGCGCGTCAACTCGCGTTCACGCTCGGCATCGAACTGATCCGCTTCGACATGTCCGAATACATGGAGCGTCATGCGGTGAGCCGTCTGATCGGCGCGCCGCCGGGCTACGTCGGGTTCGATCAGGGCGGTTTGCTCACCGAAGCCGTCACGAAGAAGCCGCACTGCGTGCTGCTGCTCGACGAAATCGAGAAGGCGCATCCGGACATCTTCAACGTGCTGCTGCAGGTGATGGACCACGGCACGCTGACCGATAACAACGGTCGCAAGGCGGACTTCCGCAACGTCATCATCATCATGACGACGAATGCGGGTGCGGACACGATGAACAAGTCGACGATCGGTTTCACGACGCGCCGCGAACAAGGCGACGAAATGGCCGATATCAAGCGCCTGTTCACGCCGGAGTTCCGCAATCGTCTGGATTCGACGATCAGCTTCCGTGCGCTCGATGAGGAAATCATCATGCGCGTGGTCGACAAGTTCCTCATGCAGCTCGAAGATCAGTTGCATGAGAAGAAGGTCGATGCGCTCTTCACCGACGCGCTGCGCAAGCATCTGGCCAAGCACGGCTTCGACCCGCTCATGGGCGCGCGGCCGATGCAACGCCTGATCCAGGACACGATCCGCCGTGCGCTCGCCGACGAACTGCTGTTCGGCAAGCTCATGAGTGGCGGCCGCGTGACCGTGGACGTCGATGCGGAAGACAAGGTGACGCTCACGTTCGACGAGCAGCCTGCGACACGTCCGCCGGAGGCGGTCGAAGTAGAATAAGCGGTTAGTTCCGCTTCATTACGCTTCATCGTAGTTTCAGTCAGCCGGAACGGCGCGGACTTCAAGGTCCGCGCCGTTTTGTTTTTGTGCGCTATGTCGCTCAAGTGCGCGCAATGTCGGCGAAAACCGTCTGTCGTAGAGGATTGCTGTGGGTTCAGATAAAAAGGGTGCGTTCGACTCCATCGTCGAGCGCGAGCGCGGTCTGCGCCGGGGGCTGTCCGCCGGTCAGATGACGATGATTGCCATCGGCGGCGCGGTCGGCACGGGCTTGTTTCTCGGCAGCGGTTTCGCGATCGGCTTCGCCGGGCCGGGCGTGCTTATTTCCTACGCGATCGGCGCGCTGATCGCGATGTTGTTGATGGGCGCGCTCGCCGAGATGACGGTCGCCCATCCGACATCCGGTTCGTTCGGCGCCTACGCCGAGCACTACATCGGCCCGCTCGCGGGTTTCCTCGTGCGCTATGCGTACTGGTCGGCTTATGTGCTGGCGGTCGGCACCGAAGTCTCGGCCATCGCCGTGTACATGAAGTTCTGGTTCCCGCACGTGCCGGGGTTGTACTGGATCGTCGGCTTTTCGGCGGCGCTGATCGTCGTGAACGCGATGAGCGTGCGCGCCTACGGCAGCATCGAATATCTCTTCTCCAGCCTCAAGATCGCCGCGATCGTGGCGTTCATCGTGCTCGGCGCGTGGTTCGTCTGGCATGCGTCGGCGGATTCGGGTGTCGGCTTCGCGAACTACACCTCGCACGGCGGGCTGCTGCCCAAGGGCTGGTGGGGCGTGTGGGTGGGCACGATCGTCTCGCTCTTCAGCTATCTGGGGCTGGAGACCATTGCCGTGGCTGCCGCCGAAGCACAAGACCCGCAGCGCGCGGTCACGCGGGCGTTTCGCGCCACCATCGTGCGCCTCGTGCTTTTCTATCTGCTCACGCTCGCGCTGATGCTCGCCATCGTGCCGTGGACCGAAGCGGGCGGCAACGAAAGTCCGTTCGTGAAGGTGATGGCCGAAACCGGCGTGCCCTACGCGGCGGGGGCGATCAACTTCGTCGTGCTGGTGGCGGCGCTCTCGGCCATGAACAGCCAGCTCTACATCACCACGCGCATGATGTTCAGCCTTTCGCGCGCGGGCCACGCGCCCGCCGTGTTCGGCCGCCTCACGCGCCAGGGCGTGCCGACGGCGGCGCTCTCGCTTTCGACCATCGGCATTGCGGTGTCGGCCGTGCTCAATGCGCTCTGGCCGCAGACGGCGTTCACGCTGATGATGTCGATCGCCATGTTCGGCGCGATGTTCACGTGGCTCATGATCTTCGTCACGCAGATTTTCTTCAGGGTGAAAAACGCGGGCGAGCCGCTGCAATTCCGCATGTGGGGTTTTCCGGTCACGAGCCTGCTGGGCGCGTTGCTGATGCTGGGCATTCTGGTCGGGACCGCCTTTACGCCCGAATTCCGCATGACGCTCGCGTACGGCATCGCGTTCCTCGTGGCGCTCACGATCGTCTACGTGCTCTGGTACCGGCGGCGTCAGCCCGGCGCAGCCAAGGGTGCAGCGCTCTAAAAGCAAAAAAGCACGCTCGATGGCGTGCTTTTTTGTTGCTGCTGCTGGCGCTTTTTAACGCCGATCGGTCGCTCAGTGCTTGCCCGTGCTGCCGAAGCCACCCACGCCGCGCTCGCTCGCCGCGAAGTCGTCGACGATATTGAACTGCGCCTGCACGACCGGCACGATCACGAGTTGCGCGAGGCGCTCCATCGGGTTCAGCGTGAAGGTCGTGTGGCCGCGATTCCAGGTGGAGATCATCAGCTCGCCCTGATAGTCCGAGTCGATCAGACCGACCAGGTTGCCGAGCACGATGCCGTGCTTGTGGCCGAGACCCGAGCGCGGCAGGATCAGCGCGGCGTAGCCCGGATCGGCGAGATGGATCGCGAGACCCGTCGGCACCAGCTTCGTTTCGCCCGGTTCGAGCGTGATCGGTGCGTCGAGACACGCGCGCAGATCGAGGCCCGCGCTGCCCGGCGTCGCGTAATCGGGCAGCTGGTCGCGCATGCGTTCGTTGAGGATCTTGATGTCGATATTCATGGGGTTCCGTGTTGAATCGGATGGAAGCGGATTGAGTTCGGGTTCGAGACAGTCTAGCGAGCCAGCTCGAACGCCTCGGCGAGCAATTCATAGGAGCGCAGGCGCGCCTTGTAGCTGCCCGCGACGGTGAGCACGACGAGTTCGTCGGCGCGAAAACGCTCCTGCAACGCGAGCAGGCGCTGCGTGACGCTCTCGGGCGTGCCGATGATGCTGCGTGGCTTTTCGCGGTCGATCACGAGCTGTTCGCGCTCGCCGTATTCCTGCGCCCGGCCTTGTTCGAGGCTCGGAATCGGCGCGTTCAGGCCATAGGCCATCTGCACGCGGCGCAGATCGACGGCTTTTTCCAGATCGGCGGCTTCGGCTTCGGTGTCGGCGCAGATCACGAACACGGCGCAGGCCAGATAAGGCATCGCCTCGTGACCGGCCTGGAAGCGATCGCGATAGGCATTCGCCACCAGATGCCCGAAGTGCGCGTTGATGAAATGCGCGAACGAGAAGCGCAAGCCCAGTTGCGCCGCCAGATCGCCGCCGAAGTCGCTGGAGCCGAGCACCCAGAGCTGCGGACGCGTGGCGATCTGCGGTTGCAGCACGACGCCTTGCGCGAGGTGGTCGGCGCCGAGCGTGCCGTCCATCAGACCGACGAGATCCTGCACCTGCTGCGCGAACTGGTCGCCGCGGTTGTAGGCGCCCGCGGCTACGGCCTGGGCGGTGCGCATGTCGCCGCCCGGCGCGCGGCCCACGCCCAGATCGACGCGGCCGGGAAACAGCGCTTCGAGCATCATGAACTGCTCGGCGACCTTGAACGGGCTGTAGTAGGGCAGCATGATGCCGCCCGAGCCGATACGGATGCGCTTCGTCACGCTGCCCAGGCGTGCGAGCATGACTTCGGGGCAGGGGTTGCACACGCCCAGCAGGCCGTGGTGTTCGGCGCACCAGTAGCGGGTGTAGCCGAGGTCGTCGGCGAGCTGTGCGAGTTCGATCGTGGCGGCGATGGCGTCCGCCGCGCTGTGCCCGGCGATCACGGGCGACTGGTCCAGTACGGAAAGCAGTGTCATGGCAGTCGTGCTCCTTCACTACGTTCGCGAGCCGCGCAGCCGGCGCAACGACGCGCCGGCGCGGACTTCACCGCATGCGTCAAGACAGGATGCCCGTGTCCGGCAGACGTTTCGCGATCTCGGCGATCAGCGTCTGCGCGAGCGCCAGCTTGGCTGCGCGCGGCAGCGGCGTGCGGCCGCCGGCTTCGAACAGTACGACCTCGTTGTCGTCCTGGCCAAAGGTCTGCGGGCCCAGGTTGCCAATCAGCAGCGGCACTTTCTTGCGCGCGCGTTTTTCTTCGCCGTGCACGTCCAGATTGTCGCTCTCGGCCGCAAATCCGACACAGTAGGGCGGGTTCGGCAGCGCCGCGACCGAGGCGAGAATGTCGGGGTTCTCGACGAAGTTGAAGCTCGGCATGCGCTGCTCCGCCGTCTTCTTGATCTTGTGCTCCGCGACATGATCGACGCGCCAGTCGGCCACCGCTGCCACGCCGATGAAAACATCGGCGTCGGGCACGCCGCGCATGACGGCGTCGTACATCTGCTGCGCGGTCTGCACGTTCTCGCGGGTCACGCCCCACGGCGTCTCCAGCGCGACCGGCCCGGCCACCAGATGTACCTCGGCGCCGGCCTGCTGCGCCGCGCGCGCGAGCGCGAAGCCCATCTTGCCGCTCGAACGGTTGGTGATGCCGCGCACGGGATCGAGCGGCTCGAAAGTCGGCCCGGCGGTGATCAGCAGCTTGCGCCCGGCGAGCACCTTGGGCGTGAAGAACGCGACGATCGCTTCATAAACGGCTTCCGGCTCCAGCATGCGCCCGTCACCGATCTCGCCGCAAGCCTGCGGGCCGGAATCGGGACCGAGCGTTTCGATGCCGTCCGCGCGAATCTGCGCGACATTGCGCTGGGTGGCCGGGTTTTGCCACATCTGCCGGTTCATGGCCGGCACCACCAGCAGCGGACAGTCGCGCGCGACGCACAGCGTGGAGAGCAGGTCGTCGGCGAAACCGTTGGCGAGCTTGGCGATGAAGTCGGTCGAGGCGGGCGCGATGACGATGGCGTCCGCTTCGCGCGACAGGTCGATGTGCGCCATGTTGTTGGGCACGCGGGCGTCCCACTGGCTCGTGTAGACGGGGCGGCCCGACAGCGCCTGCATCGTCACCGGCGTGATGAATTGCGTGGCCGCCTCGGTCATCACGACCTGCACGGTCGCACCGGCCTTGGTCAACAGACGCGTGAGCTCGGCGATCTTGTAGCAGGCGATGCCGCCCGACATGCCGAGCACGAGATGGCGGCCGGCCAGCTCGCCCGGGTTGGCTGCGGAAGTGTTCAAGGCAGGGTTCTCCAGTGACGAGACGCGAGGCCGCCGCAGGTTCAGCGCGAGCCGCGCACGCGGCGCAGTTCGTCGAACACCAGCAACACGGCGCCGACGGTGATCGCGCTATCCGCGACATTGAACGCGGGCCAGTGCGACGCGCCCAGGTGGAAGTCGAGGAAGTCGATCACATGGCCGTACATCAGGCGGTCGATCACGTTGCCGAGCGCACCGCCGAGTATCAGCGCGAGCGCCGTGCAGAACAGGCGCTGCCCCGCGTGGCGCTTGAGCAGATAGCTGATCACCAGCGCCGCCACGACGCCGAGCGCCGTGAAGGCCCAGCGCTGCCAGCCGCCCGCCGCGGCGAGGAAGCTGAACGCCGCGCCCTTGTTGTAGACCAGCACGAGGTTGAAGAACGGCGTGATCACGCGGCCTTCGCCGTAGGCGAAGACCTTGGAGATGGCGATCTTCGTGAGCTGGTCGGCGAGGATCACGATCACCGCGATGCCGAGCCACGGCACGAGCGTGCCCTTGGCGCCGTTCGTACCGTTGGCGCCGTTGGGCTTGACCTGCTTCGACAGGGACTTGGCCATTACGCGGCGCTCCGGTTTTCGCCGTTACCGAACAGATTGACCACGCAGCGGCCGCACAGGCCCGGATGCTCGGCGTTCGCGCCCACGTCCTCGCGGTAGTGCCAGCAGCGCTCGCACTTGAGGTACTTCGACGTGACCACTTCGACGCCTTCGTCGGCTTCGCTCTCCACCTTCACGACTTCCGCCGCCGAGGTGATCAGCACGAACTTGAGGTCGTCGCCGAGACTTTGCAGCGCGTCGTAGCGCGCGCCGCTCGCGAGGATGCGCACTTCGGCTTGCAGCGACGAACCGATCTGGTTCGCCACGCGCGCCTCTTCGAGCGCCTTCGTCACGTTGCCGCGCACTTCGCGCAGCAGCGTCCACTTGGCGATCAGCTCAGCGGCGCCGTCGACATCCGGGAACGCGTGGAACGTCTCGGTGAAGATGGTTTCGCTTTGCGGCTGGAACACCTTCCACGCTTCTTCGGCCGTGAACGAGAGGAATGGCGCGAGGATGCGCAGCAGGCTGTGCGTGATGTGGTGCAGCGCGGTTTGCGCGCCACGACGGGCGGCCGAATCCGGCGCGCTCGTGTAGAGGCGGTCCTTCAGCACGTCCAGATAGAAGCCGCCGAGGTCTTCCGAGCAGAACGTTTGCAGCTTCGCCACGACCGGGTGGAACTCGTAGCGGTCGTAGTGCGAGAGCACGTCGTTTTGCAGCGTGTGCGTGAGCGCGACGGCGTAGCGGTCGATTTCGAGCCACTGGTCGGCGGGCAGCGCGTGCTTCTCGAAGTCGAAGTCCGACAGGTTCGAGAGCAGGAAGCGCAGCGTATTGCGGATACGGCGATAGCCTTCCGTCACGCGCTTGAGAATTTCTTCCGAGATCGCCAGTTCGCCCGAGTAGTCGGTCGACGCGATCCACAGACGGATGATTTCCGCGCCCAGACGATTCGCGACTTCATGCGGATCGACGCCGTTGCCAAGCGACTTCGACATCTTGCGGCCTTCGCCGTCGACGGTGAAGCCGTGCGTGAGCAGGGCGTTGTAGGGCGGGCGGCCATCGAGCATCGAAGCCGTGAGCAGCGACGAGTGGAACCAGCCGCGGTGCTGGTCCGAGCCTTCCAGGTAGAGGTCGGCCGGGAATTGCAGGTCGTCCTTGTGCGAGCCGCGCAGCACGTGCCAGTGCGTCGTGCCCGAGTCGAACCACACGTCGAGCGTGTCGCGATTCTTTTCGTACAGGTTCGCGTCGTCGCCGAGCAGTTCGCGCGGGTCGAGCGTCTGCCACGCTTCGATGCCTTCCTTTTCCACGCGTTGCGCGACTTCTTCGAGCAGTTCCAGCGTGCGCGGATGCAGTTCGCCGGTTTCCTTGTGCACGAAGAACGCCATCGGCACGCCCCATTGGCGTTGGCGCGAGAGCGTCCAGTCCGGGCGGTTGGCGATCATCGAGAACAGGCGCTGCTTGCCCCACGACGGGTAGAACGCGGTGGCTTCGATGCCTTCGAGCGCGGTCTCGCGCAGCGTCTTGCCGCCGTCCTTCGGCGTCACGTCCATGCCCGCGAACCATTGCGAGGTCGCGCGGTAGATGATGGGCGTCTTGTGGCGCCAGCAGTGCATGTAGCTGTGCAGGTACTTTTCGCTGCGCAGGAGCGAGCCGGCGGCGTCGAGCGCGTCGACGATCTTCGGATTCGCTTCCCAGATCGTCAGGCCGCCGAAGAGGGGCAGCGATTCGACGTAGCGGCCATCGCCCATCACCGGGCTGATGATGTCCGAGTCCGCCATGTTGTGCGCCTTGCACGACACGAAGTCTTCCACGCCGTAGGCGGGCGCCGAGTGCACGATGCCCGTGCCGGTGTCGGTCGTCACGTAGTCGCCGAGGTAGATCGGCGAGGTGCGCTTGTAGCCCGGGTGCGCCGAGGCGAGCGGGTGGTTGAAGCGCAGCAGCGAGAGCTTTTCGCCCTTCGTCGTGGCAATGACCGTACCCTCGAGACCGAAGTCCTTCAGGCAGGCCTCGACGCGCTCGGTCGCGAAAATCAGCAGGCCGCGCGGCGTATCGACGAGCGCGTACTCGATTTCCGGATGCACGTTGAGCGCCTGGTTCGACGGGATCGTCCAGGGCGTCGTGGTCCAGATCACGATGCCGCCTTCCTCGCGCGGCAGCGCGGGCAGGCCGAAGGCCGCCGCCGTTTCAGCCGGCTGCGCGAACGTGAACAGCACGTCGATGGTCGGATCGGTCTTGTCCTTGTACTCGACTTCGGCTTCCGCCAGTGCCGAGCCGCAGTCGAAGCACCAGTTCACCGGCTTGAGGCCGCGGAACACATAGCCCTTCTCGATGATCTTCGCGAGTGCGCGGATTTCGCCCGCCTCGTTCGCGAAGTTCATGGTCTTGTACGGGTTGTCCCAGTCGCCCAGCACGCCCAGACGCTTGAAGCCCACCTTTTGCGTTTCGATCTGGCCGGCCGCGTACTCGCGCGCCTTCTTCATCACTTCCTGGGCGGGCAGCGACTTGCCGAACTGCTTTTCGATCTGGATTTCGATCGGCATGCCGTGGCAGTCCCAGCCCGGAACATAGACCGCGTCGTAGCCCGCGAGATTGCGCGCCTTGACGATCATGTCCTTCAGGATCTTGTTCACCGCGTGGCCGAGGTGGATGTCGCCGTTCGCATACGGCGGGCCATCGTGCAGGATGAACTTCTTGCGGCCCTTCGAAGCGGCGCGGATCTTCTTGTAGAGCCCTTGCTCTTCCCACTCCTTGACCCATTGCGGCTCGCGCTTGGGCAGATCGCCACGCATCGGGAACGGGGTGTCGAGCAGGTTGACGGGGTACTTCGATTCGGACTTCGCTTTGCCGGAGGATGCTTTCTTGTCGCTCATGGTGAGATCACGGTGAATTCGGGGATGCACGGCGTCAGCATTGCGGCAAAGCCGCGCAACCGTCGCCTCGGGGGCCTTTCGCGACAGTTGCCGCGTGGCGCCAAGGGGCGGGGCGGTCCGCTCGGGCGTCGGGCTGGCGTGAAGCCGGCACGACGCTCGCGGACCGCAGGTCACCTAATTCGGTCGGTGGCCGAGGTGGCGAAACCGCTGGAACGGCCGCCGGGTACGTCTATGCCCGCGGCGGCGAACCACGCACGGGCGTTCTTCACGTCGCGCGCGATGGCGGCGGTGAGCGTTTCGAGATCGGCGAACTTTTCCTCGTCACGCAGCTTCTTGAGGAATTCGACGCGCACGAGCTTGCCATAGGCGTCGCCGTGCCAGTCGAGCAGATGCACTTCGAGCAGCACGCGGCCGGAATCGTCCACCGTCGGGCGCAAGCCGAGGCTGGCGACGCCGGGCAGCGGATGGTCGGCGATGCCATGCACCTGCACGACGAAAATGCCCTTGAGCGCCGGACGCTTGTGGCCGATCGGCAGGTTCAGCGTGGGGAAGCCCAGATCGCGGCCGAGCTTCAGGCCGTGCGTGACGTGCCCGCTAATCTCGTAGCCACGGCCGAGCGAGGCGCGCGCCGCGTCGAGATCGCCCGCCGCGAGCTGCGCGCGCACGGCGGAACTGGAGATGCGTACACCCGACGGATCGGCGACGGTCGCCATCTGCTCGACCTCGAAGCCATGCTGGGCGCCCGCGACCTGCAGCGAGGCGAAATCGCCCGCGCGCTTCGCGCCATAGCGGAAGTCGTCGCCGATCATCATCCAGCGCGCGTGCAGGCCGCCCACGATGATGCGCTCGACGAAATCGTCCGGCGACTGGCTCGCGAAGGTGTGGTTGAAATGCTCGACCACTACGCGGTCCACGCCGTTCTCGCGCAGCGCTTCGAGCTTGTCGCGCAGCATGGCGATGCGCGGCGGGGCGCTCGCGGGGTTGAAGAACTCGCGCGGATGCGGCTCGAAGGTCATCACGCAGACGGGCAGGCCGCGCGCGTCGGCGGCTTCGCGCACGCGCGCGAGCAACGCCTGATGCCCGCGGTGGACACCGTCGAAGTTGCCGATGGTGAGCGCGCAGGGCGCACGGCTTTCGGCATTGGGAAGACCGCGGAAGACTCTCACGATAACGGGACCTGGATAACGGGACCTGAGCGGACGCCGGCCGGGCGCCCTGGCTATGACGGAATCAGACCGAATAAGACCGGTTGGGCGGCGGTTGGGCCGCGACGAAACAGAAGATTATAAACGCACGGGACGCCGATCGCCGCCGCCCGAGCGTTGGGTGTGCCGCCCAATGATAAAATCCGCGGATGAAAAATCTCGTCATCCTGATTTCGGGGCGGGGCAGCAACATGGAAGCCATCGTGCGCGCCTGCGCGCAGGAGGCCTGGGGCGCGCGTATCGCCGCCGTGATTGCCAACCGCCCGGATGCCGCGGGGCTTGCCTTCGCGGCCTCACACGGCATTGCCACGGCGGTCGTCGATCACCGCCAGTATCCTGATCGCGCCAGCTTCGACACGGCGCTCGCGCAGACCATCGACGGTTATGCGCCCGACCTCGTCGTGCTCGCCGGCTTCATGCGCGTGCTGACCGAGGGCTTCGTCCAGCATTATTCGGGCCGGATGCTCAATATCCACCCGTCGCTGCTGCCGAGCTTTCCGGGCCTCAAGACGCACCAGCAGGCGCTCGACGCGGGTTGCCGCGTGCACGGCGCCACGGTGCATTTTGTCACGCCCACGCTCGACCATGGTCCGATTGTCGCGCAATCGGCCGTGCCGGTGCGCGCGGGCGACGATGCCGCAGCGCTCGCTGCGCGCGTGCTGAAGACCGAACATGTGATGTATCCGCGTGCAGTGCGCTGGTTCGTCGAAGGGCGCCTCGCGCTCGACGGCGACCAGGTGACGCTCACGCCACCCGAGCCGCAATGGCTCTTCCTTGACGACGCAAACGAAGCACAAGCACACACCGCCGGGGAGGGCGTATGAGGCTGCATGGTTTTCTGATTGGACAGACTGAGACACTACTCGCCGATGTCCTGAAATTTACGGGTCCCGCCGACGCGATCACGAGCCGTTTCTTCCGCGAACACCCGAAGCTCGGCCACGCCGAGCGCGGGGTGATCGCCGAAGCCGTGTTCGCCGTGCTGCGCCGGCGCATGGAATTCGCGCATCTGGCCGAAAGTGGCTCGGGCAACACGACGCGCCGCCTCACGCTGCTCGGCCTGATGGCCACGGCGGGCCGCGCGGCGATCCGCCCGTTTGTCTCCGACACCGAAGCGAACTGGCTCGAACAGGTCGCGAAGATCGACCCGGCGAGCCTGCCGCAGCGCGTGAAGCTCAATTTGCCGGACTGGATCGTCAAGGCGCTGGAAACGCGCTTCGACGCTGCTGAGCTGGCGCAACTGGCCGCCGCGCTGAACTATCCGGCGCCGCTGGACCTGCGCGCCAACCCGATCAAGGCGAACCGCGACGAACTGGTGCGCGCACTGAGCGATGCGGGTATCGAAGGGGCGGAGACGCCGTTCGCGCCGTTTGGCGTGCGCGTGACGGGCAAGCCGGCGCTCTCGAAGCTCGACGCTTTCAAGAACGGCCTCTTCGAAGTGCAGGACGAAGGCAGCCAGTTGCTCTGCTCGCTCGTGGCGCCGCGCCGTGGCGAGATGGTGGTGGACTTCTGCGCGGGTGCGGGCGGCAAGACGCTCGCGCTGGGCGCGATGATGCGCTCCTCGGGTCGTTTGTATGCGTTCGACGTGTCGGAAAAGCGTCTGGCCAAGCTCAAGCCGCGCCTTGCGCGCAGCGGCCTGTCGAACGTGAATCCGGTGCTGATCGACAGCGAACACGACGCCAAGATCAAGCGTCTGATCGGCAAGATCGACCGCGTGCTGGTCGACGCACCGTGCTCGGGTCTGGGTACCCTGCGTCGCAACCCCGACCTCAAGTGGCGTCAATCGCCGGAATCGGTCGCGGAACTGGCGCCCAAGCAATTGTCGATTCTCACCAGCGCGGCACGTCTGCTCAAGCGCGGCGGCCGTCTGGTCTACGCGACCTGCAGCATTCTCGAAGCCGAGAACGAAGCGGTGGTGAAGCAGTTCCTCGACACGCATCCGGACTACGCGCTGGTGAGTGCGCGCGAAGTCCTGGCGGACCAGCGCGTGGGTCTCGACACGGGCGACTATCTGTCGATGTGGCCGCACCGCCACGCCACGGACGGCTTCTTCGCAGCCGTGCTGGAGCGTCGCAGCGAGCCGAAGACGAAGAAGGCCAAGGCCGAAGCGACGCCTGAAGAGGCGGCGGCGCAGAGCGAAACCGCCGACGCGATCGCCAAAGCCCAGCAGCCCGAGGCCGCCGAGCCGGACGCCGCGCTGGAATAACGCTGTAGTAGGCGTCGCGTCGCTGGCCAGAAGTCCTGGTCAGCGCGCCTCGCGAAAAGCGCTTGCAGGCGCGCGGGGCCGTCCGGTGCAGACCGGGCGGCCCCGCGTCGCTTGGGCTAGCGGTTTCGCTTGAAGCCGCTCTCGAACCCGCTTGATCCGGGCTTGATCCGATTCACCCGATTTACCTGACGCGAAAGCGCTCATGATGGAAAACCGTTTGCTCTCTCACATGCTGGGTGGCGTGATCCGCGACTTCGGCCAGCCGGTCATGATCTGGCAGTCCGGCGTGCTGATCGGCGCGCTGCTGCTCGCCTGGCTGCTCGCGCGCCTGTTGCGCCATGCGCTCGAAGCGCGCCGCCAGGATCGCTACGAGGCGCTGCGATTCGGCGCCGAAAGCCTGACCCGTGCGCTGTTTCCGCTGATCGGCGCGGGCTGCGTCTGGGGCGCGCGCGAAATCGCCAGCAACTTCATCCACACTTCGCTGCTGAATCTGGCCCTCGTGCCGCTGTTCGGCATCGGGCTCATTTACATCGCGTTCTTCTTCGCGCGGCGCGTGTTCGGCCGCGACGGCCAGACGCACGCGTGGCTCTCGATCGTCGAGAAGATCGTTTCGTTGATTGTCTGGCTCGGCATGCTGTTCACCGTGCTCGGCATTCAGGACGACGTACTCGAATGGATGGAGAGCGTGCGATTCCGTATCGGCACGGCGCATGTGAGCCTGCTCTCGCTCTCCAACGGCGTGCTGTGGGTCTGCGTGACCATGGTCGTGGCGGTCTGGGCGGGCGCAGCCCTCGAAGACCGGCTGATGCGCGCGACCACCATCGACGCCAACCTGCGCGTCGTGCTCGCCCGCGTGGGCCGCGCGCTGCTGGTGTTCGCGGCGATTTTGTTCAGCCTCTCGATCGTGGGCATCGACATCACGGTGCTCGGCGTGTTCGGCGGGGCGCTGGGCGTGGGGCTGGGTTTCGGCTTGCAGAAGATCGCGAGCAACTATGTGTCGGGCTTCATCATCCTGATCGACCGCTCGTTGCGTCTGGGCGACACCATCAACGTGAGCGGCCTCGCGGGCAAGGTCACGCAGATCCGCACGCGTTATACGGTGGTGCGCGGGCTGGACGGCGTGGAAACGCTGATTCCGAACGAAAAGCTGATCACCGATGTGGTGCAGAACCAGTCGTCCTATCTGACGCGCGGCTACGCCAAGGCGGCGGTCCAGGTCGCCTACGACACCAATATCGAAGAGGCGATGGCGCTGCTCGCGCGCGCGGCCGAAGGGGTGGAGCGGGTCTTGAACGATCCGGCCCCGACCCCATATCTGGCAGGGTTCGGCGCCGACGGCATCAATCTGGAACTGGGTTTCTGGATCGCCGATGCCGCCAACGGGACGTCGAGTGTGCGCTCAGCGGTGAATCTGAATATCTGGCGCCTTTATAACGAGCACGGCATTTCGATTCCGTTCGCGCAGCGCGAGGTCCGGATCATCGGGCAGGGGCTGCCGGCGGCTTTCGGCGCGGGCGCGCCAGTTGCCGAACCCGGCGAGGCAAGCAGGGCGGCCCCGGCGCGCTGATTCCGCTTCGAAAGAGCGGGAAAGGGTCGAAAGACTTGGGAGGCTGTCGAGCTGCGGATTGGGTGCGGCAAAGCGCCTCCAAGGGCGAAATTTCGGTCTCCAGATGTTGACGTCAGCGTCATTAAAGAAAAAAATCTTCATTTGTTACAAACACTTGGAACGGTTCTAGTAGAATGCCGTCCAACCTCTCTCGGTCGCTTTCACTTTTCTGACAACGGCGTAAGGCCCTCAGGCCGCGCGCTTCGTTTCACGGGTACGAACCTTGTTGAATTCCCTGCTTGATTTTCTCGCCCACGGGGTGCTGCATTTCTCGTGGTGGCAGATCCTGCTCAGCGTGGCTGTCGCGACGCACATCACGATCGTCGGCGTGACGGTGTATCTGCACCGCTGCCAGGCGCACCGTGCGCTGGAACTGCATCCGATCGCCAGCCACTTCTTCCGTTTCTGGCTGTGGATGACCACAGGCATGCTTACGGGCCAGTGGGCGGCAATCCACCGCAAGCACCACGCGAAGTGCGAGACCGAAGAAGATCCGCACAGCCCGCAAACGCGCGGTCTGTGGAAGGTGCTGCTCGAAGGCGCGGAGCTGTATCGCGCCGAAGCGAAGAACGAAGAAACGCTGCGCCGCTTCAGCCACGGCACGCCTAACGACTGGATGGAGCGCAACGTCTACACGCGTTTCCCGATCCTCGGCGTGAGCATCATGATGGTGATCGACGTCGCGCTGTTTGGCGTGGTCGGCCTGAGCGTGTGGGCCGTGCAGATGGCATGGATCCCGTTCTGGGCGGCAGGTGTCGTCAACGGTCTGGGCCACTTCTGGGGCTACCGCAACTTCAACTCGTCGGACGCCAGCACGAACCTGTTCCCGCTCGGCATCATCATTGGCGGTGAAGAACTGCACAACAACCACCACACCTTCGCGACTTCCGCAAAGCTGTCGAACAAGTGGTACGAGTTCGACATCGGCTGGATGTACATCCGCATCATGTCGGCGGTCGGCCTCGCCAAGGTCAAGAAGGTTGCGCCTACGCCGCGTCTGGCCAAGGGCAAGCTCGTGGCCGACCACGAAACGCTTCAGGCCGTGTTGTCGAATCGCTACGAAGTGATGGCGACTTACGCGAAGGCTGTGAAGCAGGCGTATCGCCAGGAACTGGCGCACCTGAAGGAAGTGGGCGAGCGCGAGAAGTACAAGCTCATGCGCAGCGCGAGCAAGTGGGTCGCGAAGGAAGAAGCCAGCCTGAACGAGCCGCAAAAGCGCCAACTGCCGGAGATTTCCGCCAATAGCCAGAAGATGCGCACGTTCATCGAGCTGCGCAACGAACTCGCGACGATCTGGGACCGTTCGAGCGCCTCGCGCGAACAACTGCTCACGCAACTCCAGGACTGGTGCCACCGCGCCGAACAAAGCGGCATCAAGGCGCTTCAGGAGTTCGCGTCGCGTCTGCGTCGTTATGCCTGATTGACGCAATGGCGCTGTCAAGCCCTGCGTGACCTGAGGAAAATCCTTTAGAATTCAGGTACGTCACAAAACCCCGCGTTGGCGGGGTTTTTCTTTTTGGGCCGCGGAAAAGCAGGTGTGCCGCAGCGATCGGACGGACTGTAAGGACGTTTCATGGGGTCGGAGTCAGCTGTTGAAGAGGCGACTCGGGTCCACGGCAACGAGTGCATGGGACCAGAGTAAGCCACTGAAGTGGCAACTCTGGTCGACCGCAATGAATGCATGGGACCAGAGTAAGCCGCTGAAGCGGCAACTCTGGTCGACAGATGGTGGAAGGAGATCATGAGTCAGGCGATTAAAGCGGTCGAGTACGACCGTCCGCAGGGCGCGGTGTGCAGCGTCGGACAAGCGTGGGCCAAGGTGCCCGATGCCCCCTCGATGGCTGAGCGCGTTGCATTGAAGGAGCGCATCCGCGCATTGCTCAAGCGCGAGAAGGCCGTACTGGTCGCGCACTATTACGTCGACCCGGAACTGCAGGAACTGGCCGACGAAACCGGCGGCTGCGTGGCCGACTCGCTCGAAATGGCGCGCTTTGGCCGCGATCACGAGGCGCAGACGCTCGTCGTGGCGGGCGTGCGCTTCATGGGCGAGACCGCGAAGATCCTGAGCCCGAACAAGCGCATCCTGATGCCGGATCTCGACGCGACCTGCTCGCTCGACCTCGGCTGCCCCGCCGATGAGTTCTCGGCTTTCTGCGACCAGCATCCCGATCGCACCGTGGTGGTCTATGCCAACACCAGCGCCGCCGTGAAGGCGCGCGCGGACTGGATGGTCACGTCGTCGATCGGCCTCGAAATCGTCGCCGATCTGCACGCGAAGGGCGAAAAGATCCTGTGGGCACCGGATCGCCATCTGGGCAGCTACATCCAGAAGAAGACGGGCGCCGACATGCTGCTGTGGCAAGGCTCCTGTCTCGTTCACGACGAGTTCAAGGGCGTCGAACTCGACCTGCTGCGCGCCGAATATCCCGATGCCAAGGTGCTCGTGCACCCCGAATCGCCCGAGGGCGTGGTTGCGCTGGCGGACGTGGTCGGTTCGACCACGCAGCTCATCGACGCGGCCGTGAAGCTCGACGCGCAGCGTTTCATCGTCGCGACCGATCTCGGCATCCTGCACAAGATGCGTCTCGCGGCGCCGGGCAAGACCTTCATCGAGGCGCCGACGGCCGGCAACAGCGCGACCTGCAAGAGCTGCGCGCATTGCCCTTGGATGGCCATGAACGGCCTCACGAATCTCGTCGACGTGCTGGAGCGCGGCCACAACGAAATCTTCGTCGATGCGGCCATCGGCGAGCGCGCGCGCCTGCCGATCGACCGCATGCTGGCCTTCGCGGCCGAGCACAAGCGCCGCGTGCAGGCGAGCGGCGATCTCGCGCGCGACACCGCGTTGTTCTCACAAGTGGGGGCGGCGTAAATGGGCGCGCTGGAATTGCTGGCTGTGGACGCGGTCTCGACCGTGTTGCCCGAAGTGCGCGCGCAATACGGCGTGGCGTTCGATGAAGCGATCGCGCGCAATGTCGCCGATGCGCTCGCGGAAGACGTCGGCGCGGGCGACCAGACCGGCCGCCTCGTGCCCGCCGATGAAGTGCGCGACGCGCGCATCATCGTGCGCGAGGACGCGGTGCTGTGTGGCGTGCTCTGGTTCGACGGCGTCGTCAAACAGGTCGACGAGCGCATCGAGGTGCGCTGGCACTATCGCGAAGGCGATTGCATGACGGCGGACACGCCGGTCTGCTCGCTGCGCGGCCCGGCGCGCTCGCTGCTCACGGCCGAGCGCAACGCCATGAATTTCCTGCAACTGCTGTCGGGCGTGGCGAGCGTGACGCGCCGCTATGTCGACGCTATCGCGCACACCAACACGCGTATTCTCGACACCCGCAAGACGCTGCCGGGCCTGCGCCTCGCGCAGAAGTACGCGGTGCGCGTGGGTGGTGGTGCAAACCAGCGCCTCGCGCTCTACGACGGCATTCTGATCAAGGAAAACCACATCGCAGCGGCAGGCGGCGTGGGCGCGGCGATGGATGCGGCGCTCGCACTCAACGCGGGCGTGCCGATCCAGATCGAAGTCGAAACGCTCGACCAGCTCGACACGGCGCTCGCGCACGGCGCGAAGTCGGTGCTGCTCGACAACTTCTCGTTCGAGATGATGCGCGAGGCGGTCAAGCGTACGGCGGGACGCGCGGTGCTCGAAGTCTCGGGCGGCGTGAATTTCGATACCGTGCGCACGATTGCGGAAACGGGCGTGGACCGCGTGTCCATCGGCGCGCTGACGAAGGACGTGCGCGCGACCGATTACTCGATGCGGATCATTTGAACGCACCGTTCAGAACGCGCTGATGTGAAAAAGGCCGTCTCGCGAGAGACGGCCTTTTTGTTGGTGCGATCAACCGCAGATTCAGGCAAGCGTACGGTTGCGCACGCGTTCCGGCGACAGCACGCTCGGCAATGCCTTGGGCAGCGAGTTCGGCCAGTCGCGGCTGTAGTGCAGGCCGCGGCTCTCGCGGCGCGAGCGCGCGCTTTCGACGATCAGCGACGCCACTTCGACGAGATTGCGCAGTTCCAGCAGATCACGCGTCACACGGAAGTTCGCGTAGTACTCCTGGATTTCGTCGCGCAGCAGGGCGATGCGGTGCTGCGCGCGTTCCAGGCGCTTGTCCGTGCGCACGATGCCCACGTAATTCCACATCAGGCGGCGCAACTCGTCCCAGTTGTGAGCGACCACGACTTCCTCGTCCGAATCGGAGACACGGCTTTCGTCCCAGTCGGGCAGCGGCGCGTGAGCGGCGGCTTCGAAGCCCTCGGCCTCGATGGCCTCGGCGGCCGAGCGGCCGATCACGAGGCACTCGAGCAGCGAGTTGCTCGCAAGGCGGTTCGCGCCGTGCAGACCCGTGTACGAGGTTTCGCCGACCGCATAGAGGCCCGCGAGATCAGTGCGGCCCGCCAGATCGGTGACGACGCCGCCGCAGGTGTAGTGCGCCGCGGGCACGACCGGAATCGGCTCCTTCGTCATATCGATGCCGAACTCGCGGCAACGCGCGAGGACGGTCGGGAAGTGCTCTTCCAGGAAAGCGGCCGGCTGGTGGCTGATGTCGAGATGCACGCAGTCGATGCCGTGCTTCTTGATCTCGAAGTCGATGGCGCGCGCGACGATATCGCGCGGTGCCAGTTCGGCGCGCGCATCGTGATCGGGCATGAAGCGCGTGCCGTCGGGCAGACGCAGCAAGCCGCCTTCGCCGCGCACGGCTTCGGTGATCAGAAACGACTTGGCGTGCGGGTGGAACAGGCAGGTGGGATGGAACTGGATGAACTCCATGTTCGCCACGCGGCAGCCTGCGCGCCATGCCATGGCGATGCCGTCACCCGTGGCCGTGTCGGGGTTCGTCGTGTAGAGATAGACCTTGCCCGCGCCGCCGGTGGCCAGCACCGTATGCGGAGCCTGGATCGTCACCGTGCGGTCGTTGCGCAGGTCGAGTGCATAGAGGCCGTGGCAACGGCGGCCGGGCAGGCCGAGGCGATCGGAAGTGATAACGTCGATCGCCTGGTGATCTTCGAGGATCGTGATGTTCGGATGCTGGCGCGCGCGCTCGAGCAGGGTCTGCACGACCGCATGACCGGTGGCGTCGGCGGCGTGGATGATGCGGCGGTGGCTGTGGCCGCCTTCGCGCGTGAGATGGAAACCCAGCTCGGCGGCGGCGTCCTTCGTGAACGGCACGTCCTGATTGATCAGCCATTCGATGGCGGCGCGGCCGTGCTCGACGATATAGCGGGTCGCGCTTTCGTCGCAGAGGCCGCCGCCTGCGACGAGGGTGTCGTCGACGTGGTTTTCCACGCTATCGGCCGAATCGAGCACCGCGGCGATGCCGCCTTGCGCGCGATCGCTCGCGCCTTCGGTCATCGCGCGCTTGGCGATCACCACCACGCGGCGCGTGTCGGCGAGGTTCAGGGCGACGCTCAATCCCGCCAGCCCGCTGCCGACGATCGCTACATCGAAATTCATGGTCCTGCTTCTCCGTCTCTCTTGTTCTGCGCTGTCCGCTGTCATGCTCGTGCCCACTTTGCGTGATAGGCGCGCCGGCGGCGGGTGAAGCGGCAAGCATACTCCGAGTGGGGAGCGTACGAAAAGCCGCACTTGTCGCGGGAAGGGGAAAACGTGCGCAAAAGACTGTTACGTGCGCCGGGAGAGGAGGAGGGTGGGTGCATTGCCCGTTGAAAAGCGGACCGGAAAAGAAAAAGCCCCGCCAAAAGGCGGGGCTTTTCCTGTCTTCGTCAGGCTCGAAACCCGATCAATTACTTGATCTTGGTTTCCTTGTACTCGACGTGCTTACGAACAACCGGGTCGAACTTCTTGATCGACATTTTTTCCGGCATGTTGCGCTTGTTCTTCGTGGTCGTGTAGAAGTGACCCGTGCCTGCGGTCGACTCGAGCTTGATCTTGTCGCGAATACCCTTGGCCATGATTTACTCCTTAGATTTCGCCGCGTGCGCGCAGGTCTGCGAGCACGGAATCGATGCCGTTCTTGTCGATCAGGCGCAGGCCTGCGTTCGAGATGCGCAGACGCACCCAACGGTTTTCGCTTTCAACCCAGAACCGGCGGTTTTGCAGGTTCGGGAGGAAACGGCGCTTGGTTTTGTTGTTTGCGTGGGAAACGTTGTTGCCGCTCATCGGCGCTTTCCCAGTGACTTGGCAGACGCGTGCCATAAGTACACTCCTACGGAATTTCTGAGTTCGAGAGCCGCTTGACTTAAGTTTCCCAGGCGAGAAATGGCCGGAATAAGAGCGCGCTCACGTATGGATGAGAGACAACCTCGAACCCAGGCCGTATTTCCTCTGGAAGACCGCGAAGGGCTTCAGAACAGGGTTGGAAATAGGCAAACCGTGAGTCTAGCAGAAAAAGGCCAGGAAAATCAAACACGATTTGCCGATTATGTGGAGTCGACGCATGCGCGACGATGTGGTTCCGCGCGCGGCGCAAGGCGCGTTAAAAAGGGTGCGAGCTGATCGCGCTGGATTATTGCCAGATATCGTCGCCGCGCAAATGTCTCCCGGTCATCAATCCAGCCCGTGCCGCGCGAACGAAAACGTCTCCTGCGTACCGATCACCAGGTGGTCGACGAGTTGTACGTCCACGAGCGCCAGCGTTTCGCGCAGGACTCGTGTGAGACGGCGGTCGCTCGCGCTCGGCTGAACCGCGCCGGACGGGTGATTGTGCGCCACGATCAGATGCGCGGCATTGAGCATCAGCGCGCGCCGCACGATTTCACGAGGGTAGACCGCCATGCGCGTGAGCGTGCCGCGCGTACTCTCCTCGGTGCGGATCAGGCGGTGCCGGATATCCAGAAAGAGGCAGATGAACACTTCGTAGGTGCGCCCGCCGATCAATAAGCGCAAATAATCCTCTACCGCGCCGGGCGAATCGATCAGTGGCTTTTCCTCGATCTGTTCGGCGAGCGCGCGCCGCGCGAGTTCCAGCACGGCCACGAGCGTCGAGGCCTTGGCCGGGCCGATACCGCGCAGGCCCTCGAATTCCTCGCGCTGAGCGTCAAGCATGGCGCGTAGCGATCCGAAGTGCTTGAGCAGCGAACTTGCGACGTCGAACACGTCATGCCCCGGCACGCCGGAGCCGAGCAGCAGTGCGACCAGTTCGAGATCGGAGAGCGCGCCGGGGCCGGCTTCGCGCAAGCGCTCGCGCGGCATGGCGCGGCGGCGCGGCACACTGCGCCCGGGTGCAGCGGTGATGGAGAGTGCGGTGTCCGTCGCGCAGTCGTTGGCCAGTGCGACGGCGGACAAGCCCGCAAGGGAGGGGGCGGGCGCCGAGCCTAAGGCGTCGCCGCGCCAAAGCGGCTTGTCACAGACGATTTCAAACATTCAACCTCCTCGTTACCGGTAGTGGGCGCCATGCGCGCGGCATCCGCCGAACACCTATGTGGCTTACAATACGGGTTTTCCGACCGCTGCAAGGCAAGGCGGCCGGGCCGGCCCCTTGGGGCGCTTGGGGCGCGCACGCGCGGCGGGCGCGTCCAGACGAAAATGAGTACCGCATGAGCATCATCGACATCTCCGAGGTGAAACCCGGTTCCCACGTCACGCTGCACTACCGGCTTTCGCTCGCCGAT
This sequence comes from Paraburkholderia sp. J67, assembly GCF_905220265.1. NCBI lineage: Bacteria > Pseudomonadati > Pseudomonadota > Betaproteobacteria > Burkholderiales > Burkholderiaceae > Paraburkholderia > Paraburkholderia sp. J67. The sequence continues at coordinate 75,067 of NZ_CAJMZK010000041.1, forward strand.
GGCACCGAGATCGTCAACACCTTTGTCGACCGGCCCGCCACGCTGCTGCTGGGCGCTGGCCAGCTCGCGCCGCCGCTGGAAGACATTCTGCGGGGTCTGAAGGTGGGGCACCACTCCACCTTTCAGCTAGAACCGGGCGTGGCCTTCGGTCAGCGCAACCCCGATCTGATCCAGCGCATCTCGCTCAAGACCCTGCGCGACAACGCCGTGATCGGTGAGAGCTTCCGTCCCGGCGACCTGATCGAATTCAACGCGCCCAATGGCGACCGTTACGCCGGCGTGCTCAAGGAAGTCAACGAGACCTCCGCCCTGTTCGATTTCAATCACCCGCTCGCCGGCCAGGCGGTTGCGTTCGAAGTGCAAATCATCGGAATCCTGTAAAGAAAGCCCATGACCACGGACACGTCCTTTCTCGCCAACGCCGAAATTCTGCTAGCCCAGCCGCGCGGTTTCTGCGCCGGCGTCGACCGCGCGATCGAGATCGTCGAGCGGGCCATCCAGATCCACGGTGCGCCGATCTACGTGCGCCACGAAATCGTCCATAACGCGTATGTCGTCGAAGACCTGCGCAAGAAAGGGGCGATCTTCATCGAGCAGCTCGACGAAGTGCCGGCCGGCAACACCGTGATCTTCAGTGCGCACGGTGTTTCCAAGGCGGTGCGCGCCGACGCCGAAGCGCGTGGCCTGCGCGTCTACGACGCGACTTGCCCGCTCGTGACCAAGGTGCACGTCGAAGTCGCGAAGATGCGCGACGAGGGTCTCGACATCGTCATGATCGGCCACAAGGGCCACCCCGAAGTCGAAGGCACGATGGGCCAGGTCGGCGAGGGCATGTATCTCGTCGAAGATATCGCCGACGTCGAGGCGCTCAAGCTGCGCGATCCGAAGCGCGTGGCCTTCGTCACCCAGACCACGCTCTCCGTGGACGACGCGGCCGAGATCATCACCGCGCTCAAGACGCGTTTTCCGGAGATTCGCGAGCCGAAGAAGCAGGACATCTGCTACGCCACGCAAAATCGCCAGGATGCCGTCAAGTTCATGGCGCCGCAATGCGACGTCGTGATCGTGGTGGGTAGCCCGAACAGCTCGAACTCGAACCGCCTGCGTGAAGTCGCCGAAAAGCGCGGTATCCCCGCGTATATGGTGGATGCACCCGATCAGATCGATCCGCGCTGGCTCGAGGGCAAGCGTCGCATCGGCCTGACCGCAGGCGCGTCGGCGCCCGAGGCGCTCGCGCAGCAAATCATCCAGCGACTGAACGAGCTGGGCGTGCGCAACGTGCGCGCGCTCGACGGTATCGAGGAAAACATCGCCTTCCCGCTGCCACGCGGTCTCGGGCAGGCAGCCTGAGCGACCACTAGCTTTCGGCTTGATCCAAAGCGCGCCCCTGGCGCGCTTTTTTCTTTTCGCGAGCCGGAAAACTCAGGACGCCAGATCGCCATTAAAAGGGTCGCATCAAGAGAAACGTGAGGTAAACCGCGTTGCTACACCCTCTTCGTATCAGTGTTTTCGCTATAGGGCAGGGTCGATTTTCATGGTATGACCCCGTTTTTATGACGTTCTGAGTCCTCAGTATTTCACCCGCACCAAATCGGTGCGATCACTCAATACCCATTTAAATGCGCGCCGTCACGCACGCGATGCCCGTCCCATAAGGCGCAGCGCCGGACGCTCGCAACACTTGATGCGAATCGCGTCGATATTTGGTGCAACTGATGCACGAAAATACGGCGCAACCATGGGTGCAACTCCTGTCGGCTTCTTCTTTCATCGGGTGGTTGCAATGCAGGAAAACCCTGTCGGCTCAACAATATTGCCGGTCGCATAATTGGAGTTACAATGCGCGCGTTCTGAGGGCCGGACGTCTACGCGAGGCCCACCAGACAAGCATTTCGGAAGGCGCAGGAGACCTGTCTAATGCAATTCGAGTTTGCTCTTGCCGCGTCTTCGGCGGCTGCGGTTGCGCCACGCCACGCGTGGTTCTCCCGTAGTGCCGCAACAGGCATGAATACGACATCGAAGACCGTTGCGCTCCCGGAGGGAACCGATATGCATTCCGGAAACGACGATGAGAACGGCCGTGAGCGTCTTGGGGAAGGGCGCTCGAGCCACTTGTGCCTGAAGCAGGTGCATGCTGCTGAGCCGACCGGAATGGCCATCGCCTCCGTCGTCATGAAAACTGGCACGTATGTTGCATACAGCAACAGCGCCGCGAAACCCGCAGAAGCGGATTTCGTAACGGACCCAAAAGTCGGAGCCAATGCTGCCGTAAAAGGAAGCGCGGCTCAGACCAATGATCTGTCTGCCGGTGTCATGGCGCATGGCGCGCGCGTGACAGGTAGTTGAACCCGACGGCACCGAACCATCCGACGGTGCCGTTTTTGCATCCGCCTCTGGCGAGCCTGCCGCTGCAACACAGCGACAACGCGAACCAGATGTGGCCAACCGTTACCGGTCTTTTACTTCAGTACCCGAGAGTGTCGTTGCGGTTCCGTAAAACATCGCCCACCGGCCGATGACGAGCGCGAATCCGGTCGCACGGGCAAAGGAGCATTAAATGGATATTTTCATCCAGCAGATCCTGAATGGGCTG
>NZ_CAJMZK010000042.1:0-71010 GCF_905220265.1 Paraburkholderia sp. J67
AGCGCAAAAAAAGCAACCGCCTCAATCGCCAGCATTAAGCCATTGAACGGGCGTCCGCCCAAGCACCCGTTTAAAATGCCGACAGAGATGACTTTGATCGAAGAACCCCACTTCGGCAGCGACGAGTGAAGGCGAAAGCCCACGTTGCAACAAGCACTGCGCATGCCTCACCCTGACCAGCCGCACATATTGCTGCGGCGAGACCCCCACCTCGCGACTAAACCGAGCGGCGAAGCGAGAAACACTAAGCCCTGCAACATCAGCAAGATCGGCAAGACTAATCGGCTCAGCAAAACCAGCGTCGATAAAATCGAGCACCTTCTGCACGGCACGCGTTGCGCCAGCAGCATGCCCATCAGCCGCAGGCGATTCATCGCGCCGCTCATCTGCACGCCGCCCACCCGGCATAGAACTTGAAGTCAGCATGGCCTGCATACGAATCAGGCCGCCGGCACAGATTGCGGCATCGCTTGCGGGCCACCTTCAGGCGCTTGAAACGTCGCAAAACGGCGAATATCGAACAGCTCGATCGGCGTAGAAGTCGCGCCCGTATCGATCAGTTCGGCCATCGTATCCCCCACGCCCGGCCCAAGCTGAAACCCATGCCCGCAAAATCCAAACGCATAGAACAAACCACTGGTCGTGCCGCTCGCCCCCATGATGGGCCGATCGTCGGGCATATACCCTTCCACGCCGCTCCAAACGCGAATGATATTGAGCCGCTTAAGCGCAGGCGCCACCCGCTGAGCCTGCTGAAATTGCAGCAACGTGCTTTGCGGAAGCACTTTCGCCCGCCGCGCGTCGAGAAACGCAGGTCCGCGCGCGCAGCCGCCAATCACGATATTGCCCCGCGCAACCTGGCGGAAATAGACGACCTCGGCAATCCGCGGCGACGACACGCCCACGGCCGGCGCGATGCTATACGGCACCGGCTCGGTCACCGCCATTTGCGGGCCATGCACCGCAATCGGCACGGGTTCGCCAAATTGCTCGCTCAGTGTGCTACCCCACGCGCCAGCGGTAATCAGCAACACCGGCGCATGAAAGGTGCGTCCATCCGCGCTCGTCGCGCGAAACTCATTGCCCTCTTTTTCGACGGCAACGATATCCGTATTCTCGAAAATTTGCGCACCGAGTTTCGCGGCAGCGCGTCCGAACGCGGGCGCGGCAAGTCGCGGATTGGCATGGCCGTCGATCGGTGCATAGGAACCCACATGCACTTCTGGGCCGATAAATGGAAAGCGCTTGCGCAAGGCGTCGCCGTGCAGCAATTCCAGATCCAGCCCGTAGTGTTTCGCGTCGCGTGCGTAAGCCTCGAACATATCGGCCTGTTCGGAGCCATAACCCACGCGCAAATGCCCCGACATCAGAAACTCGCCATCGTGGCCAATCAGCTCGGGCATGCGCAGCCAGATTTCTCGCGAGCGATTGGCGAGCGGCAGTTGCGCGAGCAAGCGACCTTGTCTCCGTACATTGCCGAAGTTGGTGCCGCTCGCCTGCTGGCCGATCAACTGGCGTTCGAGCAGGATCACCGACTTGCCACGGCGACGCAGGAAAAACGCAGCGGCGGCGCCCATGAAGCCGCCCCCCACAATCAATACATCGGCTTGCGCGCGTTTCACTCGGTTTCCTCCACAGTCGCAATGGCCAGCGGCTTGACCGGCGCCTGTCCGCGCAGGCGGCCAACCTGTTCGAGCGGCACGCACGCGGCGGCCGCGATGATTTCCGCGCCCGCGTGGCCGCAATAGCGGCCCTGGCAGCGGCCCATGCCCACGCGGCTCAAGGCCTTCGCACGATTGGCTTCCTGCGCGCCTTCGTCGCGAATCACGCGGCGCAATTCGCCTGCCGTGATGCCTTCGCAGCGGCACACAATGGTGTCGTCGGGCAGCTTCGCCGCTTGTTGCGCAGGCCAGACGAAGGCTTGCGCGAGCCCTTCGCGAAAGCGGTCCATGCGGCGTTGCTCGCGCTTGAGCGCGTCGAGCGTGCCCGCCTGCACTTCGCGTCCCAGATCGATCAGCGCGGCATGCGCCGCGAGACGTCCCGCGTTTTCCGCGCCGTCCGCACCCAGCACGCGCACGCCATCGCCCGCGAGATAGACGCCAGGTTCGCTGCTGCGGCCCAGTTCGTCTATTTTCGGCAGCCATTGGCGCGTGGGCGCGTCGAAGCGGAATGCGCAGCGCGCGAGATCGGCAAGCTGTGTCTCGGGCCGCAGGTGATAGCCCATACCGATCGCATCGCATTCGATCTGCTCGATTACGCCGCTCGCGTTGCGAAAGCGCACGGCTTGCACGCCCTCGTCCGGCGAGCCGACGATCTCCACCGGCTCGATGCCATTGCGCGTCTGCACGCCCGCTTTCTTGAGCGACGCGACGAGCGTGCGCCCTTTGCGCAAGACGTCGAAACGCGCGAGCAGTTTCGGCAGCGCGCGAATCCGTGCGTTCGCGGGCGAGGTGTCGAGCACGGCCGCAACTTGCGCGCCCGCCTGCACATACTGGCTCGCGACGAGATACAGCAGCGGCCCCGTGCCCATGAACACCACACGCCGCCCGATCGAACAGGCCTGCGATTTCAGGGCGATCTGCGCGGCGCCCAAACTGTACGTGCCGGCGAATTGCCAACCCTTCACCGGCATCAGTCGGTCGGTCGCACCGGGGCACAGGATCAGCGCATCGTAATCGAGCGCGCTCGCGTGACCGTCGCGCACGATATGCAACTGGTGATCCCACACGTTCCACGCCAGCGTCTGCGGGCGATAGTCGATCTGCGCGCGCAGGCGCGCGAAGGTTTCGTGCAGATCCTGCGCGCGTGCCGCTTCGGTGCCATAGAGCTTCGCGTAGGGGCGCGTGAAGCCTTCGGGCTGGCGTCGGTAGATCTGCCCGCCATCGCGGCGGCCTTCGTCGATCAGCGTGGGGCGGATGCCCGCGGCCAGCAGCGTCTGCGCGCAGCGCACGCCCGCCGGCCCCGCGCCGACGATCACAATGCGAGGTTCGCCCATTGCGCCTCCGGTTGAGTGGTGACAAGGCGCATGCCCGCTTCGACGACGGTCGTGCAAGCGCGCAGGCGCTCGCCCTCGTCGGTCCAGACCCAGCAGTCCTGGCACGCGCCCATGAGGCAATAGCCGGCGCGCTTTTCTTCGCCGAATTCCGACTGGCGCACGTGGCGCACGCTGCACAGCATCGCGGTGAGCAGCGTGTCGCCTTCGAGCGCGTCGACAGGTTGGCCGTCGATGACGATGGCCACTTTGGCGCGTCCGGTTTCGCCAAGGCGCACGAATCGTCCGTTCATGCCGCCGCTCCCGCTGCGCCTTCGGGCGCGCTATGCGCTTCGATACGATTGCCGAGCACGTGGCGCAGGAATTCGCGCGTACGCGCTTCGCGGGGCGAGCACAGCACCTGTTGCGCGCTGCCCTCTTCGATGATGTGGCCGCCGTGCAGGAAGCACACGCGATCCGCGACTTCGCGCGCAAAGCCCATTTCGTGCGTGACCACCAGCATCGTCATGCCTTCCTTCGCGAGCGTACGCATCACGTTGAGCACTTCACCGACGAGTTCCGGATCGAGTGCGGAAGTCGGCTCGTCGAACAGAATCGCCTTCGGCTTCATGGCGAGCGATCGAGCGATCGCCACGCGCTGCTGCTGTCCGCCCGAGAGTTGATGCGGGTAATAGTGCAGCTTGTGCCCGAGCCCAACCTTGTTGAGCAATTCCTCGGCCTCGCGCTTGGCGACGTGCAACGGCTCCTTCTTCACATGCACGGGCCCTTCCATCACGTTTTCGAGCGCGGTGCGATGCGGAAACAGGTTGAAGCGCTGGAACACCATGCCCACCTGCGTGCGCAGATGATTGATGTGGCGCGAGCGCTGCTCCACGCGCTGATCGAGCAGCTTGATCTCGCCCGCATCGTAGGATTCGAGCGCATTGATACAACGCAGCAGCGTCGACTTGCCGGAACCGGACGCGCCGATCAGACACACCACCTCGCCCTGCTGGATCTTGAGCGAGATGCCGTTGAGCACGGGAGTCGTGCCGAAGCTTTTGTGGACATCGGTAATTTCGATCATCGCAACCTCACTTCTTCGCCTTGTGCTTGCCGAAACGGCGCTCGAGATGCCGCGTCATGCTCATGAGCGGCAGGCTCATCAGCAGGTAGCCGATCGCCACGAGCGTATAGACGGTGATGTTCTGGAACGTCGATGCGGCGATCAACTGACCTTGCCGCGTCATTTCCGCGACTGTGATGGTCGATGCGAGCGACGAGTCCTTGAGCATCATCACCAGCGTATTGCTGTAGGGCGGCAGCGCAACCTTCACCGCCTGCGGCAGGATCACGCGCATCATCGTCTTGATGCGACCCATGCCGATCGACTGCGCCGCTTCGTACTGGCCCGGATCGACGGCCTCGATGCCCGAGCGAATGATTTCCGCCACATAGGTCGAGTAACCGAAGCTCAAGCCGATAATGCTCGCCTGCAGCGCGGACACTTCGATATGAAAGTCCGGCAAGACGAAATAGATATAGAACAGCAGGACGATCATCGGCAGGCCGCGCACCACATTGATCATCGCGCTCACGGCCGTCACCACTGCCGGATAGCGCGACATCTTGAGCAGCGCCCACACGAGTCCCAGGGCTGTGCTCAGCAGCAGGCAGCCAATCGTGATGATGATGCTCATCACGGCGCCTTGCAGCAGGATCGGTACAAAATCGACTATGTCGTGCCAACGCATGGTGTGCCTTATGCTTTCGTTCGCGAGCCGCGTGTGCCCGCGTGTCGTACGCCGCGCCCCAGGGGCGGGCCGGGCCGGAATGCGGCGGCAGCGGGGACGTGTCTGCCGTGCCGCATCCCGGTCGTTCAGTCGCGGATCAGCCCGCGAGGTGCCACTTCTTCAGGATCTTGTCGAGCGTGCCGTCGGCCTTCATTTTCGTGAGCGCGTCGTTCACTTTCGCGAGCAGCGCCGTGTTGCCCTTCTTCACGCCCACGGCGATGTCGAACTTCTCCATCGGCACGTAATCGTCGTCCACGCGCGTGCCGGCCATCGCGCCCGCGGCTTCCTGCGCCTTGAGAATCGGATAGTCGTTGAAGCCCGCGACGATGCGGCCGATGGCGACGTCGCGCGTCATGTCGGCGGGGCTGTCGTACATCTTCACTTCCTTGAAGATACCGAGCTTGACGAGCTGGTCGCCGTAGTCCGTGCCCGTGGGCGCGCCCACCGACATGCCCTTCATGTCCTGCACCGATTTGTAATTCGTCTTGTTCGACTCCTTCACGATGATGCCTTCACCGAAGGCCGTGACCGGCTGCGAGAAGTCCACCACTTCGGCGCGCTTGGGCGTGGGCGTCATGCCGGCGACGATGATGTCGATCTTGCCCGAGACCACGGACGGGATCAGCGCCGAGAACGGCACGGCCTGATACGAAACGTCAAAGCCTTCGCGCTTGCCGATCTCGCGCACAACGTCGGGCATGATGCCTTCGATCTTTTGCGTCTTGACGTCGAGGAAGGTGGTCGGCGCGCTGGACGGCGGCGAGCCTGCGGTCACGGTAGCGGCGTGGACTGCACCGCTCAGCAGCGAGAGGGCAACGGTAGCGGTAACAGAAGCGGCGGCGAATGCGAAGGTGATACGCGACATGGTCTGGTTTCCTTGTGGAGAGTCTTGACTATTACTGCGGTCGCGCCGTGAGGGCCACGGCGCGCGGCATCGGCTCAATGAAGCACATCCTGCAACCGGTAATACGCGCCGACGAGCGGCAGAAACCAAGCGCGCCCGAAATGTCCGGGAATCGCAGGCCATTCAAGCGTTCGCCACGGGTTGCGCGAGGCGGCGCCGAACATCACTTCGGCCATCACGCGGCCCATGTGCACCGACATCTGTACACCGTGGCCGCTGTAGCCCATCGAATAAAACATGCCTTCATGCTCGCCCGCGCGCGGCAGCCGGTCGGCTGTCATGTCGACGAGACCGCCCCAGCAATAGTCGACGCGCACGTCGGCGAGTTGAGGAAAATACTGGAGCATGCCGTCGCGCAAAATGCGGCCGCTCTTTTCGTCGGAGCGCGGGTTCGACATCGCGAAGCGCGCGCGGCCGCCAAACAGCAAGCGATCGTCGTGCGTCGGCCGGAAGTAGTTGCCGATCTGGCGCGTGGTGACATACGAGCGGCGCGTGGGCAGGAGCGCATCGAGCCGTTCCTTGCCAAGCGGCTCCGTCACGACGATGAAACTGCCTACCGGGGCGATGCGGCGGCGGAACCATTGCAGCGGGCCGGTCTGCGAAGCGCCGGTGGCGAGCAGCACACGATCCGCGCGCAGCGTGCCGCGCTCGCACTGCACTTCGAAGGCGTGACCGCCCAGCGGCTTGAGGCCGACGACAGGGGTTTCCTCGAAGATCTGCGCGCCATGACGCGCCGCCGCTTCGGCCAGACCTACGCCGAACTTGCCCATGTGCATTTGCATGCCGTTGTGCTGCACGAGGCCGCCATAAAAACCATCGGATGCGATCTCGTCGCGAATGCGCTCCGGCGGGATCAGTTTGACGTCCTCATCGACATCGCGACGCAGCGCGTCATACGTCTTCGCCAGCGAGTCGTAGTGATGCGGCTTGGCAGCGAGCTTGATCTTGCCGCTCTTGCGCAGGTCGCAGGCAATCTGCTCTTCCTCGACGATCTGCGCCACCGACTTCACGGCTTCGGCATAGGCGCGATAAAACAGCGACGCACGTTCCTTGCCGAGTTTCGCGCAGAGCGCCGCGTAGTCCTGCGCGACGCCCGTATTGCAATGCCCGCCGTTGCGGCCCGACGCCTGACCCGCGATGCGCCCCGCTTCCAGCACGGTCACCGAGACGCCGCGTTTGGCAAGCGCCAACGCAGCCGACAGCCCGGTAAAGCCACCGCCCACCACCGCCACGTCCACGCGGCCGGCAAGCGGCCCCTGGGCGGGCTTCGTAAAGCGCGGCGCGGTATCGAGCCAGTACGAATCGAGCTTCATCGTGTTGCGTTCCTGAGTAGCGGGCGTGTTTGCGGTGACGATAGCGGTCAGAGACAGGACTTACAGACCGAGCTGTTCCGCGAGATGCGGCAGGCTCTTCACTTCGTTGACCTGGTAGTACGGCGTGAGCGGTTCGTGGCCGCGATTCACGAAGGCCTTGTGCTTGATGCCCATGTCGTACGCGCTCATGAGGTCGTAGCGGAAGCTCGACGACACATGCAGCACGTCTTCCGGGTTGCAGTCGAGCTGGTCGAACATGTATTCGAAGGCTTTGCGCAGCGGCTTGTAGGCCTGCGCCTGCTGGGCCGTATAGACCTTGTGGAACGGCGCGCCGAGCTTGGCGACGTTGCTGTCGATCTGCTCGTCCGCGGCGTTCGAGAGGATCACGAGCTTGTACTTCGTCGCGAGGCGAGCAAGACCTTCCGGCACGTCGGCGTGCGGGCCCCACGTGGGCACCGCGTCGTAGATCTTCAGTGCAGTCGCTTCCTCGAACGGCACGCCGGTGCGCTCGCAGGTACGGCGGATCGAATTCACGACCACGTCGCGATACGGCTTCCATGCGCCGAGAATTTCGTCAAGGCGATAGCCGCGGAAGAACTCCACGAATTCGTCCATTTTCGCGGGATCGAGCTTGTCGCCGTAAAGCTGGCGCGCGGTCTCGCCCATCTGGAAATTGGTCAGCGTGCCGTAGCAGTCGAAGGTGATGTACTTCGGCTCGAAATCGATCATGGTCTGCATCCTGTCGTCGTGGCGAACCTGGCTTGAGGTTCAGTTCAAGTGAGAGCGGCGAGCTGCGCATGCCCGTCAGTTAATCAGTCATGCTGACGAAATCATCGCGACCCGGGGTTTCGGTGAAGCGCTGCGCTCAACCCGTGTTCAGTGAAATGAACCCGGTACGGATCGTGCGCCAATGAAGCGAAATGAAAACGAAACTGAGTGAAATCAGACTGTGTCGAAGTCGATCAGCACGCTCTTGTGGCGCATGCTGGCCTCCAGCGCCTGGCGCCCGAGATCCTTGCCGATGCCCGACTGCTTGAAGCCGCCGGTCGGAATGATCATGTCGCCGCTGCGGCCATAGCGGTTGATCCAGACCGTGCCCGCCGCGATGCGTCGCATCGCGCGCATCGCCTGGCCGATGTCGCTCGTATGCACGCCCGCCGCGAGACCGTAAGTCGGGTGCGCCGCGAGCGCGATGCCCTCCTCCTCGTCCTCGAAGGTCTGCACCGTGAGCACCGGGCCGAACAGTTCCTCGCGCACGGCGGCCGTCTCTTCGGTGACGTTGGCGAGCAGTGTCGGGCGATGGAACCAGCCGTCGTCGGTGCCTTCGAAGAAGCCGCCGCCGCACAGCACTTCCGCGCCCTGCGCCCGGCTCTCCTCGATCAGCGTTTCGATGCGCTGCGCCTGCGCGCCGCTGATGATCGGCGAATAGCGCGTCGCGCTCGACCAGAGCGGTCCTGGCACGATACCCGCGAGTTCGCGTTGCACGGCTTCGATCAGCGGTCCGGCGATCTGCTTGTGAACGATCAGGCGCGTACCCGCGACGCAAGCCTGGCCACCGTTGGCGGTGAAGCCGCGCGCCACGCAGCGCGCCGTATGCGCAAGGTCCGGCACCTGGGCGAACACGAGTTGCGGGCTCTTGCCGCCCAGTTCGAGCGTGACCGGCTTGGTGCCGTGAAAGGCCGCTTCGCTCATGATCGCAGCGCCCGTGCGCGTCGATCCCGTGAAACTGACCTTCGCAATATCGGGGTGACGCGTGATGGCGGAACCCGTGGTCGCGCCGCGCCCGTTCACGACGTTGAAAATGCCGGGCGGCATGCCCGCCTCGATCGCCAGTTCGGCTAGACGCAGCGTGGAGAACGGCGTCATTTCCGAGGCTTTCAGCACGACGGCGTTGCCGGCCGCGAGCGCGGGACCGCACTTCCATGAACACATGGAGAGCGGGAAATTCCACGGCGTAATCGCACCGATTACACCGTACGGCTCCGAAGCCACGAAACCGAGACTGCCTTGACGCGTGGCCGCGATGTCGCCGCCCAGCTTGTCGGCGAGTTCCGCGAAAAAGCGGATCGCTTCGGCCGTGAACGGCACGTCCGAGGCATAGGCCTCAGCGACGGGGCGCGTGGAGCTGACCGCTTCGAGCTGCGCCAGCGCGACGACGTTCTCGTCGATCAATTGCGCCCAGCGCGTGAGGACCCGTGCGCGGTCGCGCGGCGAGCGCGTGCCCCAGCCGCTCGTTTTCCATGCCTGCAGCGCGTTGGACACAGCGTAATCGACCGTCTGCGCCGTGGCGTCGGGCACGTAGCCCAGCAGGCGCCCATCCGAGGGACGATGCACGGCGATCGGCGCTTCATCGGTCTGATAGTACGCACCGCCAATGAAATGGCCTTGCGGCAGCGCGATGGCGGAAGGATCGAAATCCAGAGACGGAGTAGTCATGCTCGGCCTGTTCGAAAACCCGGTTACGTCGGCGCAGGTACGTTCGCGATACAGGGCGAACGCAGCTGGCCGCTTCAGCAAGTGGTGGCTCTCTGCCTGAGCGGCAAAATGAACAACCACGCGATGAAGTTCATTATAGTGAACAGACGCTGCCTGGCTAGTGATCAAAAATAAATCTGTGAAACCTTTCTTCATGCGTATTGCTTACGCGAGAATCGGGCCAGCTCTTAACCATCCAGTACAAATCACCACAAACAGGGGAATGCAGGCCGCCAGACGTGCGTGCGCTCGATACACGCTTGCATCGAACGTGGACAAAGGGGAGTCGTCTGGAGACAGCGCGTGAGGCGCGCCGCGGGCGAGGAGGAAATGAGCAGAAGAACCGCTATGACGCGGCGCCGGTAACACTGAAAACCGGCGCCGGTTGAAGACGCAGATGAAGACTCAAAGATGAATGACGGGCGGGCGCGTGTTCATTATCCATAGCAGCCGTGCCGTCTTGCCGCTTTCATTGCGCACACTGTGCGGAACCGTGCTCTTGAACTGGAAGCTGTCGCCGGCCCGCAATTCACAGCGCTGATCGCCCACGTTCAGGATCACCGAGCCTTCCATCACGAGGCCGCACTTCTCGCCTACGCCCACCAGCACTTCTTCCGACCCCGAACCCGCCGGCAGCAGGATGACCATCATCTGTAGATCGTGTTCGCCGTGCGGCGACAGCAATTCCTTCTGCATGCCGTTCTTGCCGACCTCGAACAGCGGGCGCTCCGCCGCGCGGCGCACGAAATCGCCGGTGAGCGGATCAGTGGGCGCGTCGTCCTCTTCCAGCAGCGCGCTCAAAGGCACGTCGAGCGCCTGACGCAGGCGCTCCAGAATACGCACGGAGGGATTGGCCTTGTTGCGCTCGACCTGGCTCACGGTGCCGACCGACACGCCCGCGCGCAACGCGAGTTCGTTGACGGACAGGCCGCGCGCCGTGCGCAGCGCGCGCAGACGCGCGCCGACATCGGCATGGCTTGGCAGCGCGGCGACTTTCTTGCTGGACTGGGTTCGCATGAGATTCCTGTTGAATTCGGTGCCGGACGCGCGAAAGCGGTTCGTGCCCCATCGTCATCGCACGGTTTCGGTGCATGACGACGGCGCGGCGCGCCCAGTGCGCTGCAATGAAAGCACGCACGATGCCACACATTATATTGAAACTTTTCTGAATGCGATGAACAATCAAAAAGCCACGCGGCGTTGCCGCTTGCGCTCGCGCAAGACAGGAAGATCGTCCTATGAAGGCTGCGAGCCGCGTGCGACAGTCGAATCTGAACATGCTGTCCTATGTTGTCCCTTGCCGTCCCGTGTCGTCTTATAGGAGTCCGCTGTGTCTGAAACCACCGTCAAGCCCGACCTTCACTATCGCCGCTTCACCACCGACGACATCACCGCCGCGCACGGCCTCTCCGTCGCGGTGCGCTGGCCGCATCGGCCCGAAGACTGGCGCTTCGCCTTCGATGCGGGCACCGGTTTCGTCGCCGAGGAAAACGGCGCCGTGATCGGCACGGCACTGTGCTGGAAGTTCGGCGCGGCACGCGGCACGCTCGGCATGGTGATCGTCTCGCCCGATCAACAAGGACGCGGCATCGGGCGCAAGCTCATGGAACTCGTGCTGGACGAACTGGACGAACGGGTCACCTTTCTGCACGCCACGCCTGCTGGCCAGCCGCTCTACGAAAAGCTCGGTTTCGCAGCCTGCGGCGCGCTCACGCAACATCAAGGCACCGTCGAGCAGGCGCCGCCCGTCGTCCTGCCGCAAGGCGAAACGCTGCGCGCGATCACGCCTACCGATCTGCCGGTGCTGATCGAACTGGCTTCGCGCGGCAGCGGCCTCGATCGCAGCGCCACGCTGCCCGCTCTGCTCGGCGTGGCGCAAGGCGGCGTCGTGCTCGAACGCGACGGCGAGATCACGGGCTTCGCGCTCGCGCGCCAGTTTGGCCGCGGCTACGCCATCGGACCGGTGGTCGCCGCGCCTTCGGCAGACAATGAGCGCGCGAAAGCCCTTGTCTCGCACTGGCTCACGCAACACGTGGGCAACTTCGTGCGCATCGATGTGCCGGGCGGCGCAGGCATTGAAGCGTGGTTGCCGACGGTGGGTCTCGTGCCTGTGGATTCGGTCGTCAAGATGGTGCGCAACGCAGAGGCCGCGCAACATAGCGTCGAGCCCGACGCGGCCTGGCGTGCCTACGGCATCATCAATCAGGCGATGGCCTGACGTGCCATGAGCGTGCTCTACAAGGCCGACCCCGTGCGCGGCGCGCAATGGGCGACGCTGTTTGCGCAGCGTGCGCCCGATGTGCCATTTCGCGTGTGGCCCGATATCGGCGACCCGGCTCAGATTCGCTATCTGATTGCGTGGCAACCCGGCGACCTCGCCCACACGTTGCCCAATCTGGAAGCCGTATTCTCCGTGGGCGCGGGCGTCGATCAACTCGATCTCGCAAGCGTGCCCGCGCATTTGCCCGTGGTGCGCATGATCGAGCCGGGCATTGTCGAAGGCATGGTCGAATACGTGAGCGAGGCCGTGCTCGCGATCCATCGCGATCTGTTCGATTACGCCCTCGCGCAGCAGGCGCGCGAATGGAAGCCGTTGCCGCTCACGCCCGCAAGCGCGCGCCGCGTGGGTGTGCTCGGGCTCGGCATGCTCGGCACTTCCGTGCTGGAGAGGCTGTGTATTTTCGGTTTCGATTGCGCAGGATGGAGCCGCTCCGCGCATACGCTCGACGGCGTTCGCTGCTACGCGGGCGCCGCTGAATTCGACGCGTTTCTCGCGCGCACCGACGTGCTCGTCTGCCTGCTGCCACTTACCGACGCCACGCGCGGCCTGCTCTCGCGCCGTGTGTTCGACGCCCTGCCCGCAGGCGCCTCGCTCGTGCATGTGGGGCGCGGCCCGCAACTCGTCGCCGACGATCTGCTCGACGCGCTCTCACGTGGCCAGCTTCGCAACGCCGTGCTCGATGTGAGCGACCCCGAGCCGCTGCCGCCCGACCATCCGTTGTGGACGCAACCGCGTGTGCGCATCACGCCGCATATCGCCAGCGCCACGCGCCCCGACACCGCCGTGGATAGCCTCCTCGACAACCTGCGCCGCCATCGCGCTGGCGAGCCGATGATCGGGCTGATCAATCGTCAGCTAGGTTACTAGGCATCCTGACCATCTCTCCACCGACTGCACACGGAAACCGCGCCGCATGAGTCTCGATCTGGAAACATCCGCCCGCGCGTTGATACGCACGGACAATTTCATCGGCGGCCAATGGGTCGCCGCGCAAGGCGGCGAACGCTTCGCCGTCACCGATCCCGCCACGGGCCGCTCAATCGCCGAAGTCGCGCAAAGCGGGGCTGCCGATGCACGCGCCGCCGCCGACGCCGCGTCGCGCGCGTTCCCCGCGTGGCGCGCAACGCTGCAGAAGGAACGCGCCGCGATCCTGCGCCGCTGGCACGCCGCCATCGTCGCGAACGAAGCCGCGCTCGGGGCGCTGATCTCGCTGGAGCAGGGCAAGCCGCTGGCTGAGGCGCGCGGCGAGGTCGCCTATGGCGCGTCGTACGTTGCGTGGTTCGCCGACGAAGCCACGCGCATCTACGGCGACGTGATCCCCACCCAGCAGCGCGGCAAACGCATGAGCGCGGTGAAGGAACCCGTGGGCGTGGTCGCGGCAATCACGCCGTGGAATTTTCCACTCGCGATGATCGCCCGCAAGATCGCGCCCGCGCTCGCCGCGGGCTGCACGGTGGTCGGCAAGCCCGCCGAGGATACGCCGCTCACCGCGCTCGCGCTCGCGCAACTCGCCCATGATGCGGGCGTGCCGCCCGGCGTGCTCAATCTCGTAACCGCCTCGCGCGACGCCACGCCTGACACCGTCGATGCCTGGCTTGCCGACCCTCGCGTGCGCAAGATCACCTTCACGGGCTCGACGCCGGTGGGCAAGCATCTCGCGCGCGAATCGGCAGGCACGCTCAAGAAACTCTCGCTCGAACTCGGCGGCAACGCGCCCTTCATCGTGTTCGACGACGCCGATCTGGATGCCGCCGTCGAAGGCCTGCTCGCCGCGAAGTTTCGCAACGGCGGCCAGACCTGCGTCTGCCCGAATCGCGTCTACGTGCAACGTGGCGTCTACGACACGTTCGCGGCGCGCTTGTGTGCCCGCGTCGCCGAATTGCGCGTGGGACCGGCGAGCGATCCTGCTTCGCAGATCGGCCCGATGATCAACGCGCGCGCCGTCGACAAGATCGCGCGGCACGTGGACGATGCGGTCGAACACGGCGCGACGGTGCTGGTCGGCGGCAAGCGCCTGGATGCGCTTGGCCCGCACTATTACGCGCCGACCGTGCTCGGCCACGCCTCGCGCGAGATGGCGCTGTGCGGCGAGGAAACCTTCGGGCCGGTCGCGCCGTTGTTCGTTTTCGATCAGGAATACGAAGCCGTCGAGGCGGCAAACGACACGCCCTTCGGTCTCGCCGCCTATTTCTACACCCAGGATCTGCGCCGCATCGAGCGCGTGAGCACGGCGCTGGAAGCGGGTATCGTCGGCATCAACGAAGGCGCGCTCGCATCGGAAGCCGCGCCGTTCGGCGGGGTCAAGGAATCGGGCTACGGCCGTGAAGGCTCGAAATACGGCCTCGACGATTATCTGTCGATCAAATATCTCTGCCAGGGAGGTCTCGCATGAGCATGGACGCCTATCCAATCGAGGTCGCGTTCCCCGATATTTCCGCGCATGCCGAAGGCAACACCGGCATCGCCTATGTGCACACATTCGATTCGGGCGTGCCGGGCCCGCATGTGATGGTGAACGCGCTCACGCATGGCAACGAAGTGTGCGGTGCGATCGTCGTCGATGAATTGTTGCGCTCGCAACTTCGACCGCGGCGCGGCCGGCTCACGCTGGCCTTCGCGAACGTCGACGCCTATGCGCGCTTCGATCCGGCGCAGCCCGACAAGGCGCGTTTCGTCGATCAGGACTTCAACCGCGTATGGACCGCCGCCGCGCTCGACGACCAAGCGAAGCGCTCGGTCGAACTCGATCGCGCCCGCGCGATGCGGCCCGTGATCGACAGCGTCGATCTGTTGCTCGACCTGCATTCGATGCACGAGAAGAGTGCGCCGCTGATCGTCGCGGGACCGCTCGACAAAGGCATCGCGCTGTCCGCACAACTCGGCTCGCCCGCCACCGTGATCTGCGACGAAGGCCATCCCGAAGGCCGCCGCATGCGCGATTACGAAGGCTTCGGCGACGCGCTCAGCGCGAAGAATGCATTGCTGATCGAATGCGGACAGCACTGGGAAAAGCGCGCCGTGGACGTCGCGCGCGACAGTACCGCACGCTTTCTGCTCGTCGCGGGAGTGATCGACGTGAACGATCTGCCCGCTGGCTGGATTGCGCCCCTGCCCGCGCAAATGACGGTCGTGCGGGTGACGGAACCCGTGGTCGCGAGCAGCATGGATTTCCGTTTCGCCGGACCCTACACGGGACTCGAAACCTTCGACACGGCGGGCACCGTGATTGGCTGGTCGAACGGCGAACCGGTGCGCACGCCTTACGACGATTGCATGCTTGTCATGCCTTCGCTGCGCCAGTTGCGGCCCGGCGTGACCGTGGTGCGGCTCGGCCGCATCGAACAACGCCTCGACCACACCTCACGTCAACAGGAATTCGTTCAGTGAAAGTTCAGCAGATCCAGCAAGCCGCGCAAGTCGCGGGACTCGAAGATTGGGGCACGGCAGGCCTGCCCGGCACGGAACCCGCGCGCGTCACGGGCCGCCAGATCGTGATTCCGGGCGCGGAAGCCGTCGACACCGGCGTGTTCGAATGCTCGCCGGGCACCTATCGCCGCTCGGTAAAAGAAGCCGAAGTCATGCACTTCCTCACGGGCACGGGCAGCTTCACGCCGGACGGCGAAGAAACGATCCGCTTCAAGGGCGGCGATACGCTGTTCTTCGAAGCCAATACCGAAGGGCTCTGGCAAATCGATGAAACGCTGCGCAAGATTTATGTGATTTTCTGAGCATCAGGCAAAGGCCAGTTCAACTGGCCTCGCCATCGACGCCGCCCGGTTTAACCTTGGCGGCGTTTTTTATGCTCGATTTACGACCTTTATTCCGCGCCAGCGTAGTGCATGTTCGCACCACGCCAAAGTATTTACGCGCCAGCGCAGGGAATTGAAAGCTTTACGCTAAAGCACACGCCAGGCACTGCCGTTACGCAGTGATAAAGCGCGCGCAAAAACGCCGCGCTGAATATTAGCGCGTCGCATTTTCAGTTCAGAATGCGGCGTGGACTTCGATGTGATCCAGGCGCGTGCGATGAAACACAATCCGTTTACTCGACTGCTCGGGCGCTTGCGCGTGGGCCGCAAGCTGCTGCTGATTTATCTGCTCGACCTGAGCGCGGTGGTCTATATCAGCAGCATCCTGATTCACGAGAAATATATGTCGATCGATTTCTCGCAAAAGGAAATCGTCGGCAATGCCTATCTGGCCACCGTGCGCGAAGCGCTTGTCGATGTCGCCCTGCGCGGCGCGGGCGGAACCTTCGACGCACAGCAGATCGCCCAGACCGATTCGGCGCTGCTGGCCGCCGAGCAGCAATACGGCGCGAACATGCAGAGCGGCGACCTGAACGCGCGCGTGCGCGGCGCGCTCGACGGCCTCTCGCACGCACCGCGTGCCGCCGGGTCCAAGGCGGTGCGCGATGCGCTCATGGCCTGCCGCGATCTGATCACCCGCGTGGGCAATCAGTCGAACCTCATTCTGGACCCCGACCTCGACAGCTATTACTCGATGTCGCTGTCCATCCTGCGCTATCCCGCCCTGCTCGACGCCGTGGACGGGATCGGCCATCGCCTGCACGAAGGCGCGAGCAATGCGCAGACGCGCAGCGAACTGAGCACGCGCTACCTCGTGCTGGAGGGCCAGCTCGACGCCGTGGCACAAGGCTTGCGCTCCGACTTCGCCGAAGCGGGCGCGGCCAACGACGACGTGCAACGCGCACTCGCCGCGCCCGTTGGACAGTTGCTCGCTGCTATCGAGGCCTATCGTGACGCCGCGCGCATGGCCGTAGCGCACGGCGGCGCGGACGATGTCTCGCGCGCGGCGGCCGATGCCGCCCAGCAAGCGCTCGTCGCGCGTGTGGGCGACGCCTGGCGCGCGACCGGCGCCGAACTCGACACGCTGCTGCACGCGCGCGTAAGCGGCCTGTTCTCGCGCATGTGGCTGCATCTGGGGACCGCGCTGTTCCTGCTGTGCGGCATTCTCTCGATGGTCTATCTGGTGGCCCAGCAGATCTCGCGGCCGCTGCGTCAGCTCGCGCGCGTGATGGATACCGTGCGGCGCACGGGCGATCATCGGCTGCGCGCCACGTGGCATAGCCAGGATGAGATCGGCCAGCTCGTCACAGGCTTCAACGACATGCTGGAGCAACTCGATCACGAACGCGACGTGCAAAAGGAACTCGCGGCCACGGCGCGCGCCTCGCAGGCGCAGCACGCGCTCGTGGAAGCGACACCCGTGCCGATGATGGTCACAGCCGTGCCGGGCCACGAAGTGCTGCACGCCAATCACCCCGCGCTCTACTGGCTCAATGGCTGCACCTCCGACCCGTGGGCCTTCGGGCTCGATTCGGCCGTGCGGGCGCGTTTCTTCCAGCAACTTTCCGACCGCGACGCCATCGACGAATTCGAAGTGCGCTGGATGGCGAGCGAAGAGCCCACCTGGGCCATGCTCTCGGCGCGCCGCCTGACCTTCCAGGGCCGCGACGCGGTGCTCACCGCCTTCACGCCGATCAACCAGATCAAGCTGATGGAGCAGCGCCTCGAACTCTGGGCGAAGGTGTTCGAGGCCTCCTCGGAAGCCATCCTCATTCTCGACAATGAACGCCGCTTGCTGACCGCGAACGCCTCGTTCTATCGCGCAACAGGCTATCGCGCCGAGAAAGTCAGCGGCACGCTGCCCGAATTCATCGTGGCGAGCGCCAGCGGCAAACCGTTGCTCGCGCAACTGACTGCGCTCGTGGATATTTCCAGCGTCTGGAATGGCGAAGCCGTGGTGCGCCGACGCGCGGGCGGCGACTACCCCGCGTGGCTCATGATCAGCGCCGTGCGCGACAAGCACGGCAGCGTCTCGCACTATATCTGCACGCTGATCGACATCACCGACCGCAAGAAGAGCGAAGCGCGCATCCAGTTTCTGGCCGAGCACGACGTGCTGACCGAATTGCCGAATCGCGCACTCTTCACCCGCCGCCTGGGCTCGGCCATCGAGCAGGCGAAGCTCACATGCGGGCGCGTGGCCGTGCTCTTCATCGACCTCGACCGTTTCAAGGACATCAACGACACGCTCGGCCATCATGCGGGCGACGGCCTGCTGCGCTCGGTCTCGCGCCGCCTTTTGCAATCGGTGCGCGCGGGCGACACGGTCAGCCGGCTCGGCGGCGACGAATTCACGGTGCTGCTCTGCGGCGCGGGCAACGCGGCGGATGTGGCGCACCTCATCGACGAACGCCTGCTGCCGCTCATGCGCGAACCGCACTCGATCGGCGGCATGACCTTGCAAGTGGCGTGCAGTATCGGCATCGCCCTGTATCCCGACGATGGCGAGGACATCGAAACCTTGATGCAGAACGCCGATGCCGCCATGTACCGCGCGAAATCGAGTGGGCGCAATCTCGTCAAGTTCTTCTCGCCGGAGATGGCGGAAAGCACGCGCCACCGTCTGGAGCTGGAAGCGCATTTGCGCACCTCGGTGGAGCGCGGCGAGCTATGGCTCGCGTATCAGCCCTGCGTGCATGCGGCGACGGGCGAACTGATGAGCGTGGAAGCGCTGCTGCGCTGGGAGCATCCGCATCTGGGGCTGGTGCCGCCCGCGAAGTTCATTCCGATCGCCGAAGAAACGCGGCTCATCGTGCCGATCGGTGCGTGGGTAATCGACGAAGCGTGCCGCCAGATCGCGCGTTGGCGTGCGGCGGGTCTGCCGGAGATGCGCGTGTCGATCAATCTTTCGGCGGTGCAATTGCGCGACGATGCGCAACTCGTCAACCGGCTGCGCGATAGCCTCGCGGCCCATAACGTAAGCGCGGGCAGCCTCGAACTCGAAATCACGGAAACGGTGTTGATGGAGAGCGTCGATCGCTATCTGGGCGCGGTCAACGCGATTCGCGCGCTTGGCGTGAAGCTCTCGCTCGACGATTTCGGCACGGGCTATTCGAGCCTCAGCTATTTGCACCGCTTTCCGCTTGACCGACTCAAGATCGATCGCGCGTTCGTGAACGGCCGGCTCGAAGCGAGCGCGGATATTGCCGTGATTCGCGCCATCGTTGAGCTGGGGCACGAACTGGGCTTGCGCGTGGTGGCCGAAGGCGTCGAGCAGGCGCACGAAGCGGACGCGCTCCGGCGCCTTGGCTGCGATGAGCTGCAAGGGTTTCTCTATGCGAAGCCCTTGCCGCACGAGGCACTCGCGCAGTGGTTGCAAACGCGCGATACGGTGTGCGAGGGGGAAGCCGTCTAATACTCGCTGCCCAGCGAGTTTAATGCAGACTACGACAGTAGCGCGAACCTAATGCAAAAGCGTTTTCGGTTCGCGCCTGACATGCTATTCAATCTGGAGTCCTTCTTTTTTTGATTCTACGCGACCGCCTCATCAGCGCAGCCAAGTCACGCGTTCCCCCATCACACTGGGCCCGTCCGAACACCCAAAACCGATTCGATGATGTCCATTCGCAGCGACTGTTTATGCCAGTAGGCTTTGTATTCTCCCAATGACAGACTGGATGATGTCTTGATCTTCTTGATACGCTCTGAGGAAGCGACGTGCTTGAAAACAGAACTCGGGAGCATCGCGAGGCAATTGGTATTGCAAAGCGTGGCAACAGTGATCAATGCTGACGTCGTACGGAGCTTGACAACCGGTGTTCGCCCAGTGTGATCTACAAACCAGTTGACCAGCAATGCAGCCAGCGGCGACTTCGCTTCGTATCCTACCCACGGATAGCCGATCAACTCCGCACACTCGTAGAGCCGGCCTGTCTCCAATTCGTGCTGAACGCCGGCTACGACACATACCGGCTCATCGTCGAGCAAACGGCTTTCAATATCCGATTGCTGATCGAATTCCCCCGACCTTGCAAAGACGACATCTAGTTCGCCTGATTGCAATTTTAGCATCAGCTCCGTGGATGTACCTTCCTGTGCATCGACCAAAAGTCCGTGCTCCGACTCGCACGCACGGCGTACAACATCGCAGAAAGCGCCTGTGACAGCACCCATGATGAGTCCAATCCTGAGAATTCCCTGTCGATTGTGCTGAATGACATCCAGATCGTACTTCATACGTCGCAATGAGCCGATCATGTTCTTCGCGTGTTCAATCGCACAACGTCCGGCGACTGTCGGGATGAGTCCGCTATAGGTGCGTTCGAACAACCGCATTCCCAGCATCGATTCCATCTCCAGCAGGGATTTGCTCGCCGCAGGCTGTGAAACTGACATTTCGTCGGCTGCCTTGCGTATAGATCCGTGGTTGCCCAGTGCGAGCAGGAGGATGAATTGCTTCATCCGGACGGAAGCAAGTGCGGCGTTGGGTGCCGCAGTGACTGGTTGATCAGGCATCGGTCGTTATAGGGTGATAACTTCATTTCTATTTTCGAGACGGCCCATCGTGATTATTGTTCTCACGTTTCTGCGATAGCCGCCACTTTGCAAGTGGCTAATGGTTTCGGCTGAGCATCAGACATATTGACAATATTTAACAAAATCACTATGCACACTTCAAAATCGTCCACTGCCAACGCCTCTACAAACCTTCGCCACGCAGTCGAAGGTCTTCTTTCCTTCTCGGCGAATCGCCAGCACAATCTCTACGATGTAGTCGCACTTACGCAGTTGCTCGACCGTATCGATCATATCGGTAGCGACGTGTTGCTGGGTGACCAGCGTGCCTTGTACGAACTGCACGAAGCGCTTTTCGCGCTCAATGAGATGGGCGTTTCGACGCCGAACCCAAGTGGACAGCGAACCCAATTCGATCCGACATTTCTTGCCATCCGGACCAAACTGGAGAGCTGGGCCGATCGATATGAACTTCAACGCACGCCTGCTGATCTACCTATCAATCTTTCTGCAAGCGATACTCTGGCAGAAATTCTTCGGATTTGGAAGACGCACAGCTCAGCTAATCATCCGATTTTCGAGTACGTCAGAACCACTGCCGGTCGGGAATCCATTTTGTAGTATCTGCGAAGCGACTATTTGCTCAATATTCGCTTCTACGATCTGGTCGTATACTCCCTGATTGGCATTGATGAACGGGTTCGATTCGACGTAGCTCATAATTTATGGGACGAAGTTGGCCAAGGTGATCCGGAGAAAACACACGTTCAGCTATATCGCGATTTACTTCGAAGTGAAGGCATTGATCCATGCACGGATGCACTTATCCAACACTTGTCGTGGCAAGGTCTGGCAGGCTACAACCTGATGATGAGACATGGGTTGCATAGAAGCCGCTATTTCGAATCGCTCGGGTCGCTTGCGGTAACGGAACTTGCAGATCCCGAGCAGTATAAGAAGTTCGTCGAAGGATGTCGCCGTGTCGGCGTCGGAAACATGAACCCGGTCGGACTGGCCTACTACGAGGAACATATTTCGATCGACGTGATCCATGGCGACGGCTGGCTGCAAAATGTGATCAGACCACAACTAGAGCGATATCCCGAAGCTTCAGTTCACGTGCTTTCTGGCGTCCATCAACGGCTAAACACCGCGAAGGACTACTGGGATGAATTGCTCAATCGATTGAAAAAGATTGATGCGTCCGCCGATCGGGCGCGTGCGGATGTCGCTGCATGAAAAGCCACGCGTATCTAGGAGACGTACTCATCGTAATGCTTGCTCCGTTATGTTGGGCAGGCAATTTTGTTCTGGCCAAGCATCTGCAGAGCGAGATCACAGCTATCCAGCTCAATTTCTGGCGATGGTTTCTTGCTTGTCTGGTTCTAACACCGTTCGTCGCGCGAGATTTACGGCAATTGGTCAGGGACATGTTAGAGCATCTGCCGATCCTGATCGCACAGTCATTGATGGGTATTGCGGTATACCACTGCCTGGTCTACTACGCTCTAAAGAGCACGAGCGCTATCAATGCCACGCTGATCAACTCGCTCGTCCCAATGTTTATTCCTCTGTTCGCGTTTATCGCATTTAGACAGCGTCTGGCTCCCAAACACTGGATTGCCATTGCCCTCTCGACACTCGGCGTAGCGGTGGTTGTCACGCAGGGAAGAATCGAACAGCTTCGAAATCTGCACCTAGCGACAGGAGATTTTCTGATGGTGATCGCTGCGATGATCTGGGCAATATATACGCTTCTACTTTCTCGGAAACCATCAACGATAGCTGGTATGCGCTTCTTGTGGTGTCTCAGTTTCATCGGGACGTTGTTGCTCACACCGGCGTTTTTCCTCGATCTGGCCAGGCACGGTCCGTTCCCCAATACGATGCCGAACTGGTTGTCTGTGGGATACGTTGCGCTGTTCGCTGCGGTCTTTGCGTTTCTGGCATGGAACTATGGTGCAACGAAATTCCCGGCCTCTCATCTTGGAATGTTCGCCCATTTGATGCCTGCATTCGGTTCACTGCTGGCTATTGTTTTTCTCGGAGAATCGTTCCGGACATTTCATGCGATTGGCATGACCCTAATCGGTGCCGGGCTATGCATCATCTTTTCCGGGACGAGCGGCAGTCGCCCGGAACGAGAGGTGAAAGCTCTCCGCGCACGCTAGACGTCAGATATCAATGGCGATTCCTCAAGTGCGCTCTGGCACGTCGATATCCGGCGGTCAGCCCCCGAATACCTCGTGTGTCACACACCATGAAAACGCATCTATCCATCAATCCGCTGAAGCCCGTCTGGCGCCTCACGGACAAAGAGCGCGACGACCTGCTGGAGGTCTTCCTGCGGATTACGGCCAGTCCATATCGGAATCTTGACCGGTTTGTACAGGAGGTTCAGCAGGATGACCCGGTAATGCGGGCGTTCTCGGAAACCGTGATCCGCCTTCGGCAGCAGGCCAACCTGGCTCAGAATCCGGTGCTGTACATCAAGAATCTTCCGATTGATCCCGATCTACCGGTGTTTGGGCACGATGATCCAGTTCGCGACAAATATGCAATGAAGACAACATTTGTCACGGAGGCATTGTTGGAGCTATTCGCCTCCGCGGCAAACACACCCATTGTTGGGTATCGAACGATTAACAATGGCGATATGTTTCATGATGTGTATTTGAAAGAATCCTTGAAAAATACCGCCTCACAAAAGTCGATGGTATCGTTTGGATTCCACTATGACATGGGATTCAAGAAGGTGAGGCCCGACTGGGCTAATCTTGCATGCCTGAGAAGTTCAGCCGAAAATTATGTCTCGACTTCGGTTTGCCGCAACATCGATATCCTTGCTGAGTTGAGCCCGTCTGACCTTGCGATGCTCAGTTTTCCGATCTACTCGACTCCGCCAGAAGTCGTGTCTCTGGTCGGAGGAGAAACGAACAAATCATCACCGTTGAAACCGGTGTATTTCCCTGATAAACCGTGGAAGTTCGAGTATTTCGAAGGCCGTACGGTCACGGACGATGCCAACGGTTCGGCAGCGATCTCCAGGCTTAACGAAATTCTTCACCGTACCAAACGCCATCTCGTACTAGAGCCCGGTGACCTCGCAGTAGTTAGCAACAACCACGCCATACACTGCCGGGAGGTTCTTGACATCACCGATATGAACGCCCATCGAATTCGCTGGCTAATCAAGACGTACAACGTTGATAACCTCTCAGTACATCGCGCAAATCTCGTCGTCGGACAGTTTCGGATCGCGGACGAGTAAGTGCCCACCACGTTAGATGGGAAAGCTCGGGCGTGCATGTCAAGCGATGTGGAGTTGATCCACGTTGCTTGCAAAACAGACGATCGACATCTGATTAAAATTTCACTTATAAAATAAAGAAAATGAAAATTAATGATTACACATCGGATCAAATAGATGCGGCCGTTTCAGCGGCTGAGAATATAGCCAACGACTGGGCGCAATCGTCCCGGGAGACGCGCGCAAGGCTTTTGCGTGGACTCGCAGATGTTTTGCAGGCGCGTCGCGACAAGTTGGTTTGCGTTGGGGACGATGAAACCTCACTGGGATCGGTCCGATTGAACAGCGAACTGGATCGGACTATCTTTCAACTTCGCGGATTTGCCGAGCATGTCGAAGATGGCAATGCTTTCGCGGTATCCGACGATCCGGCTATTGCCGGCGCTCCCCCACTTGGTCGGCCTCACCTAACCCGCGTGCGCGTTCCGCTGGGACCGGTCGCCATGTTTTCAGCGAGCAATTTTCCAATTGCCTTCTCGGTCCTCGGTGGTGATACGGCATCGGCGCTTGCAGCGGGTTGTCCCGTGGTGGTGAAGGCTCACCCCGGCCATCCGCAGTTGTCGCGCGAAGTTTTTGAGTTGACGAAGGCAGTCCTGACGCAGCAAGGATTGCCAGAAGGTCTCATTGGAATGGTGGAAGGTGCAGGGATCGAAGTGGGTGTTGGACTTGTACGTCATCCTGGTATCGCAGCAGTCGCGTTTACTGGTTCGTTCAAAGGCGGTACGGCGTTGTGGTCACACGCGAATTCGCGTCCAAGGCCGATTCCATTTTATGGTGAACTTGGATCGACCAATCCCGTAGTTGCGTTGCCGTCTGCTTTGACCGGAAATGCCGAGGAGTTGGCGAGGACTCTGGCAGCGTCCATGGAGTTCGGTTGCGGACAGATCTGCACAAGTCCCGGTCTTGTCGTGTTGTTTGAGAGCGCCGACGCAGACAGGTTTGAAAGTGCGCTACGAGATGCTTTGCAAAGCGCCAAAACTCACACGATGTTGACGCCCAGCATGAAACACAATTTTGACGCAGGCATTGCACGTCTTGTTGCTACCCCAGGTGTGCAAACCGTCCTCGCTGGCGAGTCTACTAATGATGATCATGCATCGCCGCGACCTGTGATTGCGCGCACGAGCGCGCAAAACTTTATATCCGAACACGCATTGCATGAAGAGGTTTTCGGTCCAGCCTGCCTTCTCGTGCGCGTTCAGTCAATTGACGAAATTGTCGAAGTTTTGAACGCTGTCGGTGGTAGCCTGACCGTAACCCTTTGGGGCGCCGAAGTTGACTCCCCCGACGTGCGGCGAATCACGCGTTGTGCCACGCAGATTGCTGGACGTGTTCTCTTCGGCGGTGTGCCTACTGGCGTCGCCGTGACGGCCAGTCAGCAGCACGGCGGCCCGTGGCCTGCATCAACACAGCCATTTAGCACCTCCGTGGGTTACGCAGCCATGGATCGCTTCCTTCGACCTGTTGCACTCCAGAATCCTCCAGCGTGGTTGATAGAGCGCGTTGGACAGCCTTGCTGACGCCTTCGGTAGGGTTGCAGTAAATTGTTCTCCGGGCGGAGTTCACGGCGTCTCAAGTATCTTTCCTTGCGGTCAAAAACAGGCGGCGACGTCGTGGAAGTGTCGCCGCCCTATGATCCCTCGGGCAATACGGCGTTCGTGGCCGCGACGCTGATGTACGAGATGCTGTGTCTGTTCGCGCGCAACTGAGTTCGCTTACGCCCGCAGCACGACTTCACCCTCCCCCGCCGGTAGCTTGACGACCATGCCGGACTCGCTTGCCTGCATCGCCAGGCCACCGGCATCGCGCAGTTCGGGCCATTGGCGCAGCGTCAAGGGCAACGCGGCCTTCACGCCTTCGTATCGCACGTGCAGCGTCTCGCCGCGCCGCGTCACGCCGACCTGCGTTACGCGCGTGCCTTGCTCGTCGCGCAACGTGGCCGCGGCGCTTGCGCCATCGGCCAGTTCGAACAGATGCAGTTCGCTGCGCGATGCGTAGTCGTAATCGGGACGCTGGTCCTCCGTACCCATCGCGAGCAGCGTATTCGGGCGCACGTACAACGGCAGGCTCAAGAAGCCGTGCCGCTCGCGCACCCATCGCCCACCCTCCACCGGCCTGCCGGTGAACAGATGCGTCCAGCGCCCTTGCGGCAGCCAGAAGTCCACGTCGCCCGCGGCATTGAACACCGGCGCAACCAGCAACGCATCGCCGAGCATGTACTGGCGGTCCAGATAGTCGCAGGTCGGATCGTTGGGAAACTCCAGCAGCATCGCGCGCAACACCGGCGTGCCATGATCGACCGCCTGGCGCGCGGCGTCGAACAGGTACGGCATGAGCCGCGACTTCCACTCGGTGAAATGGCGCACCACGTCCACCGCTTCGTCGTCGAACAGCCAGGGAACGCGATACGACTTGCTGCCATGCAGGCGGCTATGGCTCGACAGCAGCCCGAATGCGCACCAGCGCTTGTACACATCGGCGGGCGCGGTATGCTCGAATCCGCCGATGTCGTGGCTCCAGAAGCCAAAGCCGCTCAGGCCGAGCGACAGTCCCCCGCGCAACGATTCGGCCATCGATTCATAGGTTGCGCTGCAGTCGCCGCCCCAATGCACGGGCAACTGCTGGCTGCCCACGGTCCCGGAGCGCGCGAACACCACCGCTTCGCCCTCGCCCCGCACTTCGCGCAGCACATCGAACACCACCTTGTTGTAGAGGTAGCTGTAGTAGTTGTGCATCTTCTGCGGATCGGAGCCGTCGTGGTAGATCACGTCGGTAGGAATGCGCTCGCCGAAATCCGTCTTGAAGCAGTCGACGCCCATCTCCAGCAGACGCCGCAAATGGCCCGCATACCATTGCGCCGCAGCGGGATTCGTGAAATCGACGATGCCCTGGCCGGGTTGCCAACGGTCCCACTGCCACACATCGCCATTGGGCTTGCGCAGCAGATAGCCTTTCTCCATGCCCTCGGCAAACAGCGGCGACGGCTGCGCGATATACGGATTGATCCACACGCAGATCTTCAGCCCACGCGCCTTGAGCCGCGCCAGCATCCCTTGCGGATCGGGAAAGGTGTCACGGTTCCATTCGAAGTCGCACCAGTGGAAGGCCTTCATCCAGAAGCAGTCGAAATGGAACACGTGCAGCGGAATACCGCGTTCGGCCATGCCGTCGATGAAGTGGTTCACCGTGGCTTCGTCGTAATTGGTCGTGAACGACGTGGTGAGCCACAGGCCGAACGACCACGCGGGCGGCAGCGCGGGACGCCCGGTCAACTGCGTGAAGCGCTCCAGCACGGCTTTCGGCGTGGGTCCGTCGATCACGTAGTATTCGAGCCGCTCGCCCGCCACGCTGAACTGCACCTTCGCCACCTTCTCGCTGGCCACTTCGAACGAAACGTTCTCCGGGTGATTCACCAGCACGCCGTAGCCACGGTTGGTCAGATAGAACGGCACGTTCTTGTAGGCCTGTTCGGTGCCCGTACCCCCATCGCGGTTCCAGCTTTCCACCACCTGGCCGTTCTTCACGAACGCGGTAAAGCGCTCGCCCAGCCCATAGACGTTTTCGCCGACACCCAGATCGAGCCGTTCGAACATGAACGCGGCGCCTCGCTGCGTAGCGTCGTGAACCTGGCCACTCGCGCGCAGGCCGCTGCCCGTAATACGTTCGCCCTCGCGAAGAAAATCCACCTGCCAGTCGCCAGACTTGACGATGCGAACCGTCAGCGAGCCGCTAGTGAGGCTCGCTTCATCCTCGCCGTTATAGGTGACGATGTCCGCCGTCTCGCGGTTGAGCGCGAAATGCGGGCCGCGATCCAGCACGCCTGAGAAGTGCTCGACACGCACGCCAATCACACCGCTTTGCGGCGAAAAGAAGCGCCACGTGAAGAGCCCCGTATCGAGTTGCCGTTCCCGGTTCGAGACGTCACGGGGCGCGACATGCACGAGCAGTTCGTCGCCGACGATCTCAACGCTATGCGGCGCAGCCGAATACGTGACGCTCAGGCCCTCGCGGATCAACCAGTTGCCATCGCTGATTTTCATTTAGATGTACTCAAAGCTAATCGGATAACCCGTTCTTTTGGAGGCGAAACACGTTCTATAGCGCTCGTTCAGTCTTCATGTCGAACACGTGGATATGCTCGCTCGCGATTTCGAGGCTCATCGCTTCGCCGCTGTGCAGGCTGCAAACCGTCGATTGCGCCACCATGACGGGCGCGGCCACACCGTCGAGCTTCACCGCGATAAAGTTCATCGAACCCGTGGATTCGACGGTGTCGATCGCGCCGCGCATGCCGTGGGCGTCGCGATGCAATCGCAGATGCTCGGGACGCAAGCCGATCCAGACTTGCGCGCCAACCGGCAGCGTGCGGCCCAGATCCAGCGTCTGCGTGTTTGCGCCATCCGCGCCGCCAAAACGTGCGCTACATCCATCCGCTCCGATCACAGCTTCGACGAAATTCATCGCGGGCGAACCGATGAAGCCTGCAACAAAACGGTTAGCCGGCCGGTGATACAGCGTGAGCGGCGCGCCCTGCTGCTCCACTTGCCCGGCTCGCAGCACGACCACATGATCGGCCATCGTCATCGCCTCGATCTGGTCATGCGTGACATACACCGAAGTCGCGCCAAGGCGTTGATGCAGCTTGCGGATTTCCGTGCGCATATGCACACGCAGGGCGGCATCGAGATTGGACAACGGCTCGTCGAACAGAAACACCTTGGGATTGCGCACGATCGCGCGCCCCATCGCCACGCGCTGGCGCTGTCCGCCGGAAAGCTGGCGCGGCATGCGCGCGAGCAGCGGTTCGAGCCCGAGGGTTCGCGCCACGCCGTCGATGCTCGCGCGAATCGCCTGTGGCGCTGCGCGGCGCAGGCGCAACGAGTACGACATGTTCTTCTCGATGTTCATGTGCGGATAGAGCGCGTAACTCTGGAACACCATCGCAACGTCGCGCTTGCGCGGCGGCACGTCGTTGACGATCTGTCCGTCGATACGCAGCGTGCCGCCCGTGATGGGTTCGAGCCCGGCGATGGTGCGCAGCAAGGTGGACTTGCCGCAGCCCGATGGCCCGACCAGCGCGACGAAGCAGCCTTCGGGCACGCTGATGTCGATGTCCTTCAAGATCTGCACGGCGCCGTAGCTCTTGCTCAGGCGCTCGATCTGTATGCGATCCACAACGATTCTCCGTATGCGTTACTTGAGCGCGCCGGCGGTGAGTCCGGCGACGATCCTGCGTTGCAGCAGCATGAAGGCCACGAGGATGGGTGTGACGAAAATGGCCGAGTAAGTCATGATGCCGATCCAGTCGACCCTGGTCGCGCCGACGAAGGCGGAAAGGCCCACCGTAGCGGTCTGATAGCGGTCGTCGAGAATCAGCGAGCGGGCGTACACGTACTCGCCGAACGATTGCAGGAACACCAGGATCGCCGAAACGAGAATGCCGTTGACCGCGAGCGGCAGGATCACGCCGAAGAACGCGCGGGCGGGCGATGCGCCGTCCACGAGCGCCGCGTCGCGCAACTCGCGCGGCACCTGCACGAAGCTCGGGCGGCATAGCACGATATAGAACGGCAGCGTCTTGGTGATCTGCGCGAGCACCACGGCAAGGCGCGGCGAGTCGAGCAGGCCGAGGCTCTTGAAGGCCGTGAAAATCGGCGTGACCATCAGGCTCGAAGGCAAGGCTTGCAACACCAGCACCGCGAAGATCGCGAAACTGGTCCAGCGGTTCTGCACGAAGGCGAGCGCGTAAGCCGCGCCCGTGCCGACGAACACGGTCACCGCCACGGTGCCGCAGGCGGTCACGAACGAGTTCCAGAGGAAGTTGCCCATGCCGCTTTCGCTAAACACCTGCCACAAGTGCGATTGCAGATGCTGCGGCCAGAACGTGGGCGGGTACTGGAACATCTCACTCGCGCTCTTGAACGCGGTGATGTACATCCAGTACAGCGGGAACAGATAGACCACCGTGACACACAGGGCGATGACGAATAGCAGCCAGCGCAGGGGCTTTTTCATCTCAAGCCATCCTTTCGTTGCGCGTTGAACGCACGTAGATCACCGCAACGATCAGCACGAGCACCAGCATCACCGTAGCCACCGCCGAGCCGGCCGACACCTCGAAGGTCTGCAACGAAAGCTGCCACGACCAGTACTGCGCGACCAGCGACGAATTGGCGGGACCGCCCTGCGTGAGCGCCGCGATCAGATCGAACTGCTGCATCGTCATGATCGCGCCCAGCGCGATCACCGCGCCGAGCGGCGCCTTCATCATCGGCAAGGTGATGCCGATAAAGCGTTGCAGCGCGTTCGCGCCATCGAGTTCGGCCGCTTCGTACAGGTCCGCCGGAATGGCTGCGAGGCCCACGGACAGCAGCAGCATGTTGAACGGCACGCCCAGCCAGACGTTGGCAGCGATCACGGCATAGAGCGACCAGTGCGGATCGGAAAGCCAGAAGATCTTCTCGTGCAGCACGTGCAATTGCAGCAGCACGTGGTTGAGCACGCCGTAGTCGCCTGCGAAGATCAGCTTCCAGATCACGCCCACCACCAGCCCCGGCATGATCCAGCCCGCGAGGAACAGGCCGCGCATGAGGCTCGCGAACGGAAAATCCTGCGCGAACAGCAGCGCCAGCAGAAAGCCGATCACGACCTGAAACGCGAGTGAAAGGCCGACAAACAGCACCGTGTTCACGATCACCTGATGCATTTCCGGGCGACTGAACACATCGCGGTAATTCGCGAGCCCGGCGAATGGGCGCAGCAGCGTGGCAGGCGCCATCAGGTCGACCTGCTGAAACGACAGCACGATGTTGTAGACGAGCGGCAGACCGGCAAACACCAGCAGATACAGCAGCGCGAACACCGCCAGCGAGAGCTCGAAGGCATGGGCACGCGGAAAGCGGCGCAGCAACCCCAAAGCCGGGTCATGCGGCGCACGGCGCAAGAGTGTGTTCATGACGTTTTTCGCACCAGGGCGGAACGGCGACCGAAGGGCGTGCTACATCCTCCGGTCGCGTGCCTTCGGCCCATTATTTCGGATAACTTACTTGATCGAGGCCTGCACAGTCTGCGCGTTCGCGGCCATCGCCTCTTGCGGCGTCGCCTGGTGCGTCAACACCGACTGGACCGCATTGGAAATCGACTTCGAGACTTTCGGCCACTGCGGATTCGGGCCGCGCGGACGCGCGTACTGCATCTGCTCGTTGAAGACCTGATACGCCTGCGGCCATTTCGGGCTGGGCGTGCTGGTGTCCTTCGAAGGCGGCAGCATGCCGAACTCGTTCCAGTTGCGGGCGCGCTGCGCGTACATGTACTCGATGAACTGGAAGGCCGTGTCCGGGTCTTTCGCGCCGCGCAGGATCGCGTGATTCTGCTCGCCAAGCGCCGATGCGCGCGGACCACCCGCCTTCTCGGCCGGCAGGAGCGCCACGCCCCATTTGAACTTCGCGCCGTGGTCGACCGCGCCGAGTTCCCATGGACCGTCGATGGCCATTGCGGCATTGCCGTTGATGAACGTGGCCGCCGCTTCCGACTGGCTATGCGTGAGCGTGTCGGGCGACGCCACCTTGCTGTCCAGCAGCTTCTGCCAGAACGCCGCCGCGCGCACCGCGCCCGGATCGCTCATGCGATCCCAGTCGGCGCCCGCCGCCTGCACGAACGGCAAGAACTGGAACACGCCCTCTTCCGTATTGATGGCGGAAAACGCGAGACCGTAGACGCCCTTCTTCGCGTCGGTCAGCTTCTGGGCGTCGGTATAGAGTTCGTCCCAGCTTTGCGGCGCATGTTCCGGATCGAGTCCGGCGGCCTTGAACAGGTCCTTGTTGTAGTACAGCGCCAGCGTGTTCGTGCCGCGCGGGATGGCGTACACCTTGCCGCTCCAGGTGGCGTTCTTCAGCGGGCCGGGAAAGATCTGCTTCGCGTCGATGACCTTCGATTTCGCGAGGTACGGCCCGAGATCGAGCAGCGCATTCTTCGAGGCGAACATCGCCGTATTCGGGTTGTCGACCGGCACGACGTCCGGCATGTTGCCGGACATGACGGCGCGCATCGTTTCGTCGTTGAGCGCGGCGAACCCTACCTTGCGGATCTGCACGTGGACGTCGGGGTGCAGTTTCGCGAATTCCTGCGCCATCTTCGCGGTGTAGTTATCGGGCTCGTCCACGGCCCAGACCGACAGTGACGCCGCGAGCAGCGGCGTACAGGAAAGCGAGAATGCCAGACCCATCGCCGCGGACGCGGCAAGTAGCTTCTTCATGCTGTCTCCGTTTTCGCGCGTGAGGATCGCGCTGTCTTTGCGGCTTCCTGATGCGGCGCACCGAGGCAACCCTGTTTTCCGGAAACGTTTCCGGAAAACAGGCCAATAGTTGCGTCTGGGCCAGACGCTGTCAAGCCGGCTGCGAAAATCGCAATGGCGATTCGCGGAAACCACAATGTCGATGGCGCGCTGCCGAATGGCTTCGCGCGGCGTGACGGCTAGCGCTGGGCGGCCGTCGTTGAAGGGGCGTCGTCGTCGCGATCGCGCAGCGTGAGCGGCCAGAGCAGCGGCTCGCGCGCGGCGCGATACGTTTGTGCAAACTCGGGCATCTGGGCGAGCAAGGCCTGCGCGAGGCGCTCACCCAGGCCATAGGCGTCGAGCGTGAAGCCAGACAGGCGCGGCGCGAGATATTCCGAAATCTCGCCCGCCAGCACGCCGCCCGAGATCGCCAGATCGCGGCCTGGCGTCATGCCCACTTCGTGCAGCTTGCGGTACGCGCCAATCGCCATGCAGTCGCTCTGGAACATGAGCGCATCCGGCGGATCGGCGAGGTCAAGTAGCGCCGCCGTGGCCAGATAGCCGCCGCGCTCGGAAAGCTCGTTGCGCTGCACGAAGCCCTCGGGCACCGCCAGCCCATGTTGCTTCATCGCCCGCTTCCACGCCCGCAGGCAGATATGCGCCTGCATCGCGTCGCCGCCGGGAATGGCGAGCGCGATGCGCCGATGCCCGCGCGCCACGAACTGCGTGACACAGGCCGCAACAGCCGCTTCGAAGTCGAGATCGACCCACGCATGCTCGCCGCCCGACTCGCTGCGGCCCAACGCGACAAACGGAAACTGGCGGCTTGCGACATAGTCGAGCCGCTCATCGTGCCGCCGCGTACCGGCGAGTATCACGCCGTCGACGTGGCGGCGATCGACGATACGACGCAGCCGCGCGAACTCGTCGTCCCAGGATGCGCTGGAGTACATCACGAGGTCCATGCCGTGCCGCGAAAGAACCGACTGAAGACCGTCGGCCAATCTCATGAAAATACCGTGCGTATAGGTCTCTTCGTCGCGACGCACCGGCAGCATCAGCCCGACGATATCGAGCCGCCCTTTGCGCAGACTCGCGGCGGACCGGCTCGGCGCATAGCTATGCGCGAGCGCCGCGGCCCGCACGCGCTCGCGCGTGTCGGCGCTCACCTCGTCGCTGTCGTTCAAGGCGCGCGACACGGTCGAAACGGATAGCTTCAGTTCCTTGGCGAGTTCCCGAATGCCCATGCGCTGGTCTGGTCGTAGATGGAATCAGTCCGGGCTGGCCCGGTGCAAAACAGCAAAACGATAAGTGAGCGATGGATCGCTGTCGAGCCGCAATTCAGGTGCCTGGCCGCACTCAAAGCGGTGCGTCGTCGATCAGGTTCGCCTTCAACGCGCGGATACGTTGATCGACAAAGTAGCCGCCGCCTTCGGTATAGCGCAGGTAGAGCCGTCCGCACGACGAGCACGCCCACACGCCGCAGCGGTTATACGGAAAGTGCCTGGGGGAAATCGGCGCCTGCTCCGACCAGTAGCCGATGCCATCGGGCAGATGTTCGGCGAAGGTCGGCTCCGCTTCGTCTTCGCGCATGAGCGTGCCGACCTGTTCCAGTTGCCGCTCATCGAGCGAAAGCGGCTGCGATTGCCAGCCGTCCAGCGGCGTTTTCGTGCAGGCGCACGGTGGCGCATCGATTCGCTCCGCGCGTTGGGCGAGTTCGGTTAGCGCGGCGGCGTCGAGATATCGGGTCATGGCGTGGGGATGATCTGCGGTTGGGCGTGGAGGCGCGGAAACTTGAGCGCGCATCTTAACCCGCCTGATTTTCAAACTCCCGACCATCGTGGGATTCCCTATTTTTAAACCGCTTGTCCAGCGACCTATGTTGGTATACCGTATTATCCTGACATTTTCCGTGGACAACCACGCGCCGTTTTCCCTCGATATCCACCTTGAACATGAAGATGCAGAACCTTTCGATCGGCAAGAAGTTGACCACTGCGTTCTGCGTTGTCATCGCCGTTTTTCTCGTGAGTTCGGCCGTGTGCTGGTACGGCCTCAACGCCATCGCCCAGAAGCAGCAGCAAAACGCCGTATCGGTGCAGGCGCAACGACTCGTCAAGGATGCGAGCGCCGATTACCTGAACATCATCTGGGCGCTGCTGGCCTATAACCTCGACGGCCAGCCCGGCCACATGAAGTGGAAAGTCGATCACATCGACGATTTCCGCCAGCGCATGGCGGCCATCAAGGCACTCGATCCGGCCGACACCGCGCGTAATCGAATGGTCGATACGGCCGTTGCGCAATACAACGCCTGGGAATCCACAGTCGTCGATCCGATGCTCGCGATGCGCACGCACGTCAACGATGGCAGCGCCACGATCGCGCAATTGAGCGCGCTGACCGAGGGCTTCGGCAGTTATCTGGGCACGGGCGACATGATTGCCGCCGTCGATGCGCTCGACAAGGCCGAGCGCGAGCACATCGACGCGCGCACCGCCGAACTCGCCACGCTGCAACACACGATCTACACGAGCGTCGCGCTGGCCGCTGCCCTCGCCGTGTTGTGCGCGGGTCTTGCCGGACGCTGGCTCGTGAAGGCGATCCGCGACCCGCTCGCGCGCGCCGTCGAAACCGCGCAGGCCATCGCCGCCGGACGCCTCGACAGCCGTATCGAGCGCGACCGTACCGACGAAACCGGCCGCCTGCTCGCGGCCATGGATGCGATGCAGACGTCGTTGCAAACGATCGTCGGCTCGGTCACGCGCGGCGTGGAGGCGGTCAAGGTGGGGGCCGCACAGATCGCAGCGGGCAACACGGACCTTTCGTCGCGCACGGAGCAACAGGCCGCCGCGCTCGAAGAGACCTCGGCGACCACCCATGAGTTGACCGAAGCCGTGCGCCAGAACGCCGATAACGCGCGCCACGCCTGCGAGGTGATCGTGCGCGCGATGGACGCCGTGAACGCGGGCAATACGACATCGGCGCAAATGATCGAGACCATGAACGAGGCCTCGGGCAGCGCAGAAAAGATCGCGTCGATCACGGCGATCATCGAAGGCATCGCGTTCCAGACCAACATTCTCGCGCTCAATGCGGCAGTCGAAGCCGCGCGCGCGGGCACCGAAGGGCGCGGTTTCGCCGTGGTCGCCTCGGAAGTGCGCTCGCTCGCGCAGCGTTCGTCGACGGCCGCGAAAGAGATCAAGGATCTGATCGAGCATTCGACCACGTCGATCACGGGCGGCGTGACGCGCGCGCACGATGTCGGCGCGACGATGGTGCGTCTGCGCGCCGATATCGCCTCGGCGAAGCAGGTGTTCGAGGCCATCGCGCAGGCCTCGAACGAGCAGAGCCGCGGCCTCGAACAGGTCAATCAGGCGATCGCGCAGATGGATGAGGTCACGCAGCAGAACGCCGCGCTCGTGGAAGAAGCCGCAGCGGCCGCGCATGCGCTAGACGAACAGGCGATGCGTCTGCAAGGGGCGGTGGCGGTGTTTTCAGCGTGATCTGGCGCGGTTTCTGCAACCGCCAGCGCAGCGCCCCGCCGCCGTGCGTGCCAGGATCTTCTCATCTGCGGCAAGAGTACCTTCCCGGAATAGTGGTTAACCCTGGAGATGGAAACTCCTAGACTGTGCTTCATCGGTTGCGGCAAGAGGCCACACCGAACATCAAAGCACAATGGAGGTTGTCATCATGAAGTCCCTTATTCAAGCCGTCGCAGTTGCTGTTGCCCTCGTCGTTCCGGTTGCCTCGTTCGCCCAGTCGAATGCGCCGGTCACCCGCGCGCAGGTTCGCGCCGAACTCGTGCAACTCGAAAAGGCCGGCTACAGCCCGGCGCGCGGCAACGACCCGCAT
Organism: Paraburkholderia sp. J67; assembly: GCF_905220265.1. Classification (NCBI taxonomy): domain Bacteria; kingdom Pseudomonadati; phylum Pseudomonadota; class Betaproteobacteria; order Burkholderiales; family Burkholderiaceae; genus Paraburkholderia; species Paraburkholderia sp. J67. The sequence continues at coordinate 35,499 of NZ_CAJMZK010000042.1, forward strand.
TACCCCGACGACCTGCTTGCCGCTGAAGCCAAGGTTGCCGCACAAAACAGCGCAGTGGGCGGCGTCGCGGATGGTTCGAGCGCATCGGGTGGCCGCGTTGCCGCTCCGGTTGCAGCCGTCGCCGCTACCGCCGCAGCCCGCCCTGCCTATGACGGCATGAAGCCGGTTTATTTCGGTCAGTAATTTGGCCCGGGCCCACGGCCAAGGGCAGCGCCGCAGACACGCACCGCCTGCCTGAATCAAGGGCTCGCTCCGGGGTTAAACCCGCAGCGAGCCCGTTTTGCTGCTGGAAACGGCCCGAACCCGCTGGAATTCGTTGAAACCTCCACCACGGGGGCACCCCGTCCCCGCTGGTTTCGCCCAGACCTCAAAGGTCTGGGTCTTTTTCACGGTCGCCGTGGCTAGAGCGCAATCAATCCAGGACGCTCCGGATTATTTAGTTCGGAGTCCGTTTGGTTGCGCAGATAGCCCCATGCGCGCTATCGACAAGCTTATGTAAGGGACCGATCCGCCGGGTGCTGATAAACTGGCGACCACATCGGCAGAAAGAACGCGCTAAAGCACAAAGCCGATGGTCGATTGAAACTCGGGGTTTATATGTACATTCGCACTCTGGCGATACTCATGGTCGCCGCCATCACGATTGGCCTGTCGGGCTGTAACACGGTTGCCGGCTTCGGTCAGGACATCACCGACTCGGCCCGCACGGTGCAACGCGCGCTTTAAGCGCCTTCGCGCGCGCCGCCGCAGGATTCGCGCCAAGCTTCTGCACGGCGCGCTCACGTCACCTTGTCTGGCTGGATTGCCTGTTCGCCTCGCCATGCTGCGCGCGGCGATTTCCCTATTCCCTCGCCGCCCTCCAGCGCATCACCTGCCGATCTCTCCAGATTCTTACCGCTTGTTGCAAAAGCGGCCCACCGCGTACGATAGCGAAGATCACGGGATTCCGCTGCGGTATTCTGACGACCAGCGTACAAGACGGTAAATGGAATGGAGCATTCCGCTGCTATTCACGAGGACCAGATAGCTCGCCTGGACATATTGGCCGAGTCTGAGCTACGCCATTCCGGATTTCGCCTGGCGTTTCCTCAGGCGCTGGAAACCCGATACTGGCGCGACATCGCCGCCGAACGGTTGCAGGAGCTTCGCTTCATTGGCCTGTGCGGCGTCACAGGGTATTTCATTTTCGGCATCTTGCTGAACCTGATCGTTATTCTGAATCCCGACTGGAAGAGCGTCGCGATCCAGTTAGTGGGTTCCAGTCTCACCGTCTTCGCCATCATCCAGCTTGGGCTACGCGAGAAAGTCGCCACGGCCACACGCGAAATCGCACTCCTCGCCTGCTGCCTGATTTGCAGCCTCGCGGCAATACTGGTTGTCGCGGCCAAGCCGACGCCCGCCAATTTGCGCGATTTCCTGCTGGCGATTCCACCGGCCAGTTTTGTCCTGATCTTCGTGCGGCTACGCTTTCACCAGGCAGTGGCGTTCTTTCTGGCGAACCTCAGCGTTTATGCATTGGTCCTGCTCGACCGGCCGGAAATCAATCACAGCGACGCCATGTTCCTGATCGGTTTCATGACGACCCTGCTGTCTCCCGCGTTGATCGGATCGCATGCATTCGAGCGCGCCTTGCGCCGGCTTTATCTGCACCGACTGCTCGACCGTTTGCGCAACGAAAAACTCGCGGCACAGAATGCCGCTCTCACCGACCTGTCGTATACCGATCCGCTGACCAGCATCGCCAATCGTCGGCGGCTCGACGAAGCGCTCGCCGAACTCATCGCGGCACCCGCCTCGACGGGCGCCTTGTTGCTGATCGATATCGACAGGTTCAAGGCATTCAACGACCGCTACGGTCATCTTGCAGGCGACGCCTGTTTGTGCCACGTGGCGCAATGCCTGTCGTCGCATTTACGCAGTTTCGACCTGCTTGCGCGCTTCGGCGGCGAAGAGTTCGCCGTGCTGTTGCCGGAAACGATGCTCGACGAAGCGGCGCGCACTGCGCAAAGGCTGCGTGAAGCCGTGCAGAATCTGCGCTTCGAGGTACAGGACCAGCAGGTGAGCGTCACCATCAGCATCGGTATTGCCGCGCGCGAGGGGCTGAAGACGCCCGAAGCACTGATAGGCGCTGCCGATACGGCGCTCTATGCCGCCAAGCATGCTGGGCGCAACCGGGTGCAAGTCGCCGCTACCGAACCGCAGGCGTGGAAGCGGATGGCTGTTTGAGAGGCCATCGCGCTGATAAAAACTTAACCGTTCGCAGACGCAGAACCTCGCTTGCGTGGCGCGCCCTTTCCACTTTCCACTTTCAACACCCCGGCAGCGCCGCTTTTTTGCGGAGTCCGTTTGGCGACCTGAATACGCCGCCCTTGCGCAAAGGCGTCCCCTTGAGCGGCACGTTCGGCCGCCCACGTGGGATTCACGCGGGCCTCGACCTGGCTGAAAGTAAAAGGAAGATCCTCGCCATCGGGTTGCCAATCGCCGCCGATCACCACGCCGGTGCGCCGATGCTTCATCGTCACCGCGTCGGGTCGCTTTACGAGCGATCGGTGCCGCAAGAGCCAGCGCTTGCGCTCAAATCACGACGAAATGGACTGTTTCAGCCAGGCTTGATTCCTGACGTTGCGCCCGCCCCGCTTCCCAATCGGGGCGCCACCGTCACCTGAAATAGATATTCAGCCCCGCAGAGATGAAGCAATCACCGAGGTTCGGCGCGCCTCCTGTGCTGCCATGCCATTGATAACGGGCGTCCACGCGGAAATCGACGTACTTCGTCAAACGCGTCGTAAAGCCAATACCGCCTCTGAGGAGCAGATCCTCATTCCTGTCCTGATTCGGGAGCGGCCCCTCATGCACACCGCCGATGCCCAATGTGATGTAAGGGGAAAACTTCTCGCTGCGCTTCAGAAAGTACAGTGCGTCGACCACGATGCTCGCCTGGTTGTCCTGCGCCCCATCCTGCGAGCCGAAATCGGCGTATTGCCCGGCCAGTTCGACGTTCCAGCTGTCGTTCAACACCTTGCCTAGCGCTAATCCGCCCGCTACGCCCGTGCTGTGCGCCCGAGCGCTATCGTTGATCGTAAGACTCGCGGTGGGCGCAACATACCAGTCCGTGCCCAAAGTATCCTGCGCATAAACAGGGAGTGCGGTCACAACCGAAGCAAAGCCCACTATAGCCAGACGCATGTATTTCAAATCCGTCTCCTGACAAGGGTGTACTGCGCAGGAGGCGCGGCCGTCCGTCGTGCAAGAACGTTGCGGCAGCAACCTGTTACGCGGTGAGTGGGTGATATCGTGCGACGAATGCCATTTCGCGTATGTGGGTTAAGCCACTTAATTGTCTTACCTGACCTTGCGTGACCGCCACGTCAAAAACTGGCTTGGCCCAGGCGCATCGGAGGCGGAATTTGAGCAAACCGCATGGCATCACGCCCCGGGCGTTGTACAGCCGCGTTGACCATTGGCTTCCTGAGGTGTGGCGCTGAAGTTTTTCCCAAAAAGCGGCACACGATGTGACTATTTAGATAACTATTCTTATCGTAAGACATCGATTTTCTATGTAAACTAGACAGTATGAAAACGCGTCACACCACGGTGCCCGCCCCCGCCCCTTCCGATGCGCCCGGTTTCCCGGATGCCAATGAACTCGCCATGCTGCGCGCGTGGTACGCAGGCGTTGCCGTGCGTCCCGCTGTCGAGCGCTACCTGCCCGCCACGCTGAGCGAAGGAAAATCCGCGCGCGGCGTGCTGGGAGCCATCCGCCGACGCTTGCTGGAACGTGCCCGCGCGGCGCATCGCGACGACCTGGCCGCCGTGCTATCGCACCCTGCCGAAGAACGCGAGCAATACGCGAAGGCCGTTGCCCACGCCATCGACGTCCTGCGCACTGCGCGTCCCCCCGAGCCGCGCATCGCCGACGACATCGCGCAATGGTTTGCACCACGCGCGGTGCGCGTGCTCCAGGCGCACGGCATCACGACGCTTGCCGACCTGACCGTGCGCGTCCCGCGTCGGCGGCAATGGTGGAAAGCCGTGCCGGGACTCGGTGCGGCAAGCGCGCGCGCCATCGAGGCGTTCTTCGCCGCCTGGCCCGCGCTCACGGAAAAGGCGCGGGCGCTCGTCGTCGCCAGCCAGCGCAGCGAAATCGTCCCGTGGGAGTCCATCCGGCTGCCGCACGAGGTCGATGGCTCCGAAGGCACCTTCCGGGCGCCATCCGCCACCTGCTCGCTCGATGCCAATAACGACTACGAGGCCGTGCGTACGTGGCTTTCGTTGCACGAGTCGCCCGCCACGCAACGCACTTACCGCAAGGAAGCCGAGCGCCTGATCCTGTGGGCGATCGTGGAGCGCGGCCGCGCGCTCTCGTCGCTCACGACGGAGGATGCGATCGCCTACCGCGCCTTCCTGCGCCATCCGTCGCCGCACGGACGCTGGGTCGGACCGGTGCGAGCGCGCACCTCGCCGGACTGGCGGCCCTTCAACGGCAGCCTCTCCCCGCGCTCCGTCGCCCATGCGCTGTCGATCCTCGGCGCGCTGTTCCGCTGGCTCATCGAGCAGCGCTACGTGCTGGCCAATCCATTCGCGGGTGTGAAAGTGCGCGAGGCCAATGGCGGCAATGTGCTCGATGTCTCGCATGCCTTTACCGAGGGCGAATGGGCACTCGTGCGCACGCTCGCGGATGGGCTGGAGTGGTCGCACGGCTGGTCCGTCGCGGCCGCGCAGCGCGTGCGCTTCCTGCTGGATTTCGGCTATGCGACCGGGCTGCGCGCAAGCGAACTGGTCGGGGCAACGCTCGGGCAAGTCGAAACCGATCCACGCGGCGACTACTGGTTGCGCGTGACCGGCAAGGGGAAAAAACTGGCGCGTGTGGCATTGCCGCCGCTCGCATGGGATGCGCTCGCGCGCTATCTCGCCGAACGCGGCCTGCCAGTCACGCAATTGCATTGGCGCCCCGAAACGCCGGTCATCGGCAGTCTGGAGGCAGACAGCGCCGGTGCAGCGGGCACAAGCATCAGCAGCGTGCGCCTATGGATGGTGATGCGGCGGTTCTTCCTGCTTGCCGCGGGTGCGATCGAATCGGATCACGCGCCCCTTGCGGAAAAGCTTCGGCGCGCGAGCCCGCACTGGATGCGGCACACGCATGCCACCCATGCGCTTGGGCGCGGCGCGGAACTCACGACCGTGCGCGACAACTTGCGTCATGCATCAGTTTCGACGACGTCGATCTATCTGCACAGCGACGAGGTCAAGCGAGCCCGGCAGATCGGCGATGCGTTTTCCAGCCGCAAATGATGGCGTATGAGATCGTCCATGCCTCGTTGGGCGCGCTGAAACCGCCCTGAAAACGCCGCGCGGCTGCCTCTCGCCTGGCTCAATCCACTCGACCAACACGCCTTATCGGGTCAGAGACCAGGTAGTACTTAAGGGTTTTCCATAGCGTCAGGCACAGCAACATGCCGTTGGTTGGCCGTCGACCGGCGTGCTAGGCTCTCCTTCAAACAACTTCGGAGACTGCTATGCCGTTCATCTGCGAAAACGTTGAATGTCGTGCCGTGCTGGCTCGCGGTCAGGTCAGGTCCCGGCACGAGGACGGAGGGTGGTGCTTTTACTGCCCGGACTGCCAGGCCAGGAACGCGCTGAAAGACGTCAGCATGGCCGGCGGTCCTCTCGAGTTGATTCAGCCAGAAAGCCCCGAGCCGCCCCACAAGGTCATTGCCACGGCCCGCCCATTGGAAGACGGCCGGTACGCAGCGCAATTGCGCGTTCAGCGTGCCCTGCCCACAAAAGGCACGTACGCGGTTGAAGAGCACTGGGATCAGCTCGGTCTTTTCCTCGACGCCCAGGAGGCCGTGGCGCACGCGAAGTCTTTCGCTGCGGACATGCTGGCGCGAAAGGTGTAGTTGCCCGTAGCCCACCGGATTGCCCCCTCCCTGTCAAAGCGCGGATCGTCGCGGTCGTCTGGCGACCGTCGATCCGCGCAACGCCCCGTCCAGGCCGGGGTCACAAAACATGCAACGACCGCGCGCTTATCGCGCGATTTCATCGAGCGTGCGGCCACGCGTCTCCATCGCGAACACGCCGATCACGATTGCACCCAGCAGCGAGACGATCGCAAAGTACGCGAACACCGCCTCCACACGCCACCACGTCAGCAAGGTGCCGATCACAAGCGGCCCGACCACGGACGCAACACGCGTGATCGCCGAAGCCGCGCCCGCGCCGGTTGCGCGTATGCGCGTGGGATACACCTCGGGCGCATAGACGTAGATGCCGCATTGAACGATGGCGATCATCGCCACGCTGATCGACGCGAGCACGAGCACGTGTTCCGCGCTCACGCGCGTGCCGCTTGCCGCCAGCCAGAGCATCGGCAGCGCCGCGCCGAGAAAGGCGAGCGTGAAGGTCTTGCGGCGACCGAGCCAGTCGATCGCAAAGGTTCCTGCGATGGTGCCGATCAGCGTTGCGATCATGCTCACGGTGCCGTAGCGCAGCGCGGTCTGGAGCGGCAGATGGTAGACGGTGCGATAGAGCGACGGCAGCCACACGAGGATGCCGTATGTCGTGAGGCTGCCGCAGCCAGCCATCACCCAGACAACCAGCGTGCGTAGCGCGAAGCCGCGTGCAAACAGCGCGCGAAACGACTCCTTGCGCGGCTCGTGCAAAGCGGTGGTGGCAAGCTCAGGCACGTTAGCCTCGCCCCATTGCGACCCGCCTGCGCTGCGCTCCATCGTCTCGACAATGGCGTGGGCTTCGTCGGCGCGTCCGTTGATCGCGAGCCAGCGCGGCGATTCCGGCGCGGCATACGGCAAGAGTGCCGCCAGCACGATCGGCAAGCCGCCGACGAGGAACATCGCCTGCCAGCCGAAGGCCGGGATCAACCACAGCGCGGTGACGGCGGCCACCAGATTGCCGAGCGCGAAAGTCGATTGCAGCACGAAGATCACGCGTCCGCGAATGCGCGCGGGGCACACTTCGTTCATATAGGTGGCCGACACCGGCGACTCGCCGCCCAGACCTATGCCTTGCAGGAAGCGCAGCGCGATGAACACCGCATACGCGCTCGCATACGCCGACGCCACGCTGCCCAGGGCGAGCACAACGAGCAGCCAGCGCAACACGCGCAACCGGCCGAAACGTTCGGCGGCCGCGCTGAAGAACAAGGCGCCGAGCGTCTGCCCGACATAGCCGCCCGACACCAGCAAGCCTGCTTCGGTGGGCGTGAGATGCCAGAGGCCGATCAGCACCGGCATCACAAAGGCGATCGTGAGCGCGTCGAACGCATCGGTCATATGAACGAAGCCGACGATGCCCAGCACGCGCGCGTGCCAGCGCGTGAACGGCAGTCGCTCGATTCGCGCCGAGATCAGCGCGGCTTCGTGTCGGTCGGCGGCGCGCGCAACGCTGCTCGCCTCGTAGTCTTGCGCCTGGCGGGTCAGTTCCATCGTGTCCTCGAAAGGAAGGCTGTGGGGATGAAGCGTAGGCTTCGCGTGATTTTTAGTTTGGAATGCAAAATATTGATTGAAGAAGTTGGGCCGCCGCGTTGGCGCGGCAGCCCATCTCAGGCGAGATCGAGCACCAGCGTGCCGCTCTTCGCGCCGGACACGCAGATCATCATCGCGTCATTGGCGTCGCGCTCCGATTGCGTGAGCACCTCGTCGCGATGCTCCACACAACCGCCGAGCACGCGTGTCTGGCACGCGCCGCACAGACCTTCTCGGCAGCTATATTCGACGTCGACGCCCGCTTCGATGAGCGTATCGAGCAACGCCTTGCCCGCCGGCACGAACAGCGCGCGACCGCTACGTGCAAGCTCCACCGTGTAGCCCGCGTGCTCGACCGGCGCGGCCGGTGTGCTGGCCGCGAAGCGCTCGATGTGAACGTGACGCACGCCCGCGTTCGCGCACGCCGTCTCGAACGCGGCCAGCATCGCGCCCGGCCCGCAACAGTACGCGTGTACGTCGTGCGGTTGGCGCGCGAGACAGGCCGCCAGATCGAAAGGTCGACCGCCGTTCTCATCGTCGAAATGCAGCACGACATCGCCGCCCAGCGCCGCGAGTTCGTCGAGAAACGCGGCCTGCGCACGGCTGCGCGCGCAATACACGAATTGCACCGCGCGTCCTTGCTCGCGCAGTCGGCGATACATGCAGAGCATGGGCGTCACGCCAATGCCGCCCGCCACCAGCAACGTCGCGGCCGCCGTCTCGTCGAGCGCGAAGTTGTTGCGCGGCGCGCCGATCGTCAGCGCCGCGCCGCAGCGCAACTGCTCGTGCAGCCAGCTCGAGCCGCCCCGGCTATTCGGATCGTTGAGCACGCCGATCACGTAGCGCCCGCTTTCCTCGGGCGCATTGACGAGCGAATAGCTGCGCACGAGGCCATTCGGAAGATGCACATCGAGATGCGCACCCGGCGTGAAGGCCGGAAACATCACGCCGTCCAGCGGCACGAGTTCGATACTCGCGATGCGCTCCGCTTCGTGGCGCAGCGTGCGCACGCGCGCCTGCAAGCGCGTGCCGCCCGACGGGTTGTTAGGCTCGTTCATGCGCGCCTCACGCCGCTTCGCTCTCGGCATCGTCCGTGGGACGCCCGCCGTGTACCGAGAAGAAACGCGCGCCCTCGGTCTTCTGCCCAATCGCCGCCTCATAGGCCGCGCGCACATCGTCAGGCTGGCCATATTGGCCAAAGAAGTCGCGCAGATACGCGCCGAGCAGCGGATGCGCCGCCAATTCATCGAGCGTGAGCCCGTGCATCATCTCGTCGCGGCACGCTGAAGGCAGGAACACGTTGCGATTCGCTTCGGCGTCGGTGATGAGCCCCTTGGGCGTCTTGCCCGCCGCGACCGCTTCGAGTTCCTCGAAAAAGCGCCGGCGCAACATGACGATGCCGCGATCGCTCGCGCCGAGCGTCTCTTTCGTGCGGTCGGTGATGGTGCCCTGCCCGACCCACGCGGCGAAATCCTGGTTCGCCACATGCGTCGTGATCCATTCGCCGTTTTCGTCGCGCAGCGGCCCGTACCATGCCGGAATATGCTCCTGCACGTAGGGCTCGCGCTCCTTCGGCACCTTGTTCAAGACCCACAGGATGCTGAGCGTGTGGTGATCGTCGATAGGCACGCGCCATTCGAAGTGGTGGCCCAGATAGAAGCCGTTCGGCCAGAGCGTCACGCGGCCGGTGGTCCACATCGGATTCTCTTCGCTCTCATGCGCGCGCAGGCGCTTGTAGACGAAGCCAAATTCGAACTCTTCGTAGAGCGTGCGCAGGTGCGTGGGTACGTGTTCGGCGTGGCTGTCCTGCTGACGCCCGGTCCAGTTGTTGTGGGTCCACTCGAAGTGAATCGGGTCGATCGAATTTTCCTGGCACTGGAACCAGTTGCAGGGAATCTCGGCCATCACCACCTGTGCGAAACCATTCGCATAACTGAACGGTTCCCAGTCGGGCAATTCCGGCGCGGGTGCGGGACCCATATAGGCCCACAACATGCCCGCCTTCGCACGCACCGGATAGGCAGTGATTTTCGTCTTCTGACGCAGCCGCGCCTCGACATCGACGATTTCCTCAAAGGGCTGATGCGTGCATTGACCGCTCTTGTCGAATTCCCAGCCGTGATACGCGCAGCGCAGGCCGCACTGCTCGACGAAGCCGAACGCGAGGTCGGCGTTGCGATGCGGGCAGCGGCGCTGCACCAGTCCAAAGTTTCCGCTCAAGTCCTTGTACAGCACCAGATCCTCGCCGAAGAGGCGGATCGGCCGGACGGCCTTGTCATCGAATTCGGCGACGCCCGCGATCGGGTGCCAATAACGGCGCAGATAGTCGCCCATCTGGGTGCCGGGGCCAACCTCGGTCAGCAAGCGGTTTTTTTCATGGCTCAGCATGGTGTGTGTCCTCGCAGTCTGGAAACGCGGCGTCGTGCACGGGCTGCGGCACGGCCGTCGATGGAGCACATTTTTGGCGACGCCTCCCCCGTGCACAACCGCCTCAAAATCCAAAAAAGTCGCCGATCGTCCACGTCGTTCTGCCTGCGCACAGCCCTCGTCTGGCGCCTATGCGGGTTTCAACCGATGCGGTTCGGATCGTTTAGGGCTTGCCGTCAAAATAAACCGGCCTCACAATTTAAGTTCATTTTCGTACGTTGTGTTCATTTTTGAACATTCAGTTAAACGAAGCGGCGATTCAACCTTGTTGACGAGAGGCAAGACAGCGATGCTGAAAATTGGTGTGATCGGTGGCGGGATTGGCGGACTGGCAGCGGCGATCGCGCTGGGCCGCACGGGACACGAAGTCACGGTGTTCGAGCAGGCGGAGCGGTTCGGGCGTGTGGGCGCGGATATCAACCTCACGCCCAACGCGGTGCGCGCGCTCGACGGTCTGGGCATCGGCGAATTGCTGCGCGAGACGGCGGCGCGGCCGAGCGCACGCGTGAGCCGCATGTGGGACACCGGCGAGGAAACCTCGCGGCTCGCGATGTCCGCCGAGGCCGAGCGCAAGTACGGCGCGCCGCAACTGACGATGCATCGCGCCGACGTGATGAGCGCGCTTGAAACCGCACTCGCGCCGGGCGTACTGCAACTGGGCAAGCGTACCGAGGCGTTCACGCAGGACGAACAGGCCGCGACCGTCACGCTCGCCGATGGCAGCGCGCATGCGTTCGATCTGCTGATCGGCTCCGATGGCATTCACTCGGGCGTGCGACGCCATCTGTTCGGCGCGGAGCATCCGCAGTTCACGGGCATCGTGTCGTATCGCGCGGTGGTGCCGGTCGAGCGCGTGCTCAGCGGGGACACCGGCGCATTCGTCAAATGGTGGGGACCGACCGACGATTTGCAGATCGTCACCTTCCCGCTCAATCGCGGCCGCGACGTATTCATCTTCGCGACCACGGCGCAAAGCGACTGGACCCACGAGTCCTGGACGATGCCCGGCGACCCCGACGCGCTGCGCCGCGCCTATGCCGCGTTCCATCCTGAGGCGCGGGCGCTGCTCGATGCCTGTGACACGGTGCTGGCCTCGGCGTTGTATATTCGCGATCCGTTGCCGCAATGGACCGGCGCGCGCATGGCGCTGCTGGGCGACGCCTGCCACCCGATGATGCCGTTCATGGCGCAGGGCGCGGGCATGGCGATCGAAGATGCGGTCGTGCTCGCCCGCGCGCTCGCCGACGTGAAAGCCGACGCGCCCGCAGCGCTGCAGACCGCGCTCGCGCGCTACACGCAGGCGCGTCAGGAGCGCACGGCGCGCATCCAGATCGGCTCGCGCGGCAACAACTGGCTCAAGAGCGGCGGCAACGCCGACTGGGTCTATGGCTACGATGCGTGGACCGTGCCGCTCGCCTGAAGCGGACGCGGCCCGAAAACGAGAACCGATGATCGACGACACTGCAAACCCCGCGCACACCGCGAAATCGGCGAAAGCCTCCGACGCCACCTCGCCCGTCGAGCGTGCGTTCCGTCTGCTGCGTTACGTTGCTGAAGGCGGCTCGACCGCCAACCTCAGCGACGTCGCGCGCCAGATCGGCGTAAACCGCGTGACGCTGATGCGCCTGCTCGAATCGCTCGAGGCGGCGCAACTGATCGAGCCGCAGCCGGGCGGCGGCGCGCATCGGCTGGCATTGCCGTTCCTCACGCTCGCGGCGAGCGCGCTGGGGGCATCGGATCTCACGGCGCGCGCGCGCCAGGTCCTGCCGGACCTCGTCGCGCGCACCGGGCTCTCGGCCTTTCTCGCCGTGCTCGAAGGCGCCGAGATCGTCTATCTGCTTTGCGAGACGCCCGACACGCCGCTCGTCACGCGCATCCGCACAGGCAGCCGCTTGCCCGCGCATCGCGCGACGCCGGGCCTCGCGATGCTCGCGCAGCTACCCGACGATGCGCTGCACGCACGCTACGCCCAGCATCCCGCCAGCGAACGCCCAGCCGACTGGGCGGCGCTCGCCGCCACGCTTGATGCCGTGCGCACGAATGGTTGTGCGTGGAGCTTTTCGGGACTCGAAGCGGGGATCGACTCCTGCGCCGCGGCGGTCTGCGACGCGCGCGGCGAGGTGCTCGCGGCGCTCAGCGTCGCCGGGCCCAATAGCGCTTTTTCTTCCGACGAAACCTTGCGCGCGCGCGTGGAAGCCAGCGTGAAGGCCGCCGCCGACACGCTCTCCCGCGCGAGTTTCTAGGTCGCCAGTAGCCCCGTTCTCCAGCCTGCCCCCGTTCGCTCCAATCCACCCGTGAAACGCCATCGAACTTGGGACGATCGGCAACTTTTCCGGGAAGCGTGGTCCTTGGCGCGCTTTTTTGGGTCGCCAAGAATCAAACCGTCCGCTCACCGCACCGCAACCCGCGCGACGAGCGAGACGCAGCAGTGAGCGTTGCACCCGAGCAAGCCTGACGCCCGATGCTCCCCGGGCGCGCGCGTGGCTCACGCGAACGAATACTTAGGCATCCAATATAAATCCCCAGCAGAGGTTCGGAGAACATGAAGGTCAAACGCACGGCAGGCAAGGTACGAAAGATCAGGACGACGGCGGCCGCGCTCGCCGCCCTCGGTGCGCTTGCGAGCGGCGGCGCCCATGCGCAGAGCAGCGTGACGCTCTACGGCATCGTGGATACCGGCGTCGAGTACTACAACCACGCCTCGAACGGCGGCTCGTTCGTGGGCATGCCCACGCTCACGGGCGAGGTGCCGTCGCGCTTCGGGCTGCGCGGCAACGAGGACCTCGGCAACGGCTACAAGGCCTTCTTCGTGCTGGAAAACGGCTTCGCGATGAATAGCGGCGCCCTCAATTACGGCGGCCGTCTGTTCGGACGCCAGGCCAATCTCGGCATCAGTTCACCGTATGGCGCGCTCACGCTGGGCCGCCAGATGAACATGTCGATGTACGTGCTGCTCAACGCCGACGTGATCGGCCCGTCGATTCATTCGATGGCGAGCTTCGACAGCTATCTGCCCAACGCGCGCAGCGACAACGCAGCAGGCTATCTCGGCAAGTTCGGCGGCTTGACGGTTGGCGGCACGTATAGCACCGGGCGCGACGCGGCAGGCCCGGCCGGCCCCTCGGCCACCAACTGCGGCGGCAACGTGGCGGGCGACCCGGTGGCCTGCCGCCAGTACACCATGATGCTCGCCTACGACGCCGCGCAATACGGCGTGGCCGCATCGTACGACGTGATGCGCGGTGGTACGGGAGCTTCCGCGCCGCTCTCGAATCCTGCTTACACGGACACGCGCACGATCGTCGACGGTTATGTGAAGTTTGGTCAGGCGAAGGTCGGCGGCGGCTGGATTCGCCGCAATACGGCAGCGGCAACGCACAGCCAGTCGGACATTTATTTTCTCGGTGCGACGTATTACGCCACGCCCGCCTTATCATTCGATGCACAGGCGCTGCGCTACATCCTGCGCTCTACTTCGGATTCGAACCTTTTTGTTGGCCGCGTAAATTATCAGCTCACGAAACGCACCCTGATTTACAGCTCGATCGGCTACGTCACGAACAGCTCGCGCGGCACGGCGGCGGTAGCGGCGGGTGGCTCGGTCGCCACGGGTTCGGATCAGTTGGGTGTAATGGCGGGCATCCAGCAGCGTTTCTAGGCGCACGTGCAATAGCGCGCTCGTGATGATGAATGAACGAGCGCGCAACGCCGCTTCGAACACCCCCGCAGACGGCGCAGACCGTCGCGCAACAAGGCAATACACGGAGAATACGATGGCCACCGATCTACTGAGCGACATTCTCGCGGACCTGCGCGCGGATGCCGTCGTCACCGGACGCTTCACGCTCAGCGCGCCGTGGGCCATCCGCAAACCGGCCGTCACGGGCGCAACGTTTCGCACGGCCGCGGGGAGCCCCTTCTGGATCACCGTGGCGGGTGAAGCGCCCGTGCGCGTGGAACCCGGCGACTTCGTGCTGATGCCGCACGGCCACGAACACGTGATGGCCTCGTCGATGAACGAAGCGCCCGTGCCCTTCGACGATCTCATGGCCGACAAAGGCATCCGGCCGCGCTTCGATACGCCGCTCGAATTCGCGGCGGGCGGCGGCGGCGCGACGACCGAACTCTATACCGGCATCGTCATGCATCGCGACCGCCTGCGCAGCCCGCTTTTTTCCGTGCTGCCGCCGCTCATTCACGTGCGCGCCAACGATCCGGCCGTCGCGCCGTGGCTCGTGAGCACGCTGCAAAGCTTTATCGAGGAGTCGATGTCGTGTCAGCCCGGCTGGGCCGTGGCGGCTTCGCGACTCGCGGACGTGCTGTTCGTGCAATTGTTGCGCGCGCATCTACAATCGACCGCCAACGATCCCGGCTGGCTGCGCGGCCTCGCCGACCCGCAGATCGGCCGCGCACTCGCGCTGATGCACCGCGAGCCGCGCACGAACTGGACCGTGGCGGGACTCGCGGCGGCCTCGGGCATGTCGCGCTCGCGTTTCAGCGAGCGTTTCATGGACGTCGTCGGCGACACACCCATCGGCCACCTCACCGCCTATCGCATGTATCTCGCGAGCGGCGAACTCAAGCGCGGACGCTGCACGCTGATCGAGATCGCCGAGAAAGTCGGCTACACCTCGGAGAAGTCGTTCGCGCGCGCGTTTCACCGCTGGGCAGGCTTGCCGCCGCGCCGTTACGCGCGCGATCTCGACTCCGCCGATCAGCTCGGCGCGAGTCGCTGAACGCTCCGGTCACACCTGGGCCATGCCGCCGTCCACGAACAGTTCGGTGCCGTTGATGTAGCTGGCCGCATCAGAGGCGAGGAAGGCAACGACCTTGCCGATTTCCGAAGCTTCGCCCAGACGGCCGAGCGGCACCTGCGAGGCGAGCGCATCGAACAAGCCCTGGCGGGCTTCCTCAGGCACGAGGCCGCCAAGACCCGGCGTGCGGATCGGGCCGGGGCTCACCGCATTGACGCGAATGCCGCGATCCTTCAGGTCCAGTGCCCACGAACGCGCAAAGTTTCGGACTGCTGCCTTACTCGCGCTGTAGACGCTGAAATTGGGCGTGCCCGTGATCGACGTAATCGACGAAGTCAGGATCACCGAAGCGCCATCGGTCAACAGCGGCAGCGCCTTCTGAACCGTGAACAGCACACCGCGCACGTTGGTGCCGAAGATGCGGTCGAAGTGTTCTTCCGTAATCGCGCCGAGCGGCAGCATGTCTCCGCCGCCGGCATTGGCGAACAGAATGTCCAGCTTGCCCGCCTTCCTGGCGATCTGCGCGTAGACCTCGTCGAGTTCCGACAGCACGGATGCGTCGGCGCGAATACCCGTGGCTGCCGAGCCGATTGCCTCAACGGCCGCGTCCAGTTCCGCCTGACGGCGGCCCGTGATGAAAACGCGCGCGCCCTGGGCGGCGAGTTCTTCCGCCGCGGCGAGGCCAATGCCCGTGGTGCCGCCGGTGACGAGTGCGATCTTCCCTTCGAGTTGCTTGTTCATGGCTTGCTCCAGTTCTTGAGTGAATGAATCGGAAAATGCCTGCATTCGCGTGCTGCTTTCGTCTTTCGTGCCGCCGTCGTGCAGTGCATGAACGTCACTTTACTGACCGGTCGATTGTTGATAAATATCTCAAATACGAAATGACTATCCACGCATGTGTATAATCGGACCGAACTTTATGCAGGGGAGCATGGGCTGAATGGACCAGTTGCTGGCAATGCGCGCCTTTACCCGCGTAGTGGAAGCAGGCAGCTTCACACGCGCGGCCGATTCACTGGAAATGCCTAACGCCACCATGAGCAAGCTGGTCCAGGAGCTCGAAGCGCACCTGGGCGTGCGGCTATTGCAGCGCACGACCCGCAAGGTCACCGTGACGCCCGAGGGCCAGGACTACTACGCGAAGGCCACGCGCATCCTCAACGACCTCGAAGATATCGATTCGTCGTTCAACGTCGCGCGCAGCCGGCCGCGCGGCAATCTGCGCATCGACGTGGGCGGCCTGACGGCGCGCGATGTGCTGATTCCACTGCTACCCGACTTCATGGCGCGGTACCCGGACATCCGGATCGACCTGGGCGTGGCGGATCGTTCGGTCGACCTGATCAGCGATAACGTGGACTGTGTGATTCGCGGGGGGGCGCTGGACAACTCGTCGCTCATCGCGCGCCACATCGGCGATGCCGGGATGATCACCTGCGCCACGCCAGCCTATTTGAAGCAATATGGCGTGCCCGCGTATCCGGACGAATTGAAGAACGGACACCGCCTCGTCAGCTATCTGTTGTCGCAAAGCGGCCGGGCCATGCCGTTTCGCTTCGAGCAGGACGGCGCCAGTATTGAGATCAAGGTCGAACACCGCATCGGCGTAAATGAAAGTAATGGGCATTTTGCTGCCGGCATGGCGGGGCTTGGCATCGTGCAGACCTTCATGCATACAGCCGGCCCCGCGCTGCGCGATGGCGCGCTCGTCGAAATCCTCGCGAAGTGGCGGCCGCCAGCCTATCCGTTTCATGTCGTTTATCCCCAGAACCGTTATGTGACGCATCGGCTGCGGGTGTTTATCGACTGGTTGATGGAATGCTTTCCGGCGAGGGTGCGGGGTGTAGATGCGGGGTCAGCGCGATGACTCGTCTTCGGCCATCGCCGCGGCAACGTGCTGCGCGAAGGCTTTCACTTTCGCCGAATTGCGCCGCTCGCGCGGACTGACGAGGTGAACCGGAATGGGCGGCGGCTGCCAGTCCGTCAAGAGCGGCTGGACCTCGCCACTGGCGATTTCGTCGTCGAACAGCCAGTCTGGCGCGTAGGCAATCCCCATCCCCGAGAGCGTCGCTGCACGAATCACCTCGCTGCTGTTGGTTTGCAAATTGCCCTCGACGCGCACGATTCGCGTCGTCCCTTCAGGCTCCGGCGCGCCCGCGCCTGCTGTAAATGGCCAGTTGTTGCGCATCGCCAGCTCCGTATAGACGATGCAGTTGTGCAACGGCAAATCCTCAGGCTTGCGCGGCATCGACAGCCCCTTCGGTAGCGAGCGCAAATAGCGCCGATGCGCCACGATCTGGCGGTGAGACGTCCCGATGCGCCGCGCCACCAGGCTGCTATCTGCAAGATCGCCGATGCGCACGGCCGCGTCGATGCCCTGCTCGACGAGATCGACAAAGCTGTCGTGCAGGCGCAGGTCGATCTTCACCGTCGGATGGGCGGCCAGGAACGACTGGATGATCGGCATGAGCTTGAGCCGCCCGAACCCCACCGACGCCGCGATCCGCAACCAGCCGGTCAGTTGCTGCTCGCCGCGCTTTAACGCGCTTTCGGCCTCCGCGATCTCCGCCACGAGGCGTCGTGCCTGCTCGAAATAGCGCTCGCCCTCCTCGGTCAGCGCGAGCGAGCGCGTGGTGCGTGTCAGCAGCTTGACGTCCAGCGCCCGCTCCAGCGCGGCGACCTGCTTGCTGATCGCGCTCTGCGTGCTATCCGACTCGTGCGCAACCGCGGAAAAACTCCCCGCCTCGACCACACGAACGAAGGTTGCCATCGCTTGCAGTTTGTCCATTTTTCCGCTTATTTATTCCAGATTGGACTAGATGATAGGCGCGCTGGCCATCTACTGCAATGAGACGGAATCAATCAAAGTAGCTCCATCGCCAACGCGATTGAAACCCACCTCAAGGAGCACCACCATGAACCAGCCCGTCGTCCTCATCACCGGCGCACTCACCGGCATCGGCCGCGCCACTGCCCTGGCTTTCGCTCGCGAAGGCGCCCGCATTGTCGTCAGCGGCCGCCGCGAAGAAGAAGGTCATGCGCTCGCCGCCGAACTACGCAACCTGGGCGCCGAAGCGGAATTCGTCCGCGCCGACGTGCGCTATGAGACCGATGTCCGCCATCTCGTCGAACAGACCGTGCAGCGCTTTGGCCGCCTCGACGTTGCTGTCAATAACGCCGGGACCGAAGGCCAGCTTGCGCCAATCGTCGAACAATCGGCGGCGAATTATGAGGAGACGTTCTCGGTGAACGTGCTCGGCACCCTGCTGTCGGTGAAGCACGAAATGCGCGTGATGCTGGAGCAAGGCTCGGGCTCGATCATCAATCTGTCGTCGATTGCAGGGCAGATTGGCATCGCCGGTGCCTCGGTGTACGCCGCCAGCAAGCATGCGGTCGACGGCATCACGAAAAGCGCGGCGCTCGAAGGCGCAGCAGGCGGCGTGCGCGTCAACGCCGTTGCCCCCGGCCCGGTCGCGACCAACATGCTTGACCGCTTCGTCGGTGGCAGTGACGAAAACAAGGCGGGCTTCCTCGCGACGGTTCCGGCACGCCGCGCCGCCGCGCCCGATGAAATCGCGGAAACCATCCTGTTCCTCGCCAGCGACAAGGCCCGCTACCTCACTGGCCAGTCCATCGCTGTCGATGGCGGCTACACCGCTCAATAACGCAGCGCAAGCCATTCAGGAGAATGACCATGACCCGCACCACCTATCGCACCGCAGACGTCGACGGTTTCGAAGTGTTCTATCGTGAAGCCGGTGACCGCTCGCGGCCCACGCTGCTTCTGCTGCACGGTTTCCCGAGTTCCAGCCACATGTATCGCGATCTGATCCCGTTGCTGGCCGACCGGTTTCATGTGGTCGCACCGGATCTGCCTGGCTTCGGCTCTTCGGCGCAGCCTTCGCGCACGGAATTCGCGTACACGTTCGACAACCTGGCGAAGGTGATCGGACGCTTCACCGAAGTGATCGGTCTGGAACATTACGCGCTGTATGTGTTCGACTACGGCGCGCCGACCGGCTTCCGTGTGGCGATGTCGCATCCGGAGCGTGTCACGGCAATCATTTCGCAGAACGGCAACGCGTACGAGGAAGGCTTGAGCGAAGGCTGGAATCCGATCCAGCGTTACTGGCAAGACCCGAGCGACGCGAACCGCCAGGCATTGCGCGAGTTGCTCACGCCTGCGTCGATCCGCTGGCAATACGAGCACGGCGTGGCCGATACGACGCAGGTTGCGCCCGACGGCTACGGTCTGGACGCGCTCTATATTGCGCGGCCGGAACGCGATGAGGTACAGCTCGACCTGTTCCTCGACTACGCCAGCAACGTCGAACTGTATCCAGCCTTCCAGGCGTACTTCCGCGAACACCAGCCTGCGCTGCTGGCGATCTGGGGCAAGAACGATCCGTTCTTCCTGCCGCCGGGCGCCGAAGCCTACAAGCGCGATCTGCCGAACGCCGATGTGCGGTTCCTCGATACTGGCCACTTCGCGCTCGAAACGCACGCGCAGGAAATCGCAAATGCGATCATCGGGTTTCTGCCTGCCGAGTGATCGCAGTATCGGCCTGTGCCTGCAAACAGTATGGCAATGTAGCGCCCCAACTCATCAATGAAGCTGGGGCGCTCATGGCTTTCATCGAACACAGCCCGCCGCAACCGCCATCCCCACCGTAACAAAACCGTCGCAATAACCCAGTAGAGTGTCGGCCTTTTTACACCCCGACATGCTTGCCTCGTTACTCGCGGCCTTTTACGAGACCGTCCGGCAGGGCAGCATCACCGCTGCCGCCCGGCGCCTCGACGTCAGCCAGCCCACCGTCACCTCGCGCATCCAGCAACTCGAAAAGCAATACGGCGTCGAGTTGTTCTATCGGCGCGGCAGCCGTCTGGATCTCACGCAGACCGGTGTGGCGCTCATGCCTCTCATCGACCGGATGATGCAGACCGAGCACGACATCGACTTCGCGCTGCGCAACGAGCGTGAACTCTTTGCGGGCAGCTTCAGGCTCGGCGCGACGGGTCCCTACTACATCCTCCCCACCATCGCCGCGTTTCGCCGCCGCTATCCGCACGTTCAGCTCGGCATCGAGATCGACAACTCGCAAGGCGTGCTCGATGCGCTCATGGAGTTTCGCGTCGACGTGGCTGTGTCGTCGAATGCCGTGGACGATCCGAATCTCGTGTGCCATCGCATCGCCGACGACAAACTCGTGCTGGTGGTCGCGCCGGAACACGCGCTTGCGGGCAAGCAGCAAGTCGAACTCGTCGCGCTCAGGAGTGAAACGCTGCTGCTGCGCGAACCCGGCTCGCGCACGCGCGATGCCACCGAAGCCGCGCTCGCGCGACACGGCATCGAACCCGCTGCGATCATCGAGATCGGTGGCCGCGAGGCGATCTGCGAGGCGATCCGTCATGGCCTGGGCTGCGCGCTCATGCCTTCGGGCGAGGTGCCGCGTGGCGCGTCGCTCGTGGCGGTGCCGATCGCGCCCGAGGGCCCCGTGGTTCACGAGTATCTCTACCATCTGCGCAGCCGCGCGAACACACGGCTCATCCTCGCGTTCATGGCGACGCTCAACGACACGCTCGCGGGCACGCGCGATCACTCGCTCAACGTCGCCCCAAAAAATGCCGATACGCCCATAGGTAATCTTTGGTAAAACGAAATACCTGCGTCTTGGCTGCCCCCTAAGATCCCCTGCACTCGCCGGACAGTCCGGCGCCACGATCAGCAGGGGACAAACGATGACAAGACAGGCAGCCGTGCAGGCGCTATGCGGACTCGCTCTAGCTGGCGCGCTCGCGGGATGCGGCGGAGAGGCGACGCAACCGTCGGGCGCTCAGGTCAATTCGAGCGCGACGAATGCGGGTACAAGCGCGAGTTCAAGCGCAAACTCAAGCTCGAATTCCAACGCCAGCGGAAGCTCAAGCACGGGCACCGCCGCGCCTGTCAACAAGATGCTCGTGATCGAGCTGGACGGCGTCACCTACAACGCGCTCACGACTGCCATCGCAGCAGGCAAGCTGCCGAATCTCGCAAAGCTCAACATCGCACCGGCCTATAGCGGCGGCGTCAACAGCACGCTCAGCCAGCAGCCGAATCTCGATACGCCGGGTTGGGCCACGCTCGTCACCGGCACATGGGCCGATCGTCATCAAGTCAATTCCGATGCATCGGGCCAGGCGCTGCACGCCCCCACGGTCTTTTCGATGCTCAAGGCGGCAGGCGCCGGCACACTCGGCGCAGCCGTCGATTCGCCGGGTTACGCCGCGATCCTCGCCCCCGATCAGAACGCGGGCTATCTCGACAGCGTCGTCAATTGCGCGTCCGTGGACAGCTGCGTGACGAAGCAAGGCCTGAGCATGATCGACAAGGGCTATGCGCTCGTCGTCACGCAATATCACTCGGCGCAGGACGCCGCGCTCAACTGGGGCCTCAATTCGTCGAACTACGCCAGCACGCTCGCGCAACTCGACAGCGCCGTGGGCACGCTGATCGCCGAAACGGCCCAGCGCAGCGGCGAAAACTGGCTCGTGATGGTGAGCGCAAGCCACGGCCTGAACGCAGCCGGCGGCACCGATGGCCTGCCGCTCGCGCCGGAATCGACGAGCTTTGTCGGCCTCAACGTGCAGAGCAATGGACGCCTTGGCAGTAGCGCCGCGCCCACCTCGCTCGCGGACCTTTATACGCGTGCGAGCATCGCCGATATCGCCCCCACGCTGCTTGCATGGCAAGGCGCGCTACCGGGCGCGGCGTCGTATGCACTCGACGGCGGCGAGCTGACGGGCCAGCAGCCAGTCTCGCAACTGAACGGCGTGACGGGCAGCGATAACGTCAGCACCGTTCTCACCTGGAGCGCGCCCACGTCTGGCGCGATCACGGTGCTGCGCGACGGCCAGCAGATCGCGACACTGCCCGCCGGCACGACCACCTATACGGACAGCAATCTGGGCGTGAGCACCACGGGCGCCTACACGTTCAATTACACCGTGGCTGCAGGTGCCGCGCCACTTTCGTCGCTGATCCGCGTGGCGTATGTCTCGCCGCCACCACCGCCGCCTCCGCCGCCGGCCCTTGCGACCACGCTCACGAATGGTCTGTCCACCTATTACCCGTTCGGCGCGCTGCCCGCCATCGACAAGATGAGCGCCAGCACCCTCGCAGCATGGGCCACGGATGCGGACGGCGGCACGCTGACTGCCGATCCATTCGGCGGCAAGGGTCTGAAGATCGACACGAGCATCGTCGATACGAATGGCTTCGACGGCTATCGTCTTCAGCAAACCAACGACGTGACGAAGCAGACGCAGTTCACGCTGGGCTTCTGGTTCATGACGTCGTGCCAGAACCTCACGGGCAACGGCACGCCGATCCTGTCGAACAAGAACTACTACTCGGGCGGCAACGCCGGTATCGCGATCGGCCTGTTCCCCGGCTCGAGCACGAGTTGCAACGTGCGCTTCAATATCGGCGATGGCAGCGTGCGCAACGATATGAACGCGGCGACGGTCACGGCCAACAAGTGGGCCTATGTCGCGCTCACGATCGACACCACCGGCAAGACGATGACGGGCTATGTGTTCGATCCGGTGCTCGGCGAGCAGAAGTACAGCGCGTCCGTCACCGTGAACGTGGCGAAGCTGCCGGGTCTCGGTGTGTTCGGACTCAACGAGGACGGCACGGGCCAGTACTACATGAACGCCTGCAAGGACACGCCGCCGTACACGGTGGGCCAGTGCGCGGCGACGCCGCCCGATGTGCAGTCGTTCGGCGACCTCGCCTTCTGGAAGCGCACCGTGACGGAGGCCGAGCTGCAAACGGCCTATGGCTCGGGCAAACCGCTCTCCACGCTCCTGCCTTGAGAGATTCGACGATGACTAACGCTTTCATGAATCAAACGCAGCGCACGCTTCGATACGGCGCGCCGGTCTTCCTTGCAGTCCTGCTCTGCGCGTCGCTCGCGGCCTGTGGCGACGGCAACAAAACAGGCAACAATGGCACGGGCGCCACCGCTGCTGCCGCCAACACCTCGGCCGCTGGCGCGGGCGGTGCAAGCGCGCCGGTGGCGATCGTCGCCGCTCCGGCCTCGGGAGCTTGCGCGGCATCGGGTACAGCCGCCTCGCAACCCTTGCTCAACACGCAACTGGACTGCGCACCCTGAACGCGGCGAGCCGCGCGGCTCGCACTCGATCATCACCGGATACACCGTCTCGCGCGCGCCGGCTCGTCTGGCTGCGTGTGCCTGCGCGCGCGACAACCCATCAAAAGAACCACCCATCATGACTTCACTGGATCGCCGTCACTTCCTGCGCGCCGCCGCAGCGGGCGCGACGCTCAGCCTGTTTCCGCCCGCGATCCGCCGTGCGCTCGCGATTCCCGCGAACAACACGACCGGCACGATCAACGACGTGCAGCACGTCGTGATCTTCATGCAGGAAAACCGCTCGTTCGATCATTACTTCGGCACGCTGCCCGGCGTGCGCGGTTTCGCCGACCGCCTCACGATCCCGCAGCCCGGCGGCGCGAACGTCTGGCAGCAGAGCGACGGCAGCCGCACCGTGCTGCCGTTCCATCTCGACAGCACCAAGGGCAACGCGCTGCTCGCGGGCGGCGCGCATTCGTGGACCGACTCGCACAGCGCCTGGGACAACGGCCGCATGACGCAATGGCCGAAGTCGAAGGGCGATGTGTCGATGGGCTATCTGCAAGCCGCCGATCTGCCGTTCCACTTCGCACTGGCCAACGCGTTCACGATCTGCGATGCGTATCACTGCTCGCTGCACGGCGGCACCAACTCGAACCGCATCTTCATGTGGACCGGCACGAACGGCCCGACCGGTTCGAACTACGCCGTGGTGAACAACAATGGCTGGGACGGTCTGGGCGCATCGGCAACCGGCCTCACGTGGACCACCTACGCCGAGCGCCTGCAAGCGGCGGGCGTGAGGTGGAAGGTCTACGAGAACCAGCCCGACAACTACACCGACAATCCGCTCGCAGGTTTCGCGAGCTTTCGCAAGGTCAACGAGACCGTGCCCGGCTCGCCCAATGCGCCTTATACCCCGGCGATGGAAGCGCTCTCGCCGCTTTACAAGGGTATCGGTAACACCATGCCCGATGGCGGCTTCCTCCAGGCGCTGCGCGACGACATCGCGGCCGGGCAACTACCGCAGGTGAGCTGGATCGTCTCGCCGCAGGCCTATTGCGAGCATCCCGGCGCGTCGACGCCGGGCCAGGGCGCGTACTACCTGCAACTGCTGCTCGATGCGCTCACAACCAATCCGGATGTCTGGAGCAAGACCGTACTCATCGTGAACTACGACGAGAACGACTGCTTCTTCGATCATATGCCGCCGCCCGACGCACCCTCGCCCAATGGCGACGGCACCTATGCGGGCAAGTCCACGGTCACGACGCAGTACGAATACTTCACGGTGCCGAACCCGCCCGGCGATTCGTCGCCGCTCAAGCCCGACGGCCTGCCCTACGGCCCTGGCCCGCGCGTGCCGATGTTCGTGGTCTCGCCGTGGAGCACGGGCGGCTTCGTCAATTCGCAGGTATTCGACCATACCTCGGTGCTGCGTTTTCTCGAAGCGCGCTTCGGCGTGAGCGAGCCGAATATCAGCCCGTGGCGTCGCGCCGTGTTCGGCGATCTCACCTCGTGCTTCAACTTCGCCACGCCCAACGACGCCGCGCCCGCTGCGATAGCCGCCCCGACCAAGGCCGCCGCCGATGCGCAGAGTGCGCAGCAAAGTGCGGCAGGCGCGGTGCCGGTGCCTTCGGTCGCCACCCAGACGATGCCGCAACAGACGCTCGCGCTGCGTCCTTCGCGCGCGCTGCCCTATCACCTGCACACGAGCGCGAATGTCGACACACAAAACGGCGCGGTGTGGCTCGTGTTCAGCAATACCGGCAGCGCGGGCGCGGTGTTCCATGTCTACGACCGGTTGCATCTGGACCGCCCGCCGCGCCGCTACACCGTGGAAGCAGGCAAGGAACTCTCGGATATCTGGACGCCCACCTCCACGGACAGCGGCGCGTACAGCCTCTGGGTGCTCGGGCCGAACGGTTTTCATCGCGCGTTCACGGGCAATATCGTTGCGGCCGCAACGGGTCCGAAACCCGAAGTGCGCGTGTGTTACGACGCGTCCAACAACGCCGTCTATCTCACCATCATGAACACGGGCACGTCGACCACGAGCGTCACGGTCACGAGCAACGCCTACCGCGCCGATGGTCCCTGGACCTATAGCGTGCCCTCGGGCATGCAGGTCGAGCCGTACTGGTCGCTTACGGCCTCGAACGGCTGGTACGACTTCACGCTGGCCGCCGAAAACGGCGTGACGTGCCGCTTCGCGGGCCGCGTCGAAACCGGCAAGGACAGCGTCAGCGATCCGGCAATGGGTGTCGCGAGCTAACCCTCGCAGCGCGGCTCGCCGAAAAAGATTTCATTCAACCACCGTCACACGACACAACAACAGATGAACACGCTTCGACTTTCCTGCCTTTCCGCTTCCGTGTCCCTCGCCCTGCTCGGCGCCAGTTCGGCCGCGTTCGCAGCGGACAGCGTCACGCTCTACGGCGTGATCGACACCTCGATCCAGTACGTGAGCCACGCAAACTCGCAAGGCGACCATCGCTGGGGCATGGCGGACAGCAACCTGTCGGGCAGCCGTTGGGGCCTCAAAGGCGCCGAGGATCTGGGTGGCGGCCTCAAGGCCATCTTCCAGCTCGAAAACGGCTTCAATCCGAACACGGGCGGCTTCCACCAGGGCAACCGGATGTTCGGCCGCCAGGCGTTCGTCGGCCTGTCGGGCGAACAGTGGGGCACGGTCACGCTCGGCCGCCAGTATGATCCGCTCGTCGACATGATCCAGCCGCTCACGGCCGACAACGACTTCAGCAGCATGTTCTCCACCCCGGGCGACGTCGACAACAACGACAACAGCTCGCGCACCAGCAACGCCGTGAAGTACGTCTCGCCAGTGTTCTCGGGCTTCCAGTTCGAGGGCCTGTATGCGCTGGGCGGCGTCGCGGGCCAGACGGGTTCGGGCCAGACGTGGTCGGGCGCGGCCACCTACTCGATCGGCCAGTTCAGCGCGGCGGCAGGCTACTTCTACGCGGCCAACGCGGCGTCGAGCGTCAAGCGCACGGGCTGGAGCGGCACCTCGGACGGCACCTTCGACGGCAACTTCGATCCCAATACGCCGCTGAACAACGGCTATATCACGGCGAAATCCATCGGCATCGCCTCGGTGGCCGTGCAGTACGTCATGGGTCCGGTGAAGATGAACCTGCGCTACAGCAATGCGCAGTATCGTCCGGACGCGCAATCGGCGTTCGGCAGCACCGAGCGCTATAACGTAGGCGGCGCTTACGTCGGCTATCAGGCTACGCCCGCTCTGTTGCTCGGTCTGGGCTACATCTACACGAAGGCCGATGGCGATACCTCGGCGACCTATCATCAGGTCTCCGCTGGCGCCGACTACGCACTCTCGAAGCGCACCGACGTCTATCTGATGGGCGCATGGCAGCACGCGAGCGGCACGCAAGGCAACGGCAAGGGCGGCACGGCCCCGGCGGAAGCGTCGATCGGTTCGTATGGCTATTCGTCGAACGACACGGTGCAGGCGATCGCGACCGTGGGCATTCGCCACAAGTTCTGATCGAACAGAAGGACTCCGGATTAAATGACCGCGCATCGTCGATGCGCGGTTTTTTTGGGCGGGTGCTTTGCGATTGCCAGTGGCGCACTCAGCTCTGAGTGCGCTGGATACACTCGACGAAGTATTCGAGCGCCGAAGTCAACACCAGGTCGCGCCGATGCATGAGGCCCAAAGTCAGGCGAGGCTGGCAGGCATCCGTTTCGAGTCGCTCCAGATACCCTAGCCTGATGGGCTCTTCCAGCAAAAATTCCGGCCATACGCTTATGGTGCCTGGCTCCTGGGCCAACTGCCCATAAAGCCGCTGCGACGTGCAGACGTTGACATGCGAAGGCAGCGGCAACGCGCGTTCGCCACACAACTCGCGCCAGTAAGCGGGCAGGCTTTCCCGCGTGTGGTTATACAACCAGCGCGCGCGGGTCAGATTTTCAAGGCGGGTTTCCTTCGCGAGCGGATCGCCCTGACGCACCGCCAGCACCTGCGCGGTGTCGCTCAGCGCCACCACGCGGTATTCCGCCGTCACATCGCCGCTGGCGACGAAGGCCACGCAGAGATCGAACGACCCGTCGCGCAAGCCGTCGATGATTTGCGTAGGCAGACATTCGTAGACATTGAGTCTCACGTCGGGCAAACGCGCGCGAAAGGCGCGCAGCGCTTCGGGCATGGCGAACGACGAAGCCAGCAGCGACACACCAATCGATAGCGTGCGCTGCGCGCCCGTGCGCATTTCCTCCAACTCGCGCTCGGCGCTCGCGATCTCGGCGACGACGGCCCGCGCGCGCCGCAGCAGCGTTTCCCCATAGCGCGTGAGCCGCACGCCCGCGCCGCTGCGCTCCAGTAACTGCACGCCCAGCCGGGCTTCCAGCTCCTTGATGCTCTTGGTGACCGCGGGCTGGGAGACGTTCAGCGCATCGGCGGCGGCCATGAGCGTGCCGTGCTCGGCAATGGCCACGAGCATCTGCAACTGCGACGTCTTGAGCGTGCCTCGTTCCATAAGCAATGGCTATGAGCATGAGAAATTGGAAATCGGCGCCTGACACAGCGCCCCTAGTATGCGAACTCCGGCACAACCGAAGACCAGAAGTATACAAGGAGGCAACAGTGGCACCGAACACGGTCGATATCGACATCGACGAACTAGTCGCATTGCGACGGGACATCCACGCCCACCCGGAAATCGCCTTCGACGAGCATCGCACGAGCGAACTCGTGGCTGCCAAGCTGCGCGCCTGGGACATCGAAACCCATACGGGCATTGGCGGCACGGGGGTCGTGGGCGTCGTGCATGGGCTGCGCGGCAAAGGCCGCACGATCGCGCTGCGTGCCGACATGGATGCGTTGCCGATGGAAGAGGAAGGCCGCCCGCTGCACCGCTCGATGCGGCAGGGCGTGTTTCATGGCTGCGGGCACGATGGCCATACCGCAATGCTGCTCGGAACGGCGCGGCATTTCAGCCGTCACCGCGATTTCGCCGGCACGGTCGTGCTGGTGTTCCAGCCCGCCGAAGAAACCGGCGGCGGCGCCAACGCGATGCTCGCAGACGGTCTGGAAGCCCGCTTTGGGTATGAGGAAATCTACGCCCTGCACAATGCGCCCCATTTCCCGCCCGGCACCTTCGGCGTGCTGGACGGCGCGATGCTGGCCTCGTGCGACGAGGTCATCATCCGCATCGACGGCGTGGGCGGGCACGGCTCCGCGCCGGAAAAGACCCGCGATCCGGTCATGGCCGCCGCACAACTCGTCTGCGCGTTGCAGACCGTGGTGAGCCGCTCGATCGAGCCCAGCGCGACGGCCGTGCTCAGCATCGGCAGCGTGCATGCGGGCAGCGCGCCCAACGTGATTCCCTCGCACGCCGAATTGACCGGCACGCTGCGCGCTTTCGACGAAAACGTGCGCGCGCTGGCCAAGTCGCGCATCGGCGAAATCTGCGCGGGCATCGCCACGCTGAGCACCTGTTCGATCGCCGTCGAGTTTCGCAACAGTTCGCCCGCGACGATCAACCATCGCGAGCAGGCAGACGCCGCCGCGCGCGCCGCCACGGACATCTTCGGCGCGGACAACGTGCTGCGCGATTTTCCGCCGCTCAATGGCTCCGAAGACTTCTCGGAGTTTCTGCTGCGCCGCCCCGGCGCTTATGCGCTGCTCGGGCAAGGCGGCGTTTATTGCCACCACCCTGAGTTCGATTTCAACGACGACGTGCTGCCGCTGGGCGTGCGCTTCTTCGTTTCGCTCGCCCACGCCCGCTTCGCCGCTTAACAAGGTCTTCAAGGAATCGTCGATGAAACACTTCAAATCGCCTTCGCGCCGCCTCGCTGCACTCGCGGCCGCACTGCTCTGCGCGGCGGCGGCATCCGGCGGCGCGCACGCCGCCACCCTTCGCTTCGGCACCGATCCGAGCTACCCGCCCTACGAATACAAATTGCCCAACGGCCAGCTCGCCGGTCTCGACATCGACATCGGCAACGCCATCTGCGCCGCGGCCAGCGTGAAATGCGTCTGGGTCGAAAGCAGCTTCGACGGCCTGATTGCCGGCCTTCAGTCGCGCAAATTCGACGCGATCAATTCCTCGCTCGCGCCGACCGCCGCACGGCGTGCCGTGATGGATTTCACGCAACCCGTCTATCCCGCCGACATTCGCCTCGTTGCGGCGCGCGGCAGCCATCTCACGCCCGACGCGGCCGCGCTGGCCGGCAAGCGCGTGGGCGTGCTGCAAGGCTCCACGCAGGCCGCTTTCGCGAAGGCGAATTGGGCGACGCATGGCGTGCAGGTCCAGGAGTATCAGGACCAGGACAGCATTTACGCCGACCTCGCCAATGGCCGCCTCGACGCAACCGTCGTGGTGGGCTCGGCGGCGCGGCTGGGCTTTCTCGCCAAGCCGCAGGGCGCAGGCTTCGAGCTTGCCGGCCCGCGCATCGACGACCCCGCCATCATGGGCGCGAGCAGCGTAATGGGCGTGCGCAAGGGCGACGACCGCACGCGCCAGGCACTCGACGCCGCGCTCGCGCGCCTCAAACAGGACGGCACGATTGCGCGACTCGAAAAGCGCTACCTGGGCGACGTGCAAGCCACGAAGTAACACCGCAGCGGACGGTTCGCGCCGTTCGCGAAGACACCCTATAACGACATTCGGGACATCCATTGAAAAAGACACACTGGCTCGTGGGCGCGCTCACGGGCATGGCGCTCGCGCCTGCGTGGGCGCAAAGCTCGGTCACGTTGTTCGGGCTGGTTGACGAAGGCATCGACTACACCAGCAACGTTCGCGCGCACTCCGTCACGGAAATGATGAGCGGCGCGGCACAGGGTAGCCGCTGGGGGATCAGGGGTTCGGAAGCGCTGGGCGGCAAGCTTTCTGCCGTGTTCCAGCTGGAAAGCGGCATCGATGCAAGTTCAGGACGACTGATGGAAGGCAGCCGCATGTTCGGACGCCAGGCCTGGGTGGGGATCGCGCAGGACGACATCGGCACGCTGACGTTTGGACGCCAGTACGATTCGCTCGTCGAATATCTCGCGCCGCTCACGGCCAACGGCAACTGGGGCGGCTTCCTGTTCGAGCATCCCTATGACAACGACAACACGGACAACTCGTTCCGCCTTGACAACGCCGTGCAGTTCAACAGCGCGAATTTCGGTGGCTTGCGCGTGGGCGCGACGTATGCGTTCTCGAACAATCCTGGCCAGATCTCGACCAATAACGCGCAGAGCATCGGCGTGAGTTATTCGGTCAACGGACTCTCGCTCGGCGCAGCGTGGCTCAACGTGACGAATCCCGGCGCCAACGCCCTGGGCGCAGTGACCACCGACGATGCGGGTTTCGTCGCCTCGCGCCATCGTGTCTACGGCGCGGGGATCAATTACCAGGTCGACCGGTTGACGCTTGGCTTCGTGTACACGCATACGAACCTGAACGACCCGACGGCGTACTCGTACATCAGCGGCGCGATCGTGCCGGCGGGACAGCAGGCATCGTCGCTGAAGTTCGACAATTTCGAGGTCAACGCGAACTGGGCGATCACCACCGCGCTCATGTTCGGCGCAATGTACGACTACACCCAGGCGAAGCTGGATACCTCAGCCGGGTCGTACCGGCCGAAATACCACACCTTCGGCATGATGCTCGACTACAACTTCACCAAACGCACCGACGTCTACGCGATGGCCAGCTATCAACGGGCCATTAGCGCGAACAGCGGCACCGCGCTGGATCTGGCCTACGCCGGTGGCGCCGACGACAGTTCGTCCACGCAGCGGCAGTTCGTAGGCCGGGTTGGCTTGCGACACAAGTTCTAACCTGCATCCGGGGGCGCACGCCTGTGCGCCCTCTCACACGGAACGCCCAGGCCTCCAGCCTCCAGCGCTGGTCCGGCCCGCAAAATCGCAGCCCGTGTAAGCTTCACATTTCGCGCCTCTTCGTGCCTCACACAAATAAAATGCACGGAAAAACAAGAGCGAAATCTCACCTTCCTCCGCTCAATTTCGTTGCCAGCACAACAACTCACTGATTACATTACGAATCTTTCTAGTTGTAATGTAAGGTAACACATTCCTCCCCGGCTCGCAAATAAGAATCGTTTACATCTTCGTAACCAACCCTTATATTTCTGCCTGCAATTTCATTACAACTCATTCGATTCGCTTTCACCTCTCCCCGCGCAGCCCGACGCCACCGCAGGGACCCGGCACCCGAGACGCCCGGCCGCTAGACGCCCATCCGCGTACGCCCGGTTTCAGTCAGCGCGCATGCGCCGCGTGAACCCTGCCGCCCGAGTTGCTTTCACAACCCGGTCGAGCGCGTTCGACGTGCCCCGAATCCACTGACGCGCCACGACGCATGCCCCGCCGTCCAGTCCTCTCGACTGTGAGGCAGGCGGGCGCACGCCATTTATTCGTTGTGCAAACCATTACAACTCGAACCCGACGAAATCAGGAGTAGTTTGATGAAGCAGACAGTCGTATCGTTGGCGATTACCCGCCTCCTCTCCGGCACGGCTAAGGCGGGCGTGGCGCTCACGCTGACGTCGGTGCCGTTCATGGCCCATGCGCAGGCACAGGTCGCACAGGCGGCAACGGACAATGCCGCCAGCGCGAAGCGCGCCACCGACGGTACGGCGAGCGTCGCCGAGGCCACGCCAGCGGCGCACGCCGCCGAAGGCGGCGCGCTGCCGACCATCGCGGTTTCGGCTGCGATGTCCGCGAACAACAACGAAGCGACCACGGGCATTGCGCGTCTGCCCGACAACGTGAAGGAGATGCCGCAAACCGTCGACGTCATTCCGCGCGAACTGATCGAGCAGCAAAAGGCGACGTCGCTCGAACAGATTCTCAAGAACGTGCCCGGCATCACGATTTCGACCGGCGAAGGCAATGGCGGCCAGAGCGGCGACCAGTTCAAGATTCGCGGTCTCTCGGCCAAAGGCGATATCTATATCGACGGCCTGCGCGACTTCGGCGCCTATAAGCGCGACAGTTTCGACGTCGACAGCGTGCAGGTCATCAAAGGGCCGTCGGGCGACAGCTTTGGCGTGGGCAGCATTGGCGGCCTGATCAATCAGACCTCGAAGCTCGCCAACCTGGAAACCTCGACGAGCATCGACCAGAGCGGCGGCTCGGGCTCGACGTATCGCACCACGCTCGACAGCAACATCAAGCTCGGCGAGACGACGGCGCTGCGTATCAACGGCATGTACCAGAACGGCAACACGCCCGATCGCGACAACGTCAAGGACAATCGCGCGGGCGTCGCGCTCGATCTGGGTCTCGGTATCGGCACGAATACCGAGTGGCATCTGGGTTATTCGTATCTGCACCGTGACGGCGTGCCCGACTATGGCTTGCCGATGGCGCAAGGCTCGGACGGCCTCTATCGCCCCGTGCTCGAATACGGCGTGCCGGGCCTCGATTCGTCGACCTCGTACGTGCGCAACACCGACCACGACAAGAGCGATACGCATATCGTCTCGTCGCTGTTCACGAAGAAACTGAACAACGGCATCCAGATCGACAACGACACGCGCTTCACCTTCT
Organism: Paraburkholderia sp. J67; assembly: GCF_905220265.1. Taxonomy (NCBI): domain Bacteria; kingdom Pseudomonadati; phylum Pseudomonadota; class Betaproteobacteria; order Burkholderiales; family Burkholderiaceae; genus Paraburkholderia; species Paraburkholderia sp. J67. The sequence goes on from NZ_CAJMZK010000042.1 coordinate 67,846, forward strand.
ACGAACGCGACTTCTCGTCGACCAATCCCGCCGCGATCACCAATGCCAACCGGCAAAAGCTGCTCGCGGGCCAGAACGTGGCGCTCACCTATGGTGCGGGTGGCGGCGCGGCGTATCTGCAACGCGGCCTCGGCGTCCAGAATGTGACGACCGCCAAGGGCGAATTCGATCTCGGGCCGTTCCGCAATCGCGCCGTGGTCGGCCTCGACATGAACTATCAGCGCGATCACCGCGACCAGGGTACGTGGACCGGCCGCGTGAACAACCAGACCGTCGTGAACCCGGCCTACCAGATGCCTGCGGGCTATTCGCTGGGCTACGGCGCGACCACGCGCGATGCGGAATCGTCGGATGTCGGCGTCTTTGCCAACGATCGCATCTGGTTGAACAAACAGATCTCGCTGATGGGCAATCTGCGCTGGGATTACTTCCGCAGCAAATACTGGACGAATGCGTCGTCGGTCGGCGGCACCGCCGATTCGAGCAAGGTTAGCCCCGCTGTCGCGGCAATCTGGGAGCCGAACAAGGACTCGATGTTCTATACGTCGTTCTCGCGCACCTATCGGCCGGTGGGCACCGACATCGCGCTCGCCGTGGGTGGCGTGCAGTCGGAAGTGCCCGCCAATGGCGTCGACAACGAACCGGAACGCGCGGACACCGTCGAGATCGGCACCAAGCTCGACTTCCTGAACAAGCGTCTTGGCGTGACGGCGGCGCTGTTCCAGACCCGCAAGTCGCACTCGTACACGGTCGACCCCGACACGGGCGATCTCTCGCCGGGCTTCTCCGATAGCGGCGAAGGCTATCGCATTCGCGGCGTGGAACTGGGCCTTTCGGGCAAGATCACGAACAACTGGACCGCCAATATCGCCTACGCGTATTACAACGGCATCGTCACCGAAGCAAGCGCGGCGACCTCGATCGGCAAGACCGCGCCGGGCGTGTCGAACAACAACGTCACGCTCTGGACCAGCTATATCGTGCCGCACAAACTGCTGCCGCTGCCGGGCAAGCTCACGGTGGGCGGCGGGCTGCAATACGCCTCGGCCTACTGGGTGGATTCGGCGAATACGGCGCGTATGCCCGATAATTTCTCGCTCGATGGCATGATCGGTTACGAGCAAGGGCCTTATCGCATCTCACTCAACCTGTATAACCTGACCGACCATTTGAACTATCAGTCCGCGTTCAGCACGTCGCGTGCGGTGCCGACTTCGCGACGCACGTTCCTCCTGAGCGCGGGCGTGACGTTCTAAGTTCAGGCCGTGCTTGACGCAGGGGGTCGCCTTCAAGGCGATCCCCTGCTTTGCCATTTATTCGTCACGAGCAAGTCGCCATGTTCATCCAGATTCCCGATGTACTCACACCCGCCGAAGTCCGGCATTGCCGCCAGGTGCTCGAAGCGGCGCAATGGGTGGACGGCCGCCAGAGCGCAGGCGATCTTGCCGCGAAGTCCAAAAGCAATCTCCAGATTCCGGCAGAAAGCGCCGAGGCGCGCGAACTCGGCGAGTTGATCCTGCACGCGCTCGGACGCAACGCGACCTATCATTCGGCGGCGCTGCCGCTGCGTGTGCTGCCGCCGCGCTTTAACCGCTACGACGTGGGCATGACCTTCGGCACGCACGTCGACAACGCCATCCAGACCGTGCCCGGCTCGGGCGGCATGCGCATGCGCGCCGACGTCTCCAGCACGATCTTCCTTTCCGAACCCGACGAATACGACGGCGGCGAACTCGTGGTCGAGGACACGCAAGGCGCGCGCTCGATCAAACTGGCTGCGGGCTCGATGATCGTTTATCACGCGTCGAGTCTGCATCGCGTGATGCCGGTCACGCGCGGCGCGCGCTGGGCCTCGTTTTTCTGGGCGCAATCGCTCGTGAAGGACGAGACCTGCCGCACCATGCTCTATGAACTCGACCGGTCGATCATCGCGATTCGCACTGAGATGGGCGACGAGCATCCCGCCGTGCATGGCCTCGTGAATCACTATCACAACCTGTTGCGGCGCTGGTCGGAACTGTGAGCACACGATGACGACGATTCCTGCCGACTGCGTTTCCTTGTTCGATTACGAACGCTATTTTCATGAGCGCGTCGATCCCGCGATTCGCGCCTATATAGCAGGGGCGGCCGCCGACGGCATCACGCAGCACGAGAATCGCCGCGCCTTCGACCGCGTGCGGATCATGCCGCGTGCGCTGGTCGACTTGTCAACGGCAACGGCGAGCACGACGCTCTTTGGCGAAACGCTCGACTACCCGATCCTGATTGGCCCGACCGCGTGGCACAAGCTCGTTTGCGAACCGGGCGAGATGGCCACCGCGCAGGCGGCGTCGCTCACGCGCACGTGGATGACCGTGAGCACGCAGGCGAGCGTGTCGCTTGAGGCCATCGCGCAAGCTTCGAGTGCGCCGCTGTGGTTTCAGCTTTATATGCAGCCGCAATGGGACGATACGCTCACGCTCGTGCGGCGCGCGGAACAGGCGGGTTATCGCGCGCTTGTCGTCACCGTGGATGCGCCTATCAACGGTATTCGCAATGTGGAGCAGCGGGCGGGTTTCCGGCTGCCTCCGGGTATCGAATCGGTGAACCTGCGCGGCCTCGCGCGAGCGCCGGTCGCCGATAGTCGCGCGGGCAGTCCGGTGTTCAAAGGGATGCTAGCGGGCGCGCCGACGTGGTCCGACATCGAACGGCTCGCGCGCGCGACGACGCTGCCGGTGGTGCTTAAAGGCATTCTTAATCCGGCCGATGTTGCCCCCGCGCTCGCGGCGGGCACGGCTGGGCTGATCGTTTCTAATCATGGTGGGCGCACGCTTGATACTGTGCCTGCGACGCTTGATGTGCTGCCGGATATTGCCGCTGCTGTGAACGCCCGCGTGCCCGTGCTGCTGGATGGCGCGGTGCGGCGTGGCACCGATGTGCTCAAGGCGCTAGCGCTGGGCGCGCAAGCGGTGCTGCTTGGGCAGCCGGTGTTGCATGCGCTGGCCGTCGGCGGCGTGGCGGGCGTCGCGCATATGCTGACGATATTGCAGACTGAGCTTGAAGCGGCGATGGCGCTTGCGGGGGTGTCAAAGCTGGAGCAAGTGCCGCGTGAGACGGTGCGCCTTTTGCCATAGTCGTTTCGCCGGTTGTTGTTGCGGACGAGATTCCGTGAAAGGCTCTGTT
>NZ_CAJMZK010000043.1:0-50875 GCF_905220265.1 Paraburkholderia sp. J67
AGCGGTCTTCGCTGCGCGTATCGCGGCAAACGAAGGGGGCGAATCTTAGCGCCAACAGCACCGCCCCGCAAGGGGGCGGTGCTGATATTTCGTCACTTCCCTGCGATAGCCTCGAGCGGTATCGCGTTCGCCATCGCCGCGTAGCCCGTATCGCTCGGATGAATGTGGTCACCGCTGTCGTACTCACGGCGCAGACGCAGCGGATCGGCCGGATCACGCAAGGCCGCGTCGAAGTCCACCACCCCGTCAAACTGCCCGCTCGTGCGAATCCACTGATTCACCTTCGCGCGAATCGCTTCGCGTTCGGGCGGCAGCGCTGCCGGCGTGATCGTCGCGCCAAGCAAGCGGACACCGCGCGCGTGCGCGGCTGCAATCACGCGTCGATACCCCGCGATCAGATCATCGGCATTGACCTGCGTGTGCGGGTAGTCGCAGTCGAGCCCTGCGCGCGGCGGCATCGACTGGAAGTTGATGTCATTGATGCCGATCAGCAGCACCGCCGTACGCACCCCTGCATGTCCAAGCGCGTCGCGCTGGAAGCGGCGCTCGAGCGCCTCTCCGTAGCACGGCGAATCGCTGAGCAGCCGGTTACCACTAATGCCGAGGTCGATCACCGCAAGATGCGCCCCCTGCTCGCGCGCGAGACGGCGCGCTAGCGCGTCCGGCCAGCGACGGTTTTCGTTCAGCGACGAGCGCATGCCATCGGTAATGGAGTCGCCGATCGCCGCGATCGTCTGCCCGCCAGGCGCCTCGACCGCCAGCCCCGTCACCCACGCGTATTGCGTGAAGCGCTGCACGAACGCCCCGCTCGACGGATTGGCGACATGGTCACCCGGCCGCGAGACGTAGTTCACCTGGCTCGACACACGATGCCAGGCCACCATCTTCTGTTCGGCTCCCATATAGCTGCTGATGGCATACGGCGCACCGCGCTTCAAGCCGATACGAACCGGATCGCTATCGAGCTCTCCACCAGGCGGCAGCGACACCGCCTCCCGGCCGCCGAAAGTCACCCGCACACTCTCGGCCTGACTCACCGCTGCGCCGCCCGCCGAGGGCGCGATCGCCATTGCCTGGATCACGAGCGGCGCACGGCCATAGAGATTGCTGATGCGCACACGCGCCACGTCGCCGCCGAGCGTCGGATAAACGATCTGACGAACCGTGCGGCCCGCAACTTCAGGCGCGCGATAAAGCGGCGGCAACGCATCACGTTGAGGAATGGACTGGAGCGCCGTGGCCCAACTCGTCACCCAATGGGCGCCGGAGGCTTGTGGGGCCGACTGCTGTGCAAAAACAGGCGCGGCGATGCCGATCGAAGCGATCAGCGCTGCGGTGGTAGCAAAGGAAATCTTCATGCGGGCGGGTGCGCGGGTGATCAGCAAAGCGCCCATTGTGCCCCATGCCCCGGATCGCAACCTTCCATCCTCCTGACAAGCCGCGCGGCGCAGAACGACACGACGTGCATACCCCAGATTTCCGCCAGAGGACGCGGCCTACGCACGAAAACTCCACTAAAACTCAAACAGAGCAATCCCGCGAGCTCCGCACCTCGTTCGCGCCCTTTTGCGCAAGCTCAAAATATTCATTTACCGACCGGTCGGTTGGTTTATACTGCACCCCACACCTAACACCGACGAGAGCGTCCCCATGTACACGCAATCCCTCGACATTCCAGGCAACGTCGCCCCGCTGGACGCGGCGGCGGCCTCGCCGGAGCAGGCGCAGTTCGACGCGATCATGGCCGTCGACGGCAAGATCGAGCCGCAGGACTGGATGCCCGACGCCTACCGCAAGACGCTGGTTCGCCAGATTTCGCAGCACGCGCATTCGGAAATCGTCGGCATGCTGCCCGAGGGCAACTGGATCAGCCGTGCGCCCAGCCTCAAGCGCAAGGCGATCCTGCTCGCCAAGGTGCAGGACGAAGCGGGCCATGGCCTCTATCTCTATAGCGCGGCGGAAACGCTGGGCGTCTCGCGCGATCAGCTGATCGATGCGCTGCACGCGGGCAAGGCCAAGTACTCGAGCATCTTCAACTACCCCACGCCCACATGGGCGGACGTCGGCGTGATCGGCTGGCTGGTCGACGGCGCCGCGATCATGAACCAGATTCCGCTGTGCCGCTGCACCTACGGCCCCTATGCGCGCGCCATGATCCGCATCTGCAAGGAAGAGTCGTTCCATCAGCGTCAGGGCTTCGACGCCCTGCTCGCCATGATGAGCGGCACCGATGCACAGCGCGAACTCGTCCAACAGGCCGTCAACCGCTGGTGGTGGCCGGTGCTGATGATGTTCGGCCCGGGCGATGCCGATTCGGTGCACAGCAACCAGTCGGCCAAATGGGGCATCAAGCGCATCTCGAATGACGACCTGCGCCAGAAGTTCGTCGATGCCACGGTCGACCAGGCCAAGGTGCTCGGCGTCACGCTGCCCGACCCGGATCTCAAGTGGAACGAGGCGCGCGGCCATCACGACTACGGCACGATCGACTGGGAAGAATTCTGGCGCGTCGTCAACGGCGACGGCCCGTGCAACCGCGAACGCCTCGGCACACGCGTAAAGGCCCACAACGAAGGCGCATGGGTGCGTGAAGCGGCCCTCGCCCACGCCGAAAAGCAGCGTCAGCGCGCGCAACAGCAGGCCGCCTGACCGACCGCAACGACCGAGACGAAAGAGACATCAGGAGATCAGAGATGAACAAGGAATGGCCGATCTGGGAAGTGTTCGTGCGCAGCAAGCAGGGCCTCGACCACAAGCACTGCGGCAGCCTGCACGCCGCCGACGCCTCGATGGCGCTGCGCATGGCGCGCGACGTCTACACGCGCCGTCAGGAAGGCGTGAGCATCTGGGTGGTGCCGTCGTCGGCGATCACGGCGTCCGATCCGAATGAAAAGGCCGAACTGTTCGAACCGGCTGGCGACAAGATCTACCGCCACCCGACGTTCTATACGCTGCCCGATGAAGTCAACCACATGTAAGAGCGCAACATGACGACGCCCACGCCCGAACAACTCGCGTACGTGCTGCGCCTCGCCGATACGGCGCTGATCCTCGGTCAGCGCAACACGGAATGGTGCGGCCACGGCCCGATCCTCGAAGAGGACATCGCGCTCGCCAATATGAGCCTCGACCTGATCGGTCAGGCGCGCCTGCTCTACACGCACGCCGCCACGCTCGAAAAGGCGCTCAACGGCCGCGAGCGCACCGAAGACGATTACGCCTACTTCCGCGCCGAGCGCGAGTTCGCGAATTACACGCTCGCCGAGCTGCCGCACTTCGGCCCGCTCGCCGGCACGACGCACTCGGCCAACGACTACGCCGTGACGATCGTGCGCAACTTCCTCTATGCGTCGCTGATGGCGCATCTGTGGACCGCGCTGCTGCGCTCCGCCGATCCCCAGTTGGCCGCAATCGCCGAGCGCTCGATCAAGGAAACGCGCTACCACGTGCATCACGCGCGCGAATGGCTGATCCGCTTCGGCGACGGCACCGAGGAATCGCACCGCCGCGCCCAGGACGCGCTCGACTGGCTGATGCCTTACACGCGCGAGTTCTTCAGCACGGACGCCGTGGAAGCCAGCGTGGCGGAAGCGGGCATCGCGCCGCTCACCGCGCAGCTGGAAGCCGCGTGGCGTGCCGACGTCGAAGCCGCCCTTGAAGAAGCCACGCTCACAGCCCCCGCGCCCGTGAAGCACGTCACGACCGGCAAGCTCGGCGAGCATTCGGAACACATGGGCTTCGTGCTCGCCGAAATGCAGAGCCTCGCGCGCCAGCATCCCGACGCGCGCTGGTAAGCGACGCAGCGAATCGGCCCAGGTATCAAGAGGACATGACGATGCAAACAACGGCAGACCGCGCGCTCGAACGCGCCTGGCAAGCACTCGAATCGGTGCCCGATCCGGAAATTCCGGTCGTGTCGATCCGCGAGCTTGGCATTCTGCGCGACGTGCGCCGCGCCGACGACGGCCACCTCGAAGTGGTCATCACGCCCACCTATTCGGGCTGCCCGGCGATGTCGCAGATCGCCGAAGACGTCGCGCACGCGCTCGACGCCGCGCAGATCGCGCCGTACCGCATCGCGACCACGCTCTCGCCCGCCTGGACCACCGACTGGATCACCGACGAAGCGCGCGAAAAGCTGCGCGCCTACGGCATCGCGCCGCCCACGGGCAACTGCGGTGGCGCGGCGCAAGGTGCCGGCGAACAGCCCATCACCTTCATGCCGAAGCTGCCCGCGCCCGTCTGCCCGCGCTGCGGCTCGAAGCACACCGAGCGCCTCGCGCAGTTCGGCTCGACCGCCTGCAAGGCGCTCTACCGTTGCATCGACTGCCGCGAACCCTTCGACTACTTCAAACCGTACTGATATGGCCACCCCGCAATTCCATTCGCTGCGCATCCGCGAAGTACGTCCCGAAACCGCCGACGCGGTCTCCGTCGCATTCGAGGTTCCGCCCGAGCTGCGCGACGCGTATCGCTTCACGCAAGGGCAGTTCGTCACGCTCAAGACCCACATCGACGGCGAAGAAACGCGCCGCTCGTACTCGATCTGCGTCGGCGTGACCGACTACGATCGCGACGGCGAGTTGCGCATCGGCATCAAGCGCGTGCGCGGCGGGCGGTTTTCGAACTTCGCGTTCGACCAGCTAGCTCCTGGTCACGAAATCGAGGTGATGACGCCGGACGGCCGCTTCTTCACGCACCTGAACGCCGAGCACGGCAAGCACTACGTGGCGTTCTCGGGCGGCTCGGGCATCACGCCGGTGCTGGCGATCATCAAGACGACGCTGGAAACCGAGCCGCGCAGCGCCTTCACGCTGGTCTACGGCAACCGCAGCGTGGACGCGATCATGTTCGCCGAGGATCTGGAAGACCTGAAGAACCGCTTCATGGATCGCTTCCGCCTCTACCACGTCCTCTCCGACGACTTGCAAGACGTTGAACTCTTCAACGGCGTACTCGATCAGGACAAGTGCGCGGCCTTCATCGAGTCGCTGCTGCCGGCCGAGGAAATCGACGAAGCCTTCATCTGCGGCCCCGGCCCGATGATGGATGCCGCCGAAGCCGCGCTCAAGGAGGCGGGCGTGGCGCCGCAGCAGGTACACGTCGAACGCTTCGGCTCGCCGCTGCCGCAGGCGGGCGTACCCGCGGTCGAAATCACCGAAAACACCCCGGCCGCCGATCTGGAGATCGTGATCGACGGCAAGAAGCGCAAGCTGCGCCTGCCCTACGAGGGCGTGAGCCTGCTCGACGTCGGCCTGAAGGCCGGCCTCGCGCTGCCCTACGCGTGCAAGGGTGGCGTGTGCTGCACCTGCCGCGCGAAGGTGCTCGAAGGCGAGGTGAAGATGGACAAGAACTACACGCTCGAAGAGCAGGAAGTGAAGGACGGCTTCGTGCTGACCTGCCAGTGCCATCCGGTCAGCGAGCGCGTGGTGGTCAGTTTCGACGAACGATAAGCCGATCGGCAAAAAAAGCGCCGGATGGCATAACCTGGCGCTTCGGGGGTCTGTTCGCTTCACCAATAGAACTTAGAGCAACAGTACGCTTTCGGCGCTCAGGCGATCCGCTTACACTAGGGGCCGCCCGCGAGTGGTGCAGCGCAGCGCTGCATCGGTGCGGGCGGCCCTTTGTCTTGTGCAGCCGTCGCGCACTGTTGACAGTTACTAGTCGTTCAAGGCGTTCATGGTGAGCGCAACGAGTTGTCGATGACCACGATTCACCTCATCCACGGCGAGCCGGCAGCGGCCGCGCTGCGTCAGGCCCTGCAGGCACGCCAGCCCATGACGGCGGCGAGCGCTTCGGCCGAGCGCGTGATCGCACTGGCCGACGACCTCACGGTCGGGCCGCTGCGTGACATCGACGCCGAGGGCAATCCAGGTGCGGCGCAGCGCGCGGCGTTCTGGCAGCGCATCGACGGCGTGCCGGCGACGCTCGCGCAGGACGATTGCGCGGCGCTCGTGGCGCTGGAGGACGAGAACGACGCAAACGCCCACGTGGTGATCTGGCACACGCACGACGCCGCCGACCAGCTCGCACTGCGGCGCGTCTGCTACCGGCTGCGCAATGCGCCGCAGCGCCTGAACGAAGTCCGCCTGGCCGCCGCCGATCTGGCGACTCTAGCCGACAACCCGGGCGAAGCCGTCGCACGCCTGCAAGTCCGCCTGCCGGATGCCGCGCCGATCTCGGTGCTGCGCATCACGCGCCTCGCGCTCGAATGGCAGGAGGCGAAGTTCGCCAATGGCGAGACGCGCCGCTGGCGCGACAACACTTTTACGAGCGGCACCTGGGCCGATCTCGACGCGCTCATTCTCGACATCCTGGGTGAAGCCGCAGCACCGAGCGAGCCCTGGCTCGCCTGCGATACGCTCGGCGCGGCGCTCGTGCGCGGCGGCGCGGGCTTCACGGTCGGCGAACCGGTCGTACTCTGGCGCCTGCGCGAGCTGGCCGCGGCGGGCGAACTGCGACTGCGCGACGACCTGTGCGCCGCCCGCACCGGCGCGCCGGCCCAGGACCCGCGCACCGCACGCCCCATCTCGGTGCACGCCGCCGCGCACCTGTCCCTTTCCCGCTGATCCCTTGCTGAATCCCTGCTGATATTTATGGCCCGTACCCGAGCGCCCGACCACGAAACCCAGCGCGACCAGATCCTCGAACTGGCCGCGGCCAAATTCGCCCAGACGAGCTATCCGAGTACGTCGATGTCCGACCTCGCAGCAGCGAGCGGCACCTCGAAGGCGCGCCTCTATCACTACTACGAGAGCAAGGAAGCGATCCTTTTCGATCTGCTCGACCGCTACACCAAGCGGCTGATGTTGATCATCGCCGAGGTGGAAGGCGCGAGCCAGCGGCGCGGCCTAGACGAACGCGAGTGCTTCGCCGAACTGATCCGCGCGTTTCTCGCCGAGTACGAGACCTCGCACAGCCGCCATGTAGCCCTGCTCAACGACGTGAAATACCTCGTCGATGCGCAGCGCGAAATCGTCCTGAACCGCCAGCGCGACGTGGTCGCCGCCTTTACCCGCCAGCTTGCGCGCGCCTACCCTGGCCGCGTGACGGCGGAGAACCAGACCGCGCTGACCATGATGCTGTTCGGCATGATCAACTGGACGTTCACCTGGCTCAAGCCGGGCGGCCGCATGGGCTACCGCGACTTCGCCGAACAGGTGATCGCCGTCATGGATCACGGACTTCAGAACGCCTGAGGCCTGCCGTATTTTCGGGCCAGATTGATGCACCGCAACATGATGTGCAGTCACAACAGTTGACGCGTCAAGCTATTCAGCCCGGATACCCATTAAAAATCAAATAGTTACGCGTCTAAATTTATTAATTAGGCGCAACACTCAAATCCGTAATCCGGGTTTTCCCTAGATCGCACCCAGGGTTTCCGCTAGAATTCGTTTTGCGGCGCATCATGCATGCGCCGCGTTTCGTATTTCAGGGAGAACCCACCATGACCACGATTTCGACCCAAGCCAACGAGCCGATCCTCGCATCCGCTCGCCCGCTGACGTCCGGACATTCGCCGGCTATGGTGCGCGTGCTCACCTCGGCCGACCGCGAACGCCTGCTCGCGCACTTTCTCACGCTCGATAGCGACGACCGCCTGCTGCGTTTCGGCCAGGCCGCGCCCGACCACGTGATCGAGAACTACGTGCGCTCGATGGACTTCACGCGCGACACCGTGTTCGGCGTGTTCGACCATCAACTGCAACTCGTGGGCGTCGGCCATCTGGCCTATCTGCCGGCGGACGGCAACGGCCGCACGGCCGAGTTCGGCGTGTCGGTGCTGGAAAGCGCGCGCGGCCAGGGCATCGGCTCGAAGCTGTTCGAGCGCGCCGCCATCCGCAGCCGCAACACGCACGTGACCACGCTGTACATGCACTGCCTGTCGCGCAACTCGACGATGATGCACATCGCCAAGAAGTCGGGCATGAAGATCGAGTACGCCTACGGCGAAGCCGACGCGTATCTCTCGCTCGAACCGGCCGACCAGAGCAGCATCATCGCGGAAATGCTCCAGGAGCAGGCCGCCGTGTTCGACTACGCGCTCAAACGTCAGGCTCGCAACGCATCGAAACTGATCGAGACCATGCTGCCGCAAGCGATCGCGGCATGACTCCTGCCCCGGCAGGGTTGAACACGAATTAAAAAAAGCGGCTGAGGCCGCTTTTTTTACGTCTTGGGGATCGGCAGCGCCGTGGTCTCCTTGAAGGTCTGCAGGGAGAAGCTGGAACGCACGTCGATCACCGACGGATGGTGCAGCAACTGATCCTGCACGAAGCGCGAGAAGTGCGCCATGTCCTCCACCTGCACGCGCAGCAGGAAATCCATATCGCCCGTCATCGCGTGGCAGGCCACCACTTCCGGCCAGGTCTGCACCGCCGCGCGAAACAGCTCCGCGTGCGTGACCCCTTCGCGCCCCGACGCCGTCGGCCCGCGCTTTTCCAGCCGCACGTTCACATAGGCGAGCAGATCGAGGCCGAGTTGCTGCGCGTCGAGCAACGCGACATAGGTGCGGATCACCCCGCTCTCCTCCAGCCGACGGATGCGCCGCAAACAGGGGCTGGGCGACAGATTCACACGCTCGGCGATCTCCTGATTCGAGAGCCGGCCATTTTCCTGAAGAATCGCCAGAATTCGCCGGTCGATTGCGTCCAGTTCGATGCTCGCCATTTTCTGCCGTCCCATAGTGATATGAGGGCAGTTTATAGCTCAAATAGCCAGCCACACGATTAAGTTCGCAAGTTTTCGCCCAAACCCCACAGCTACACTTTGCCGCATGTGATCACCGACTTCATCGCCGAATTCAACCATTCGATCGACATCAAGGAGACAACCATGCAGGTCCCCACCTGGGAGAACCCCGTCGGCACTGACGGCTTCGAATTCATCGAATACACCGCGCCGGACCCCGTGGCGCTGGGCAAGCTGTTCGAGCGCATGGGCTTCACCGCCGTCGCGCGCCACCGTCACAAGGATGTGACGCTTTACCGTCAGGGCGACATCAACTTCATCGTCAACGGCGAGCCCGATTCGTTCGCCCAGCGCTTCGCGCGCCTGCATGGCCCGTCGATCTGCGCGATCGCGTTCCGCGTGGACGACGCCGCCAAGGCCTACAAGCACGCGCTCGATCTGGGCGCCTGGGGCTTCGACAACAAGACCGGCCCGATGGAGCTGAACATCCCGGCCATCAAGGGGATTGGCGACTCGCTGATTTACTTCGTGGACCGCTGGCGTGGCAAGAACGGTGCGGCGCCGGGCAGTATCGGCGACATCAGCATCTATGACGTCGATTTCGTGCCGATCGAAGGCGCGGACCAGAACCCGGTCGGCCACGGCCTGACCTACATCGACCACCTGACGCACAACGTCCATCGTGGCCGTATGGCTGAGTGGGCGGAGTTCTACGAGCGCCTGTTCAACTTCCGCGAAATCCGCTACTTCGACATCGAAGGCAAGGTGACGGGCGTGAAGTCGAAGGCGATGACCTCGCCGTGCGGCAAGATTCGCATCCCGATCAACGAGGAAGGCGGCGAGACGGCCGGCCAGATCCAGGAATACCTCGACGCCTATCACGGCGAGGGCATCCAGCACATCGCGCTCGGCACCAACGACATCTACGGGACGGTCGATGGCCTGCGCGCCTCGAAAATCGCGCTGCTCGATACGATCGACACGTATTACGAACTGGTGAACCGCCGCATTCCCGGCCACACCGAGCCGCTCGACGAACTGAAGAAACGCAAGATCCTGATCGACGGCCTGCCGGAAGACCTGCTGTTGCAGATCTTCACGGAGAACCAGATCGGCCCGATCTTCTTCGAAATCATCCAGCGCAAGGGCAATCAGGGCTTCGGCGAGGGCAATTTCAAGGCGCTGTTCGAGTCGATCGAACTCGATCAGATTCGCCGCGGCGTGGTGCAGGACAAGGCGTAAGCCTCATGCCGGTTAGCGCGCGGTAATCGGGTAGTAAACGCAAAAAGGGCGAAGATCACGCGATCTTCGCCCTTTTTAGTTTTCGAGCCCGGCGCCGCACACCTCGGTGGCGGACTCTGGTGAATGGGATGTCGCGAGGATCAGCGCAACATCGTCGTGAAACCTTTAGCGCTTAGCGCTCGGCCTTGGTGGCCAGTACGGCATTCGCATCGACCTTCGCGCACAGCGTGTACTGCGCGCACGACGTCGTTGCATTCGCCGCGCTCTGGGTGCGGGCGTTCGAATGCAGGGGCGCGCTCATGGCGAAGAACGCAGCCGAAACCGTCAGGAAGGTCTGGATATGTCGATTGTTCATCTTATGTACTCCTTTTTTCAGACTTGCTCTCACTGAGCTCTCCACGTTAGCACCCCAATAATGGATGGGCGCCACGCGGTTCGCACAGGTGAGGGAGTTAGACAGGATATTCAAGACCGGTTCCCCGTCAGTGCAACATTTACACGATGTTACGTGGCACTCAATTCCGATACATCCTTTGTTACACGGGCCCCGCGAGCCTGAGGCGAGTCACGGCGCCGCAGTCGGAATAACGGATGCAACACGTCGGATTTCGCCGCTTTTATGGGGCGGAACGCGCGCAGCGGCGGGTTTGTCCGAGTGCTACTATCGAAAAAAAGACGCCAATATGGCGAGCCCGGCCAACGCATTCACAAGATGCAGCGGCCACCCGAAAGTTCTGGCGATCCCACAACGGATTGGTTGGATGGAGGAAGACAAATAATGAATGCCCCGCTAGACGCAGGTCAGCGCGCTTCGCTCGAAGCCGCACTCGCTTCCGTCACGCTCGACGATAAATACACCCTCGAACGCGGCCGCGCGTACATGAGCGGCATCCAGGCGCTGGTCCGCCTGCCGATGCTGCAACAGGAACGCGACAAGGCCGCCGGTCTCAATACCGCGGGGTTCATCTCAGGCTATCGCGGCTCGCCTCTGGGCGGTCTCGATCAGTCGCTCTGGAAGGCGAAGCAGCATCTCGCCGCCCATGGCATCGTTTTTCAGCCCGGCGTCAACGAAGACCTCGCCGCGACCGCCGTCTGGGGTTCGCAGCAGGTGAACCTGTATCCGTCGGCGAAATACGAAGGCGTGTTCTCGATGTGGTACGGCAAGGGCCCCGGCGTCGACCGCTGCGGCGACGTGTTCAAGCACGGCAACTCGGCCGGCTCGTCGCGTCACGGCGGCGTGCTCGTGCTCGCCGGCGACGACCATGCGGCCAAGTCTTCGACGCTCGCGCACCAGTCGGAGCACATCTTCAAGGCCTGCGGCCTGCCGGTGCTGTTCCCATCGAACGTGCAGGAATATCTCGATTTCGGCCTGCACGGCTGGGCGATGAGCCGCTACTCCGGCCTCTGGGTCGCGATGAAGTGCGTGACCGACGTGGTGGAATCGTCGGCATCGGTCGAGATCGATCCGTATCGCACGCGCATCGTGCTGCCTGAAGATTTCCTGATGCCCGAGGGCGGCCTGAACATCCGCTGGCCCGATCCGCCGCTCGTGCAGGAAGCGCGGCTGCTCGACTACAAGTGGTACGCGGCGCTCGCCTACGTGCGCGCCAACAAGCTCGACCGCATCGAGATCGATTCGCCGCAGGCGCGCTTCGGCATCATGACCGGCGGCAAGGCCTATCTGGACGTGCGCCAGGCGCTTACCGATCTGGGTCTGGACGACGAAACCTGCTCGCGCATTGGCATTCGCCTCTACAAGGTCGGCTGCGTGTGGCCGCTCGAAGCGCAAGGCGCGCATGCGTTCGCGCGCGGGCTCGAAGAGATTCTCGTGGTCGAGGAAAAGCGCCAGATCCTCGAATACGCGATCAAGGAAGAGCTGTACAACTGGCCCGACGCGCAGCGCCCGCGCGTGTACGGCAAATTCGACGAGAAGGACGGCGCCGGCGGCGAATGGTCCGTGCCGATGGGCAACTGGCTCCTGCCCGCGCACTACGAACTCTCGCCCGCGATCATCGCCAAGGCGATCGCCACGCGTCTGGACAAGCTCGATCTGCCGTCCGACGTGCGCGCGCGCATTGCGGCGCGCATCGCCGTGATCGAGGCGAAGGAAAGAGCGCTCGCGAAGCCGCGCGTGCAGGTCGAGCGCAAGCCGTGGTTCTGCTCGGGTTGCCCGCACAACACGTCGACCAACGTGCCGGAAGGCTCGCGCGCGATGGCCGGCATCGGCTGTCACTATATGACCGTGTGGATGGACCGCAGCACCAGCACCTTCAGCCAGATGGGCGGCGAGGGTGTGGCCTGGGTCGGCCAGGCGCCGTTCTCGAACGACAAGCACGTGTTCGCGAATCTTGGCGACGGCACCTACTTCCA
Source organism: Paraburkholderia sp. J67 (assembly GCF_905220265.1). Lineage (NCBI taxonomy): Bacteria > Pseudomonadati > Pseudomonadota > Betaproteobacteria > Burkholderiales > Burkholderiaceae > Paraburkholderia > Paraburkholderia sp. J67. The sequence continues at coordinate 12,307 of NZ_CAJMZK010000043.1, forward strand.
CTCTGGCCTGCTCGCGATCCGCGCCGCCATCGCCTCGAAGGCGAACATCACCTACAAGATCCTCTACAACGACGCGGTCGCCATGACGGGCGGCCAGCCCGTCGACGGCGTGCTGACGATTCCGCAGATCACGCACCAGCTCGCCTCGGAAGGCGCGGCGAAGATCGTGATCGTGACCGACGATCCTGAAAAGTACGACGGCGAAGTCACGGCGAAGCTCGCGCCGGGCGTGACGATCCACCATCGCGACCAGCTCGACGCGATGCAGCGCGAGCTGCGCGAAATCGCCGGCACGACCATCCTGATCTACGACCAGACCTGCGCCACGGAAAAGCGCCGCCGCCGCAAACGCGGCACGTATCCGGATCCGGCGAAGCGCGTAGTGATCAACGAGGCCGTTTGCGAAGGCTGCGGCGATTGCTCGGTGCAGTCGAACTGCCTCTCGGTGGAGCCGCTCGACACCGAGTACGGTACGAAGCGCCAGATCAACCAGTCCACCTGCAACAAGGACTACTCGTGCGTGAACGGCTTCTGCCCGAGCTTCGTGACCGTCGAAGGCGGCCAGTTGCGCAAGCCGAAGACCGACCGCGTCGCGAACGAGGCGATGCCGCCGGTCCCAACGCCCGACGTGCCCGCCATCGGCCGCCCCTACGGCGTGCTCGTCACGGGCGTGGGCGGCACCGGCGTGGTGACGATCGGCGCGCTGCTCGGCATGGCCGCGCACCTCGAAGCCAAGGGCGTGACCGTGCTCGACGTGACCGGCCTCGCACAAAAGGGCGGCGCCGTGATGAGCCACGTGCAGATCGCCAACCGCCCCGCCGACATCCACGCCACCCGCATCGCAATGGGCGAAGCGAGTCTCGTGATCGGCTGCGACGCCATCGTCACGGCAGGCGACGACTGCGTCTCGCGCATGCAGGCCGGGCAAACGCACGTCGTGCTCAACAGCGCGGCCACGCCGACGGCCGAGTTCATCAAAAACCCGCAGTGGCAATTCCCGGGTTCGAACACCGAAGCCGACGTGCGCGCGGCAGCGGGCGCGGACAACGTCGCCATCGTCGATGCCAACCGCTACGCGCTCGCGCTGCTGGGCGACGCGATCTACACGAACCCGTTCGTGCTCGGTTATGCGTGGCAAAAGGGCTGGCTGCCGCTCACGCACGAATCGCTCACGCGCGCGATCGAGTTGAACGCGGTGCAGGTCGAGAAGAATCTCGCGGCGTTCGAATGGGGCCGCCGCGTCGCGCACGATCGCGCGGCCGTCGACGCGCTGGCGAAGAAGCCTTCGACCGAGTCCAACGCCGCAGGCGCGAAGATCGTCTCGCTCCATTCGCCGAAGGCGCTCGATGCGTTGATCGAGAAGCGTGCGCAGTATCTCGTCGCGTACCAGAACGAGGCCTATGCGCAGCGTTATCGCGCATTCGTCGAGGACGTGCGCCGTGCGGAATCGAAGCTCGAACGCGCGGATGGCCAGCAGGCGCTCACGGAAGCCATCGCGAAGAACCTGCACAAGCTGATGGCCTACAAGGACGAGTACGAAGTCGCGCGTCTTTATGCCGATCCGGCTTTCGTCGAGAAGATCAAGGCGAGCTTCGAAGGCGACTGGAAACTCAACTTCCATCTCGCGCCGCCCTCGATCGCGAAGCACGACGACAAAGGCCGTCTGCAGAAGAAGCAGTACGGTCCGCGCATGCTCACAGCCATGCGTGTGCTCTCGAAGCTCAAGTTCCTGCGCGGCACGGGGCTCGACCCGTTCGGTCGCACCGAGGAACGCCGCCACGAACGCGCGCTGATCGCCGAGTATGAAACGCTGATGCGTGAAGTGATCGGCGGGTTGAGCGAGGCGAATCTGCCGCTCGCGCTGGAACTGGCGAATCTGCCCGACGCGATTCGCGGCTATGGCCACGTGAAGGAGAACAACCTCAAGGCCACGCGTACGAAGTGGGCCACGCTGCTCGCGAAGTGGCGCTCGCCGGAGAATGGCGCGGCGCGGCACGCAGCTTGAGGGTTTGGCTTGAGGGTTCGTTGAAGCAGTAAAAACAAAGGGCGCTCCGTGCAATACGGAGCGCCCTTTTCACATCAGGCGATCAACAAAAGCGCAGCCTTACTTCGCTGCCGCCTTGTTCACAGCAGCATTGGCCGAAGCCACCGCCGTCATGTTGATGATGCGTCGCACCGTCGCCGCCGGCGTGAGGATGTGCACCGGCTTCGAAGCGCCCAGCAGGAACGGGCCGACCGTCACGCCTTCGCCGCCGATCGTCTTCAGCAGGTTGTACGCGATGTTCGCCGCTTCCACGTTCGGCATGATCAGCAGGTTCGCTTCGCCCGTGAGCGTCGTGCCCGGGAACGACTGCTTGCGGATCAGCTCGGAGAGCGCTGCGTCGCCGTGCATTTCGCCATCGACTTCGAGTTGCGGTGCGCGTTGCGCGAGCAGTTCGCGCGCAGCCTGCATGCGCTGCGACGTCGACGAACGCACGCTGCCGAAATTCGACGACGACAGCAGCGCGACCTTCGGCGTGATGCCGAACTTCTCGATCTCGCGCGCGGCGAGGATCGTCATGTCTGCGAGCTGTTCGGCGCTCGGCACTTCGTTCACGTAGGTGTCGCTGATGAACAGGTTGCGGCCCGGCAGCATCAGCAGGTTCATGGCCGCGTAGTTTTCGGCTTCCTTAGCCTTGCCGAACACCTGCTCGACGAACTTCAGGTGGTAGTCGAAGCTGTTGAGCAGACCGCAGATCATGCCGTCGGCGTCGCCCAGATGCACGAGGATCGCGCTGATCAGCGTGTTGAACTTGCGCATCGAGGCCTTCGCCACTTCCGGCGTGATGCCCTGGCGCGCGCCCAGTTCGTGATACGCCTGCCAGCTCTTCTGGAAGCGCGGATCGTCCTCCGGATCGACGATCTCGAAGTCGGTGCCCGCACGCAGCTTCGAGCCCATCTTCTTCAGACGCATTTCAACGACCGACGGGCGGCCGACGATGATCGGACGCGCAATCTTTTCCGTCAGCACGAATTGCGCCGCGCGCAGCACGCGCTCGTCCTCGCCTTCCGCGAACACGATGCGCGCGTTGTTGGCCTTGGCCGCCGCGAACACCGGACGCATCACCATGCCCGTACGATAGACGGTCGCGCCCAGCTGCTCGCGGTACGCATCCATGTCTTCGATCGGGCGCGTGGCCACGCCCGAATCCATCGCGGCTTGCGCGACAGCCGGCGCGATCTTGATGATCAGGCGCGGATCGAAAGGCTTCGGAATCAGGTATTCCGGGCCGAATTCGAGCGTGTGGCCTTCATAGGCCTTCGCCACTTCGTCGCCCTGGTCGGTTTCTTCCGCGAGTTCGGCAATCGCGCGCACGCACGCGAGCTTCATCTCTTCCGTGATGGTCGTCGCGCCCACATCCAGCGCGCCGCGGAAGATGAACGGGAAGCACAGCACGTTGTTGACCTGGTTCGGGTAGTCCGAACGGCCGGTGGCGATGATCGCGTCCGGGCGCACACGCTTGGCTTCTTCCGGGCGGATTTCCGGTTCCGGATTTGCCAGCGCCAGAATCAGCGGCGTGGTGCCCATGTCGACGACCATCTCGGCCTTCAGCACGCCTGCGCTCGAGCAGCCGAGGAACACGTCCGCGCCCTTGATGGCGTCGGCGAGCGTGCGCGCTTCGGTGTGCGCCGCGTAGCGCTGCTTCGACGGATCAAGGTTGCCGCGACCCTCAAAGATCACGCCCTTCGAATCCGTGACGAGGATGTTTTCCTTCTTCGCGCCGAGCTTGACCAGCAGGTCCAGACAGGCGATCGCCGCCGCGCCCGCACCCGAGCACACCAGCTTGATGCTGCCCAGTTCCTTGCCCACGACCTTCAGGCCGTTGAGGATGGCCGCCGAAGCAATGATCGCCGTGCCGTGCTGGTCGTCGTGGAAGACGGGGATCTTCATGCGCTCGCGCAGCTTCTGCTCGATGTAGAAGCACTCGGGCGCCTTGATGTCTTCGAGGTTGATGCCGCCGAGCGTGGGCTCGAGCATCGCGATGGCTTCGACGAGCTTGTCCGGGTCCGATTCGTCGAGTTCGATGTCGAACACGTCGATGCCGGCGAACTTCTTGAAGAGGCACCCCTTGCCTTCCATCACCGGCTTGGCCGCGAGCGGGCCGATGTTGCCGAGACCGAGCACGGCCGTGCCGTTGGTCACGACGCCGACGAGGTTGCCGCGCGAGGTGTACTTCTGCGCGTCGAGCGGATCGGCGTGGATCGCTTCGCACGCGGCGGCGACACCCGGCGAATACGCGAGCGAGAGGTCGAGCTGGTTCGAGAGCGGTTTGGTCGGCGTGACCGAAATCTTGCCGGGCTTCGGATTCTGGTGATAAGCGAGCGCGCTTTGCTTCAGTTGTTCATCCATTTTCGGGCCTGCCAGACGTGAGAGACGAGAGGAATGTTTATGTTCGTAGTCCCGCCGATTTGCTCGACTCGTGCTCAGCGCGTGCGCATCGGCTTCGACAGCGACGCGCCCGGTTCACAGGCGAAACGACGCCGGCAAAAAAGCGGGGCAATTAGTGTACACCTCGTAATGTTCGAGGCGACTTGGGTCAAAGACTGATACCGGAGATTTGTGGTGCGTGCGCTTCGCATCGAAAGCGTCGCGCTGCGAGGCGCAAGCCCACGGCCTGCGCGCACGCATTGACGGCATATGGACGGCGTACGGCGCATTTGTCGAATCGGTGCGTAACAATGCGTGCGGTTCGCGACACGGGCGCCACATCGCGAGCCCCGTCGCGCAAGGCGTCATCCACGCGATTATTGCGACGTCGTGACGCCCTTGTTGCAGACTCGCGGCACGTCATGCCGGTTGATTCGGCAAGGAGTGCGGCGTTGCGCCGCACCCTGGGGCGCAAAAGCGGCCTTGCCGACAGCCTTATTCGAGCGCGGCGCCGCGCCGTTCAGGAATCAGAAACAGCGTGGCGAGGATGTCGAGCACGTAGATCGCGGCCAGCATGCCGAGCGCCACCGTGAACGAATAGCGCGCGGCGAGCGCACCAACCGCGAGCGGCCCGAAGCCGCCCACCGCCCGGCCGATGTTGAACAGCACGTTCTGCGCAGTGGCGCGCGCGGCGGTCGGATAGAGCTCGGAAATGAGCGCGCCATAGCCGCCGATCATGCCGTTGACGAACACGCCCATGACTGCGCCGCCGATCAGGAGCGCGAGCGGCGCGCTCAGGTGCGCGTAGACGAACACCATCACCACCGCGCCCACCTGATAGACGAGAAACGTCGGCCGGCGGCCGAAGCGGTCGGCGGCCACGCCAAAGAGCCAGATGCCGAATGCCATGCCCGCCACGGTCGCGGCGGTCCAGAAGCCGGACTTCGTCAGCGAGTAGCCAAAGGACTTCGAGAGATAGGCGGGCAGCCAGATCATCAGGCCGTAATAGCCGAAGTTCTGCACCGAGCAGAGCACCGCCACGCCCAGACTCGCGCGCGCCGTGCGGGCGTCGGCGACCAGCAGGCGCAGCGCACGCGGCTTCTCGTGCGGCGCGGCCTGTGCCACGCGCTCACGGTGCGCGACGAAAAGCCCGGGTTCCTCCACGCGCCGCCGCACCACAAACGACGCCACGGCCGGCAGCAGGCCGACCGCGAACATGCCGCGCCAGCCGATCACCGGCAACAGCCACGGCGTGAGCAGCGCCGCCGCGAGCACGCCCACCTGCCAGCCCAGCCCGACATAGGACGATGCCCGCGCACGCAGCCGCGCGGGCCAGGCCTCGGCGACCAGCGCCATGCCGATACCGAACTCGCCGCCCAGGCCAATCCCCGCGATCGTGCGATAGACGAGCAGATCGGCGTAACCGCGCGAGAGCGCGCACATTCCAGTGAAGACGGCGAACAGCAGAATGGTCCAGGTGAGCACGCGCACGCGGCCGAAGCGGTCAGAGAGAAGGCCGAACACGATGCCGCCCACGACCGCGCCCACCAGCGTCCAGGTGACGAGCGAACCGGCCTGCGCGCCCGTCAGATGCAGTTCCGCGCCGATGGCGGGCAGCATGAAGCCGAGCATCAGCAGATCGAAACCGTCCATCGCGTAGCCGAGCACCGAGGCGATCAGCGCCCGGATGGCGTGCCCACCCGGCGCGCCGTCATGGTCCGCGTGGGCGATCGCGGCAGGCGCGAAGGCGGTATCGGCGATATCGTCGGGCGCCGATTCCGGCTGCGAAGCGGAACCAGATGGGGAACGGGAAGCAAGAGGCATGGCGAAAGATCCTGTGCTGGGCGCTAGCCCGACGAAAACCGGCGAGAGTTTACTGGTGTGTTCTCGCCGTCACAACCAACGCCGCCCGCCCGATCGCGCCCTACAAGCGCTGCGACATCGGACCCGGACGACTGACAGCGCGACTCGTCGGCAACCGTCAAGTCGGGTAAAATACCGGCCTACGCGCGCAAGAGAAGCCGTCCGGACCGAGCGGGCCGCCTGAAGCCAAACTTCAGACGACCAACGCCTTCCGGGCCGCGCACCGCGGGTTCCGATGCAACGCCATCCAGACTCGCCGTGCCAGCGCCACCGGGCCCAGCGCCCACCCTCCTCCGCATATTCATATCCAAGGATTCGCCCATGACAGGCTACGATCGCCAGACGATCTCGGACGCAACCGCGAAAATGCTGCTCGAAGTGAAGGCTGTTCACTTCAACGCGGAAAAGCCCTTCATCTTCACTTCCGGCTGGGCGAGCCCGGTCTATATCGACTGCCGCAAGCTGATCTCGTATCCGCGCGTGCGCCGCGGCCTGATGGAAATGGCCGAAGCGACGATCCTGCGCGACATCGGCTACGAGCAGATCGACGCTGTCGCCGGCGGCGAAACCGCGGGCATCCCGTTCGCGGCATGGCTCTCGGACCGCCTGATGGTGCCGATGCAGTACGTTCGCAAGAAGCCGAAGGGCTTTGGCCGTAACGCGCAGATCGAAGGTCTGCTCACCGAAGGCCAGCGCGTCCTGCTCGTCGAAGACCTGACCACGGACAGCCGCAGCAAGATCAACTTCGTCAACGCGCTGCGTACCGCAGGCGCGCAGGTGAACCACTGCTTCGTGCTGTTCCACTACAACATCTTCAAGGAAAGCGTCTCGGTCCTGAAGGACATCGACGTCGATCTGCACGCGCTCGCCACGTGGTGGGACGTGCTGCGCGTCGCCAAGGCATCGGGCTACTTCGAAACCAAGACGCTCGACGAAGTCGAGAAGTTCCTGCACGCACCGGCCGAATGGTCGGCGGCGCACGGCGGCGCGACCTCGGCACCGCAATAAGCGCGTTGCGGGCGACTCACCTGACAGCGTGAGCCGCCTGCCGTCGCAGCAAAAAGGCCATCCGCCTCATCGGCGGATGGCCTTTTTTCATTCTCGCCCTTTCTCACCCTTTCTCGCCCTATAAGCGGGCCGGCACATGGCTCAGGGCGTCACCTTGCTCCCAAGCCCATCGTCGGGCGCATGCGAGGACAGATTGAGCAGACCATTGCTCTGCGCGTACTGGAACAGTTCGGAATCGCGATCGAGCCCGAGCTTGCGCATCGCCGTATTCTTCTGCGTGCTGATCGTCTTGATGCTGCGGTTGAGCTTCTCGGAGATTTCCTTGATCGTCATGCCCGACACGAACAGCCGCACTACTTCGAGTTCGCGCTTGGACAGGATCACTTCATCGTTTTTCCCGCCGCTGTTGATCCGCAACGATTCGAGCGCGAGCTTCACCTGCGGGCTCATGTATTCGAGGCTGCGGCTCACATGCTGAACCGCGAGGCCGATGTGACTCAGATCGTCGGACTTGTGGACCACGGCGATCACGCCCAGTTCGCCCAGCCGTTTCAGCAGCGCGGCATTTTCAAGCATCGTCAGGACGACGATGGGAACATCCGGAAAATTGCGGCGCAAATAGCCGATGAGCGGCAGGCCGTCGCCATACTGACCGCCCGGCATCGCCAGGTCCGTCACGAGCACGTCGCACGGCGTCGTCTGTAGCGCCTTGATCAGTTCGGTGGACTGACGGGCTCGGGCTACAACCTGAATACCCGGAAACTTCAGAAGCGCATGCTCCGCACCGAACAAGATCACCGGATGATCGTCCGCGACTACGACCCTGATTGGCTGCTGCTGCATTACCCCTCCGTGGAGACAGTCCTGCTCGTCATTGATTTTTGAGTGCCCCGTGTATCCCCGGAACCGCGCATTCCCCGATGCTCCGGAAAGCTCGCGACTATAGCCGATTTCCTCGTGCAACCCCTCGTCGCGGGCCCAGAACTCAAGCTCTGAATACCGATATATTGAACGATATTCGATCCAGGACACAATTCGAAGCAAACCGTCAGAAGTTCGTCAGTGGTCTTTAACAAACATACAGGAGAACTGGCCGATGCACGGCACTGACGCCACACCCTATCGTACTGCGCCTCAGAGCGAAGATTCCACCGTCAGATTCATCCGCGCCCGGCGTGCACACGCGCGCACGTTGCGCCTTGGCGCCGCCATGCTTGCCGTCCTGTCCGGCGTCGTTATCAACGCACATAACGCACAGGCGCAGGATGCTTTTGTGCTCAGCAGCACGAATTTTCGAAACAGCGGGAGCGTCGCAGCACCTCAGGTCTTTAATCAGGATAGCTGCACGGGCGGCAATCGTTCGCCGCAATTGACATGGCGCAATGCGCCACCGGGCACACGCAGCTATGCAGTGACGATCTTCGACCCCGATGCGTCGAGCCGCGGCTGGTGGCACTGGGCCGTCGCCAATATTCCCGCGCACGTACACACACTGCCGGAAAACGCCAGTGCATCGGGCGCACTTGGCAAGCTGGGCGCCATCGAGGCGCGCAACGATTTCGGCGGCGAAAGCTACGGTGGTCCATGCCCGCCGCCTGGCAAACCCCATCGTTATGTTGTGACCCTCTACGCGCTGAAAGTGGACAAGCTCGCGCTCGTCGCTGGCCGCCCCGCGACGATGTTCGAGCACGAGATCGAAGACGCCATGCTCGGCAGTGCGAAACTCACCGTCACCTACGGCCGCTGACGCTGACACGCAACGGTGCAATACGTTTGCAATCGCCGCGCGAACTGAACGGATTGCATCGGGGACCGAATTACTGTCCTTCCACGCAGCGTGCGCATCGATCGACAGGCGTACGCGCCCAGGCGGCTACCATGTGACGGCGCAGCCAATTCACCGCGGCGCGTCCTGACTTCCGACCTTCATCTGGAGTGCTCCATGTCCCGCATCGTCGTTGCTTATCACAGTGGCTACGGCCATACGAAGAAACTCGCCGAAGCCGTGTTCGCCGGTCTACAGGACGCGGGCGCGCATGCGACGCTGCTGGCCGTCGCCGACATCGACGACGCCGGCTGGGCCGATCTCGACGCTGCCGACGCCATTGTGTTCGGCGCGCCGACCTACATGGGCGGCCCGGCCGCCGAATTCAAGAAGTTCGCCGACGCAAGTTCCAAGGCCTGGTTCACACAGAAGTGGAAGGACAAGATCGCGGCGGGCTTCACCAATTCGGCGACGATGAACGGCGACAAGTTCTCGACAATCCAGTATTTCGTGACGCTCGCAATGCAGCACAGCATGATCTGGACGGGCACCGGCATGATGCCGTCGAACACCAAGGCCGCCACGCGCAACGACCTGAATTTCGTGGGCGGCTTCACGGGCCTGCTCGCGCAGTCCCCCGCCGACGCCACGCCGGAGGAAGCGCCGCCGCCCGGCGACCTCGAAACCGCGAAGGCGTTTGGCGCGCGCGTGGCGGCCGTGACCGCGCGCTGGCTGGCCGGGCGCAGCGCTGCCGCCTGATGTTTGCCTGAGCAGGCGCCGCCTGCCCGCGCGAACGCCTGACTGGCGTTCGCGCCCTGAAACCGCTTCTACAGGCTCAGGTCTTATCCGTACGGGTAACGCCCGATTTTTTTCCCGCTCGCGTCACACGTGCAACGGCATACGGTCTTAAAATACCGTTCCCGCGCCGTATCGGTGATCGCCGCGCAACCTTGGGCTGCGTGGCGGGCGGCGCCCGCAATCCCCGCGTTTCAGAGGAAACGAGATGAGCACGAAAGTTTTTGTCGACGGACAGGAAGGCACGACCGGCCTGAAGATTTTTGAATACCTGTCGCAGCGCGCCGACGTCGAGATCCTGCGGATCGACGAGGCCAAGCGTAAGGACGTCGAGGAACGCCGCCGTCTCATCAACGCGTCGGATGTGACCTTCCTTTGCCTGCCGGACGTCGCCTCGCGCGAGTCGGCCACGCTCGTCGACAACGACCGCACGGTGCTGATCGACGCAAGCACGGCATTCCGCACCCACGCCGACTGGGCTTACGGCCTGCCCGAACTGACCAAAGCGCAGCGCGAGAAAGTGCGCAGCGCCAAGCGCATCGCGGTGCCGGGCTGCCACGCGTCGGCCTTCGTGCTGGCAATGCGTCCGCTCGTCGAAGCGGGCCTGGTCGCCCCTGAGTTTGCGGCGCATAGCTACTCGCTCACCGGCTACAGCGGCGGCGGCAAGTCGATGATTGCGGAGTACGAAGCGGGCGGCAACGCGAAGCTCATGAGCCCGCGTCCGTATGCGCTCGGCCTCAAGCACAAGCATCTGCCGGAAATGGCGTTCCACGGCGGCCTCAAGAGCGCGCCCGTGTTCACGCCGATCGTCGGCCCGTTCTACAAGGGTCTGGCGGTCACGACCTATTACTCGCCGAGCCAGCTCACGCGCGCCGCGAAGCCCGAAGACGTGCTCGCGCTCTACGCCGAGTACTACGCGGGCGAGAAGTTCGTGCGCGTGATGCCGTTCAACACCGAAGCCAACCTCGACAACAACGCGTTCGACGTGCAGGCCAACAACGATACGAACCGCGTCGACCTGTTCGTGTTCGGCAACGAGGAGCAATTCGTGACCGTCGCGCGCCTCGACAACCTGGGCAAGGGCGCATCGGGCGCGGCGGTCCAGTGTATGAATCTGGCGATTGGCGCTGCTGAAGATGAGGGTCTGAAGGGCTGAGCCTTCCCCTGACGGAATCGCGAATACAAAAAAACCCGGCGCTGCAAAGTGCCGGGTTTTTGTTTTTTGCGCTTCCCGGACGCACCGGCGCGCTTCGTACAGACGAAAAAAAGCCCGCCAATGGTAGGCGGGCTGAATCCATATCAGAGGAGACATGGAGGAGACAAAGCGGAGTATATCGAACTACTTGGTGCGTCGCAACATGTAAAGTAGTGAGCACCCTTGTTGTTGCATAATAACAACAATATCTCGATCAGGATTTCCCTGATTGGTCTCAGGAAACCTGGGGGCGCCCGCCCGAATGCGCCAGAACGCTAAGGCGACACCATCGAAAGAATGAAGGTCAGCTGATCGAGCCCCACCGGACGCACCAGGTGCACGTCGAACCCGGCGGCCAGCGCTTCGTCGCGGTGCTGCGATTCGCCCCATCCGCCCAGCGCAATCAACAACGGTGAGCGCGTGCCGCACGCCGCGCGCAGACGTTGCACGAGCGCGACGAAATCGCCGTCTGGCGCGAGCCCCAGCGCAATCACGAGCACGTCCGGTACGAAGCGCGCGGCGGCTTCGGCCGCATCGTCGAGTGTGCTCGCCACGGCGGTCGCATAGCCCAGGTCGGCCAGCAACGTGCCGAGCCCACTAAGCGATTTCTCGTCATGATCGGCGATCAGGATGCGCGTCTCCATCCGCCGTCTCCCCTCTGCTGATGTGCGATGGTTTCACCCGGTGCCGCTTGCTTGCGGCGAGGTGAGGTGCGGCGTGCGCGTGAAGCGCCGCCTCGTGGTGTCGAGATTGTCCACGCTCGCGCGGCTGACCTGCGTGCGTCAGCGAGCGGTCGTCTGAAGATTTTGACCGGGGCGCGCACACATAAGTCCCGCGTTCGCACCCCGAATCGAAGTCAAGTCTCGCCGAGCCCGCAGCGCCGCTCAACCACGGCCCGCGCGACGCGCCGCGACCTTGCCGAGCACGGCGAAATCGCGCTCGCCGTCGCCGTGCGCGATGGCCTCGAGCAGGCTGTCGCGCACCACGCTGCCAACCGGCAGCGGCGTCGACACCGCCTCGGCCGCAGCCAGCGCGAGGCGCACGTCTTTCAGGCCAAGGCGAGCCTTGAAGAGCGCGGGCTCGTAGCGGTCTTCCGCAATCATGCCGCCATAGCCGGCATAGACCGGGCCCGGGAAAATGCCGCTCGTGATGACGTCGAGAAAATCGCGCATCGCGACGCCGTGGCCGCCGAGCAGCGCCGCCGCCTCGCCAAGCGTCTCGACCGCCGACGCCAGCATGAAATTGGCCGCGAGCTTCATCACGTTGGCCTGCGGCGCCAGTGCGCCGATCCGCCAGGTCTTCTGGCCGATGGCGTCGAACAGCGGCTGCACACGGTCGATGGCTTCCGCCGCGCCCGCCGCGACGATCGTGAGCTTCGCCGCCGCCGCGACGTCAGGCCGCCCCAGCACGGGTGCCGCGACGTAGTGCAGGCCGCGCTCGGCGTGCTCGCGCGCGAGGGTTTCGGCCAGCGCCACCGAGATCGTCGCCATGTTCACGTGCACGAGGCCACGCGGCGCGTGCTCGAGCAGCGCGGCGTCGATCACCGTGCGCAGCGCCGTATCGTCGGCGAGCATGGACAGCACGGCGTCACCCGCAAAGGCCTCGGCGACGGTATCGACCACGCGCGCGCCCGCGGCGGCCAGCGCCTGTGCCTTCTCCGGCGTACGGTTCCAGACGCGCACCGAGTGCCCCGCCTTGAGCAGATTGGCAACCATCGCGCCGCCCATTTCACCCAAGCCGATAAAACCGATATCCATCACATGCTCCAGAAAGTAAGAACGTGCAGTAAAGCACAGCGCGACGACATCTGCAGCCGCGCCCCGTCACAACCACGGTGCGATACTGGCTGTTATGGTCACCGCCACTTTCCGCTTCTACGAAGAGCTGAACGACTTTATCGCGCGGCCGCTGCGCCGGCGCGCGTTCAGTTGCCCGTGCGCGGCGAACGCCACGACCAAGCATATGATCGAGGCACTTGGCGTGCCGCATACCGAAGTCGAGCTGATTCTCGTGAACGGCGAATCGGTGGATTTCGAACACGTACTCGCGGAAGGCGACCGCGTCGCCGTTTATCCGAAGTTTGAGGCGCTCGACATCCGGCCCCTGTTACGCGTGCGCACGAGTCCGCTGCGTGAGCTGCGCTTCATCGCCGACGCGCATCTGGGTGGCCTCGCGCAACTACTGCGGCTCGCGGGCTTCGACACGCTCTACGACAACCATTTCGCCGACGACGCCATCGAAGCGCTCGCCGCCGCCGAGCACCGCGTCGTCCTCACGCGCGATCGCGAACTGCTCAAGCGGCGCAGCATCACGCACGGCTGCTACGTGCGCGCGCTCAAGCCACGCGCCCAACTCGACGAGTTGTTCGAGCGGCTCGACCTGGCTGCGAGCGTGCGCCCGTTCCGGCTTTGCCTCACCTGCAACGCGCCGCTGCGGCGCATCGCGCGCGCGGAGGTGGAAACCCGCGTGCCAGAAGGCGTATTCGAAAGGCATACGCGTTTCGTCACCTGCGATATCTGCGCGCGGGTTTTCTGGGAAGGTTCGCACTGGCGCCGCATGCGTGCGCTAATCGACGACGTGACGGGTCTGCCCGCCTCACCGCCCGCGCAAGATGCCGACGCCGCGCTCTGACCCCGCTTGCCGCGATGGACGCGCGCGGGCGTTTGCGTACAATGCGCGCCACTGCCTAACACCGGAGCCGAATCCATGGCCATGAAGAAGTTCGACCTTGAGAAAAACAAGGCATTGAAGCTGATGCAATCGACGCACAAAGCCGGCCCCGACCGTTTCGGCAAAGGCGCGGCTGAAGTGCCCGACCGTCGCGAGCAACGCAAGCTCGACCAGGCTGCGGGCCTCGTGCCGTTCGCCTGCAAGCTCAACGCGGATCTGGTCGCACAGCTCAAGACCCGCGCGGAAAGCCACCCGGAAGGCCTGACCGGCCTGTTGACCGAGCTGCTGGTAGCAGGCCTCGCGAAAGACGCGTCCTGAATCGGGTCCAGACGCGCCTCCTGAAACAGGAGACGAAAAAAAGCCAGAGCGAATCACTTCGCTCTGGCTTTTTCTTTTGCGCCTGCCCGTGCGGGCAGCTACGCCGGGACGCTTAGTTCTGCGTGCCCTTGTCGTTCGTGCCGGCTGCCGATGCGGCGTCCGAAACGGGCGCGCGCTTGCCGTGGTGCTTGAGCTTCTTGTGCGACTTCTTGGCCTTGGCCGGTGCGCTGGCTGCCGGTGCGGTCGCGGCCGCGCCCGATGCGTCCTGAGCCAGAGCCTGAACCGAAATCAGAGCGACGGATGCTGCGATAAGCGAGGCGAGAATCTTGTTCATCTGTTGTTCCCCAAACCTGACAAATATGACCGGCACGTTGTGAATTGAATACGCGAGAAGTCGCGAAAGGTCCGCTTGCCGATCTCGGCGGCCGTTTCGCGCGAAGCAGTATTACGCAGCGTAGGCGCTTTGTCATCCGCAAATGGACGGGTGTATTTTCCGGGAGACAAGCGGCTTTCAATTCGGATACGATCGGCAATTCGCACGGTTGTTCGTCCCGCAGATCACGGCTTTTAGCCGGATTTCGCCCGACCTGTCGCCCGATCACGCAATCCCGCATTACCCCGATTACCGTCTTCAGCCTTGCCTTGAAACCGACTTCCCGCCAACACCTGCGCGCCAATCTGCTGATGCTGCTGGCCGCCATGATCTGGGGCTCCGCGTTCGTCGCCCAGCGCCTGAGCCTCGACGCCATCGGCCCGTTCCTCTTCACCGGCCTGCGCTTTCTGCTGGGCGCGGCCATCGTGTCGCTGTTCGTGCTCGCGACACGACGGGGACCGCGCAGCGGCGCGCAAGCGGCCAACTCGCGCGGCTTCGATACCGCCCTGATTCGCGACGGCGTAATTCTCGGTCTCGTGCTGTCCGTGGCGATCTCGCTTCAGCAGGTCGGCCTGCGCTACACGAAGATCGCCAACGCGGGCTTCATCAGCTCGCTCTATGTGGTCATCGTGCCGATACTCGGCGTGCTGCTGCGCCACCGCACCGGCCCGGGCACCTGGATCGGCGCCGCGCTGGCTGCGGCGGGCCTCTATCTTCTGAGCATCAACGAGCATTTTTCGATCATGTACGGCGACTGGTATCAGCTCGGCTGCGCGCTCGTGATCTCGATCCAGGTGATGCTCGTCGGCCACTACGCGCCGCGCCATGACCCGCTCGCACTCTCGATCGTGCAGTTCATCGCCTGTGGCGTGGCATGCCTTGCCATCGCTATCGGCTTCGAACCGCTGCGCCTGACCGATATCGAGCGCGCCGCGCCCGCCATCCTCTACGGCGGCGCGCTGTCGGTGGGCGTCGGCTATACGATCCAGGTGGTTGCGCAGCGCGATGCGGCGCCCGCGCACGCCGCCGTCATCTTCAGCATGGAAGGCGTGTTCGCCGCGATCGCGGGCTGGGCGGCGCTTGGCGAGACGCTGTCCGCGCGCGCGCTCGTGGGCTGCGCGCTGATGCTCGCGGGCCTGCTCGCCTGTCAGTTGCTGCCGGCCTCGCGCAGCCGCGTCGATGAAGCTGCGCTTGCCGCCAGACAAACCGCGGACTCGGCCTGATTTTCCTGCCTGGCCGATGAAGCGAATTTGAAATCGCGCCGCCCGAGGGCGGCGCTTTTTTTTGCCATGCGATAGCGAGAAGGCGTGCCTGTCGCGGTCTCGCGAAGTTATCCACGCCACCCTCTGAATAAGCTGGGGAATACCCTGCTAACGATCTGTGGATCAGTTCTTGATAACTGCAAGCTCGACACCGAAGAGAAGAAAGTTATCCTCGAAGCCCAATCTGGATACAGGAATTGTCCGCATGGCTGTCCTGATCGCAGCGGCTTGATGTCAATGAGAAATACCGTGTTATCCACAGCTAACGTGCACGCTTGTTAACTACTATTACGTTTACATATATATATTCGTAAACCGATTGAATAACACACGCCTATCGCGCTGCCGGGTCTACTTTGACGAGTCAGCGCGCTCACGCGCGAGAATCGAATCGACGAAGCGAGGCACGCCAAGCAACGCGCGTCGTGCTACCGAGCGGCGGACCTCCGCGCGCCGCCCCGAAAAGAGCACCGTCTCGCTCGCGGATACCACCGCTCCCCTATTCTCATAAGCCCACGCGAAACAATGCGCGACGGGCACGCTGCTCTCCTCCGCCGACGTCAGCCACCCAATGCTCGCAAGCGCCACGTTCGCGTGCCCGCTGCGTTGCGCGATGAGCCCTTCGACCAATGCGCGGGCGATCGGCTCACTAACGCCCACATCGGCTTGAATCACGCTCGACGCGCCTGGCCAGCCTGCCAACGCGCGGGGTACGGGTGCAACGACGCTGATATCAAGGCAGGCGGCCGCGCCCGGCAAATCGATGAGCGCAGCCGTCATGGCGCCCGCTGTGCAGGTTTCGATGCTCGCGAGCACGAGCCCACGCGACTTCAGATAGCCGACGATCTGTTTTGAAATATTCATGGTGCACAAGGCGTAAAAAAGGGCGTGCGGCGATCAAGCCTGCACGCCCTGGGAGCGCTTCGAATACGCCGTTATCAGCCGCCCGCCATCATCTTCCCAATCGCGGGCTCGAGCTTGCGCAGGCCGACTGTCGCCGGTTCCTGCTCGACCACGCCGAAGAACTCCGTGCGGCACGGCGCGGGATCGACCAGTACGTTGCGCGCGTGGCGGCCATAGCGCGCGGGCGGCAGCAGACGCTCGGGCGGAATCACCTCGAACGAGGTGCCGATAGCGATGAAAATATCGTCATCGCTCATGGCCTGCTGGATCCGCCAAAGGGTCTCGTATTCGGGGGCCGCTTCGTTGAAGAAAACGACGCCTGGCTTCACGCTTTCCACCTGTCCGCACGAAGGACAAGCGGCATTGGCATCCATCCCGGCACTGCTGGTCGGAAAGCGGTAATCGCAGTCGGTGCACAGCAGCGAGATCATGTCGCCGTGCAGATGCGTGACCTGACGCGCCCCCGCTTGCTCCAGCATCCCGTCGATGTTCTGCGTAATCAGGTGCACACGCTCCGTCCCCCACGTGTTCTGCCAGTGAGCAAGCAGCCGGTGTGCGTCGTTTGGACGTGCTCCGGAACACTCCGCGATGCGCTGGTTGTAGAAGCGGAACACCGCGGGCCGGTTGCGGCGCCACGTGTGGTAATTGCAGACCTCGTCGATGCTCGCGTGTGTCCAGACGCCATCGCCGGTACGGAACGTCGAGATGCCACTTTCTGCAGACAATCCTGCGCCTGAGAAAACGTAGAGGCGCGGGAGTCGCGGTGAGGACGGTCGCTGTTGTTCGGTTAGTTGCATAAATGCCGCCTTGAGGTGCTTGCTGAGCGTGATTCGATCGGCGCCATTATGACGCCGCGCTCCGGCTTGCGGCAGGCGCTCCCAAACGCAAGCCTCCCGACAGCACGGCTTACACCCGGTTACAGCCGCATGCGGGCCGTATCACTCTGGAACGATTCCACTCCCTACGATCCCGTCATCAAGAAAGACGAGGGATCAACATGAAACGTGCACTGCAATTTTCGATACTGTCGGCTGCGGGCCTGGCCTGCTTCATGGCGGCAGGCGTTGCCTCCGCTCATACGGACCTGAGCGTCATGCTGGGCGTGCCCGCGCCCGTCTATGCCGCGCCGCCGCCCGTGGTCTATCAGGAGGCGCCGGTAGCCTACGCGGCACCGGCCTATGGCTACGCCGACGGTTATGCCTACGGCTACCGCGACGAAGGCGATGACGACGATCGCCACTGGCACGATCACGGCCGTCATCGTGGCTGGGAAAAGCATCATCACCACGACGACGACGATTGATCGGCGGCCTCTGAGCCCGCTTGCTGCAACGGCGAGATCTGGAGGCGCTTGGACGGGCTCTCAGCCTTTCCGGTGCACGACGATGAAGATCGCCATCAAGCGGCCCAGCGCGCTCGTAAACGCGTCCTGACGCCCTTCGAAAGCAGCGAGCCACGCAGACAAACAAAAAGGCGCCGGATTTTCATCCGGCGCCTTCGCGCTTTTGCGCAATCTTCAAACAGCGTTACTCAACCGTCACCGACTTCGCCAGATTGCGCGGCTTGTCCACATCGGTGCCCAGCGCGCACGCGGTGTGATACGCGAGCAGTTGCAGCGGCACGACGTGCAGGATCGGCGAGAGCAGCCCGTAGTGCTCCGGCATGCGGATCACGTGGATGCCCTCTTCGCTCGTGATGTGCGTATCGGCATCGGCGAACACATAAAGCTGGCCGCCGCGCGCACGCACTTCCTGCATGTTCGACTTGAGCTTTTCCAGCAGCGCATCGTTAGGCGCGACCGTGACCACCGGCATCGCTTCCGTCACCAGCGCGAGCGGGCCGTGCTTGAGCTCGCCTGCCGGGTACGCTTCCGCGTGGATGTACGAGATTTCCTTGAGCTTGAGCGCGCCTTCGAGCGCGATCGGGTAATGCAGCCCACGGCCGAGGAACAGCGCGTTTTCCTTGCGCGCGAACTCTTCCGACCACGCGATGATCTGCGGCTCCAGCGCCAGCACGCCGTTGAGCGCCGCCGGCAGGTGACGCAGCAGCTTCAGATACTCGGCTTCCTGCTCCGTGCTCACATGACCGCGCAGCTTGCCGAGCGTCACCGCCAGGATGAACAGGCCCACGAGCTGCGTCGTGAACGCCTTGGTCGACGCCACGCCGATTTCGCGGCCCGCGTGCGTGAGGAAGTGGAGTTCGGTGAGGCGAACCATCGCGCTCGTCGCCACGTTGCACACGGCGAGCGTATGTTCCATACCGAGCGACTGTGCATGCTTGAGCGCGGCGAGCGTGTCGGCCGTTTCGCCCGACTGCGAAATCGTTACGACCAGCGAACGCGGATTCGGCACCGATTCGCGGTAGCGATACTCGCTGGCGATTTCCACATCGGTGCGGATCTTCGCCACCGATTCCAGCCAGTACTTGGCCGTGAGGCCCGCGTAGTAGCTCGTGCCGCACGCGAGGATCAGGATGCTGTCGATGCCCTTGAAGACTTCGCCGGCGTTCTCGCCGAACAGCACCGGATCGAACGCTTCGTCGAGCGCCGGAATCGTGTCGGAGATCGCGCGCGGCTGCTCGAAGATTTCCTTCTGCATGTAGTGGCGATACGGGCCGAGATCGACCGCGTCGCCATAGCCGCCGTAGGCCTGCACGTCGCGCGATTCGCGCGTCACGATGTTGCCCGCGCGGTCAGCGATACGCACGCCGTCGAGCGAGATCTCGCAGACATCGCCCTCTTCCAGGTAGCTCACGCGGTTCGCGCTGCCCGCGATGGCCAGCGCATCCGAAGCGATGAAGTTCTCGCCTTCGCCATAGCCCACCACGAGGGGCGAGCCCGCGCGCGCGCCCACCACCACATGCGGCTGGTCCTTGTGCACCACGCCAATCGCGTAAGCGCCCGCCAGTTGCAGCACGGCCTCGCGCACAGCGGCGAACAGGTCGCCCTTGTAGAGGCTGTGGATCAGGTGCGCGATGACTTCGGTGTCGGTCTGCGAGACGAACTCGTAGCCCTTCGCGCGCAGCATTTCGCGCAGCGCTTCGTAGTTCTCGATGATGCCGTTGTGCACGATCGCCAGTGCGTCGCGCGAGAAGATCGGGTGCGCGTTGTTGACGGTCGGCGCGCCGTGCGTGGCCCAGCGCGTGTGCGCGATGCCGGTTACGCCTTCGAAATGCGCCTCGCGCACCTGTTCGTCGAGTTCGGCCACGCGCGAGACGCTGCGCACGCGCTGCGGGCCCGCCGCCGTGACGGTGGCCACGCCGCACGAGTCGTAGCCGCGGTATTCGAGCCGACGCAGCCCTTCGATAAGAACGGGGACGATATTACGAAGCGCTACTGCGCCGACGATGCCGCACATGGAGTTCGATCCTTTGCAATGAGAGGCGGGGCGGCAGCCGGGATGTTTGCCCGCGCCGCCCGAAGTGTCCTGCCGTTCAGTTTTTCTTTTTCACCGGCCGAACGTAGCCGGTTTTCTCGATCTGGGTCTTTTCGTTGAGGACGAGCGCGCCTTCGGCCACGTCCTTCCAGACCGTCGTGCCCGCTGCGATCGTCACGCCACGGCCCACGCGCACGGGCGCGACCAGTTGCGTATCGGAGCCGACGAACACCTGGTCCTCGATCACGGTGCGGTGCTTGTTCGCACCGTCGTAATTGCAGGTGATGGTGCCCGCGCCGATGTTCACGCCCGCGCCCACATCGGCGTCGCCCACGTAGCTCAGGTGGTTCGCTTTCGAACCCAGACCGATGTTGGCGTTCTTCACTTCGACGAAATTGCCCACGTGGACTTCGTCGGCGAGCTGCGCGCCCGGGCGCAGACGCGCATACGGACCCAGCACCGCGTTCGCGCCCACCTTCGCGCTCTCGATATGCGTGTAGGCGTCCACGCGCGTGCCCGCGCCGATCTCGGCGTCGCGGATCACGCAGTTCGGGCCGATGCGCACGTTGTCGCCAATCGTGACCTTGCCCTCGAACACGCAGTTCACGTCGATGAACACATCGCGCCCGCAGCTGATCGAGCCGCGCAGGTCGAAGCGCGCCGGATCGGCGAGCGTGACGCCCGCGACCAGCAGGTCTTCAGCGGCGTTGCGCTGATAGACGCGCTCCAGTTCCGCGAGCTGCTGCTTGCTGTTCACGCCGAGCGTTTCCCATTCCGCGTCGGGCTGCGCCGTGACGACCGGATGGCCCGCGGCGATGGCCGCTTCCACGACATCGGTGAGGTAATACTCGCCCTGGGCGTTGTCGTTGCCGAGCGCCGCGAGCCAGCCCGCGAGCGGCGCGGTGGGCGTGACGACGATGCCGGTGTTGATCTCGTCGATCAGGCGTTCGTCGTCGCTTGCGTCCTTCTGCTCGACGATGCGCACGACCGAGCCGGTCGCGCCGCGCACGATGCGGCCGTAACCGGTGGGGTTCTCGAGCGTCACCGTGAGGATGCCGTAGGCGTTTGCGCCCGCGGCGTCAGTCAGGCGCTTGAGCGTGGAAGCCCGCGTGAGCGGCACGTCGCCGTAAAGCACGAGCGTGGGCACGCTCGGGTCGAGCAGCGGCAGCGCCTGCGCGAGCGCATGGCCGGTGCCGAGCTGCTGCTCCTGCACGGCGAACTGCACATCGGGCGCGGCCACGGCTGCGCGCACGGCCTCGCCGCCATGACCGATCACGACCACGAGACGCGAAGGCGCGAGCGAGCGTGCGGTATGGATGACGTGCGAGAGAAGCGGCTGACCCGCCAGGGGATGGAGCACTTTCGGCAGCGCGGAGTGCATGCGTTTGCCCATGCCTGCCGCGAGGATCACGATGTTCATTGCATCGGTGACTTGAGAGAGAATGAAGCGATCGATTCTAGCATGTGGGCTATCGCCAAAACGGCCTGCCAGTCGGCGCTCGCAGCCGATTAGAACACTCTTTTACACACTTCTTTCAGACGTAAAAAAGGCGGCCAAACAGGCCGCCTGGGGTCCGATTCTTTTTACCCGCTGTGACGATCAGAGTTCGTCGAACGGACGGAACTGGATCGTCGCGCCTTCGGCGGGCGTGGACGTTTCGGTCGAGCACGGATCTTCGTCGAAGGCGATGTCGCCGTTCGGATCGGCTTCGCCCGTCGTGTGCAGTCCCTTGAAGTCGAACAGCGACGCATCCATCAGATGCGAAGGCACGACCTTGCCGAGCGCATTGAACATGTTCTCGACGCGGCCAGGGAAACGCTTGTCCCATTCGCGGATCAACGCTTTCATTTCCGCGCGCTTGAGGTTTGGCTGGCTACCGCACAGGTTGCACGGAATGATCGGGAATTCGCGCAGCTCGGCGTACTTCTCCAGATCGGTTTCCTTCACGTAGGCGAGCGGGCGGATCACGATGTTCTTGCCGTCGTCCGACTGCAGCTTGGGCGGCATGCCCTTCAACTTGCCGCCGTAGAACATGTTCAGCAGCAGTGTTTGCAGGATGTCGTCGCGATGATGGCCGAGCGCGATCTTGGTCGCGCCCAGTTCCCCCGCCACGCGATACAGAATGCCGCGACGCAGGCGCGAGCACAGCGAGCAGGTCGTCTTGCCCTCGGGCACGAGGCGCTTGACGATGCTGTAGGTGTCCTGGTTCTCGATGTGATACGGCACGCCGATCTTGTCGAGATACGCGGGCAGAATGTGCTCCGGGAAGCCCGGCTGCTTCTGGTCGAGATTCACGGCGACGATCTCGAAATCGATCGGCGCGCGTTCGCGCAGACGCATCAGGATGTCGAGCATCGCGTAGCTGTCCTTGCCGCCGGACAGGCACACCATCACCTTGTCGCCGTCCTCGATCATGTTGTAGTCGCCGATCGCCTGGCCGACCTGACGCACGATGCGCTTGAACAGCTTGTTGTTCTCGTAGGCGTCTTTCTGCTCGCGGCGCGTGAGCGCGGGGCGGCCAGCGTCCTGGTTCGCTTCAGGCGCTTGCTGGGCGCTGGCTTGATCCTGATCCACCGGCAACGTTTCGGGTGCGTTCATGGCTCAGTCCTCCTTGATGCGAAAGACTTCGACGCCCACCGCGTCACAGTCCGCGTAGACATCGGGCTTTTCGGTCGACACGCGCACGGCGCGCACCAGTTCGTGCGAAAGCAGCGCGTTGGCGAGATCGTCGACCAGCGTTTCCTGCAAATGGATGTGACCCTGCCCGATGCGGGCCGCGACGGTCGCGCGCATATAGTCGTAGTCGACGACTTCGCGCAGCTTGTCCTCGCGCGGCGTGGTCGAAGCGAGCGGCACGTACAGATCGACGTTGATCACGACGCGCTGTTCGCCGCGTTTTTCGAAGTCATGCACGCCGATGTTGATGTGCACTTCGTAGTTGCGCAGGAAAAGCCGGCGGCAGTCGGCGAGCCGGGGATGCAGGAGTACGGCGGACATGTTCGTTCCAGTCGATAAAAGCGTGCGTGTATTGGGGCACGTCTCGCGGGCGCGGGCGCCCGGCGGGTATTGCGGTTGATCTTGCTAGGCGCACGGGCCGCAGGGCTGCGCACGCGCTTCGCGCGGGTTCGGGCCGGCGCAATCCATCCGGCACGGCGATTTCGGTGGAATCGCCCTACCCGGTGATGCATAGGACCGGTCTGGCCGGCCGCCCCGCCCCTGCCGGCCCAGCCGCACGTGTAACGTGCGCTCGGGTAGGGGCAGCGGTAAATTCATTTAGTTGCGTTTCTGGGTGAGGTGGGTCAGCACTCACCAACACTCACGGTCAACACAACGGACGATCGAAGATCGTCTCAAGGATTGGCTGCGTGGCCCGCGCCATCCGTCAAAAACATCACGTCGCGCGGCAACGGCACCAGATGCTGGCCGCCATCGACAACGAGCGTCGTACCCGTCACGCCCGCGGCCTGCGCGAGATACAGCGCGGCTTCGACGAGGTCGGAGGGACGCGACGCGCGCTTGAGCGGCGTGACCTTGTGCGCGGCGGCAAAGCCATCCGGC
This sequence comes from Paraburkholderia sp. J67, assembly GCF_905220265.1. Lineage (NCBI taxonomy): Bacteria > Pseudomonadati > Pseudomonadota > Betaproteobacteria > Burkholderiales > Burkholderiaceae > Paraburkholderia > Paraburkholderia sp. J67. Next base: position 35,800 of record NZ_CAJMZK010000043.1, read on the forward strand.
GTCTGGTCGCCCGACTGCAGCGTGAGGCCCGGCGCGAGTCCCACCACGCGTAGCTTCGGCGCGAGCGCCTGGGCCAATGCCACGGTCGCATTTTGCAGCGCGGCCTTGGTCAGCGTGTAGGACAGGTAATCCGGATTCATGTTGTACAGCTTCTGATCCAGCACGTTGATGACGCAGGGGCGCAGTGTTTCGTCGTCTTCGGCGGCTTCGGGCGTCGCCGCCCAGAGCGTGCGCGCCAGCACCAGCGGCGCACCCACGTTGATCGCCATCAGGTGGCCAAGCCGCGCATAGCCGACGTCGCGCGCCGTGTCTTCCTCGAAACGCGAGGCATTGTTCACTACGCACGCGGGCAGGCCCAGCGCCGCCGTGCAGTCGGGCACGAGGCGCGCCACCTGCGCTTCGTTTGCCAGATCGGCATGCAGCGCGATCGCCCGGCGACCCAGTGCGCGGATTTCAGCGACCACTTCTTCGGCCTCGTCGGCCGATTCGCCGTAATGCACCGCCACGTCCCAGCCGCGCGCCGCGAATCCCAGCGACAACGCCCGGCCGATACGGCGCGCGCCGCCCGTCACCAGCACCACGCGGGCCGACTGCCTGACAGGGTCAGATACACAATCACCCGCCTGCGTGGTCTCGCGATCAGGTGCGCCGATGCCGGAAGATACGCTCATTTACAATGCCGGGATGAATCCGAAAGCTCACGAACCCGCTAGTTTACCTGTTCCCGAGCCGATCGCGCTCGCGCAGTCCGAGGCGCTCGCCGCAACCCTGCGTGCGGAGATCGCCGCAGCGGGCGGCTGGCTGCCGTTCGACCGCTATATGGAGCGTGCGCTCTACGCGCCGGGCCTTGGCTACTACAGCGGCGGTTCGCGCAAGTTCGGCCTGCTGTCCGACGACGGCAGCGACTTCGTGACCGCGCCCGAGATGTCGCCGCTTTTCGCTGCCACGCTCGCGCGCGCCGTGGGCGAAGCGCTTGCAGCCAGCGGCACGCAGGCGCTGATGGAGTTCGGCGCGGGCACCGGGCGGCTCGCGGCAGGCGTGATGCTCGCGCTCGAAGCGCTGGGCGTGCCGTTCGATTCGTATGCGATCGTCGATCTGTCAGGCGAGTTGCGCGCTCGCCAACGCGACACGATCGCCCAGCGGGCGCCCCATCTGCTCTCACGCGTGCAGTGGCTCGACGTGCTCCCCGAGCGCTTCGAAGGCGTGGTGATCGGCAACGAAGTGCTCGACGCCATGCCGGTGCGTCTGTTTGCGCGCAAGGACGCCGTGTGGCACGAGCGCGGCGTGGCCGTGAATGCCGAGGGCGCGTTCACGTTCGCGGATCGTCCCGCGATGAGCGGGCGCGACGCGGACTGGGCGCAAAGCACGCCTGGCAGCCTGCTGGCCACCATCGAGGGCAGCGACGACTACGTGACGGAAACGCACGAAGCGGCGCTCGCCTTCACGCGCACGGTCTGCGCGATGCTCGCACGCGGCGCGGCGTTCTTCATCGACTACGGTTTTCCGGAAAGCGAGTACTACCACCCGCAACGCGCGCAGGGCACGCTGATGTGCCACTACCGCCATCGCGCGCATGGCGATCCGTTCCTCTATCCGGGCTTGCAGGACATCACGGCGCACGTCGAATTCACGGGCATCGCCCAGGCGGGCGTCGAGAGCGGCGCGGACTTGCTCGGCTACACCTCGCAGGCGCGCTTTCTGATGAACGCCGGCATCACCGAGGTGCTCGGCGAAATCGATCCGCGCGACGTCGCGCGCTTCATGCCCGCGGCGAACGCGGTGCAGAAGCTCGTCTCCGAAGCGGAGATGGGCGAACTCTTCAAGGTAATCGCGTTCTCGCGCGGTATCGATTCGACCATCGCCGCTTTTGCGCGCGGCGACCGCAGCCACACGCTCTAACCGGGACGCGCGACCATGATCCGCTGGTTCCTGACCACCTTTATCGCCGTGGCGATCCTGTCGGGGGCGCAGCCGTGGTTGCGCAAGCTCGGCATCGGCCGGTTGCCGGGCGACGTCACGCTGCGTCTCTTCGGCCGCGAGTATCCGCTGCCGTTCATGTCGACGCTCGTGCTGTCGATGGCGCTCTCATTGCTCGTGCGCGCGCTCTGAATCCAGCACACAAAGATCAAACGGCGCATGCGATCGCTCGCATGCGCCGTTTTTACATCGCGACAAAGCGCGTTTAATTCGCGGCAGTCAGCGCCGCCTCCACCGTTTCCACCCGCGCGCGGTGCACCGCTTCCTTGATCTTCTCCGCGACGTTCTTATCGACGCTCGCCTCGGTCACCGAGCGTGCGATCGCGCCCGCGTCCACTGCGCGTGCCGCCGTCAACGCGATGCGTAGCCGCTCGGCTTGCGGATAGGGGGCGTTCTCCCAGTTCAGGCGTCCGCGCAGATCGGCTTCGCAGGCCTGCAGCGCTTCGGCGAAACGCGCGGGCTTGCGCAGCGCGTCGCTGCGCTCGAGCATGCGCACGAGCGCCGCTGCGCCCATGTCCATCACGCGATGCACGTTGCCATGCTCGCGCGCGACCAGCAGCGCGAGATCGCGGCACTCGTTGGGCACGCGCAGCCGGTCGCATAGCGGCTTGAGCAGATCGACGCTGCGCCCTTCATGGCCGATGTGGCGCGGCAGTATGTCCTCGGGCGTGGTCGCCTTGCCCAGGTCGTGGGTGAGGGCCGCGAAGCGCACCGGCAGCGTGTAGCCCTGCGCCGCCGCATGGTCGATCACCATCATCACGTGGATGCCGGTATCGACTTCCGGATGGTAATCGGCACGCTGCGGCACGCCGAACAGGCTATCGACTTCGGGCATCACGCGCGCGAGCGCGCCGCACTCGCGCAGCACCTCGAACATGCGCGAAGGCTTCGCTTCCATGAGCCCGCGCGAGACCTCCTGCCAGACGCGCTCAGGCACCAGCGCATCGACTTCGCCCGAGGCCACCATCGAGCGCATGAGCGCCATCGTTTCCGGCGCGATGGTGAAATCGGCGAAACGCGCGGCGAAGCGCGCCACGCGCATGATACGCACCGGATCTTCGAGAAACGCATCGCTCACGTGACGGAACACGCGCGCCTGCAAATCGTTCGCACCGCCAAACGGATCGACCACCGGGCCGGTCAACACGCCGCCGGGCTGCACCTCGCGCGCCATCGCATTGATGGTCAGGTCGCGGCGCGCGAGATCCTCTTCTAGCGTCACATCGGGTGCATAGAAAAACTGGAAGCCGTGATAGCCCGCGGCGGTCTTGCGTTCGGTGCGCGCGAGCGCGTACTCCTCCTGGGTCTGCGGATGCAGAAAGACCGGGAAGTCCTTGCCCACCGGACGATAACCCTGCGCGGCCATCTGCTCGGGCGTCGCGCCGACGACCACGTAATCGCGGTCGCGCACCGGCAGGCCGAGCATCTCGTCGCGGATCGCGCCGCCTACGACATAGATCTTCATGCTGCGGAATCGTCGATTTCGTCGTGGCCGATGCGCGTCTTTTCCTTGCGCGCATCCTCGATCCACGCGGCCACGGCAGGCAGCGCCGTCACGCGCGCGGCGTACGCGGCGGCCTTCGGCGAAAGCGGCGGCGCATAGCTGTTGAAACGCATCACGACCGGCGCGTACATCGCATCGGCAATGCTGAACTCGCCGAACAGGAACGGGCCGCCGCTGACGTCGAGGCAGGCGTTCCACAGCGCGTCGATGCGCGCGATGTCGGCGAGCGCGCCGGGAGTCGCGCCCGCGCCCGGCTTCGAGGTGCGGATCGCCATCGGCATGCGCGTGCGCAGCTCGGCGAAGCCCGAGTGCATTTCGGCGCTCACGCTGCGCGCCTGCGCACGCGCATTGGCGTCGCGCGGCCACATGGCATGTTGCGGGAAGCGCTCGGCCAGCGTCTCGGCGATGGCGAGCGAATCCCACACCGCCGCGCCGTCGTCGCTGACGAGGCACGGCACCTTGCCCGAGGCCGAAAACGCCAGGATCGCGTCCTTCGTGCCCGCTTGATCGAGTTCGATCAGCACTTCCTCGAAGGGGATGCCGAAATGCTTCAGCAGCACCCAGGGGCGCATCGACCACGACGAATAATTCTTGTCTCCAATGACGAGCTTCATGATGAGCGTTGGATCGTTGAGGGTTGGTATTGAATGCAAAGGCACGGCTGGCCATGAAGGTGGGCATGCGCCCGCCTTCTGGTCCGCTGTGGCAGCGACGCCAGTCTGAAGCCTAACGCCCTGCACTCGCGCGGAAGATGTTCAGACGCGAGCGCAGCGAGGCGTCGGCGAGATAGAGCGGTGCGATCGTCTCGATGCTCGCGGGCTCGACACCCAGCTCCGGCGCGAGCGGCCCGGTCAGCACGCTGTCGACTTTCATCGAATCGAGATTGTCGCGCGTGAGCACCGGCTCACCGGGCGCCAGCTCGAACGAAAAGGCCTGCAAACGCGCGAACACATTGGGCAGTCGCACGATGCGCGCGTGCCGGCCCACGACATCGCCGCAATACTGCACCAGCTGTTCGAGCGTATAGACCGTCGGGCCACCGAGTTCGTAAGTGTGCCCGCTTGCGGCGTCGAGATCGAGCACATTGACGATCGCCTTCGACACGTCGCCCACATACACGGGCTGGAACTTCGCATCCGGCATGCCCAGCGGAATCATCGGAAAAAGCTTTTGCAGCACGGCGAAGCGGTTGAGAAAGTTGTCTTCCGGGCCGAACACCACAGAGGGTCGCAGGATCGTGGTGGCGAGCGCTGTGGCCGCATGCACGGCTTTTTCGCCATCGCCCTTCGAGCGCAGATACATGCTCGGCCCGCGCGGGTCGGCGCACAGCGAACTCAGATGGATGAGGCGATGCACGCCCTTGCCTTCGCAGGCGGCGACGATTTTGGTGGGGAGTTCGACGTGCAGTTTCGCGAAGCCCGCGCCATACGGGTCGCCGTGGCCGCCGTGCAGCGTGCCGATCAGGTTGATGACGGCGTCGGTGCCTTCCACGAAACTGGCGAGCGCGACCGGGTCGGTCACGTCGGTTTCGATCACGTCGATGGGAAGCAGGGTGAGGTGGCTGGCCGAGGCGCGCCGCCGGGTGGCGACGCGGACATCCTTGCCGGCCTCCACGAGCGCGTTGACGAGATGGCTGCCGATGAATCCCGAACCGCCGATGACCGCGATGGCTTGATGTCTCATCTCCGACCTCCTCGTGCACAGGACGGCGCCGTGCAAGGAGGTCCGTCGGCTCGGGCGATGCGCTCCGCGAGTTTCACGGAGCGCGCCGCCTTGGCGCTGACTGCGGCTTACGGCGTGATGTAGCCGAGACGCGCCTTGAGCGACTGCGGACGGCCTTCGAACAGTGCCGCGTAGTAGACCGTGTTCGACAACACGTTTTTGACGTAGTCGCGGGTTTCCTGGAACGGAATGGTTTCCGCGAAGACGGCGCCTTCGACGCCGCGCTGCAAGGTGGAGCGCCACGCGCGCGGGCGGCCCGGCCCGGCGTTGTAACCCGCCGTGGCGAGCACGGCCGAACCATCGAACTGATTGTAGATCATCGACAAATAGTTCGTTCCGAGCAGGATGTTGGTGTCCAGATCGTTGAGCTGATCGCGCGACAGCGGGCCGAGACCAATCTTCTTCGCCACCATCTGGGCCGTGGCCGGCATGATCTGCATGAGGCCGCTCGCGCCCACGCCCGACTTCGCATTGAGGATGAAACGCGATTCCTGGCGAATCAGACCATAGGCCCATTCGACGTCGAGGCCGTTGGTCTGCGCGTCGCGCTCCACCACGTCGCGGAACGGCGCGATGTAGCGCAGCGAGAAGTCGTGTTCGCTCACCGTGCGGTCGGCCGTGTTGACGGTGCGGTCGAGCAACTGGATGCGCTTCGCGTACTCGGCCGAGGCCAGCAGCTGACGGTCGCTCATGCCGCGCAACGGCCAGTTCCACTCGCGATTGCCTTCGAGGCGCAGATTGAGCGCGAAGAAACGCTGCGCGAGCGCGAAGCCCGGCGTCTGCCCAGCCTGGGTGATTTCGGCGTCGCTCACCGAGGTCTTCGGCGGAATCGTGATCTTCTGGCCGAGTTCTTCGGTGGCCAGCTGGCCATAGAAGTTATAGCCCTGCGCGATCGACGAGAACTCCTGGTTCGCCTGCCCCGTTTCGCCCGCCTGCTTGAGCGCGCGCGCGTGCCAGTAGACCCACGTGGGCTGCGCGCGCAGCGCCGCGGGCATCTGCTCGGTCGACCAGCGCACCATCGTCCAGTCGCCGCCGAGCAGCGCCGCGCGCGTGCGCCATTCGTAAGCCGGATTCGACAGCGGCGCATTGGCCGAAAGGCGATACCAGTCGAGCGCGCCCGGCATGCGCTTCATGGCCGCCTGATAGCCGATCGTGCCCCAGCCGATCGCGCGCTCCGACGAGGTAAGTGAAGACGCGACCGCCGCATAGGTGGCAGCCGTCATGGCCGGATCGTTGCGCGCCATCACCGTGACGGCGAGCAGCGCGAGCTGATGCGATTGATCGTCCGCGCCAACGCCACGCGCGAGCGTGAGCGGCGGCGTGCTGACCGCCTGGCTGAACGCCGTGGGATCGGGACGCTGAGCGAGCCCGTCGAGCAGCTTCGCGCCGGTCGAGGTCTGGTTCTGTTCATAAGCGAGACGAATCTGCTGCCAGACGTCGTTGCTCGTGAACTGGTTCTTGATGGCGAGCGCCGTGATCAGGTCGACGCAGCCGTCGCCGTAATAACGCGGCTCGACGAGCAGCGCGCGCGCATCGTCGGCGACGTTCTCGCCGCGCGCCGCGCGCGACTCCAGCGCGTAGCACTTCACCTGCGTGTCGTCGTTGAGGACGAAGCGCGGATACTGCCGGTCGAAATTCGCCCAGTCGTGACGCGCACCCAGCACGAGCAGATAGTCGTTGCGCAGACGGTCGGCGATGGCCTCGCCGTCGTGACGTTGCAGGAACGACAGCACGGGCGCGTCGGGCGCGTCCACACGTGCGTGACCCTGCGAATCGAACAGTTGCGGCTTGAGCTGGAAATATTCGAGATACGACGGCGCCGGGTAATCCGGAATCATCGCAGCGAGTTGCGCGGCGCGCGCCGGATCGTTATTGCGCGCGGCTTCGCGAAGCTGGATGAAAGTCTGGTCGTCGGGCGTGGGCGTGGCACCCACAGGCAGTGCGACGGGCCGCACGGCATCGGCCGTGCTGCACGCGACGAGTGCCGCGGCGGTCAGTGCTAGACCGACCACGCGATATACTCGGACAAGGCGTTTTGACATCGTTATTTCTGGAGCGCGAGGTGAACCCAAGGATAGCACGCAACCCTTTGGCGGAAGGCAAAAAGGCGTGGCGTTCAAGGCTGCGCGAGCCCCGTCTGGCGGCCTCCTCTAGCGCGCCGATCAATGCCGCGCTGACGGCTCATCTCGATGCGCTCGTCACGCGGCTCGCGCCGCTTTCAATCGGCTTTTACTGGCCCTTGCCGGGCGAGTTCGATGCGCGTGAATGGATTGCCACGTGGCTCGCCGCCGATACGTCGCGACACGCCGCTTTACCCGTTATCGCAGAACGTCACACACCCTTGCAATTCCATTTCTGGACCCCGGGCGCGCCGATGCGCGAAGGCCATCACGGCATCCCCGAACCGGCCGCGCAAAACGTCGCGTTGCCCGATCTGCTGCTGGTGCCGTGCGTGGGTTTCGATCGCGAGGGTTACCGGCTCGGTTATGGCGGCGGCTATTACGACCGCACGCTCGCCGCGTGGCCCGGCGACACGCCGCCGCGCACCGTGGGCATTGCGTACGAGGCCTGCCGTATCGACGATGGCGTGCCCGAGCGCGAAGCGCACGACCTGCCGCTCGACGCCGTGGTCACCGAAGCCGGTGCGCATCTCACGGGTGTGCCGCAAGCCGCTCAACTCACCGGGCGAGGGCTCGGCTAGCGATCTCGTTGAGCGCGCCCCATGCCCTAAGGGCGCGCCTTCCATGAGCGTCGCGATTCGCGCAGGCATCAACGTCCCCCGTCTGCGCCCGCCACGAACGTCTGGGCGAAAATTGTCGATAATTTGTCGAGAACGTAACTTGACCCCATCTGGCTGCCGGCCCGGCCTGTCGCGTCGCGCCGATGCCACCAGCCCGCAGCAGATTCCGAACATCATGCGCAATCCTGTTCCCCGTATTTATCTGTTCGGCGACGAGGCCATCGTCTGCGAAACGCCCGCGCCGGCCACGCTCGACGTGCAGCGCCGCATCTGGGCGGTGGCCGCGCTCGCGCGCCATTGGGACGCCGTGCGCGAAGTCGTGCCCGGCATGAATAACCTGACGATCACATTCGACGTGCTGACAGCCGATACCGCCGCGCTCACGAGCGCGCTCGAAGCCGCCTGGCACGACGCCGACGCGTCCTTGCCGGACGCCGCCGAAGGCCGCGAAGTCGACATTCCCGTCCACTACGGCGGCACAGCGGGGCCCGATCTGGCGGAGGTCGCGCGGCACACGGGACTCGCTCCCGCCGATGTCGTCGCGCGCCACGCCGCGGGCGTCTATACGGTGTTCTTCCTCGGCTTCCAGCCGGGCTTCGCCTATCTCGGCGGCCTCGACGCCGCCCTGCACACGCCGCGCCGGCGCGAACCGCGCATGGCCGTGCCCGCCGGTTCGGTCGGCATCGGCGGCGCGCAGACGGGCATCTATCCCGCCCGGGCGCCCGGCGGCTGGCAACTGATCGGCCGCACCTCGCTCAGCCTGTTCGATCCGGCACGCAATCCGCCCACCCTGCTGCTGCCGGGGGACCGCGTGCGCTTTGTCGTCGAAAGCCTCGACGAGACCGTCAGCGAGGAGCGCCACGCATGATCGAGGTACTTCGCGCAGGCCTGCTCACCACGGTTCAGGATCTCGGCCGGCCCGGCTACCGGCATCTGGGCGTCGCCACCGGCGGCGCGCTCGACACGCTCGCGCTCGAAGTGGGCAACCGGCTGGTCGGCAACCGGCCCGACGCGGCCGGACTCGAAATCACCTTCGGCCCGGTGGCGCTGCGCTTCGCGCGCGCGACCCGCGTGGCGATCACCGGCACCGACTTCGGCGCGACGCTTCGCGGCAAGCCGGTGTGGTCGTGGTGGAGCCTGCCGGTCGCGGCGGGCGACGAACTCGTGCTCGCGGGCGCGAAGCGCGGCATGCGCGCCTATGTGAGCGTGGCGGGCGGCATCGACGTCTTGCCGATGCTCGGCTCGCGCAGCACCGATCTCGCGGCCGGTTTCGGCGGTCTGGCGGGACGCGTGCTCAAGGACGGCGACCGGCTCGCCACCGGCGCCTCGTTCGCCCCGGGCGGCGAGCGGCCATCGCTCGCGCCCGGCGCGCCCGCGTTTGGCGTGAAGGCGCCCTCGCAATGCGGCTTCGTCTATGTGGACGAACCGCATCACCGGCGCGGCCGCCATCCGGACGGCGTGCTCTGGGCCGCGCCCGTGCGCGTGTTGCGCGGCCCGGAGTACGACAGTTTCACGCCCGACGCGCAGCGCGCCCTCTGGTCCGACGAGTGGCAGGTCACGCCCAACAGCAACCGCATGGGCTATCGGCTCGAAGGCACGCCGCTCGTGCGGGGCCCAGCCGAACGCAGCCCCGAGTTGCTGTCGCACGCGGTGCTGCCCGGCACGATCCAGGTGCCGCCCAACGGCCAGCCCATCGTATTGATGAGCGACGCGCAGACGACGGGCGGCTATCCGAAGATCGGCGCCGTGATCCGGGCCGATCTCTGGAAGCTCGCGCAGGCGCGGCTGACTGCCGGCGTGCGTTTCGTCGAGACGACACCGGCCGCCGCGCGCCGCGCGCTCCAGGAAGAGCGCGCGTACCTGCGCCAGATCGACACCGCGATCGCGATGCAGGACGAACGCCGCGCGAAGGTTCGCTAACGAGTCGACGGCCGCGGCCGTTAATAGAGCGGTGAGGAAGCGGCAGCCGCCGCACCGCCATGGAAGGCAGCACAACAGAACAGGCATCAAGCGCCCCCGACCGCCCAGGACCGTGCGGTCAGGCGGGCGTCAGGCAATACGGAGAGAGAACCATCATGACCACCATCGATCTGAACGCCGATCTCGGCGAAGGCTGCGGCTCCGACGAGGCGCTACTCGAACTCGTGAGCTCGGCCAATATCGCCTGCGGCTGGCACGCGGGCGGTGCCAACGCGATGCGCGAATGCGTGCGCTGGGCCGTCAGCAAAGGCGTGTCGATCGGCGCGCATCCGAGCTTCAACGACCCCGAAAACTTCGGCCGCAAGGAGATGGACCTGCCCGCCGAGGAGATCTACGCGGGCGTGCTCTATCAGCTGGGCGCGCTGTCGGCGATCGCGCAGGCCGAGGGCGGACGCATCGCACACGTGAAGCCGCACGGCGCGCTCTACAACCAGGCCGCGCGCGACGCGAAGATCGCCGACGCGATCGTCTCCGCCGTGCACGACTTCGATCCCTCGGTGACGGTGTTCGCGCTCGCGGGCAGCGGGCTCGTGGCCGCCGCCCGCGAGGCGGGGCTCGTCGCCATCGAGGAAGTGTTCGCCGACCGCGGCTATCGCGCCGACGGCTCGCTGGTGCCGCGCAGCGAGCCGGGCGCCCTGCTCGACGACGAAGACACCGTGCTCGCGCGCACGCTCGCGATGATCCGCGAGCAGCGCGTACAGGCCGTCGATGGCGTGTGGGTGCCGCTCAACGCCCAGACCATCTGTCTGCATGGCGACGGCCCGCATGCGCTGGCGTTCGCGCGGCGCATCCGTGAAGCGCTCGACGAAGCGGGTATCGGCGTGCGCGCGGCAGGCGCGAGCGAGGCCTGAGCGCGTCAGGCGTGCACGATCTCCGGCATGTCCCGCATCGCCTCGGCGAACTGCGGGAAATGCCGCGCGATTAGCGCGTCGGGCAGGATGTACTGCGGAAAGCTCGCCGACGTGTTGTACGCATGCAGCACATGCACGCACAGACCGATGTCGTCGGCGACCAGCGTCAGGTTCGCGCCGCGCGCCAGCGCCGCGAGCGCGAAGACGCCGTCCTCGTTGAACGAGGACGGCTCGAACGGCCCCGCCGCCCAGAGGCGCTTCGTATAGACATAGCTAAAGCCGTAGCCCAGGTGGTTGTCGGCGAAAGCCTTGTGCTCGGCTGGAAAGCTGAGCGAGGTCATCGGTTGTGGGCTCCAGCGGAAGTGCAGCCCGCTCTTGCGCAGCGTGTCCCACCAGGCGAACTTGCCGTAGACGCGGCTATACAGAAAGAAGGCGCTGAGCTTGACCATCTCCGCCTCGCGCGCGCTCAACTGGCCGAGCATCATGCGCAGATAGCCCGGCGCATAGAACTCGTCGTCGTCGAAGTGGGCGATGACGTCGGCGCGCGCGAGATCCGCCGCGAGATTGCGCTTCTCGCCGATGCTCATGCGCCGCGTGACGTGCCGGTAACGCACGCGCGGGTCGTCGAGGCTTGCCATGAACGCGCTCGGCACCGCGCTGTCGTCGATCACGATCCACTCGCGCGCGCCCACGTCCTGATGGGCGAACGAGCGGTAGGCGAACGGCAGCATGGCCTCGCGTTCCCAGGTAGGCGTGATGATGCTGACGACAGGGGCGCTGACGACAGGGGCGCTGACGGCAAGCGCGTCGGTCCTGGCGATCGGTGATTTCGGCATGATGCGGCAAGGGAGCAGAGAAAAATCCCATCGTAGAAGCGGCGCTCGCGAACCGATATCGGATTCCAACTAAAGGCGAAGCCGTGCGCGACGGCTCCCTATGGCTGCATCAGCCTGCCCCGCATTTTCGGATTTTTCTGATCCTCGTTGCGGGGCCGGAACCCTATCTTGTTAGATTCCTTTGACAATCCGGTCAGCGGCCCGCGCAGCCTGCCCGGCGCGTGCGGCACCCGCTAGCCGCACGATCCCCATGACTTCCCATGTTCCCGGCTCCGGGCCGTTCGCCGATACCACGTCGACCGTAGCGCCCACCGATGCATCGCAAGCCGCGGTGGCCGAAGCCACGCCAGCCGTCAGCCTGGCCGATGCGCTCGCAGCGCACAGTGCCGGCCGTCTCGACGAAGCACAGGCCCTCTATCGCGTACTGATCGAACACGATCCCGCACAGCCCGATGCGCTGCACTACCTCGGCGTCGCGCGCCATCAGCAAGGCGACCATCGCGGCGCGCTCGGCTTGATGGACCGCGCGCTTCAGCACGCACCCGGCGACGCTGGCTGCTGGAGCAATCGCAGCCTCGCCGCGCGGGCGCTGGGGCTGCATGGCGAAGCCGCGGAGAACCTGCGCGAGGCGCTGCGCCTGAATCCCGGTTTCGCCGATGCGCATAACAATCTCGCGCTCACGCTGTGCGATCTGGGCGACCTCGCGGGCGCGGTGCGTCACTGCCGTGCGGCGCTCGGGCTGAACCCGGCGTTCGCCGACGCGCGCCTTAACCTCGGCAGTGTGCTCGCCCGGCTAGGCCGCTACGAAGAAGCCGTGGCGTGCTATCGCGAGGCGCTCGCCCAGGCCGCCAACGACGCCGCCCTGCACTTCAATCTCGCCAACGCCTTGCGCGCACTCGGCGACGACACCACCGCCATCGCGCATTACCGTCAGGCCGTCGAATTCGCGCCCGGCTATGCGGCCGCGTGGGTGAATCTGGGCACGGCGCTAGGTCAAACCGGCGACTACCGCGAGGCCGAAAGCTGCTATCGGCAGGCCGTGGCACTGGAGCCGAACGCGACGAACCTCGTGTGCCTCGGCGCGTCGCTCGGCGCCCAGGGCCGCAACGACGAGGAAGCGCCGTACTACGAGCAGGCGCTGCAACACGATCCCGAGCACGCCGACGCGCGCCAGAACCTCGTCTGGCTCAAGCTCAAGCGCGGCGAGTATCGCGAAGGCTGGGCCGAGTACGCGCGGCGCTGGCGAGCCTGCGACTACGCGCCGTTCGATATCGAAGGCATTGCGCAGTGGCAGGGCGAACCGCTCGACGGCAAGCGCGTGCTGCTCGTGCATGAGCAGGGTTTTGGCGACCAGATCCAGTTCGTGCGCTACGCCACGGAGATCGCCGCGCGTGGCGCGCGTGTCGACGTTTGCATCACGCAGCCCTTGCAGGTGCTCGCGCAATCGGTGCCGGGCGTGCACCGCGCCTGGACCGGCAAGCCCGCGGGCGACTACGACTACTGGATCTACGTGATGAGCGCGCCAGCCGTCTGCGGCACCGAGCTCGACACGATCCCGGCCACGGTGCCCTATCTGTTCGCGCGCGAGGTCGAGATCGCGGCGTGGCAGCTACGCGTGCAGGCGGCCATGCAAGCCGACGTCGCGCGCACGGCAGGCAAGATAGCGGGCCATCGCAAGATCGGTCTGGTCTGGGCGGGCAATCCGGGCTTCTACAACGACCGCAACCGCTCGATCGCGCTCACGGCGCTCAAGCCGCTCTTCGCGCTCGACAAGCTCAGCTGGTTTTCCTTGCAGAAAGGCGACGCCGCGCGCGCCCAGCTTGCGGCGCTGGAAAGCGAAACGGTCATCCACGATTTCAGCGACGATCTGCGCGACTTCGGCGACACGGCCGCGCTCATCATGAACCTGGATCTCGTGATCGCTGTGGATACCTCGGTTGCGCATCTGGCGGGGGCGCTCGGCAAACCGGTCTGGATCCTCGTGCCTGCGAATGGCGAATGGCGCTGGTTGGAGAAGCGCGCAGACTCGCCGTGGTATCCCACGGCGCGGCTCTTTCGTCAGCAGGCCGTGGGCGACTGGGACGCGGCGATCGAAGCATTGCACGAGGCGCTCGCCCAGAAGCCGAAGCGCGTGAGCACGCGCAAGCCTGCGGCAAAGACGGATCAGGCGGAGAAAGCCCCGCGCGAGCGCAAGGCGGCGCGAGACGCCGCGCCGGTCAACCCGGATCGACCGTAAACCCGCGCTGACGCAGCAGTTGCAGCACGCCCTTGCGGCCGCCCAGATGGAGCGAGCCGATCGCTACGAAGAGCGGCTTGTTCGGCGCGGTGTACTGCTGCATGCGCGCGACGAAGCGCCGGTTGCGCTCATAGACGATGCGGTTGTCCACCGAGGCCGCCACACGCGGGTCGTGCGAGAGCTTTTCGGTGCGCGCGTTTTCCCAGGCGGCGATCGCATCGGCGTCGCCCACACGCCAGAGACGCAGAAGCGTCTGCACATCGGCGAGATTCTGCGCGGGCGTCTGCCCAAGGTCTTGCGCCAGCATCTCGCGCTGCTGCGCGAGGTTGAGGTTCGTGAAGGCGCGCATCTGTTCGCCCAGCGTTTCCAGACCGACGATGCGCCGCCCTTTCAAACGCAGAAAGACGTTCTGCAATTGCGCTTCGGTGCCGTACTCGGTCTGCAAACCCGCGCTCAGCGAGTCGTAGGTTTCCACCAGCAGCGAGGCGAGCCACGGTTTCATCTTGCGGATTTCGGCCAGCGCCTCGGGATTGCCGCGCAGACGCGCCGCGAGCTTCGCCCAGAGCGGCTCGGGCAGCATCTGTTCGAGACAGGGTCGCCTGCATACGCCGTATTTCGACACATCGTCCTGCGAGACGAGCAGATCGTCGGGCGAGAGTTCGAGCGCGAGCGTCGGCGACGCATTGAGCGCCGCGAGAATCGGCTGCCGGAACGGCTGGTTCGGCGGGTAGTCGACGGGGTCGCCCACGTGCAGCGTGCCGAGCAGATAGATCGTGGTGGTGCCGCGCGTAGCGACATAGAACGGCATGCGGGCCGGTTGCGTACGCACCGGGCCACCGGCGGTCGTGCCGGATGCGTAGCTCGGCACGGCGGGCGGCGAATGGAAACCTGGCAGGCTGCCGCCGGAGGGCAGACGCGAAGTCGGCACGGGTGGGCGTACGCCGGGCGTGTTGGCGGCCGCGCCCGCGCCGAACGCGCGGGGCATGAACGCGCGGGCGGCAGCAGCGCCGGCGTGACCACTGAACAGACCACCCGGCGCGCCGGCCAAACGCAGCGGCCGGTCGAGCGAAGGCCCAAGCGCCACGGCGAGCGCGAGCGCCGCGCCCATCGCGGCGCGCGCCGTTCGCCCCCAACGCTGGACCCACGCACGTATCTTCAAAGCGGCGCGACGGCCGCCTTTACGTTGGCGGCGCGCAAAACGACGCGCCGCCGTCGCTTCAAGCATCCTGG
>NZ_CAJMZK010000044.1:0-40516 GCF_905220265.1 Paraburkholderia sp. J67
GACCGGCAAGATCGTCGCGCCGCAGTTGTATATCGCGGTGGGCATCTCGGGCGCCATCCAGCATCTCGCCGGCATGAAGGACTCGAAGGTCATCGTCGCGATCAACAAGGACGAAGAAGCGCCGATCTTTGGCGTGGCCGATTACGGCCTCGTCGGCGATCTGTTCACAGTCGTGCCGGAGCTCGGACATGCCCTCTGAGCGTCAGGACGCGTTCTTGCCGCAGTCCTATCTGTTCGTGCCGGGCAGCCGCCCGGAGCGCTTCGAGCGCGCGCTGGAAAGCGGGGCGGACGCCGTCATCATCGACCTCGAAGACGCGGTCGAGCCCACTGCGAAAGCGGCGGCGCGCGAGAACATCGCGAACTGGGTCTCGCGCAAGTCACCCGTGCTGGTGCGCATCAACGGCCGCGCGACGCCGTGGTTCGAGCAGGACGCGAAGCTGGGTGCGCTCGACGGCGTGGCGGGTATCGTCTTGCCGAAAGCCGAAAGCGCCGAGGACGTCACGGCCACGATCGCGCTGGCACGCCGCCGCGTGCCGGTCTATCCGCTGATCGAAAGTGCGCAGGGCATGTGGAACGCCATGGACATCGCGAAGGCGCCGTTTGTGAAGCGCCTGATGTTTGGCACGCTCGATTTCATCGCTGAAATGGGCATGCCCGACGACGGCGAACCGCTGAACCACTATCGCTGCCAGCTTGCGTTGATCTCGCGCGTGGCGGGCATTGATACGCCCGTAGATGGTGTCACGCCCGATATCCAGGACGTCGCGCGTATCGGGCACGATGCGCTCAACGGCAAGCGGCTCGGCTTTGGCGCGAAGCTCTGCATTCACCCGAAGCAGATCGACGCCGTGCATGGCGTCTACCGGCCGGGCGAGCAGGAACTGGCCTGGGCGGCGCGCGTGGACGAAGCCGCGCGCCACGCCGGCGCGGGCGCGATCACGGTGGACGGCAAGATGGTCGATCGCCCTGTGTTGTTGCGGGCGCAACAGATTCTCGCGCTTGCCGCAGCGCTCGCATCCCGCCAGGCGGGCGCCGAATAGACAGACCGGGCGCGCACACGGCGCGCCCCTTATTACCCCGCCGCCGCGCGTTCGATCGCGGCGATATCGATCTTCTTCATCTGCATCATTGCCTCCATCGCGCGACGGCCCGCGGCCTTGTCGGCGCCGCTGATGAGTTCGAGCAGGCGTCTGGGCGTAATCTGCCACGCGAAGCCCCAGCGGTCCTTGCACCAGCCACAAGCGATTTCCGCGCCGCCATTGCCGACGATGGCGTTCCAGTAGCGATCGGTCTCTTCCTGGGTATCGGTCTGCACCATGAAACTGATGGCATCGTTCGGCGCGTGACCGGGTCCACCGTTCAGTCCTACGAAGCGTTGGCCGAGCACCGTGAATTCCACCGTCAGTTCGTCGCCCTGGCCAATACCTTCGATGGGCGAGACGTTGCGCGCATCGACGTGACTATCGGGAAAGGTTGCCGCGTAGAACTGCGCCGCCTCGCGCGCGCGGCCTTCATCGAACCACAGGCACGTCACCAGTTCAGCCATTGTTTTCTCCTTTGAGCCATGAACCCGGACCTTCGATGATAGCCCGAAGCGCAAAACGCACCACCAGGGTGCGCCTCACGCAGAGAGGGACCGAATCGATTTTTTGCGCACCCACGGGGAAACAGGCGTAACGCAATCGCAGGAAAGAAGAATGCTTATCGTTGGCACTCCCGTTCATGCAGTGCGCGCGCGGAGTGTCTATCCTCTTGCTATGCGTCTCACTGAAGCAGCGAAAAGCGAAGCACCACAAAAAGTCTGAATAATCGATCTGGAGAGAGTCATGCAATCCGATCCCAAAGTTATCGCCTTGCTGAACGCCGAGTTGAAGAACGAACTCACGGCGATCAACCAGTATTTCCTGCACGCGCGGCTCTACAAGCATTGGGGGCTCAATGCGCTCGGGAAACACGAGTACGACGAGTCCATCGAAGAGATGAAGCACGCGGACAAGATCATCGAGCGCATTCTGATGCTCGACGGTCTGCCCAATCTCCAGGACCTGAGCAAGCTGCTGGTGGGCGAGGACGTGAAAGAGGCGCTCGAATGCGACCTCAAGCTCGAACGCATCGCGCAGGCGCAATGCAAGGAAGCGATCGTCTATTGCGAATCGGTGCGCGATTTCGTTTCGCGTGAGATCTTCGTCGAAATTCTCGACGACACCGAAGATCACATCGACTGGCTGGAAACCCAGCTCGGGCTGATCGACAAGGTCGGCCTGCAAAACTACCAGCAGTCGAGCATGGGCTCGCTCAGTTAAGGCGTGGTTCGCCCGACGCGGGCCTGCACGGCAACGCAGGGCGGCGGGCACCAGGAAGGTGATGTGTCGTGCGCGCGAGCGTCGTGCAGGCGCTGGCGCTGTGCTTGCACGCCTGCCCGGCGCGATGCAGCGCAATCTCGATGGCGCCGGCCTTCAGTAAGGCCCACTCCCCGCCGATCTCCTCGACCAGCAGGAACGAAAAATGCGCCTGATAAATGCGCTTTAATCGATCGACATCCTGAACATAGAGGATCAATCTCGACACTCAATCGGCATGCGTGTCGGTGATTGCATCGCGCGCGTCGAGCACCGCTGCATTGCACGCCGCCGCGGCTTGCCGCCTCGCGCGAGGCGGCCCGTCTGGGGCCGTCCCGGTCAGTCGCCATGAGCGCGACCTTTGCCCCATAATGCACATTCAAGCGCGCCGGCGCGCCAGCTCCCTGCCGTGCCTCCGGCCATCCACTTCGACGAATCAGCTCACGCGATGCCTCAGACTCTGACGCGGTTGCACAGTGATGTCCCCGGGCTCGACCCTATCCTGGGCGGCGGCCTGATTGCCGGGTCCGCCTACATCCTGCAAGGGCGGCCGGGCGCCGGCAAGACGATCCTCGCCAACCAGATCGCCTTCGCCCAGGCGAAGCAGGGCGGCAAGGTTCTCTACATCACGCTGCTGGCCGAATCGCACGAACGGCTGTTCCAGTCGCTCGCGACACTCGCGTTCTACGATGCCGAACTCGTCGGCAAGGAAGTCTCGTACCTGAGCCTGTTCCGCACGCTGCGCGTAGACGGCCTGAGCGCGCTCGTCGACCTGCTGCGCAAGGAAATGGCGCGCCAGGGCACGTCGATGCTGATCCTCGATGGTCTGCTCAATGCACGCGAGAGCACGCATAGCTCGCTCGACGTGAAAGCGTTCGTGGCCGAACTGCAAGGGCACGCGGCGTTCAGCGGCTGCACGGTGCTGTTCCTGACCAGCGCCCGCATCGACGAATCGAGCCCCGAACACACGATGGTGGACGGCGTGCTGCAACTGGAGGAGGAGCTATTCGGCTCCCGCACGGTGCGGCGCATGCGCGTGTCGAAGTCGCGCGGCAGCGCCTCGCTGGGCGGCTTGCATCACTACGAGATCAGCGATGCGGGCATCACCGTGTATCCGCGCCTCGAATCGCTCTATGGCCGCCCCGTGGGGCAGGACCACGCGCCCAGCAAGCGGGTGTCGAGCGGCGTGGACGAACTCGATCTGCGCATCAAGGGCGGCCTGCCCGCGTTCTCCGCTACGGCGGTCGTGGGCCCCGGCGGCAGCGGCAAGACCAGCTTCGGCCTGAATTTCCTGCGTCTGGCGACGCCCGAGGAGCCCGCGTTGCACTTCGGCTTCTACGAGACGCCGGCGCGTCTGGCCAGCAAGGCGGCTGCGCTCGGCATCGACATGGATGCGTTGCTCGCCTCGGGCGCGTTGACCGTGCTGTGGAATCCGCTGACCGAGAACGTCATCGACAGCCTCGCGTACCAGTTGTTCGACGCCGTGCGGGCACGCCGTGTGCGGAGTCTGGTGATAGATGGTCTCGCCGGTTTCGAGCGGGCGAGCGTCGACGGCCACCGCTTCACGGAGTTTCTTGCCGCCCTCACCAACCAGCTTCGCGTCATGGATGTCACGACCGTGTGCACGTGGGAGACGAAGGAACTGAGCGCGACGACCATGAATACGTCCTCGCCCGAAGCGTTGAGCCTGTTCGACAACGTGATTGGCATGCAGCTCGAAGAGGCTGACGACTCGCTATATCAGAGCATGAAGGTGATCAAGATACGGGACAGCGCGTTTGCGCCCGCGCTGACCAAGCTCATTATTCCAAATGCCACCTCGGTATTGATCAGGGATGCCAGCGCAGCAGTCTCCGACAAACCATCCCTCTGAAAGCAGTCGCCGCATGGTTAGTGAGCCCCTTGGGGCTCGCGGCAGGGAACGAGAGTGAGCCGGAATGACGACCATCGTTGTAGTCGACGACGAAACCCTGATCACCGATTTTCTCGCCTTCTTCCTGGAGGACGCGGGTTATATCGTGCATGTCGCCCGTAATGGCGTGGACGGACTCGACCTGATCGGCCGCGTCGTGCCCGATCTCGTGATCACGGACTACATGATGCCGGCCATGTCGGGGCTCGAGCTGGCGCGCGCGCTCAAGGCGAACGAGGCGCTCGCCCATATTCCCGTGATTCTTTCGAGCGCGGCGCTCGGTGCTTCGGCGCGCGCGCATCCCACCTTGTTCGCGGCGATTCTGGACAAGCCTTATCCCGCGCAGAAACTGCTGAAGACGCTCGTCACACTGCTGGACGCGCGGGATGGCGCGCCCGGCGACGAATGAGCGACCTGCGCGCGCCGCCGGTCTGCACAAACTGTCGGGCAACGAACTGGTAAAGCGCACCGGCTTCAAGGACAATCGCGGACAATACCGGAACATGACGGCAGGCCTTCCACCGGCATACACGCGCGGACATCATCACGAAGTGGACAAGCCCGAGATCAACGAAATCGTCGCGAACTGCGACAGCGAGCCCATTCATCTGCTGGGCCGCATCCAGCCGCATGGCGCGCTGCTGTGCTTCGACGCCCAGGGGCGTCTGATCGCGCGCAGCGCCAACGCGTTCGCGTGGCTCGGCCCGTTGCCCGACATCGGCGAGGCGATCACCGACGCGCATCTGAGCCCGCTCTCGCGCCAGACGATCCGCGCGGCGCTCGCCGACCGCGCGATGACGAGCGAGAGCGTCGAATGCAAGGGCGTCACCGGCGAGCGCTTCGACCTCATCATGCATTGGTCGGGCGACACGCTCGTGGTCGAATTCGAGCAGATCAGCCTGAAATCGCCGGCCGCCACGCAGTTCGCCCTGTTCGCGCAGCGCGCGATCCAGCGTTTGCAGGCCGCGCGCCATGACGACGTGCCGCAACTGCTCCAGGCCGCGGCGGAAGCGATCCGCGCGATGACGGGCTTCGACCGCGTAATGGGCTATCGCTTCATGGCCGACGGCAGCGGCGAAGTGATCGCTGAAGCGAGGCGCGATGACCTCACGCCTTACTTGCAGCAGCGCTATCCGGCAAGCGACATCCCGCAGCAGGCGCGGCGGCTCTACGTGCTCAATCCGATCCGCCAGATCGCCGATGTCAATGCGCAGACCGTGCCGATCGAACCGGCCCTGCATCCGCAATCGGGCGTGCCCTTCGACCTCAGCTATTCCGTGCTGCGCAGCGTCTCGCCGATCCACCTGGAGTATCTGCGCAACATGGGCGTGGCGGCGTCGATGAGCGTGTCGATCGTGCGCGATGGGCAACTCTGGGGCCTGTTTGCGTGCCATCACATGTCGCCGTATCGCGCCTCGCATGCGGTGCGCCTCTCGTCGACCGTGCTCACCCAGGTGGTCTCGATCCTGATCGCGCAGATCGAGGCGCAGCATCGCGCCGAAGCCGACCGCCGCATTCACGAACTGCGCACGCGCATCGCGGGCGAACTCGCGCAGGCCGAATCGCCGCTCGCCGGCCTCGTGCGCGCCGCGCCCGAGATCGCCGCGCTGGTCGATTGCGAGGCCGTGGCGCTGGTGGTTGACAACGAAGTCGTGATGCGCGGCAAGGCCACGGCGGCGAGCCGCGAAACCCTGCTCGAACTCGCGCAGCATGTGGCGCAGACGCGCGTCGACCAGTTCGCCAGCGCCTGCGTGGGCGAGACACTGCCGCAGCCGTTGGCGCACGGGCTGGCGGCGGGCCGCGTGGCGGGTTGCCTCGCGATCCAGATGCTGGGCGACAGCCGCATCACGATCATCTGGCTGCGCGACGAACTGGTCGAAACGATCCACTGGGCCGGGCCGCCCGACAAGGTCGTGGCCCAGGGGCCGAACGGCCCGCGCCTCACGCCGCGCGGCTCCTTCGAAGTCTGGAAGCAGACTGTGACGGGCCGCAGCCGTGACTGGACGGAATTCGACCAGCTGGCCGCGCGCGAACTGCGCTCGATCCTCCAGGAAATCGCGCTGGTGCAGATGCGCGAATCCGAACGGGCGCGGACTACGCTGCTCGCGACGCTCGGCCACGACCTGCGCGACCCGATCCAGACCATCAACATGGCGATGCTGTTGATGGGGCGGGGCCTCGCTTCGGGCAACGACACGGTCAAGCGCGTGGAGGGCTCCACGCGCCGCATGCAATCGCTGATCGGCTATATCCTCGACGTGAGCCGCATTCGCTCGGGCATGGGGCTCGGCCTGAAGCGTGTCGATGTCTCGCTGCGCGACCTGCTGGAGTCGGTGGCGGAGCAGACGCGCCTGGCGCATCCGGGCATGGCGCTAGAGATGCAGATTGCCGATGACCTGGGCGACGCGAACATCGACGCCGATCGCCTCGCCCAGGCCATCGCCAATCTGCTGGGCAATGCGCGCAAGCACGGCGATGCGCGCTCGCCGGTTACGCTCACTGCGACCCTTGCGCAAGGCGGGCCGTGCATCGAGATTCGCAACGCGCTGCGGGAGCGCCCCGCCGTGCCGTTCGAACGCCTGCTCGATCCGTTCAAGAGCGGCTCGCTCGACAACCCTGCCAATCGTGGCGGCCTGGGTCTGGGCCTCTATATCGCGCAAGCGATCGTCAAGGGCCACGACGGCACGCTCACCGGGACGTTCACCGACAACGAGGCCGTTATCCGCATCGTGTTGCCGAGTGAAGCGGCGAGCGATTGAATGACGATGGTTGCGCCCGCAATCATCAAGCCGCGTCGTCCAGCGTCCAGATGCGTCTGAGTGTGGCCAGCGCGGCCTGAATGGCCGGATCTTCGTCGCGGCCTTCGGGCCACGCGAAGACCAGTTGCGTCGTGCACGCATGCTCGCCGAAGCAGACCGCCTCACCGGCCGCGCAGGCTTCGTCAGCCAGCGCCTCGCGCAGCAGCCCCACGCCCACACCCGCCGCCACGAGCGAACGCATTAGCTGTTCGTGATCGGCTTCCACCGTTTCGACGGGCTTGATGCCCGTGTCGCGCAGGATTGCTTCTAGCAGTTCGCGATGCCCGCTGCGGGGCGCCATGCGAATCCACGGCAGCGCACTCAACTGATCGAGCGAGTCGCCGTCGAAGCGATCGGCCCACGCCGCCGGCACGACGAGGCGAAACGTCATGCGATCGAGCACCAGCGTGCGGACATTCGGCAGCGCGCGGTTGCTCACGAGGATCGCGCAATCGATTTCGGCGCTGCGCAGCGCGTCGAGCAGCCAGCTCGTACGTCCCACCTGCAAATCGATCTTGAGCCCCGGATGCGCCGCGACCATCTCGCCGAGCAGGCTGCCCACGCGCAGCACCGCTGGATCGAGCATGACGATGCCGATGCGCAGGCGTCCGTCGATCTGCCCGCGAAACGCCCGTGCGGCATGCACGAAGTCGCCGAAACTTTCGATGGCGTGTTCGGCTTTCGCGAGCAGCGCCTCGCCGCTTTGCGTGAGCACGACCGATGTGGTGGTGCGCGACAGCAGCCGCACGCCGATCTCTTCTTCGAGGCTGCGCAGTTGCGCGCTCACGGCGGGCTGCGTGATATGCAGCACTTCCGCTGCCTTGGTCACGCTCGCGAGGCGCGCCACCGTCACGAAGGTACGCAGTTGCCGGATGTCCATGTGCGTGGGCCTCGTCGCTCAGAAAGCGGGCTTATGAACTTCATCGCGAGAAGTGATTTCCCCGCGTACGAGGCGCTGATTATTCTTGATCGAAACCGCGCGGGCAACTGGACATATTCCCTGGACACAGCACGAAAGCGCGCCCGCACCCCTTTCCGTCATGCATGAGGAGCAGGAGACCATGAGCACCATCGACACGATTCGGCCTACTGAAACAGGCACGGATGCGCTGTGCGCCTTGAGCGCGAGCGCCGCTGTGGATCTGCTGAAGAAACGCGAGATCTCGCCGCTCGATCTGGTCGACGCGGCCATCGCGCGCATCGAGCGTGTCGATCCCGTGGTGAACGCGTTGCCGATTCGCCGCTTCGAGGCGGCGCGCACACAGGCCCGGGATTTCCCGCGCGCCGATCCGCAGACCGCCGCCGCGCCGGGCTGGCTGGCGGGGCTGCCCATCGCCGTGAAGGACTATAACGATGTGGCTGGATTGCCGACCACCTATGGATCGCCGATCTACGCGGGCAACGTGGTCCAGCACTCGGACCTTACCGTCGCCAACCTCCAGCGCCAGGGCGCGATCGTACTCGCCAAATCGAACGTGCCCGAATTCGCGGGTGCGAACACCTTCAACACGGTGTTCGGCGCGACGCGCAACCCCTGGAACCCGGAGTTGAGCGTGGGCGGTTCGTCGGGCGGCTCGGCAGCCGCGCTGGCGGCAGGCATGGTGTGGCTCGCCACCGGCAACGATCTGGGCGGCAGCCTGCGCATCCCCGCGAGCTATTGCGGCGTGGTGGGCATGCGGCCGAGTGTGGGGCGCGTGCCGCGTCCCGTTTCGGTGCTGCCCTACGACCCGCTCTGGGTCGAGGGGCCGATGGGCCGTTGCGTCGCCGATGTCGCGCTCATGCTCGACGCGCAGGCGCATTTCGATGCGCGCGATCCGCTTTCCTGGCCGCGCGCGAGCGTGCCCTTCGTCGAAGCGGTGCGCCATGCCCGCGCACCGGCGCGCGTGGGCTTCACGGCCGATCTCGGCATCGGCCGGGTGGAGGCCGAGGTCGCGCGGATCTGCCGTGCCGCGACGCAACGCTTCGCCGCGATGGGCGCACACGTCGACGACGATCACCCGGATTTCAGCGGCGGCTTCGAAGCGTTCCAGACCTTGCGCGCGAACCTCGTTGCCGCCGTGCGCGGGCCCTTGCTCGACGCGCATCGCGAGCGCATCTGCCCCGAGATTATCTGGAACGTCGAAAGGGGCTTGCAGCAGGATGGCGTGGCCATCGCGCGCGCCGAGCGTCTGCGCGGCGAACTGTTCAATCGCGTGTCCGCATTTTTCGGCGAATACGACGTGCTTGCCTGCCCGACGGTCGCGGTCGCGCCTTATCCCGTCGCGCAGCGCTTCCCCGTGGAGATCGACGGTACGCCGCTCGACTCATATATCGACTGGATGTATCTCACCTTCGTGCTCACGCTGACGGGTTGCCCGGCCATCTCGGTGCCGGTGGGTCTCACCGCCGATGGCCGTCCCGTGGGCCTGCAATTGCTCGGCCGCCCGCGTGGCGATTTCGAGCTGCTCGGCGCGGCGCAGATGCTCGAAGCCTCGCTCGATATGGCGGCGCGTGTCCCGCGCGTTCCGTGCACGCCGGGCTGACGCATGCCTGAACGCCGTCCCGGGCCTCGTGCCTGGGGCGTTGCCGCCCGCGCAATACCGTCGCATTCCGTCTGGAGAATCGCCATGTCCGCCGATATCGACCGCGCGCTTGCGCGTGCTGAGCGTGTTGTGCCCGCTGCTTCTTTTGCTGATTTAAACGATTCGGATAGCGAATCAATTGAGCGGGCGCCGCTATTTGAAAGACTCGCACTTCGCATCACCGCCTGGTGCGAGAAGTGGTATCCGGATGCCTATGTATTCGTCGCGTTCACGGTGCTGGTGGTGGCGCTGGGCGCAATGGCGATGGGCGCGTCGCCGCGCGCGGTGTCGGTGGCGTTCGGCAACGGCTTCTGGAGCCTCATTCCCTTCACCATGCAAATGGCAATGGTGGCGATCAGCGGCTACGTGATCGCGAGTTCGCCACCCGTCGCCCGGCTCGTCACGCGAGCCGCGCAGGTGCCGAAGAGCGGCCGCGCCGCCGTGGCGTACGTCGCCTTCATCAGCGTGCTGACCTCGTTGCTGCATTGGGCGATCAGCCTGGTCTTCGCGGGGCTGCTCGTGCGCGAACTGGCGCGCCGCGCCGATCTGCGCATGGACTATCGGGCGGCCGGGGCCGCGGCTTACCTCGGGATTGGCGCGACGTGGGCGCTGGGGCTCAGTTCGTCCGCGGCGCAGTTGCAGGCCAATGCCGCAAGCATTCCCGCCACATTGCTACCCATCACCGGCGTGATTCCCTTCAGCGAGACCTTGTTCCTTTGGCAGAGCCTCGTCATTGCCGCCGTGCTCGTGACGAGCTCGACGCTGATCGCCTGGTGGACCGCGCCCGCGCCCGAACGGGCAAAGACGGCGCAGCATTTGGGCATCGCGCTCGCGCCGATCGAAAACCCCTTGCCCCAACGCGAGCGTCCCGGTGAATGGCTCGAATACAGCCCCGCGCTCACGCTCGTGCTGGTGGCGCTCGGCGCGGGCTGGCTCTGGAACGAGTTCGCCACCAAAAACTGGCTGGCCGCGATCTCGGGGCTCAACACCTATAACCTGCTGTTTCTGCTTGCGGGCATGTTGCTGCACTGGCGCCCGCGCAGCTTCCTGCAAGCGGTGTCGCGCGCGGTGCCGGCGACGGCCGGCGTGCTGATCCAGTTCCCGCTCTATGGGGCCATCGCAGGCATGCTGACGGGCGCGCACGGCGCAAGCGGGGAAACGTTGAGTCACCTGCTGTCGACGTTCTTCGTGAGCATCGCTTCGACGCATACCTATGCGCTGCTGATGGGCGTGTATTCCTCGGTGCTGGGCTTTTTCGTGCCCTCGGGCGGCGGCAAATGGATCATCGAAGCGCCGTATGTGATGGAGGCCGCGAACCGCCTGCATGTGCATGCGGGCTGGGCCGTGCAGATCTATAACGCGGCCGAGGCACTGCCCAATCTCATCAACCCGTTCTGGATGCTGCCGCTGCTGGGCATTCTCGGATTGAAGGCGCGCGATCTTGTCGGCTTCACGTTCGCGCAGTTTCTTTGCAGCATGGCGATCGTGCTCACGCTGCTTTCGCTGCTGGCGCCGACCCTCGTCTGGCATCCGCCAGTACTGCATTGAGCTTGGGCTACAGAAACGGGTGGTGCCTCTTCACGATGCGCCCACCCGCCATTTCCCGCATCAAAGCTTCGAACCGCCATCGACGCGCAGCGTATCGCCCGTCACCCAGCGCGAGTCGTCCGAGGCCAGGAAGAGCGCTGCGCCCGCGATATCGTCGGGTTGCGCGACACGCATCATCGCCTGCATGCCGAGCGTGAAATCACGGCCCGCATCGGTTCTGGCGAAGTTCGACATATCGGTTTCCACCACCCCCGGCGCGATCGCATTGACGCGAATGCCGCGCTCGCCGAGCGCCTGCGCGAAGTGCTTCACCAGCGTATCGATAGCGCCCTTGGTGGCCGCGTAGGCGGACAGATTGCCGACCGCCGCGTGCGCCGCGAGCGAGGAGAGCAGCACGACGCTGCTGCCGTCGCCGAGCACCGGCAGCAACTGCTGCACGAGGAAGAACGGTGCGCGCACGTTCACGGCGAACAGATCGTCGAAATCGGCGAGCGTGGTTTCCTCGATCGTGGCGGCCTTCGAAATGCCCGCGTTCGCGATCACGATGTCGAGTCGTTCGCCTACGTGTTCGCGCACCTGCCGCGCGAGTTCGTGCGGGCCTTCGGCGTTGCGCAAATCGGCGGCGATGGGTTCCGCCAAGCCACCCGCCGCACGGATCGCGGCGACCACTTCGTCGGCGGCGCTTTTCGCGTTGCCGTAGTGCACCAGCACGCGTGCGCCCTGGTTCGCGAGCGAGATCGCAATGGCGCGGCCGATGCCGCGTGAAGCGCCCGTTACGAGCGCGGTCTTGCCAGTCAATGTAGCCATGATGAGACTCCTTGCAGTGTGATTGCGGATGAGCGGGGCGTCAGGCTTGCGACGCCGCGTCTTGAGCGAGGAAACGATCGACGTCGGCGACGAAGCGCTCCGGCACGGTGCCCGAGGTGCTGGCGATGCCGGCGTTGTTGAAGAGGATGACCTCGCGCTGCTGCGCGAGGCCGTCGGTGACGGCGGGGTCCCAGTGATCCATCGTGCCGGTGAAGTGGATGTTCATCACGAGCGGCACGCCTTGCGGGTTGCCGAAGCGGCGATACGCGAAGCGGATGCCGTTGGCTTCCACGTATTGGGTCGGGGCGCTTTGGTGGGTATGGCGGGTCATGGCGGTGTCCTTGAGGATGCGGTTTGCACGGAATTGCGGGAGCCTGCTTGATTCGGCACGGCATCGCTGGGACGTATGGGGCGGGAATTCTGCCTGTCGGTGCAACGCCTGTGTTGGTACGTAATGTAGGCGGCTGCGGCGGCGAGGGAAAAGACTTTGGAAGCTGGCGGGCATGCCTCTGAGGCATGGCGCTGCAAAATGCGAAACGGCCTTTTCGCGCCCCGGCGGGAGCGAAAAGGCCGTTTTAGTCGTGTCGGTGCGGGTTTGCTTACATGTTCGGATAGTTGGGACCGCCACCGCCTTCCGGCGTGACCCAGACGATGTTCTGCGTCGGGTCCTTGATATCGCAGGTTTTGCAGTGCACGCAGTTTTGCGCGTTGATCTGCAATTTGTCGGCGTTCGAATCGTCCTTCACGAATTCATAAACGCCTGCCGGGCAAAAGCGCGCTTCCGGTCCCGCGTACAGGTTGAGATTGATCCCGACCGGCACGTTCACGTCTTTCAGCGTCAAATGCGCGGGCTGATTTTCTTCGTGGTTCGTGTTCGAAATGAACACCGAAGAGAGGCGATCGAACGTGAGCTTGCCGTCAGGTTTCGGATACTCGATCGGCTTGCATTGGGAAGCGGGTTTGAGCATCTCGTGATCGCGATGCCGGTGATGCAGCGTCCAGGGCACCTTTCCGCCCAGCACTTTTTGCTCCAGGCCGACCATGATCGTGCCCAGGTACAGGCCCTTGCTCATCCACTGCTTGAAGTTGCGTGCCTTGTACAGTTCTTCATGCAGCCACGACTTTTTGAACGCTTCCGGATAGGCGCTCAGCTCATCGCTCTGACGACCCGTCTGCACGGCTTCGAATGCCGCTTCGGCTGCGAGCATCCCCGTCTTGATCGCCGCGTGACTGCCCTTGATGCGCGAGGCGTTCAGGAAGCCCGCGTCGTCACCCACCAACGCGCCGCCCGGGAACACGAGCTTCGGCAGCGACATCAGGCCGCCCGCCGTGATGGCGCGCGCACCGTAGGAGACGCGCTTGCCGCCTTCCAGATATTTGCGAATTTCCGGGTGCGTCTTGTAGCGCTGGAATTCTTCGAACGGCGAGAGATATGGATTCGTATAAGCCAGGCCGACGACAAAGCCCACCATCACCTGGTTGTTCTCGGTGTGATAGAGATACGAGCCGCCGTACGTATCGCTTTCGAGCGGCCAACCGGCAGTGTGAACAACCAGGCCCGGCTGATGCTTCGCAGGATCGACCTCCCAGAGTTCCTTGATGCCGATGCCGTAGACCTGCGGATCGGCGTCCTTGCCCAGCTTGAAGTGCTCGTTCAGTTGACGGCCCAGATGCCCGCGCGCGCCTTCGCAGAAGAGCGTGTACTTCGCGTGCAACTCCATGCCAAGCTGAAAGTTCTCAGTTGGTTCGCCATCCTTACCGATACCCATGTTGCCGGTGGCGACACCCTTCACCGAGCCATCGTCGTTGTACAGAACCTCAGCCGCAGGAAAGCCCGGGAAAATCTCGACGCCCAGTGCTTCGGCCTGCTGGCCCAGCCAGCGCGCCACGTTCGCGAGGCTGATGACGTAGTTACCGTGGTTCTTGAAGTTGTCGGGCAGCGCCCAGTTCGGCACGGACTTCGCGCCCGTTGCCGACAGGAACAGGAACTTGTCTTCCGTCACGGGCACGTTCAGCGGCGCGCCTTGCTCTTTCCAGTCGGGAAAGAGTTCATTGATCGCGCGCGGATCCATGACGGCGC
This sequence comes from Paraburkholderia sp. J67, assembly GCF_905220265.1. NCBI lineage: Bacteria > Pseudomonadati > Pseudomonadota > Betaproteobacteria > Burkholderiales > Burkholderiaceae > Paraburkholderia > Paraburkholderia sp. J67. Next base: position 14,046 of record NZ_CAJMZK010000044.1, read on the forward strand.
CCGAGAGAATATGCGCGCCAATTTCAGAGCCTTTTTCCAGCACGCATACGCCGATCTCGGCGCCTTTCTCCGCTGCGAGCTGCTTGAGGCGAATCGCCGCCGACAGCCCAGCCGGGCCGCCACCGACGATCACCACGTCGTATTCCATCGACTCGCGCGGGCCGTATTGCTCGATGAGCGCCTGCGTCGTCATCGCGATTGCCCCTGGGTGTCGGCCTTCAGTGAGTCGATGGCGATCGACGCCAGTTGCGCGCCCGGTCCAGAGGGGCGCAAGGCGAGTTCCTCGGGCCGCCCGCTGATCCACATCGCGTGAAGCGGTGCGAGCGTCACGCCGCGCAACAGCGCGCTTTCGAGGCTCCATTGCCCCGCAAGGCTCACCAGCAGATGCGTGGCGGCGGGCGTCACGCGCAGCGAATGCGCGGCCACGCTCACGCGGGCGCGCGCCGCGCCGCGTTGGCACATGACGTTGAGCACGTTCACGGGCCGCGCGGGCAGATTCACCCACACATGCAGATCGCCGGAGAAGTGCACGGGCTGGCCCGCGCGCGCGAGCAACTGGCCGTCCTGCGAACGCAGGTCGATCATGCCGTCGTCGATCGGCAGCAGCGTACGGTCGTAGCCGGGAAACTGCGAGAACTTCGCGGGGCCGTCGAGCGTGGCGATGCTCACGCGCCACGCCGCCGCGCCGCCTTGTTCCGGCCCGCGCGCGAGCGTGCGCGTGACGCCGCCGCCGTTCGCCCAGGGTTCGGGCACGAGACGGGTGCAGTCGATGAAGCGCACGGCCGTCATCGCATCGGCGGCCTGGGTGGTGGAAGCGTCGGGCGAAATGGCGGGCAGGCGGGCGTTCATGCGCGGGACTCCTCGTTCGATGCCGGGCTCCCGACACGCGTTTCCAGCGCGCCGACCACGTCGAACAGATCGCCGACGAGGCCCACGTCGGCCACCGAGAAAATCGGCGCGTCCGCATCCTTGTTCACGGCGACGATGAACTTCGAATCCTTCATGCCCGCCAGATGCTGGATCGCACCGGAGATGCCGAACGCCACGTAGACATCGGGCGCGACGCTGCGTCCGGTCTGCCCGACCTGCGCGGCGTTGGGCGCATAGCCCGCATCGACGGCGGCGCGCGAGGCGCCGAGCGCCGCGCCCAGCGAATCGGCCAGACGGCCGAGGCGCGTCATGTTGTCGGGCGAGGCGAGACCGCGTCCGCCTGCGATCACGACACGCGCGTTGCCCAGATCCTGACCGCTCTGTTCGGCGGCGCGACGCTCGATCAGACGCGTGCGGGCGAACGGCGCGAGCGCTTCGAGCGCGACGATTTCCGCCGTGCCGCCTTGCGCGTCCGCGGGCGCGAACGAAGTGGGACGCACCGTGGCGAACGTGCATGTGGTTGCGCTGGCAACGGTTGCGATCACGCTCCCGGCGTAGAGGCCGCGCACGAATTGGGCGCCTTCGCGCAGCGCGATCACATCGGCGAGGAAAGCGCCGCCGGTGAGCGCTGCTGCACGCGGCAACGCGGCGCGGCCGCGTGCGCGATGCGGCGCGAGGATCGTCGAATATTGCGGCGCGAGCGTTTGCAATTGGGCCGCCACGGTTTCGGGTGCGAGTGTGTCGGCGTCGCCAGCCGAAGCGCTCAACACGCGCGCCACGCCACTCACTTGAGCCGCTGCTGAGGCGCTTGCCGCATCGAATACGAGCACATCGACGGGCTGCCCCAGTGCGGCTGCTGCGCCCACCACGCGCAAGGTGGCGTCGGAGATCGCGCCCAGATCGCCATCGGCGAGTACCAGTGTTCTCATCGTCATGCTCCTGCGGTTTCAAACACACGTTGACCGGCCAGCGCGTCCAGCAACGCGGTGACCCCTTCCACCTTCACGCCCGGCTCGCGTACGGGCGGATCGTTGAGCGCGACCAGACGGCTTTGCGCATCGAGCGGCACACCCGCTTCGCGCGTGGCGAGCGGCTTCTGTTTCGCCTTGACGATGCTTGGCAGTGTCACGCGGCGCGGCTCGGCCAGACGCAGATCGGCGCTCACCACAGCGGGGCCGTCGAGCTGCCAGGTGGAGGTGCCCGCATCGTCGCCGCAACTCACGCGCCAGCCGGCATCCGCTGCATCGAGCGCGCTTGCATTGAGCGCCTGCGGCCAGCCGAGGAGCGCGGCGAGCATTGCCGCCACGCCGCCGATATCGCCGTCGATGGCCTGCTTGCCGCACAGCACGAGGCCGTATTCGACCTCACTCATATGCGCCGCGATCAGCCGCGCCACGGCGAGAGAATCGAGCGTCGCGGTGGCCGCGCCGGTGTCGATCAGCACGGCGTCGTCGGCGCCCATCGCGAGCGCGGTGCGTAATACGTCCTGATGCGTGGGCAGCCCGCAGGTGAGCACTGTCACGTGCGTGGCCACGCCGGCTTCCTTGAGTTGCAGCGCTTTTTCGAGCGCGCATTCGTCGAACGGATTGAGTGACATCTTCAGCCCGGCCGTGTCGATTGCCCCGGCGGCGCTCAGGCGCACGCGCACGTTCGGATCGACCACGCGCTTGACGGGCACGAGAATGCGGATAGTCATGGTGTTGTCCTTTGTGCTTTTACGACACCGCGCCCAGACCGTACTTGCCGGTCAGGAGCGCGCCGCTTTCGAAACGCGAGAGCGCATACGGGTCGAGCGAAACATCGGTGGGCAGACCGAGCGCATGCTGGGCGAGCAGCTTGCCGATACCCGGCGAGAGCTTGAAGCCGTGGCCCGAGAAGCCGAAGCCCACCGTCAGGCCTTCCACATCGGCGACGCTGCCGAGCACCGGATTCCAGTCGGGCGTGACGTCGTACACGCCGGTCCACGATGAGGCGAGCCCGGCCGTCTCATAGGCGGGGAAATGCTCGGCGACCTGCGCGCCCACCTCGGCGACATAGTCGAGCGAGATATCGCCCTGCTCGGTCTCGGGCGCGTTGAGCGTGTCGCCCACCACGCCTTCGGATACAAGCATCTGACTGCCGCCATAGCTGCGGAAATACAGCATGCCCGCCGAGCCGAGATCCTTGAAGGCGGGCATCGCGAAGGTGTAAGGCGCGGCCTCGCATTCGAGCGCGAGCACGGTGTGACGCTCGGGCTTGACGGGCAGGGGCACGCCGATCCACTCGGCTAGCTCCGGCGTCCAGATGTTCTGCGTGCTGATGAGCGTGCCGCAGCTAAAGCGGCCTGCGGTGGTTTCGACGCCCACCACGCGACGGCCTTCGCGGACCACGCCGGTCACGCGCGTGCCTTCCATGATCTTGACGCCACGGCGGCGTGCCGAGCGCGCGAAGCTGGTCGCCACCAGATAGGCATCGGCGAAACCGGCTTCGGGCTCGAAACCGATCAGCGCGGCGTCGTCGAAGGTGGCGATGGGCAGACGCGCCTGCGCCTCGGTGCGGTCGAGCAACTGCACCTCGATGCCCATGTCCTGCTGGGCGCGCAGCGAGGCGGCGAGCGGATCGAGCTTGTCGCCATCGGGCGCGGCGATCATGTAGCCGCATTTGACGAGACCGCACGAGGCTTCGTCGTCGCCGAGGTAATCGGCGAAATTATTGAACGCCCACCAGGAGGCCCGGGCGAGTTCGACATTCTGGCGCACCGAATAGTGGGTGCGCAGCAGCCCGGAGGACTGCGAGGTGGTGCCGGCGCCGATCGTGCCCTGATCGAGTACAAGCACGCTCTTCGCGCCGAGCGCGGCGAGATGGTGGGCGACGGACGTGCCGATCACACCGGCACCGATCACGACATAGTCATAGTGGCTCATGGGGCCCCCGTGGGTGGACGATGGAACGAATTCTGGGACTTGGCTGCCCACGGTTTTTTTGTATTAGGCAAACTTATGGACAACGAGCGCAATCGCTCATCCTCGGCGCGAACGGTGCATGGCGCGGCATGATGCTGTCCAACGCGGTGCCGGTTGAGCGTCCGGGGTATCCGGACGGGCTTTGCACGGGATTTCCACGGAGTCGTTATGAGACGCACCCAGGCGCCTATTGATCTGAATGCCTTGCAGGCTTTTCTCGCGGTGTGCGAGACCGGTTCGATGACGGGCGCCGCGAAACAACTGGGCGTGAGCCAGAGTGCCGTGAGTCAGGCGATTGCCGCCTTGGAGCGTGATCAAGGGGTCACGCTGTTCGATCGGGAAAGTCGGCCGCCGCGGCCGAACGTTGCAGGGCGAGCGCTGTTGGAACTCGCGGGCGCGTTGCTGGAGCATGCGCAGATGGTGAGTACGCGGATTGGCGATGCTTCGCATGCGGGGACTTTGCCGGTGCGGCTGGGGTGTGTCGATTCGTTTGCGGCTACTGTTGGGCCTGAGCTTATCCGTGCTGTTTCTGGGTCGGCGCGGCAAATTGCTCTTTGGTCCGGCTTGACGCCGGGGTTGAGCAAGCAGTTGCACGATCGCGAGCTTGATCTTGCTGTGTGCACGCAGACTACGCTTAACGATGCGCGGATTGTTGAGGTGCCGCTGTTTTCTGAAGCCTTCGTTGTGGTGGTGTCGAGGGCGTGGCTCGCCGAGCGGCGCAATGTCGATTGGCGTACGCTCGCGCTTGAATTGCCGTTGATTCGCTATACCGCGAGGTCGGTTATTGGGCAGCAAGTCGAGAGGTATGCGCGGCATCTGGGTATTAATAGCCCCCGGCGGTATGAGTTTGATGCTACGGATCCTTTGTTAAGTCTTGTGGCCGCCAAGCTCGGGTTTGCTATTTCTACGCCACTTTGTTTGTGGCAGGCTCGGCATTATTTGCCCGATATCGCCGTGTTGCCCTTACCCGCTGGGCGCCTTGGGCGGCGTGATTTCTTTTTGTTGCACAGGCAGGGGGAGTGGGAAGCTTTTGGGCAGGAAATCGTTACGCTCACGCGTGGCGTGCTCGATGGGACTATTCGGCCCGCGCTTATGCGCGCGTTGCCTCAGCTGCCTGAGGATGCTTTGCTTTAGGTTTTTTTGTGGTTCTTGCGGTGTGGGCATTTCCTTGTTTTCTTGTCGGTCTATTAGCGTCGCCCCTGTGCGGGGCGGCACCTACTTTTCTTTGCCGCGGCAAAGAAAAGGAGGCAAAAGAAAGCCGCTCAAACCGCCAGTGTGACGCAGTCCACATCCAGCCGTATAGGGGGAATGGTATAGGAGCATCCGTCATTTCGCACCACCAAACAAAGTGACAAAGGACTCATTCATCCCGCTGCTCGCTACGCGCGCAGCGGACGGGTCTGCAAGGGAAATCCCTTGCTAAAGGCATTTGCGCGAGTTCTAGCAAACCTTCGGTTTGCGGTTATGCCCCACGGGGCGCGTAGCGCCCCCGGATGAATGACGGCCTTGTCACTAAGTATGGTGGTGCGAGATGGCAGACGCACCTATACCTTTCCCCCTAAAAGGCGGTTTGTGGACTTCGTCACACTAGCGGTGTGAGCGGCTTTCTTTTGCCTACTTTTCTTTGCCGCGGCAAAGAAAAGTAGGTGCTGCCCCGCACAGGGGCGACGCTAATAGACCGACAAGAAAACAAGGAAAGGCCAACGCCGGAGGAGCTGCGAAAAATAGCCTGGTCAAAACCGAAGAGGAGAAATCAGATGACCGAACTATATTCGCTAGAACGCGGCACATCGCCGCTCCTGATATCGATACCGCACTTGGGCACCGAAATCCCGGCGGAACTGCGCCCGAACTACACGGAAGAAGCGCTCACGGTAGCAGACACAGACTGGCATCTAGACCGCCTATACGCGTTCGCAAAAGAGCTAAACGCGACGATAATCGGCGCAAGAATCTCGCGCTACGTGATCGACCTGAACCGCCCATCGAATGATGAGAGCCTCTATCCAGGCCAGACGACAACGGGCTTATGCCCAAATGAAACCTTCCGTGGCGAGCCGATCTACAAGCCCAACAGTGCGCCAGGCGCAGCAGAAAAAGCCCGCCGCGTAGCGCAATACTGGCAGCCCTACCACGACGCGCTGCGCACAGAACTCACCCGCCTGCGCGAGCACCACGCAAACGTCCTGCTCTGGGAAGCGCACTCGATAGCCAGCGTGCTACCGCGCCTATTCGCGGACAAACTTCCGGACCTGAATCTAGGCACCCTGGACGGGCGAACCTGCGCAAGCACAGTGCAGGACGCAGCAATAGCGGCAATGGCAACTAGCCCGTACACCTGGATAGCAAACGGCCGCTTCAAAGGCGGCTACATCACGCGTAACTTCGGCGCGCCAGCAGCCGGCATCCACGCGATCCAACTGGAAATGTGCCAATCGACCTACATGAACGAGCAAGCCCCGTTCGACTACAAGAGCGATCGCGCTGAAGCCGTACAGCCAACCTTGCACCGCATGGTCAGCGCGGCGCTCGACGCCGTGACACATCTCGCCCCGGCGGTTGCATAAGCAAGACTGATACAGAAGCGTAAGCGGCCGTCCCGTTTCAGTGCAGGGACGCTCCGCAGGCAGGAACGCCGCGCACCGTTAGCAGGCAGGAAGGCAACATCAAACGGTGCACGGCAAGCAGGACGCAGAAGCAGCAAAACCCGCAAGTGCGCGCCAGATGTTTATCTACAGGAACTTTTGATTCACCGAGATAAACTTGGCACGGAGATTGCATAAGAAAGAGCAAACGGGCCGCGTGTTACTCGGCGGCCCCCGGCGGGTAGATGAAGATCGACAGGAACTGGATGGGCGTCTTGATGAGGCGCTCGGGGCCATGAGGGATGTCGGCCTGGAAGGTGAGCGTGTCGCCGGGATGCAGGACGTAGGTGTGTTGGCCGTGACGGTATTCGAGTACGCCCTTGAGCATGTGGATGAACTCGGTGCCCGGATGTTCGAAGGTCGGGAAGCGTTCCGCCTCGTCTTCCATGGTGATGAGAAAGGGTTCGAAGGCTTTGCGCGGGCCCTGGTCGTAAGCGAGCAGATGGTAGGTGTGGCCGCGTTTGGTGCCTTTGCGCACGACCTCCATCCCCGCGCCTTTCTTCACGAGTTGCGCACCGCCCTGCGGTACGTCGAAGTGTCGAAAGAGCGTGGAGAGCGAGACGCCCAGGGTCTGGGCAATGCGGTTCAGGACGTCGAGTCCGGTTGAGGTCTGTGCGTTCTCGATCTTCGAGAGCATGCCGCGGCTGATGCCGGCCTGGTCGGCGACCTGCGCGATGGTCAGGCCGTGGCGCAGGCGCAGTTCGCGCAGCGTCGCGCCCAGGTAGCGTTCGAGTGGTGTTTTGCTGTCGTCCACGGTGTGCATGGTCGGTCCCGGCGCAAAGTTGCAAGGGTATCAGACCGGCACGCAAGGATGAGGCATCGCCTTCGTGCGCACCGGAGGTTTAACTGCAGGAAGCATTGTTGCATGGCAGTAAAAGCAGTTCCAGAACCCGCGCAGTGAATGCGCACTTGGGCAGTACCGGCCGGCGTCCCCGCAATGGCGGTCTGGCCTGAATCCAGCGTAACTGCCGTGTGCCTCGCGCACGGCCTCTTTCAACCGCCAATGCAGTAGTTGCAAGGAGTAGCGATGAATCTGAACGATGCGGGCAAGCTGCCGCTCAATGAGCCAGCCGGTGTGCCGCGCTTTGACTCGGCCGAGGACGCGCAGGGTTGGCTCAGCCAGCAAGGCGTGAAATATGTATTGGCGCAGTTCGTCGATATTCACGGTGTCGCGAAGGCCAAGTCGGTGCCGCTCGCCCATCTGAAGAGCGTGCTCAAGGCCGGCGCCGGTTTCGCCGGTTTCGCGATCTGGGGCGTGGGCATCGAGCCGAATGGTCCCGACTACATGGCCGTGGGCGATCTCGCGACGCTCACGCCGGTGCCGTGGCAGCCGGGTGTGGCGCGCATCGTCTGCGATGGTCATGTCGATGGCAAGGCCTGGGCCTTCGATTCGCGCGTCACGCTCAAGCGTCAGACCGAGCGCCTGGCCGCACGCGGCTGGACCTTGTTCACGGGTCTCGAGCCGGAATTCTCGCTGCTGCGCCGCTCGGCGTCGGGCACGCTCGAGCCGTGCGATCCGAGCGATACGCTCGCCAAGCCCTGTTACGACTACAAGGGTCTCTCGCGCACGCGGGTGTTCCTCGAACGTCTCACGGAATCCATGCGCGCGGTTGGCATTGACGTCTATCAGATCGATCACGAGGACGCCAACGGTCAGTTCGAGATCAACTACACGTACACGGATTGCCTGACGTCGTGCGATCACTACGTGTTCTTCAAGATGGCCGCCTCCGAGATCGCCAACGATCTGGGCATGATCTGCTCGTTCATGCCCAAGCCGTTCGCGAACCGCCCGGGTAACGGCATGCATATGCACATGTCGATCGGCGACGGCAAGCGCAATCTGTTTGCCGATCCCAGCGATTCCCTCGGCATGGGTCTTTCGAAGCTCGGCTACCAGTTTACGGCTGGCCTGCTGAAGCACGCACCCGCGCTGACCGCGCTGTGCAACCCCACCGTGAATTCGTACAAGCGTCTCGTGGTGGGCCGCTCGCTCACGGGCGCGACGTGGGCGCCCGCCTATGTGAGCTACGGCGACAACAACCGCTCGACGATGGTGCGCATGCCCGGCGAGCGCATCGAACTACGTCTGCCCGACGGCGCGTGCAATCCGTATCTGGCGACGGCGGCGGTGCTGGCGGCCGGTCTCGACGGCATCGAAAACGAACTCGATCCGGGCGCGCCGTCCAACGAAAACCTCTACGAGTGGTCGCCCGCGAAGCTTGCCGAACACGGCATCACCGTGTTGCCGCAAAACCTCGAACAGGCGCTTGACGCGCTCGAAGCGGACACGCTGATCTGCGAAGCGCTCGGCCCCGTCGCTCAGGAATTCATCAAGCTCAAGCGCATGGAATGGCTCGAATACATGCGCCACGTTTCCGACTGGGAACTCAAGAGCTACCTCGAATTTTTCTAAGGAGAACACTTATGTGCGGAATCGTAGGCTTGCTGGTGAAAACGCCGGCGCTACGCGAGCGGCTCGGCGAACTGATGGTGCCGATGCTGATCGGCATGACCGAGCGCGGTCCCGACTCGGCGGGTCTCGCCGTGTTCGGCAAGGAAGTCGATGCGAGCCAGCGAAAACTGAGCGTGTACTCGGGGTTCACCGAGGAAGGCGCGCAGTTCCCGTGGCAGGCGCTGCTGGACAAGCTCAATCGCGCGATGGACGTGACCGCGCGCATCGACGCGAAGTCCAACCACGCGGTGATCACGCTGCAAGGCAACGCGGACCTCGTGAAGGCCTGGCTCACCGAGCAGTATCCGAAGCTCTATCTGCTTTCGACGGGGCGCTCGATCGATCTGTACAAGGACATCGGCTCGCCCGCCGAAGTGGCTGAGCGTTACGACTTTTCGAAGCTCAAGGGCTCGCACCTGGTGGGGCATACGCGCATGGCGACGGAGTCGGCGGTCACGCCCGATCGCGCGCATCCGTTCACGGCGGGCGAGGACTTTTGCCTCGTGCACAACGGCTCGCTTTCGAACCCCTATGGCGTGCGCCGCAAGCTGGAGCCGCTCGGCATTCACTTCGATACGGACAACGACACGGAAGCCGCGTGCCGCTTCCTCGAATGGCGCCTGCGTGAAGGCGATACGCTGCCCGCCGCGCTGCAAAAGGGCTTCGAGGAACTGGACGGTTTCTACACGTTCCTGATGGGCACGTCGAACGAGCTGGCGCTGATTCGCGATCCGTTCGCCTGCAAGCCCGCTGTCGTGGCCGAAAACGACGACTACGTGGCGATCGCGTCCGAGTTCCGCTCGCTCGCGCATCTGCCCGACATTCGCAACGCAAAGGTATTCGAACCCGCACCCGAGGAGATGTACGTATGGAAGGCGTGATTTTCGACCTGGAAAAACAGGGCGTGCGGGAACTGAATCAGTACCTGCACGGCGACGCGGCCGCGCTGAAAGGCCAGCAAGTGAGCGCGACCTCGCCTAACGGCGCGCACAACATCGCAGTGGGCGTGGACGCCGACGTGCAGGTGCGCATCGAAGGCCATGCGGGCTACTACGCGGGCGGCATGAACAAGCACGCGACCATCGTGATCGAAGGCAGCGCCGGCACCGGCGTGGGCGAGAACATGATGAGCGGCAAGGTCCATGTGCGCGGTTTCGCCTCGAATGGCGCGGGCGCTTCGGCGCACGGCGGCCTGCTCGTGATCGACGGCGATGCGGGTCTGCGCTGCGGCATCTCGCTCAAGGGCGGCGATATTGTGGTGGGCGGCTCGGTCGGCAGCTTCTCGGCGTTCATGGCGCAAGCCGGGCGTCTCGTGATCTGCGGCGACGCGGGCGATGCGCTGGGCGATTCGCTCTACGAAGCAGTGCTGTATGTGAAGGGCGAAGTGAAGTCGCTTGGCGCCGACGCACAGTTCGAGCCGATGACCGATGCCGATATCAGCGCGCTGCGCGGGCTGCTCGACGCCGCGGGCATGGATCACGATCCGGTGCAATTCCGCCGCATCGCTTCGGCTCGCACGCTCTACCACTGGAACGCGGACGCGGACCAGGAATATTGAACCTCATAGATCGAGAAGGTCCCCATGGAAACCAAACCGGTTCATTTCGCGCGTCTGCAACAGGAAGAGTCCAGCACCTTCGACCGCAAGACCATCGACTACATCCACACTGCCGCACAGCGCGGTCTTTATGAAATTCGCGGACTGGGTTCGAAGAAGACCGTGCCGCACTTCGACGATCTGCTGTTCCTTGGCGCTTCGCTCTCGCGCTATCCGCTCGAAGGCTATCGCGAGAAGTGCAGCTCGCAGACCGTGCTCGGCACGCGCTACGCGAAGAAGCCCATCGTGCTCGACACGCCGGTCACCATCGCGGGCATGAGCTTCGGCGCGCTGTCGGCGAACGTGAAGGAAGCGCTCGGCCGTGCAGCCACGGCGGCGGGCACCTCGACCACCACGGGCGACGGCGGCATGACGCAGGAAGAGCGCCAGTCGTCGAAGACGCTGGTGTATCAATGCCTGCCCTCGCGCTACGGCTTCAATCCCGACGACGTGCGCCGCGCGGACGCCATCGAAGTCGTGATCGGCCAGGGCGCGAAGCCGGGCGGCGGCGGCATGCTGCTCGGGCAGAAGGTGAACCCGCGCGTGGCGTCGATGCGCACGCTGCCCGCCGGCGTCGATCAACGCTCGGCGAGCCGTCACCCCGACTGGACCGGCCCCGACGATCTGGCGATCAAGATCCAGGAACTGCGCGAAATCACCGATTGGGAAAAGCCGATCTACGTGAAGGTCGCCGCCACGCGCACGTTCAACGACGTAAAGCTGGCGGTGCACGCGGGCGCGGACGTGGTGGTGATCGACGGCATGCAGGGCGGCACGGCTGCTACGCAAAGCTGCTTCATCGACAACGTGGGCATTCCCACGCTGGCGGCGGTGCGTCAGGCCGTGGATGCGCTCGAAGATCTCAACATGAAGGGCAAGGTGCAACTGATCGTCTCGGGCGGCATCCGCACGGGCGCGGACGTGGCGAAGGCGCTGGCGCTGGGCGCGGACGCAGTGGCGATTGGCCAGGGCGTGCTGATGGCGCTGGGCTGCAATAGCGAAAGCTACTTCCAGAACGGCGCGCTGCATTCGGCCGTGGCGGATTACGCAGCGCTCAACACGGCGCCCGGTTTCTGCCATCACTGCCATACGGGCAAGTGCCCGGTGGGCGTGACGACCCAGGACGCCCTGCTCGAAAAGCGTCTGGAGCCGGAAGAGGGCGCGCGCCGCGTGCGCAACTACCTCAAGACGCTGACGATGGAACTCACCACCATCGCGCGCGCCTGCGGCAAGCAGAACGTGCACCACCTGGAGCCGGAAGACCTCGTGGCGCTCACGGTGGAAGCAGCGGCGATGGCGCGCGTGCCGCTGGCGGGCACGTCGTGGATTCCCGGTCTCACGCGTTGATCTTTGAAGCGTTCGATCAGCACGATTTATTTTGCAACGTAGTCCGTAATAAATAGGCGTGTTAGAAAAGAGGCCGCAGCTCATGAGGCCGCAGCGCGCGCATCGCCACCGCCATTGCAGCGATGCGCGCGCCATCCATCCGAATGTAGTCCACCACACCAGGCCGTCACGGCGCGCTTTCCGCTTTTCACGGGCGGCGAGCGCTGCCGGACGCCTTTCTACAGGATCGTGCAATGAAGAGCTTGGGCAAACTACTCGCACTGATCAGTGCGCTGGCGCTCGCGCTACCCGCGTGGGCGCAGGGGGCTGCGGCGCCCGTGCCGAACAAGGGCGACACCGCCTGGATGATCGTCGCGACGCTGCTGGTCGTGATGATGGCCGCACCCGGTCTCGGCCTCTTTTACGGCGGCATGGTGCGCGCAAAGAACATGCTGTCCGTGCTGATGCAGACGCTGGTGATCTTCTGTCTGCTGGGCGTGCTGTGGGCCGTGTATGGCTATAGCCTCGCGTTCACGGAAGGCAATGCGTTCTTCGGCGGCTTCTCGAAGATGTTCCTCGCGGGCGTGACGCCCGATACCACCGCCTCCACCTTCAGCAAGGGTGTGGTGATTCCCGAGTACATCTACGTTTCGTTCCAGTTGACCTTCGCGGCGATCACGCCCGCGCTGATCATCGGCGGCATTGCGGAACGCGCGAAGTTCTCGGCCGTGCTGGCCTTCATGGTGCTGTGGTTCACGTTCTCGTATCTGCCGATCGCGCATATGGTCTGGTACTGGCCTGGCCCGGACGCCTACACGAGTGCTGCTGCCGCCGACAAGGCCAACGCCACCGCAGGCTTCCTGTTCCAGAAGGGTGCGCTCGACTTCGCGGGCGGCACCGTCGTGCATATCAACGCGGGCATTGCCGCGCTGGTGGGCGCGGTGATGATCGGCAAGCGTGTGGGCTATGGCCGCGAACACATGGCGCCGCATAGCCTCACGATGACGATGATCGGCGGCTCGCTGCTGTGGGTGGGCTGGTTCGGCTTCAACGTCGGCTCGAACCTGGAAGCCAACGGCGCGGCTGCGCTTGCCTTCGTCACCACGCTGCTGGCGACCTGCGCGGCCACGGTGTCGTGGACCTTCGTGGAGTGGGGCCTCAAGGGCAAGCCTTCGATGCTCGGCGCGGTGTCGGGCGCGATTGCGGGCCTCGTCGTTATTACGCCCGCGTGTGGTTTCGTCGGGCCGATGGGCGCGATCGTCATGGGCCTGATCGCGGGCGCGCTGTGCTACTGGGGCGTGAACGGCCTCAAGCGTCTGCTGGGCGTGGACGATTCGCTCGACGTGTTCGGCGTGCACTGCATTGGCGGGATTGCGGGTGCGCTGCTCACGGGCGTGTTCGCTTCGCCGCGCCTGGGCGGCACGGGCGTCTACGACTATGTGGCCAACAAGGTGGGCGATTACGACATGGCCAGCCAGATGATCGCGCAATGCTGGGGCGTGGGCACGTCGCTCGTGTGGTCGGCGGTCGTGTCGTTCGTCGCGTTCAAGCTGGTGGACATGGTGTTTGGCCTGCGCGTCGATCAGGAAGGCGAGCGCGAAGGGCTCGACGTCAGCTCGCATGGCGAGACGGCCTACCACGCGTAAGCGGCGGCGCACCGTTGTCGTTGGGCGGCGGGGCGGGAGAAGGCATAATATGGCATGCCACGGGCAGGCGGGCGCAGCACGCGCCGCCTGCTCGTGTATCTTGCCATCTTTTATCCCTTTTTCCAGCCGTCCGCCGTCCATGTCCGACCTCAAAATCGACCGTAATGCCAAGACGCTGCGCGAACTCACGCTCGACAAGTTGCGCGGCGCGATCGTGCAGGGTTACTTTCGCCCGGGCACGCGCCTCGTCGAGCGCACGCTGTGCGACGAACTCGGCGTGAGCCGCACCGTCGTGCGCGAAGTGCTGCGCCATCTGGAAACCGAGGGGCTCGTGGAGACCGTCGGACGCCAGGGGCCGATCGTCGCGCGTCTCGATCCGCAGCAGGTGGGCGAGATCTACGAACTGCGCGGCCTGCTCGAAGCGCACGCGGCGCGCGCCTGCGCCGAACATTCCACGCCGGAGCTCGTCGCGCGGCTGCGCGAGTTGCGCGCCGTGATCGAAGCGGCCTTCGTCGAACAGGATCTGCCGCGCGTGCTCGATTACACCGAGCGCTTTTACGATGCGATGTTCGATGGCGCGGGCAAGAACGTGTCGCTGGGCGTCGTGAAGACGCTCAACGCGCGTATCAACCGGCTGCGCGCGCTGACCATCGCCACGCCTGGCCGCAGCGGCGAATCGAACCGCGAGATGAACGCGCTGCTCGACGCCATCGAGCGCCATGACGGCGATGCGGCGGCGAAGGCGTCGTCGGTGCATATTCGTCGCACGGCGCAACTGGCGATGGAAGCGCTCGAGAAACTGGGCGAGGCGGACGAAGCGTAACGGGACGCGCAGGCATCGGACAGTGGTGCCTGCAAGCTCGACGCTTCGAGCGCTTACCCTGCGCAGCGCGTGGCTGCACGCACGGGAAGACAGGTCGCGAGCGCCAGCAACGAGAACAGAAAAATCGATGCGGCGAGCACGAGCGGCCCCGTGCCGAAAACCGCGCTGATCGCGCTCGCCATCAACGCCGAACTGCCGATCTGAAAGAAGCCCACGAGTGCGGAAGCGCTCGCCGCATGGCCGTGAGATCCGGCCACCGCGCCGGAGACGGCCAGCGACAGCGACGAGCCGTTCGCGAGACTCACGAGACACATCGGCAGCACCACGGCTGCCACGCTCCCCATCCCATGCAGGGCGACGAGCATGAACGCGAGTCCACCCAGCGTGAAGCTCACCACGCCTGTTGTCACGAGGCGGTCGTAGGACCAGCGATCGAGCCATCGGCGTGTCAGCAGATTCGCTGTGACGATGCCCGCCGTCAGCGGCAGATAGAGCCAACCGCTTTGCGCTTCGCCCAGTCCCAGTCGCGCGAATACAAAGGGCGACTGCGTCAGATAGACGAACCAGGCGCAGTAAATCGAGCACACGACGAGCGTGTAGCGGCGGAAGGTGCGATCGCGCAGCACCGGCGCGAATCCGGCAAATGGCGAGCGGCGCTTGCGCTGTTCGCGTGCGAGCGTTTCCGGTATGAAGCGCGCCGTCATCAAGAGCGCCGCGACTGCAAACACCGCGATAAACACGAAATCCGCATGCCAGCCGTACGCCGCTGCGAGATAGCCGCCCACGGCAGGCGCAAGCGCTGGCGACAGCGAAACGAGCGGATAGACGATGGCGTAGACCTTGGCCGATGCCCGTCTATCGCAGGTATCGGCGATCAATGCGCGTCCGATCACCAGACCCGCAGCAGCGCCAGCGGCCTCCACCATGCGCCAGGCGAGGAAGGCGCCGAAGCCCGTCGCACTCGCGCAACCGAGCGAGCCAGCGAGGTAGAGCGCGATGCCTGCGTACAGGACCGGCTTGCGGCCGAACCGCTCGGAAAGCGGACCATAGACAATCTGCGCGATGGCCAGCACCAGCAGATAGACGGAGACGGTCTGCGGCATTTGCCAGTTCGCGATGTCCAGATCGGCGGCCATCTGCGGCATGGCGGGTAGATAGACATCCGAGGCGATCAGGCCGAAGGCGTTGAGCATCGCAACGGAGAGAATGAACGAAAGGCGTGGCACGAACAGGCTCCTTGGCGCGCAGAGTGGGGGAGCCGTCATGCTAGAGCGCGTTTCTTCATGTGAAAATGCACGCAATCGCAACCACAGGCTGCAATTTTGCAGGTTGACTTTGGCCATGAACTGGGACGACGTTCGCATTTTTCTCGCTATCCACCGCACGGGAACGCTGCGCGGCGCGGCTCAACAATTGAGCATTGACCAGACCACGGCGGGGCGGCGTCTGGGCGGTCTCGAAGCTGCGCTCGGCAGCCGTCTGTTTCTGCGCACGACAGCGGGTTTCGTTCTGACCCAAAGCGGCGAGCAGGTTTTGCAGACCGCCGAAGAGATGGAGCGTCTGGCGGTGTCGTTCGAGCGCCGCAGCGAAGGCGCGGACGAGCGCGTCGAGGGCGAGGTGCGCGTGACGACCACCGACACGCTCGGCGTCGACTTCGTGGTCCCGGCGATCGAGCGTCTGCAGACGCGGCATCCGGGCGTGCGTGCGATCTTGAGCACGACACCGCGCCTGCTCGATCTCGCGCGGCGTGAAGCCGATGTGGCCGTTCGCACGGAGCGCCCCGAGCAGGCGGGGCTCATCGTGCGGCGGCTGGGAAGCTGGGACGTGGGGCTCTACGCGTCGCGCAGCTACGTCGCGCGGCACGGGCAACCGCGCGAAGGTGAGGCGCTGGCGGGCCACGAAATCGCGCTTTATCAACGCGGTGTGACGAAGCGGCAAGTGGGGACGCTGGTTGGCGAACCGATCACGCAGGGTCGTGTCGTCGCGGAACTGGATTCGAGCCTGATGCTCAGCACGTTCGTGCGCGCGGGGCTGGCACTGGCGGAATTGCCCACCTGGATGGCGCAGCGTCATCCCGAACTGGTCCGCATCTGGCCCGAACGCAGGCGGGCCGCGCCCTACGAAGCGTGGCTGGTGTTGCACGAGGATCTCGCGCGAACCTCGCGTGTGCGCGTCGTGGTCGACGCGATCGTCGAGCAGTTCGAGCGATGACGTGTTGAGGCGGCGGTGTCAGGCGACGGGCGACTTCGCGTCGCCCTCCAGCGCTGCTTCGAGAAAGGCAATCAGCGCGCGCACCTTGGCATTGAGCGCCGAGCGCTCCGCAACGCAGGCGTAAATTTCCATCGGCTCCGGTTCGGCATAGGCCTGCCTGCGCTGGGTCGCCTCGAACAAAGGCAGCAGTCGGCCGCTATCGATCAACGGCTGCGCGACAAAGCTCGCCAGCCGCGCGATGCCCCCGCCATTCACGGCGATCTGCGCCAGCATGTCGATATCGTCGCAGACGAATTGCGCGTTGAGCTGCGCCTCGAAACGCTGGCCATCGCGCACGAATCCCCACGGCAGAAAGCGCCCGTCGGTCGGATAGCGGAACACCAGACACGCGTGATCCTTCAACGCTTCCGGCGAATCAGGCACGCCCGCGCGCTCAAGGTAGCCCGGCGACGCGCACACCACGAACGGCCGCGACGCGATGCGTCGTGCAATCAGCCGCTCGTCGAGCTGCGCGGCGATGCGCAAGCTCACATCGACGCCTTCTAGCCGATGATCGACGCGCCGGTCGGTGCTGATGAGTTCGATGTCGATGCGCGGATGCGCTGCCTTGAACGCGGGCATCAGTGGCGCGAGGACGTGGCGGCCGAACGCCGCCGTCGTGGCGACGCATAGCGGCCCTTGCGGCTCGTCCGCGCCCGCCGCTGCCTGCGAGGCGAGTTCGAGATCGCGCGGAATGTGGCGCACTTTCTCGTAGTAGCGCGCGCCGCTATCGGTGAGCGCCATGCTGCGCGTCGTGCGCGAGAGCAGGCGCACGTTCAGATGCGCCTCGAGCCGCGAGAGGTTCTGGCTAACCGCGGCCGGGCTCATGCCCTGGGCACGCGCCGCCGCCGCGATGCTGCCGCATTCGACCACGCGGATAAAGCTGTTGATCAGAGCCAGAACGTTCATCGTCGCGTCAGTCTATCGCTTGAATTCGTTGATTTTACTTAAGAATGAATCAAGCGATGTGCCGCTACCGGGACAGAGGGCGGCTTGCTACGCTGGCCGCTCCTTCAACTGACCGATGCCTTCGAGGTTTCCGCCGATGATCACAAGAACGTCGCAAAACGTGCTGCGAATCCGCTTTCCGAGACGTTTGACGCCCTATGTCTTCGCGCTGTACATGGCGACGATCATGGCGTTTCTGATGTGCCTCGTAATTACGTTCGCCGAATTCGGCCTGGACGCGCATTACATGGAAAACGTGAAGAATGCCTACCGTGTAGCGATGCCTGCGGCGTTCGTGTGCGTGCTGATCGTGAGGCCGATCGTCATGCGTCTCGTGGCCTGGACCGTGCACGCCGCGGACTAGTGTTCAAGGCTGCACCGGCGACCATCAACCGCGTGCGCGCATCGCTTTGACGAAGCGGGCGCGAATAAGCAGGCGCGCAGTGGAGAGCGCGACAGGTTCGAACATCAGCTCTGCCCTTCGTTCCTGAAACGCTTGAGCACGAGCACATACATCGCGGGTAGATGCACGATGCCCATGCCGCCCAGAATCACGACCCACGGCGGCGCGACGGTCCCCGAGAGCATCGCCGAGATCGTCCCGAACGCCAGCCCGACCGCGAGCAGCACCGCATGCGCGATGAAGCGCTTGCGGCGTGTGGATGTGAAGCGCGGGATGCTCATGTGCACATAAATCATGACGAGCAGGGAGGCGGTGGCGATCAGCGGAAACATGGCGATAGAGCAGTGAATCGGATGGTGTCGGCATGTTACGCGAGGCGTGCGATTCCTGTTGGCCTTTAGAAAGCGTCGCCCGCCGCTACGTCACCGCCGTTCCCTGGCACTCTCCTCGCCACGCCAGCGCTCGTTCTGCCCGCCTTCCTCCTGTCGTTCACGCGTACTGGCCCCATCACCAGTATCCGCTCATCATCATATCTATCATGGTATTCCATAATATTGACGTGCTTTTTGTCCGCCGTAACATGGCATACCATAATCTCATGCAACACGAATCACGCAGCAGGCCACCACACCTCGGGGTTCGCTAGACGACGGCGACCTGCCAGGAGAGCGCCAGGAGGCTGTGCTTGCGCTGAGGGGCATGCAAAACGGGACATCGCCGGCCACGCCAGCTGTCCATAAGGAGTCCGAGATGGATCACTCACCCCAATCCGATACCTTCGACGCGCAGGGTTTCCGCCGCGCGCTCGGCGCCTTCGTCACCGGCGTCACCGTCGTGACGACGATCCAGGCCGACGGCACGCCCCGCGGCTTTACGGCGAATTCGTTCACGTCGGTGTCGCTCGATCCGCCGCTCGTGCTGGTCTGCATCGCGAAGAGCGCATCGAGCTACGGCGTGTTCTCGCAGACGTCGCACTTCGCGGTGAGCGTGCTGGCGGAGGACCAGAAGGATGTCTCCGGCGTGTTCGCCTCGAAAAGCACCGACAAGTTCGCGCAGGTGGCCTGGCAGGCGCGCGCGACGGGCGCACCGATCATGCACGGTGCGGCGGCGCATTTCGATTGCGCCACCCATGAAGTCGTCGATGCGGGCGACCACATCATCCTGCTCGGTCGCGTGCTCGATTTCGCGCACACGGGTGTCTCGCCGCTCGGCTATTGCCGGGGAGCGTATGTGAACTTCAGCCTCTCTCAGGACGCGATTGCCGCAACTGCCGCGAGCGAGCACGCCCACGTGGGCGCGATCCTCGAACACACGGACGGCATCGTGCTGCTCGAAACGAAGGACGGATTGCGCCTGCCGCGCGGCGCGCGCCTCGAATCCGCCGACGATCCGAAGAGCCTGCGCGGCGTGCTCGCGCGTCTGGGCCTGGTTGCGCACCTCGACTTCATTTTTGCCGTGTTCGAATCGAACCCGCGTCGCGACCAGGATCACGACCACGCTCACGACGAAGACCGCGACGGCGTGCGCATTTTCTATCGCGGCCGCGTGGTCGCGCAGCGCGGCATGAGCGCGCCCGAATTGCATATCGTCCCGCTTTCGCAGGTGCCGTGGGACGCGCTCAGCGACCCGGCCGAGCGCTCGATGCTCGAACGCTATGTGAAGGAGCGTCACGAAGACGCCTTCGGTGTGTACGTCGGCGACAGCGAAGCCGGCACGGTGCAGACGCTCGCGCTGGCCTGAACACGGCGCGCGCCCTGATTGACGCGAATGACCTGATTGCGGATCGAGACACGAGAGGCCCCATCATGAAATTTTCGTTGTTCCTGCATATGGAGCGGTACGACACCGGCACGTCGCATCGCGAGTTGTTCGACGAGCTCACGGAGCTGGTGTTGTTGGCGGAGCGCGGCGGTTTCGAGACCGCGTGGATCGGCGAGCATCACGGCATGGAATTCACGATTGCGCCGAACCCTTTCGTCAATCTCGCGTATCTCGCGGCGAAAACATCGCGCATTCGTTTGGGGACCGGCACGGTGATCGCGCCGTTCTGGCATCCCATCCGACTCGCGGGCGAAGCGGGCATGGTCGATGTGGCGAGCAACGGGCGACTCGATCTGGGCATCGCGCGCGGTGCGTACTCGTTCGAATACGAGCGTCTGCTGCCGGGGCTCGACGCGATGAGCGCGGGCGCGCGCATGCGGGAACTGGTGCCCGCGCTGCGCAAGCTCTTCAAGGGCGATTACGCGCATCAGGGCGAATTCTGGTCGTGGCCCGCGACGACGCCGGTGCCGCGTCCCGTGCAGGCATCGCATCCGCCGATGTGGCTGGCGGCCCGCGACCCCAACTCGCATGCGTTCGCCGTCGCCAACGGCTGCAACGTGCAGGTCACCTCGCTCGCCCAAGGCGACGCCGAAGTCGTGAGCCTGATGGAGCGCTTCAACGCCGCGTGCGCCGCGCATCCGGAGGTGCCGCGCCCGCAGGTGATGATGCTGATGCACACCTTCGTTGGCGCGAACGCGCAGGAAGTGGACGCGGCCGTGGAAGACCTCGCGCGCTTTTATCGCTACTTCAGCAAGTGGTTCAAGAACGAGCGGCCCATCGAACAGGGCTTTATCGAGCCGTTGACGGATGCGGACACGCAGATGTTCCCGCAGTACTCGGCTGAGGCGATCCGCAAGAACCTCGTGATCGGCGAGCCGAAGCAGGTGATCGAGCGCCTGAAGAATTACGAGGAACTGGGCTACGACCAGTACAGCTTCTGGCTCGACAGTCATATGAGTTTCGAGCGCAAGCGCAAGTCGCTCGAATTGTTCATCTCGGAGGTCATGCCCGCGTTTTCCCCGCGCTGAGTTCGCGCGCCGCTTCGCCCATTCTTTTCGTTGTCACGCATTCACCTCGCAGTCCTTGATCCGTGGAGAAAGTCATGAGCAGCAGATGGACCCTGTACGCCGCGCCGCTGATCGCGGCCGGTGCGGCGATGCTGGCGGCCGCGCCCGCACTGGCCGCCGATCCGATCGTGTTCGCCAGCTGGGGCGGCACGACCCAGTCGTCGCAGCAGAAGAACTGGGCGCAGCCCTTCGCGCAGGCCACGGGCATCAACGTGCTCATGGACGGCCCGACCGATTACGGCAAGTTCAAGGCGATGGTGGAAAGCGGCAACGTGAACTGGGACGTGGTGGATGTGGAAGGCGACTTCGCTTACGCGGCCGCCAAAGACGGCCTGATCGAGCCGATCGATTATTCGGTGGTGAAGAAGGACGAACTCGATCCGCGTTTCTCGTCGCCGCAAGCGGTGGGCAGTTTCTATTACTCGTTCGTGCTCGGCTACAACAAGTCGGCGTTCAAGGGTGCGCAGCCCTCCACATGGGCCGACCTGTTCGACACGAAGAAATTCCCCGGCAAGCGCACGTTCTATAAATGGTCCGCGCCGGGCGTGCTGGAAATCGCGCTGCTGGCCGATGGCGTGCCGCCCGCGAAGCTCTATCCGCTTGATCTCGACCGCGCGTTCAAGAAGCTCGACACCATCAAGGGCGATATCGTCTGGTGGAGCGGCGGCGCGCAGTCGCAGCAGTTGCTGGCCTCGGGCGAGGCGTCAATGGGCATGTTCTGGAACGGCCGTCTGCACGCATTGCAGGCCACAGGCGTGCCGGTGGGCATCTCGTGGAACCAGAACCTCACGGCCGCCGACATGCTGGTGATCCCGAAGGGCGCGAAGCATCGCGACGAAGCGCTCAAGTTCCTTGCGGCCGCAACGAGTCCGCAGGCGCAGGCGAAGTTCGCCGCCGATACGGGTTACGCGCCGATCAACGTGAAATCGGCCGCGCTGATGACCCCGGCCGTGGCCAAGACGCTGCCCGACCAGTTCACGCAGTCGCAGATCAACCTCGACATGAAGTACTGGGCCGCCAATCGCGACGCCATCGCCAAGCGCTGGTACGCGTGGCAGGCGAAGTAAGCCGGGCGCGCGCGGCTGGCGTGCCAGGCACGGAAACACGGCGCGCGCCGCGCGCATTCTTCGAAGCGGATCGGGAGAGATCATGCCTAACTTACTGAGCACCGTCGCCCAGGCGCCGGTTCACGCGCCGCCTAAGCGGCGCAACTGGCGAAACGCGCGCCTGCTTGCGCCCGCGCTGCTGCTGCTCGCCATCTTTTTCGTGCTACCGGTGCTGTCGCTGCTGCTGCGCAGCGTGATGGAGCCGACGCCCGGCCTGCACAACTACGCGCAATTGCTCGGCTCGACCACCTATCTGCGTGTGTTCGGCAACACCTTCCTGGTCGCGGGCGTGGTCACCGTGGTGACCGTGGCGATCGGCTTTCCCACTGCCTGGCTGCTTGCCATCGCGCCGCGCTGGCTGAGCACGACGCTGTTCTCGATCCTGCTGCTCTCGATGTGGACCAACCTGCTCGCGCGCACCTTTGCCTGGATGGTGCTGTTGCAGCAGACCGGCCCGATCAACCGCCTGCTGATGGCGCTGGGCATCATCGACCAGCCGCTCACGCTCGTGAACAATCTGATTGGCGTGACGGTGGGGATGACCTACATCATGCTGCCGTTTCTCGTGATGCCGCTGCACGCGACGCTGCGCGGCATCGATCCCGCCACGCTGCGCGCCGCCGCCGTCTGCGGCGCGAGCCGCTGGCAGGCGTTCTGGCGCATTCTCGTGCCGCTCGCGATGCCGGGCATCGCCTCGGGCGCGCTGATGGTGTTCGTGATGGCGCTCGGCTACTTCGTCACGCCCGCGCTGCTCGGCGGCCCGTCGTACATGATGCTCGCCGAACTGATCGCCCAGCTCGTGCAGGAACTGTTGAACTGGGGTCTGGCGGGCGCGGCCGCGTTCGTGCTGCTCGTTGTGACGCTCGGCCTCTACGCGCTGCAACTGCGCTTCACGGGCAGCGCGCGCCAAAGCCTGGGAGGACGCTGACATGTTGCTCGACTTCGATCGTCTTGGTGCGGTACGCGTGCTGCTCGTTGGCATCGGCGCGCTGGTGGCGTTGTTCCTGTTGCTGCCGATTGTGTTTATCGTCGCGCTCTCGTTCGGCGACTCTCAATGGCTGGCGTTTCCCGCGCCGGGCTGGACGCTGGAGTGGTATCGCCAGCTCTTCACGGACGCGGGCTGGATCGACTCGCTCATGACCAGCATGAAGCTGGCGGTGATCGTCACGGTGCTCTCCGTCACGCTGGGCTTTCTCGCTTCGCTGGCGCTCGTGCGCGGCAAGTTTCGCGGGCGCGCTGCTGTGCAGGCCTTTTTCCTCACGCCGATGGTGCTGCCCGTGGTGGTGCTCGCGGTCGCGCTCTATGCGTTCTTCCTGCGCATCGGCCTCGCGGGCACGATGACGGGCTTCGTGATCGGCCATTTGATCATCGCGCTGCCGTTCGCGATCATCGCCATCAGCAATTCGCTTTCGGGTTTCGACACCGCGCTCGAAGATGCTGCGCTGATTTGCGGCGCGTCGCCGCTCGCCGTGAAGTGGCGCGTGACGCTGCCCGCGATCCGCCTGGGTCTCGTTGCGGCCGCCATCTTCTCGTTCCTCGCCTCGTGGGATGAAGTGGTCGTGTCGATCTTCATGTCGAGCCCCACGCTGCAAACGCTGCCCGTGCGTATCTGGGCGACGCTGCGCCAGGACCTCACGCCCGTGGTGGCGGCGGCGTCCTCGCTGCTCGTGGCGCTCACCACCTTGCTGATGCTGGCGAGCGCCTTGTTGCGCCGCGCCCGTCAGGCGATCCAGTAACCGCTCCCGGAGACGTAAGCCATGACTGCCGCATTCCTGCAAATCCAGCGCCTGCGCAAGACCTACGACGACGTGGTCGCCATCGACAGCGTGTCACTCGACGTGCGCAAGGGCGAGTTCATGACCTTCCTCGGGCCGTCCGGCTCGGGCAAGAGCACGACGCTCTATATCGTTGCGGGCTTTCAGGAGCCCACCGAAGGGCGCGTGCTGCTCGACGGCAAGCCGCTGCTCGCGGTCGCGCCGAACAAGCGCAACATCGGCATGGTGTTCCAGCGCTACACGCTGTTTCCGCATTTGACGGTGGGCGAGAACGTGGCGTTTCCGCTGCGCGTGCGCCGTCGTCCGGACTCCGAAATAAAGGCGAAAGTCGACAAGATGCTCGCGCTCGTGCATCTGTCCGAATGCCGCGACCGCATGCCCGCGCAGCTTTCCGGCGGCCAGCAGCAGCGCGTGGCGATCGCGCGCGCGCTGGCCTACGATCCGCCCGTGCTGCTGATGGACGAGCCGCTTTCGGCGCTCGACAAGAAACTGCGCGAGGAGATCCAGCTCGAACTGCGCCGCATCCATCAGGAGACGGGCGTGACGATTCTCTACGTGACGCACGATCAGGAAGAGGCGCTGCGCCTGTCCGATCGCATTGCGGTGTTCAACAAGGGGCGCATCGAACAGGTGGGTACCGGCGAGGAACTCTATGCGAACCCGGCGTCGCGCTTCGTGGCGGGTTTTATCGGCAATTCGAATTTCCTGCCCGTGAAAGTGACGGCGAGCCGCGATGGGCTCGCGAATGGCGTGTTCCCCAACGGTCACGCGCTGGCGTGCGGCAACTTCAATCCGGCGCTCGCGGCGGGCGACGACGGCACGCTGATGATCCGCCCCGAGCAGATGCGCCTCACGTCACAGCGCGACGGCACGGCGGCTGGCCTGCCTGTTACGGTGCGCGACATCACGTATCTGGGCGACGCCATGCACTATGCGGTGGCCACGCCCTGGTCGCAGGAAATCTCGATCCGCCTGCCCGCCGCGCAACGCCACGATAGCGGCCTCGCGATCGGCTCGCAGGCGGTGGTCGAATGGGATGCGGGCGACACGCGCCTGTTTGCGCACGCATGATGAACGATCTGGCGCAAACGCCCGCTTCGCTGCGCGTCGAGCGGCCCACGGCGACGCTGCGCGAACTCACGTTGCAGAAGATGCGCGCAGCGATCCTGGACGCGCATTTCGCGCCGGGCGAGCGGCTCGTCGAGCGCACGCTCTGCGAAGAACTGGGCGTGAGCCGTTCAGTGGTGCGCGAAGTGCTGCGGCATCTGGAAACCGAAGGGCTGGTCGATACGCTGCCGAACCAGGGGCCGATCGTCGCGCGCCTGGACGCCAGCACGGCGGCCGAGATCTACGAGATTCGCGCACTGGTGGAAGGCGATGCGGCGAAATCCTGCGCGCTGCGCGGCGACGCCGCGACCGTTGAGCGTCTGGCCGCCTGCGTCACGCGTATCGAGCGCGCCTTCGCGTCGCACGACCATGCGGCCGTGCGCGAACTCACGGCGCACTTCTACGAGCAGATGTTCGATAGCGGCGCGCGGTCGGTGGCGTGGGAGATCGTGCAGAGTCTGAACGCGCGTATCGACCGATTGCGGGCCATGACGATTGCGTCCGACGATCGTGGCCGCCAGGCCGTGGCGGAGATGAACGAGATTGTCGCGGCGATTCGCGCACGCGATGGCGAGCGCGCAAGAGAAGCGGCGACGGCGCATGTGCTGCGCGTCGCCGAGATTGCTGCCGCGCTGCTTGCCGCTTGACGTTTGATCAGGCGGCAAGCAGCGGTTCTACTTCGCGGGGTTACTTCGCAACGGGCATCGTGAACTCGGCACCCTTTTCGGTGCTTTCCGGCCAGCGCTGCATGATCGACTTCTGCTTCGTGTAGAAGCGCACGCCTTCTTCGCCATAAGCGTGCATGTCGCCGAACAGGCTGCGCTTCCAGCCGCCGAAACCGTGCCAGGCCATCGGCACCGGAATCGGCACGTTGATGCCTACCATGCCCACTTCGATCTGGCGGCCGAACTCGCGCGCCACGTTGCCGTCACGCGTGAAGCAGGCCACGCCATTGCCGAACTCGTGATCGTTGATCAGTTGGACGGCTTGCGCGAAGTCGTCGACGCGCACGCAGGCCAGCACCGGGCCGAAAATCTCTTCCTTGTAGATGCGCATCTCCGGCGTGACGTTGTCGAACAGCGTGCCGCCCGTGAAGAAGCCTTCTTCGTGACCCGGCACCTTGAGGCCGCGGCCATCGACCACCAGCGTCGCGCCTTCCTCGACACCGCTCGCGATATAGCCTTCGATGCGCTCCAGCGCCTGGCGCGTGACGATCGGGCCCATTTCGGCATCGGCTTCCATGCCGTTCTTGACGATCAGCGTCTTCGCGCGCTCGGCCAGACGCGGCACGATCTTGTCGGCCACGTCGCCCACCAGCACCGCGACCGAGATTGCCATGCAGCGCTCGCCCGCCGAACCGTAACCCGCGCCGATCAGCGCGTCGACGGTCTGTTCGATATCCGCGTCGGGCATCACGACCATATGGTTCTTCGCGCCGCCCAGGGCCTGCACACGCTTGCCGTGCTTCGCGCCGGTTTCGTAGATGTAGTTGGCGATCGGCGTGGAGCCGACGAAGCTCACCGCCTTCACATCGCGGTGCGCGAGCAGCGCATCGACCACGATCTTGTCGCCCTGCACGACGTTGAACACGCCATCGGGCAGACCGGCTTCCTTGAGCAGACGCGCCATGAAGAGCGACGCCGACGGATCGCGCTCGCTAGGCTTCAGGATGAAGGTGCAGCCTGCAGCC
>NZ_CAJMZK010000045.1:0-35189 GCF_905220265.1 Paraburkholderia sp. J67
AAAAATTACCCCTCGTCAAAACCGCTAAGCGCATCGCGCACGTTTCACAGCACATTGCTGCGTCGCACACTATCATGAGCTTCGGAACGCCAATCCGATCGCCTGATCTCATCATCCAGCTGAGGTGTGCCATGGCCGAACTGCTGCTCGGAAACGTCGAAGAGAATATTTCCGACGAGGAAATCAACGCCTTTTTGCAGAAGTACGGTTTCCCGCCGTACGACGAAATCCAGCGTATAGAAGGCGCGGGGCGTCCTGCCGCCCTGTTGCGATACGACGACCTCCCCGACGAGGTCCTGCGCAAGTTGCAGCCGCGCGTACACAACATCTTCTGGCATGAGCGTACGATCAGTGCGCAGGTCGTGCCCGTACGGGAAGTCGATTGATCGACTCCTAACCTCTCGCCGACATCACGCGGCGCCCGGCCTCAAACCGGGCGCCGCATGCGTTAACCGACCAGCGACGTGTTATACGTCGTCCCACCGATCACCACGTTGCTGAGCACAATCGCATTCGCGTTGTTCACGTAAATCGGCCCAGGATTCGTCGCCGAAGCCGCGCCGCTGCAAACCGGCGTCCCCAGATTGCAATTCGAAATCGTCACGTCGCTGATGGGCAGAACCGTTGGTGTCGGAGCAGGGCCGTTGTAGTCAGCAGCGACGGGCCCTTGCGCCACGATTGCCTGGAAGCATGACCCCGTGACGCCCCCCGACGTCACATTGCCGGCCGTCACGTTCGAAATATTGATGTTCTTGACCACGGGCGGACTGATGCGCACCGCGTCGCCGGCTGGGCTGTAGTCACAATCAAACGTGATGAGACCGCCTTGCGAGGCAGCTGGATTCGAACCCGACGAACTCGTCGTGCCCACCGGCACGGAAGCCGTAATCGGGCTCCCCGAAATCATGTTGCTAGCGCCGTATCCCTTGCCAACGAGCGTCACCCCATTGGGCAGCGTCACGCCATCGATCCAGACGTTCTGGACCGCGCCGCCGCGATTCATATTGGTCTTGATGCGGATAGCGATATTCAGCGGATTCGTCGGCCAGTTTTCATTAAGCATGTTCAGATTGCGTGCATAGATATTCTGGACTCCTGCGCTCATCTCGCTGCCCAATGTAAGCCCGCCATGTCCGCTGTTCATGGTGCAGTTCTGGATCACATGGTTCTGCGCGGGACCGTACTCGGTGTCGAGCGCCTTGCCTGACTTGATTGCGATACAGTCGTCGCCGGTGTTGAATTTGACGCCATCCGCGAGCACGTAATTGCAGGCATCTGGATCGAAACCATCGTTGTTTGGGCCGATGCTATCCGCGAAAACACCTTGAATCACGACGTTTTTACAGTCGGTAGGATGGTGTTGCCAGAACGGCGTGTTCTGTGTGTGATAGTTCTGCATCAGCACGTTAGTACAGCCAATGAACTCCACCATGCAGGGCCGCAGGTAGTGGCCATTGCCGAAAATGCGCTGCTCGACTGCCACGCCCAACTCGGCCAATGCCGGCAGGTAGTTCTGATCCTGCGCCCACGACGTACCCGCATCGAGCAACGGCAATAACGTGGCGGCGTCGGGGTTCGTTATCGCTGAACTGCTGAGCGATGTCAGTGCCGCGTTGTTCGGGTTGACATAGGCTTGCGACGGCGTGGACGAACCCGCGCAACCATAGGCGCCGCTCGTGCCCTTGAAGGTCCACCAGCAATACGACGGCGTCGTGCCGTTGGCTTGCGCGGGCGTCATGGACTGGCCATTGAGGATCGACGTTTCGTCTTCGCCGGTCAGGCCGATGTTCTGCTGCTGATAGGCGTAGACCGGCGAGCCAAAGTTCAGGCAGTCGTTCGCCTGCCAACGTGTCCAGTAGAGACTGCCATTCGCTGTGACGTGCGGCCCACCCACCGCGTAGTCGGCGGGATTGGGGCTGAAGTAGATCGTGCAGTTCGCGCTCAGGTGAAAATTGACATTGCTAAGCAGTACGATGGGACCGCCGCAGTACCAGTTGCCAGCGGGCACGACCACGCGACCGCCGCCTGCCGCGTTGGCGGCGATGATCGCATTGTTGAATGCCGTGCGCGAATCGAAGGTCGTACCCGTGAGCGACGACGACACCATCTGATCCGCCCCAGGGCTGGTGGGAGAGGCACTCTGCCCGAGCCACGGAATCGCTGGGCTCCATGCCGTGGCGGCGACGACTTGCGAGGTGAGCGGCTGCGCGCCGTAGGCTGTGACCGCAAAGTCCACCGCGCGGAACATCGAGGTCGTGATGCCCTGTAACGCATTGATGATCTGCTGCGCCGCGCCCGTGGAGCCCCAGATCGGATCGACGGCAACGGGCGTTGCGCCGCCTGATGCAGACGCGGCCGCGGGTGCGCCCGAGTTTCCGCCGCAACCGGGCAAGCCGCCCAACAATGTCGCGCCGGCCGTGGCGCCCGCAAGCGCCATGAAACTGCGGCGTCCCGGCGAAGCTGGCGTGCCTGCCGATGAGATCGGATTGAAGCGCGTGTCTTTCTTCTGCGTTGTCATGGATGACGCCTCCTGTTTTGTCTCGCTGATGGATTTGTTGTTCTTTGCCGCATGCGCGGAAGACCGCAATAAGCGGCCGGTTTTGGACAGGGATTGTTGTTAGACAAGATGTTTATTGTCAAGCATCATGGCCCAGGTAGTGACCCTGATCCATCAAGTTGATTGACGACATAGGACAACCTGACCCGCTCAAATCGCTCGGAAGAAGGGCGTTGCTAAGGGGGCCAGCAAAAGAGAGGCGTATTTTTTACGGATTAAGTGAAGATATTCAAATCGCTTCGGTAATTCGTGGATTAATTAATTTGAATAAGCAATATGCATATACTTAATTGTCAAAAAATGCGAAGGCGTCATGCTGCCAAAACCGCTTTTAGGGTAGTATTCGTGCCTGCCGGAAATAGCCGATCGCCGGGAATTAATGCGATGTACGGCAAATAAACGGCCACGCGTGCGCAGGGCGGCGTGCGGGTGCCAGAGAAGACCAATATCCATATCAGGGCGTTCGATCCCATGAAGTTAACGCGCAAAAAGGCCGCGCTAACAACAGCTGCGGTTTTAATCGTTGCGCTGGTCGCCATTCAGGCGATTTGGCGGCCATTCGGCGGTAGAGGGGCGTTTCGTTCTCACGAAGCCGCATTCGATATTCGATATCCCGACGCAATCATCGACAGCGCTGCGCTTTCGCGTTTGCCGCGCGACATGATTCGCGTGCCCTTGCTGCACGCGTTGCTCACGCGCGATTTCGTCGACTATTACGAATCGAATGCCGCGCGTCTTTCCGCCGAAGGGGCGGTGCGCCGACTCGCTTTCGAGCACGATCTCGACTGGCGTGACGAACTGATCAAGCGCGTCTTCGACGAACCCTCGCGTGTGTTGCTGTGGCGCTCGCCCGATGGGCGGCTCGGCTACTGGGTCATGACGATGCACCGCAACGGCCTCGCGAAGCTGATGCAGGCGCTGGGCAACGTCGCGGCCGGCGACACGCAACTGAGCCAGGCGGCCACCCTCTCGGGCGGCGTGCCGGTCTACGCGCTCAAGCTCGCGGTTGGCCACACGCTGCTGTTCGCGGCGAAGGGCGAACGGCTCGTCGTCATGTCCGAGCCGGGCATTCTGCTCGATGCGGACGGCAAGACCATCGGCGATCGCGCGAGTGCGCTCGCCAAAATGCTCGACGATGGCGGCGCGGATGCGCTGCACACCTACCGTCTCGACGACACGCCTGCCGAAGTGAGCGGCCACAGGCTGATCGTCTCGGTCAACTATCTGTCGTTCGGCTATCAGGCCTTTTTCTCGGGCGTAAATGCGTTGCGCTTCGACTTTGCCGGGTCCGGCAAGAGCGCCGATCAGGCGGATGCCAGCGGCACATGGAGCACGGCTGCCCTGATCGATCCGGCCCATCTGCCGCAACACTGGGACAGCGCCGATCTCTGGCGCGCGTTGCCCGCCAACGCCGCCGCTTGTGCGAGCCTTCCGGTGAACTGGAGCGATGCCGCAGACCTGTTCGACAAGCTCGGCGACGGCGAAAAGACCGCGTCGCAGATCGTGCGCGACAGCTTTGCGGGCCCGGCGGGCGTGTGCTGGTACGCGAAGTCGACGCTCGTCGCGCCAGTCTTCGTCGCGCGCCTCAAGCCGCAAGCCGTGCAGGACCCGGCGCAATTGGCGGCGATCAAGAGTGCGCTCGCGGGCGTATTCAGCGACGCCATCGGCGCCTATGAAGCGAAGGCGGGCAACGAGGCCGGTTATCGCCGCCTCGCGGTGCAGACACGCGAGCCGTCCACTGGCGTCACGCTCTGGACACGTCCGGTCAGCGCCCGTTCGGGTACGGCGCAGAGTGCGGGCTCGCCCTACGCGGCGCAGCTTTCGGCGCCGCGCTACTTCCCCGTCACGCTCGCGCTCGCGCACGGCTATGTCGTGTTTTCACCCGATGCGCGACTCGTGGACGACACGCTAGCCGTGCTCGACAAGCGCTATCCGGCGCTCGCCGATACGCTCGCGCCGCAACGTCTTTCGACCACCGTTCTTGCGGCCACGCCGAGTACGGCGGCGGCGCTGGTCGAGCGCGAAGCGGGTCGCGCACTGCCGGCCGATCAGGAAGCCATCTTCCGTAACGCTGCGCGTACGCATCTGCTGCCGAAACTTCACGCCGTCGCGAGCTATCCGCCGCTCGCGTTGAGCTTGCCGGATTCGCTGCCGTCGTCGCTGGGCTGGGTGCCGGTTCAATGGCACTTCGAGTCGCGTGCGAGTGCGTCGCCGCGCGGCGATGCGGCGTCGGGGCGTCCGCTTGGCGCAGGCCCGAAAGACGAGGCCGACGACGCGACCGGCGCAGCGCCAGCCGCACCGGACGACCAACCCGCGCAGCCTGGCACGAGCGGCGACTGAGCATGCGCCGCCGGTTTCTCCAACGCTGCGCGGCCATCGGTACAGCCGCGTTTGGCGTGGCGCTCACGCAGCCCGCGTGCGCGCTCATGCCGACCCAGGCCGTGCCTGATCCCGACGCGCTCACGCCCGAGCAGTCGACGATCTTTCGCGCGTGGTTCGTGCGCATCGTCGATCAGCAGATGCGTCGTGGCCCCACGCCGCGCTGGACCCAGCGCGACTGCGCGGGCCTCGTGCGCTTCGCCGCGATGGAAGCGCTGCGCGAACACGACGCGCGCTGGCTCAAGGCCAACGGTATGAACAGCGCAGCCGATGCGAGCCGCCTGCCTCCCGAACTGCAACTGAACGCGCAGCAACGCGCGCTCGCAAACCGCTGGACCCGCATCGACGGCACGGTGGGCGCCTACGCCTCGGCCATCGCGCTGATCCAGCGCAACAGCCGCTTTGTCTCGCGCGACGTCAATCAGGCGCTGCCGGGCGACCTGCTGTTTTTCGATCAAGGCGACGACCAGCATCTGATGATCTGGCTCGATCGCTACATCGCTTATCACACGGGCACCGTCACGCCGACCGATAGTGGTCTGCGCGCCGTCGCCGTTTCCGACCTGATGCAATGGAAAGATTCCCGCTGGCAGCCGTTCGACGGCAATCCGAACTTCGTCGGTGTGTTTCGTTTCGCGTTCCTGACGCCCTGAGTGCTGCCATGAGTGCAACCATCCAACGTCTGCTCGTCTCCGTGCTTTCATTCGCGATGTTTTTCTCGCGCGTTTCCGATCGGAAAAATCGTGCACTTTCGCGCTTCGCGACACTAAGCGCCGCGTGTGCGCTGCTGCTCGGCGCGGGCCTCGCGCCCGCCTGGGCCGACGACGATCCCGCGCAGCAAAACATCGACGCCAACCCCACGCTCGGCGCGCCCAACCCGAGCGGCTACGACAGCCAGGTCGTACAGGGCCAGCCGTTCTTCCTGCTTTCCGATTCGAGCTACGGCAGCAACCAGCTCGCGCAGGTGCGTCTGGAGGCGCCGGGCCGCGAGTTCCAGTCGGAGCTCGAAGGTTATGGCGGCGCGGATATCGTCGTCTACAAGGTGTCGAACCCGCTTGCGTTCCTGAAGGCGCAAAAGAACCTGCACCGCCTGAACATCAAGCCGAACTACCAGGGCGAAGGGCTCGCAAACACGCTCGCCTACCTCTGGGACCGCTGGCTCAGCGACGCGCGTCGCGCCTGGCAGCGTGTGCTCTCGTTCGCAACGCGCAGCAAGGTCACGGAGGCGAAGCCCGAATTCAAGCTCGGCGACCAGGTGGGCGCACCCACGCATTACGCGCCCGAATCGCACTTCGCGCCGCTGCGCGGCTATGACGTCGTCACGCGTTTTCGTTATCCGATCTGGAACGCCAAGACGATCCAGCCGCCCAAAGGCGTGAATCTGGAAGGCAGTAGCAGCAACTTCATCGAAGCCTCGTCGGGCAATGTGATGATTCCGGTCGGCAAGTTGCCGCCGGGCCTCTATCTCGTCGAAGCGATCATCGGAAACTACCGCGCGCATACGCTGCTGTTCGTTTCCGATACGGTCGCCGTGGTGAAGGCAGCGTCGAATGGCCTGCTCGTATGGACCGCTCGCCGCGACGATGGCAAGCCGGTGCCCAATACCGAAGTCAACTGGACCGACGGCGTGGGCGTACTGCAAAGCGGCACGACCGGCGCGGACGGCGCGCTCGTGCTCGATCACGTTTCGCCGGAGCGTAGCTATGTGATCGGCAGCGACCCGCAGGGCGGCGTTTTCGTATCGGAAAACTTCTACTACGACAGCGAGATCTACAACACCAAGATCTATTCGGTCACCGACCGGCCGCTTTATCGCCCGGGCGATACGGTCCATGTGAAGTTCATCGGCCGCACCTTCCAGAGCGCGAACCAGTCCACGGCACCCGCGGCGGCGCAGCTCAAGCTCGATGTGCTCGACCCGAACGGCGCGCCCATCGCGACGCGCAACGTGGATTTCGCATCGGAAACGGGCGGCGAAACGACCTTCACGCTGCCGACGACGGCGCAGGGCGGTGGCTACACGCTGCGCTTCGACTACAACGGCGATAGCTACGGCGGCGCTTTCCGCGTGGCGGAATACGTGAAGCCGCACTTCGACGTCAATCTCACGATGGACAAGTCCGACTACGCGACCGGCGACACGCCCAAGGGCAAGATCGCGCTGCGCTATCCGGACGGCAAGCCCGTGAAGAACGGCAAGGTGTCGGTCACGCTGCGCGCGCAGAAAGTGGCGATCGTCGATGGTGAATTGCGTTACTCGGGCCTGTTCCCGGTGAAGCTCGAACAGCAGGAACTGCAGACCGATAGCGACGGCAACGTCACGCTCACGCTGCCCGCCGCGAAGGAGCCGAGCCGCTACGCGCTCACGCTGTTCGCGCAGGATGGTGCGGCGTATCGCGTGCGCGTGACGCGCGAAGTGCTGATCGCGCGTGGCGCGACGCCTTACCGTCTGAGCACGGCGAAATCGTTCTCGCAGCCGCACGATCGCGTGACATTCACACTGGCGGCGCTCGCCAATGTCAGCAGCGCGGCGCAGACGCATAAACCCGCGAAGTGGGAATGGACGCGCCTCGAATCGCAGACCAAATCTGAAGGCACGCTGCCCGCTGCGGGCGCGGACGGCCGCGTGAGTTTCCCGCTGCAATTCGACGAACCGGGTTCATACATGCTCTCGGTGAAGGACGACGCGGGCAACCTGCTCGCGGCGGCGAGCCACTGGGTTGCGGGCGACGGCCTCAAGGCGATTCCGGGCAGCGTCGAGATCGTGTTCGACCGCGACCGTTACCAGATCGGCGACACAGCTGAAGCGCTCATCACCTTCCCGTACGCCGTGGACGACGCGCTGCTCACGCTGGAGCGCGACAGCGTCGAAGCGCGCGCGCTGCTCTCGAAGGGCGCGGACTGGCTGAGTCTCACGCGTGTCGCGCCCACGCAATGGAAGGCGCGCATCAAGGTGGGTCCGGAATTCGCGCCGAACATGACGTTCTCGGTGCTTTACGTGCACGACGGTGAATACGTGTTCCAGAACGCGGGCATCGTGGTCGCCAAGCCTTCGATCGATCTGAGCGTAAAGAGCGACAAGCCCGTCTACGCGCCGGGCGAGACCGTCACGCTCGATCTCGGCAGTGCGCTGGGCGGCAAGCCGTTGCCCGCGCATCTGACCGTGAGCGTGGTCGACGAAATGGTCTACGTGCTGCAACCCGAGATCGCACCGGATATTTCGGACTTCTTCTACCATCCGCGCCGCAACAACGTGCGCACGACCTCGAGTCTCTCGTTCATCACTTACGACCTCGCGCTGTCGGCCATGCGCGGCGCGCCGGGTGGGCCGCAACGCGGCCAGTACAACGAGCGTGGCGTGAAGGTGCTGGAGCGTCCGCGTCGCGACGACATCGACACGGCCGCCTGGCAAGCCGATCTGCAAACGGATGCGAGCGGCCACGTTCGCATGACTTTCCGCATGCCTGATGCGTTGGCGCGCTGGCGCGTGACGGTGCGGGCGATCTCGGCGGATGGCACGGTGGGCCAGCGCACGGCTTACGTGCGCTCCGACAAGCCGCTCTATCTGAAGTGGAGCGGCCCGGCGAGCTTCCGCAGCGGCGACCAGCCCGTGATCGACATGCTCGCGTTCAATCAGGGCAACGCCGACGTCGATGCGCAATGGACCGTGAAGGGCGCGGGCCTCGCGGTCGATCAGAAAGTCACGCTCAAGCCGGGTGCGAACTATCTGGCACTGCCGCGCGTGGCGCTCACGCCGGGTCTCGTCGATGCGAGCCTGCGTGTGAACGGCAAGGACATGGATCACCTGCAAACCACGGTGAGCCTCGGCGCGCCTGGCTGGCTCGATCTGCGCGAAGTCCCCGTGACGCTCGATGCGAATCCCAAGCCGCTCGCGCTCGCACCGGATGCGCAGGACGTGCGCGTGCGCCTCGTGTCGAACGGCACGAGCCAGTTCGCGCGCGTGGCCGACGATCTCATCGAGTATCCGTTCGGATGCGCCGAGCAGACGTCGAGCCGCCTGATTCCGCTCGCGCTCGCGCACGACGTATTCGGCCGCGATGGCGACAACGCAGGGCCGCAGAGCATCACGCAAGGCATCGAAGCGCGCCTGCGCAACCAGCGTCAGCGCCTTGCGTTGCTCGCCGGCATCAACGGGGCATTCGGCTGGTGGGGCGACACCACGGGCGGCAGTGCCTTCATCACGGCCTACGCGTATTACGCGGACTGGCTCGCGAGCCGCAGCCTCGGCATCACGCTGCCGGACAGCAACTGGCAGCACGCACTCGACGTCTATCGCGACGAAGGCGCGAAGGAGCCGCTGCTGCATCGCGCGCTTGCGCTCTGGCTGCTCCAGCAGATGGGCCTGCCGGTGGCGACGCCGGTGGCGGGTGTGGCGGGGCAACTCGCGCAGCAAGCCTCGTCGATGTTCGATCAGGACAAGGCATCGCCCGCCTACGGCGTCGAAGACAGCCTCGTGTTCGCCGCGCCCGATTCGCCGCGCGGCCGTGAGGCGGCCGTGGTGTTGACCGCCTACACGGCGCGCGCCACCAACGCGAGCCTGCCCGAAGGCTTCGACGCACTCGCCGCGCGCGCCCGCGCCGCGCTGATGACGAACCCGACGCCGCTGATCCAGAGCCTGCTGGCGATGGCCGGCGACGCGGGCACGCCCGTCGATGCAAACGCCGTGCTTTCGCAGAGCAGCGCCTCGTATCCGACCGTCGATCGCGCGCTCACGCTGCTGTGGCTGCGCAAGGCGATGGCGGGCTCGCGCAGCGGCGACGCGGTTCAACCGTTGCCTGCGTTGCAGGGCAGCGGCTGGACGCGCACGACGACGCCCACGGGCGCGAGCCTCTGGAAGTGGACCGGCCCGGCGTTGCCGACCTCGCTCGATGTGGGCGCGGAGCGCCCGGACGTCGCCGCGCTGGTTTCGTACCGCAGCCGCGCCGCTCAGGAGAGCCGTCTGCCCGTGAAGATCGAGCGCACGTTCTATCGACTCGATCCGATCGCGCCGAAGAGCGACGCCGACAAGCAGGAAGGTCATTTCACGTTCGAGGCGCATCGCGTGAAGGCGGGCGATGCCATCGACAGCAACGCGCTTTACGTCGACGAAGTCACGCTCACGCCGCAGGACAAGTCGGCACTGCACTACGGCTTGCTCGACGTGCCGTTGCCGCCTGGCGGCTCGGTCGAAGCGACGAGCTGGGGCGTGAGTATCGACGGTCTGCCGGGTGTGGGCGAGGGCGGCAGCGGCCCGCAGCCGTTCGCGCGCGCAGCGAGCTACGAGATGGGCGACCTCAGCTATCACCAGCCGGTGCCGCTGCTCGATCGTCCTGTCGCGCTGCGCCAGCTCGTGCGCTTCGCGCTGCCGGGAACGTTTACGATGCCGCCGGCGCGCTACTTCCGCATGTATCAGCCGGAGCAGAAGGCGTATGAAGGCGGCCGCAGCGACCGCATGGTCACGCTGCGCATCGAGTGAGGTCGGCGTGAAGGCGCGCATCGTCGGACAAGCCGTGGCGTGGCTGCTTGCGATTGCATTCGCAGGCAGTGCCGCGAGCGCGTACGCCGAAGCATCGACACTGCGCTTCGCGTGGCTGCGTGACGGCAGTGCGCGCCTCTGGACCTTCGACGCGAGCAGCGATCCCGCTGCCGCTCCGGGACCAGGAGAAGCGCTGCCCGCGAGCCTGGAAACGCAGTTAGGCAGCGTGTGGAAACTGTTCGTCTACGCGTATCTCGTGGACCGCCAGATTCCCGCACCCGACTATCAATGCGATGGCGGCGACCGCGAAGAGGTGTACTGCTGCATGACGGGCGGCCACATCGATCGCGACCGTGCGCTGGTGCAGTCGTGCGGACTCTTTTTCGAGCCGCATCGTCTGCAACTCGATCCGGCCGGTTGGCGGCAATATTGGCGCGCCCGCAAAGCGCCCGCGTGGTTGCAGGATCTTTACGCCTTGAAGCCCGAAAAGCGCGTGCGTGTCGAGGACCTGCTTGCGGCCTTGCAGTCGATCCCCACGCGCGCTCGCGACGACACCGGCAACACGCTGGTCTCGGTCGTCACGAGCGGGCGCGGCGAAGGCACGGTCTCGCTCTACGGCAGTCTGTTGCGCGCGAAAACCTGGACGATGCCCGATACGTCGGGCGGTTACGAGGGCGGCGCGGCGGGCTGGCTCGCCGACGGCACGCCCGTCTGGCTCGGCGGGCGTGGCGGCAGCGTGCGCGTGCTGACGGCTGCGGCGCCGCGCATCGCGCCGCTGGTCGCGCAAAGCACCGTGGCCGACGATCGCGCGTGCGTAAGCGTCGAATTCTTTTCTCGTTATCCGATAAGAAACGTCTTCGATACGCGCGCGGGCGGTCGTCCAGCACAGCCGGGTTTGCTCGACGGCGCGTTCAGCGTGGCGTTCGAAAACGGCAACTCCCTGCCGATCGAAAGCCACGGCGAACTACGGCTCGATCGCGAGGACAACGGCAAGCTGCACATCGTCGGGCGCTTCGGCATGAACGACTACATCGCGCGCGTGGTCGAGCGCGAAGGCGACACGACGCAGCCGCAGGCGGCCCGTGCGCTCGCCGTGGCCGCGCGCAGCTACCTCGTGCAGAACGCGGGACGCGAGCGCGGCTGCTATGAAATCGACGACAGCAGCCGCACGCAGCGCGTCTTGCCGCGTCCGGCGCGGGCCGCCTCGCGTAACGCCGCAGACTTTACCGATGGCCTCGTGCTCGCCGGCGTGCCCGTGCAGTTCCATCACGACAAGGCGGCGCCCGGACAGATGAGCTGGCTCGACGCCAAGGCGGCTGCGCAGCGCGGTCTCACTTTCGACGCGATCCTTGCGCGCACCTGGCCGCAGGCCACGCTTACCTCGTTCGCGAGTCCGTTGGCGGGGGACTGCGAGCCGGTGGCGGGCGCGCGAGACTGGCTGGGCCGTCAGGCACCGGTCTGGGCGCGTCGTCTCGCGGACGAGCCAGGTTATGAGGAACCCGAATTACCTGCGGTGTGCGAAGTGACCTCGGGACGCCCTTATGCGGACGCCGGACGCAATCGCGTCTATATCCGCCGCTTGCGCTCCGACGACGACCGCATCGCGCTCACGCACGAGTACCTGCACCTCGCGTTCGCGCATCATCCGCGTGGACAGGACGAGGCCTTCATCGAGCAGACCGCGCGCAAGCTGATTCTCACAGGAAGTTGAATGACGATGAAACCGTTCGCGCAAGCCTTCACTCTCACCGCCACGCTGGCCTGCGCCTGCGCGATGTTGCTCGCCAGCGGCCGCGCCACGGCGGCTGGCGATGGCGAAGACTCGGGCGGAGGCACGCTCGCGCGCCTTACCGGCGCGTTCAACGGCTGGCGTCATAGCGGGCTGACGAACGAAGGCGAGCAATACGTCGCCGCTTACCCGCGCCCGCCTGTCGATCGCGGCGCGCAGCGTTTTCGCACGCTGATCGAAGGTCAGTTGAAGCACGTCGACCCGCACGCGCGCCGTCCGCCCACGCTGGTCATCAACGGTAACGCGACGCCGCTCTACACTGACGAACAAGGCTGGTTCGCGCGGCCGTGGGCGTTTGGCGCGGGCTCGAACAGCATCGAGATCATCTCGCCGGATGGCACGAAGCATCAGCGCATGCAGTTCTACGAAGCGGATCGCACCAAGCCGCAAGCCAAACTACGCGCGATCGTGACGTGGGACGATCCGCACGCGCAGGTCGATCTGCACGTGATCACGCCGGATGGCTTGCACGCTTTCTTCGCGAATCCAACGCTGGAAGACGGCAGCGGTTTCGACGTCGATTCGGTGGACGGCGCCGGGCCGGGCATCTTTTCTTCGGCCGCCCCGGAGCACGGAACCTGGCTATTCTTTCTGAATTACTGGGGCAATTTCGATTCGACCGGCTATAACTTCGATGCGCATGCGCACGACCGCGATGTCATCACCGCGACGCTGACGCTCGTGTTCAACGAGAACACGCCGAACGAGCGCCGCGAAACGCGTGTGGTGCCGCTGCGCAAGATCGGCGACCTGCTGCTCGTCAAGAGCGAGCAGCTATGAACGCGCTGCGGCGTGTCCACGTAACGGCAGACTGGCAAACGAACAAGCTACGAACATGAATGCTCTCCGCTTCAACCATCGTGCTGCTTGGCACGGCCTGGCCGCTGTCGCGCTTGCCTCGTGTGTCTGTGCGGCGCATGCCGATACCATCGATTTCAGCGCGCCGCTAAACGGCTGGCGCAATTCGGCCGGCGATGAAGCGCGCTACACGCAGGACGTGCACTATCCCGCCGTGGCCGTGAGCACGCCCGAAGGGCAGAGTGTGAATGCGATGATCGCCGGGCATATCAAGTCGGCGCCCAAGGCGAAGGCGGGCACCTCGGTGGGCACGTTGATCGTGAACGGCACGCCCATGCCTCAACGCATCGAGGAGGATGGCACGTTTTCGCGGCCCTTCGCATTCGGGGCGGGTAGCAACAGCGTGGAACTGCGCAGCGCGGATGGCACGAAAAAACGCGTGCAGTTTTACGACGGCTACGCGAACAAGACCCAGGCGCGCTTGCGCATCGTGCTCGCATGGGACACCGACGGCACCGACCTCGACCTCCACGTGGTCTCGCCCGACGGCGTGCACACGTTCTACGCGGATCGTGTCGCGCCGAACGGCGGTGCGCTCGACGTGGACGTGACTACCGGTTACGGACCCGAGATCTATTCGAGCGCTGCGCCACTACACGGCACGTACCTGGTCTACGTGAACTACTACGGTAGCGGCAACAGCGGCAGCGACATGACGGTGGCGCAGATCACCATCATCACCGACGAAGGCACGCCGAACGAAAAGAGCGAGACGATTCGCGCGCCGATGCGCAAGGCGGGCGAACTGACGCTCGTGAAGCGCTTCACCATACCTTGAGCGTTCACGAGCGCCGATTTATACAGGTTTCCTGAATAAATCGTTGAGCTGGTTGCCGGGCGCGGCATTCAGGAAACCATCGAAGCGTCCTTCCTGCAGCGTTTCGACGGCGCGCATAAAACCGCCCCAGGCGGCGCGTGCCAGTGCGCCGCCCACGCTTATGCGCCGCACGCCCAGTTCGGCGAGTTCCTGCACCGTGAAGGGCGACACCGATCCCACCAGCACGTTCACCGGCTTCGGCGCGACCGCCGCCACAACGGCCGCAATCTGCTCGCGGGTATTGAGGCCTGGCGCGTAGAGGCAATCCGCGCCGGCATCGGCATAGGCTTTCAGGCGTGCGATCGCATCGTCGAGATCGGGCACGCCCGCGACGAAGTTTTCCGCGCGTCCAATCAGCAAGGTGTCGCCGCCGCGTGCGTCGATGGCGCTGCGCGCGGCCTTCATCCGTTCGACTGCGACATGCAGCGGCAACAGTGGTGCGTCATCGTTGCCGGTCGAGTCTTCGATCGAGAGGCCCGCGATACCGGTGTCGATCGCCAATCCCACGCTTTCGGCCACGCCTGCCGCATCCGCGCCAAAGCCGCTTTCGAAGTCCGCGTTGACGGGCAGGTCGGTGGCCGCGACGATCTCGCGCAGATGCGCGAGGACCGCGTCGCGCGAGACGTGGTTATCCGCGTGGCCGTGTGACCACGCGAAGCCGGAACTGGTCGTGGCCAGCGCCTTGAAGCCTGCGCTTTCGAGGTAGCGGGCGCTGCCCGCATCCCACGGATTCGGCAATACGAAGCAGCCCGAAGCATGCAGGGCGCGGAACGCGGCGCGTTTTTCAGCGACGCTGCGTGGCGAAGAAGGCATGACATGTCTCCTGAATGGGTCTTGCGGATGATCGTGCAGGGGTATCGGGGCAGCGTGCCATTGTGCGCCAGCGCGCGTCTTCGCGCGCTGGCCGTGCCCGTGTTGCTGGGCGTCCAGTCGGGGGCGCCGAGTCGGGTGCCTCGGCCGCTGCCGTTATCATATGCGCTGTTCACACTTCGACCCGTTTGTCTCGATGGCCAATATCCCCGCACCGAAATCCACGCCGCCGCGCATGTCCGACGTCGCCAGCCTCGCCGGGGTGTCGAAGATGACGGTCTCGCGTGTGCTGGCGGGCCACAGCGCCTCGGAAGCCACGCGTGCGCGCGTGCAGCGCGCGATCGACGAACTGGGCTACGTCGCGGATGCGGCGGCAGGCGCACTGTCTTCGGGACGCTCGTCGTTCGCTGCGGTGCTGGTGCCGTCGATGTCGAGTTCCAACTTCTCGGACACCGTGAGCGGCCTGACCAACGTGCTGGAATCGCATGGGCTTGAATTGCTGATCGGCGACACGGACTATTCGCTCGAGCGCGAAGAACGCCTCGTGCGCCAGATGCTGCGCCATCAGCCGCGCTGCATCGCGCTGACCGGTTCGCAGCACACGGAGGCCACCCGCGCGCTGCTCGTGCGCTCGGGCGTGCCCGTGGTCGAGATGTGGGATCTGCCCGCGCATCCGATCGACATGACGGTGGGTTTTTCGAATGTGAGCGCCGCGCGCGAAATGGTGCGCCATCTGGCTGGCAAGGGCCACAAGCGGATCGGCTTTATCGGCGGCGCGAGCGAACTGGACTGGCGCGGCCTCGATCGCCTCAAGGGCTATCAGATGGAGATGAAGGCGCTGGGCCTGGGCGAGCCGCGCGTGGTGCGCGTGGGCGACTCGCCGATCACGATGAGCCACGGCGCACCGGCCATCGCCGCGCTGCTCGAACGCTGGCCCGACACCGAGGCGGTGATGTGCGTGAGCGATATGTCCGCGTTTGGCGCGATCATGGAGTGTCAGCGGCGCGGCATGACCGTGCCCGGCGACATCGCCGTCGCGGGCTTCGGCAACTTCGAAATCGCGGCCTGCTGTCACCCGACCATTACCACGGTCTCCGTGGATGCCTATGGGATCGGGCGTCGCGCAGGGGAGGCGCTGCTCGGCGCACTGGCCGTAGAAGGGGGCGAGACTGGCGCGCATGCACGGCGTATCGTGAAGACGCGCATTCACTACGGCGTGGTGGAGCGCGAGAGCGCCTGAAACACAGGCTTTCGATCCCCTTTCCGATCTCGTGACCGGCTGGGCTGTGATCGTTTTCACGCCGTGCTACCATCGAAATTGTTATCGGTAACAAAAACGTGACGAAACAGCCGATCCATACGATCAATCGGATGGAGACAGGAGACACGCATCATGGCTCAAACGCTTGTCCGCCGCCTGCGCAGCCAGGAATGGTTCGACGATCCTTCGCACGCGGACATGACCGCGATCTACGTCGAGCGCTTCATGAATTACGGGCTCACGCGCGAGGAATTGCAGACCGGGCGGCCGATCATCGGCATCGCGCAGACGGGCAGCGACCTCGCGCCCTGCAATCGTCACCACATTGCGCTCGCCGAGCGCGTGAAGGCGGGCATTCGCGACGCGGGCGGCATTCCGATGGAGTTTCCCGTGCACCCGCTCGCGGAACAGAGCCGTCGACCCACGGCGGCGCTCGACCGCAACCTCGCTTATCTGGGCCTCGTGGAAATCCTCCACGGCTTTCCGCTCGATGGCGTGGTGCTCACCACCGGTTGCGACAAGACCACGCCCGCCTGCCTGATGGCGGCGGCTACCGTCGATCTGCCGGCCATCGTGCTCTCGGGCGGCCCGATGCTCGACGGTTGGTTCGAGGGCAAGCGCGTGGGCTCGGGCACCGTGATCTGGCACGCGCGCAATCTGCTGGCGGCGGGCGAAATCGACTATGAAGGCTTCATGGCGCTCGCTTCGGCGTCGTCGCCGTCGATCGGCCATTGCAACACAATGGGCACCGCGCTGTCGATGAACTGCCTCGCCGAGGCGCTCGGCATGTCCTTGCCGGGCTGCGCGAGCATTCCGGCTGCGTATCGCGAGCGTGGGCAGATGGCGTACGTCACGGGCAAGCGCGCCGTCGATCTCGTGCGCACCGACGTGCGGCCGTCGCGCATCATGACGCGCGCGGCGTTTGAAAATGCGATCGTGGTGGCGTCGGCGCTGGGCGCGTCGACGAACTGTCCACCGCATCTGATCGCGATCGCACGGCACATGGGTGTCGAACTGACACTGAATGACTGGCAACGCCTGGGCGAGCAAGTGCCGTTGCTCGCGAACACGATGCCGGCGGGCGAGTATCTGGGCGAAAGCTTTCATCGCGCGGGTGGGGTGCCCGCCGTGCTGCGCGAACTCGATCGTGGGGGACTCGTGCGGCGCGACTGCGAGACCGTCTCGGGCCGCACGATTGGAGAGATCGCCGATGCTGCGCCCAAGGCCGACGACGATGTGATTCGTACCTGCGCCGCACCGCTCAAACACGGAGCCGGCTTCATCGTGCTCTCGGGCAACTTCTTCGATAGCGCGATCATGAAGATGTCGGTGGTGGGCGACGCGTTCCGCAAGACGTATTTGAGCGAGCCTGGCGCGGAGAACGTGTTCGAGGCGCGCGCTATCGTGTTCGACGGTCCCGAAGACTATCGCGCGCGTATCAACGACCCCGCGCTGAAGATCGACGAGCGTTGCCTACTCGTGATTCGCGGTTGCGGCACGGTGGGCTATCCCGGCAGCGCCGAAGTCGTCAACATGGCGCCGCCTGCTGAAATGATCAAGCGCGGTGTGACTTCGCTACCCTGCATGGGCGATGGACGGCAGAGTGGCACCTCGGCAAGCCCGTCGATTCTCAACATGTCGCCGGAAGCTGCCGTGGGCGGCGGTCTTGCGCTGCTGCGCACGGACGACCGCATCAAGGTCGATCTGAATGCGCGACGTGTAGACATGCTGATCGACGCAGAGGAACTCGGGCGCCGCCGGGCACACGCCGGGTTTGCTGTCCCCCCGTCGCAGACGCCGTGGCAGGAGCTTTATCGCAAGACCGTAGGCCAGCTTTCGACGGGCGGCTGTCTGGAGCCTGCCACGCTCTATCTGCGCGTGATTGCCGAGCGTGGCGAGCCGCGCCACTCGCACTAACCTGCGCGGTGTTCAGAGCGTTTTGCCGATGCGATGCGCCATCTCCACGACGGCGATCGCGATGCGCTTTTCGCGGCGCGCGTCGATACGCTCCAGCGGCAGGCTTGTGCTGACTGCCACGCGTTTGCCGAGTGCCGTTACGCCGACAAAGGCCGCGAAGCAGGTGAGGCCCGCCGTCACTTCCTCGCGTTCGTGGGCGAGGCCCGAGCGCCGGATGGAGGCGATCGCTTGCAGCAGATCCTGGCGCCGAGTGATGGTCTGGCTTGTGACGGCGGCGAGCTGCTTCGGCAGGATTTTTATTATTTCGTCATCCGAAAGACTGGCGAGTAGTGCCTTGCCCAATGCGCAGCAGTGTGCGGGCAAACGCGAGCCGAGATCGGAAATCAGCCGCACGGGGCGCGCAGGATCTTCGCGCGCGATATAGACCACTTCCGCACCATCGAGCACGGCAAGCTGTACCACCTCGTTGTGCGTGGCGATGAAGCTGGCGGCTTCG
Organism: Paraburkholderia sp. J67; assembly: GCF_905220265.1. Taxonomy (NCBI): domain Bacteria; kingdom Pseudomonadati; phylum Pseudomonadota; class Betaproteobacteria; order Burkholderiales; family Burkholderiaceae; genus Paraburkholderia; species Paraburkholderia sp. J67. The sequence continues at coordinate 18,361 of NZ_CAJMZK010000045.1, forward strand.
TGGCGGAAGGCCTCGTGCAGTTGGTCGTGGCGTACGTAGGCGCTGCCAAGCTCGAACAGCGTCACGCCGACGATATAGCCATCCGCGCGCTTTTCGATCCAGCGCCTGCGCTCCAGCGAGTCGAGCATCAGATACAGCGTGCTGCGCGAAAGCCCGGTTTGCTCGGCGATGGCGGCGGCGCGCACGGGAGCTTGCGCATGCACGAGCACGTCGAGGATGTCGTGGATGCGCTTGAGCGCGGGCACTTCATAGGCGGTGGACATGATGAGGTGGCTAGCGAGGCTTCCAACAGGTTGGAAATACTAGCATCAGGTTGGACAGTTCGCCTGGCCAATCATACGATCGTTGCGCAATGCCGCGAGGGACTTTATCCCTTCCTGTCACGCAACTGGTTGACGCTCATGGCCCATTCGTCTGTTTCCGGATTCTTGCCCGCCGATTTCGAAGATGCACTGTTGATCGGCCGTGTGTGGCGGCGCGATGGCGCATACGAGGGGCCGAGCGTGGTTGTCGTGCGTGGCGATCAGGTGTTCGATATCACGCGCACCGTCGCGACCACAGCCGACCTGTTCGATCGTGCGGATGCGGCCGAAACGGCGCGTCATGCTCCGGGCGAATGGATCGGCGACGTGAAGGCATTGCTCGCGACGAGTCTGCCGGGAACGCGGGATTCGGTAGATGCACCACCAGCGCGCCTGCTTGCGCCGTGCGACGTGCAGGCCATCAAGGCTTGCGGCGTGACGTTCGCCGTGAGCCTCGTGGAGCGGGTGATCGAGGAGCAAGCGGGCGGGGATCGTGCGAAGGCCGCACAAGTGCGCGAGACGATCGCCGCACTGATCGGCACGGATCTTTCGGCGATCGAGCCGGGGTCGGAAGCCGCCATGCGCCTGAAGGCCGAGTTGCAGCGGCGCGGCGCGTGGTCGCAATATCTCGAAGTGGGAATTGGTCCGGATGCCGAAGTATTTTCGAAATCCCAGCCAATGTCGGCAGTGGGGTTGGGCGCCGACGTGGGTTTGTTGCGTGCTTCGGCCTGGAACAACCCCGAACCGGAGATCGTGCTGGCGGTGAATGCGCGCGGCGAGGCAGTAGGCGCGACGCTCGGCAACGATGTGAATCTACGCGATATCGAAGGTCGCTCGGCGCTATTGCTCGGCAAGTGCAAGGACAACAACGGGTCGTGTGCGATCGGTCCGTTCGTGCGCCTGTTCGATGGGCGATTCACGATGGATTCGGTGCGCGAGGCGAGCATTTCGCTGCGCGTGGAGGGCGTCGACGACGGCTTCGTGCTCGAAGGCGTCAGCCATATGCGTGAAATCAGCCGCGATCCGCAACAACTCGTGGAGCAGACCTGCGGGCCGCATCATCAATACCCGGACGGCTTCATGCTGTTCCTCGGCACGATGTTTTCACCGATCCAGGACCGCGACGCGCCGGGCTCGGGCTTCACGCATCACCTCGGCGACATCGTGACGATATCGACGCCGCAACTGGGCGCGCTCGTCAACACGGTCAAGCTGTGCGACGAGATCGCGCCGTGGACGTTCGGCGTGCGCGCGCTCTATGCGAATCTCGCGGCGCGCGGCATCGTGGCCGGTGTTTAACGGTTGCCGTCGAGCAGATCGTTGAGCAGTTCGTCGAATGCCGCCTGGGCGTCTTCGAGTTCCTGCAAGGCGGCGTCGAAAGTCTGCAACGCGAACTGTGACGGGCGGCCTTCGCCTTCGGGCGGAAATTGCGTCTGCAAGGCGGTGAACGCCGTCTTGACGCGCTGTGTGGCGTTCAGCACGCGGTCCACGGCGGCGGCTTCTTCGGCTCGTGCCTGTTCTGGGGTCATCGAAAGCTCCGGTTTAAAAAGTGGGAGAAAGGCGGGGCGGCGCTCACGCTACCGGCAGTCCGCCTTCGGATTTCACTTCGCGCAGCGACAGCGCCGATTCCACCGACGTAACGCCCGGCAGGCTGCGCAATTCGTCGCGCATGAAGGTGCCGTAGTCGTCGAGGTCGCGCGCGACGATCATCAAAATATAGTCTGCCGTGCCGGCAACGTTATGGCACGAGAGAATCCGCTCGATCGCGCAGACTTCGCGCTCGAAACGATCCGCGAGCGCGCGGTCATGGACCGCGAAACGCACCGAGACATAGGCGACCACACCATAGCCCAGCGCGCGGCGCGAGAGCATGGCGCGATAACGCTCGATATAGCCGTCCTGCTCGAGCCGCTTGAGGCGGCGCGCGCAGGGTGTCTCGCTCAACCCGACCGTTTCCGCGAGTCGCGCATTGGGCATCCGGCCGTCGGCCTGCAACGCGCCGAGGATGGCGCGATCGAGTTTATCGAGGTCGCTCATGCGTCTGAGTGCTTTTCCTGTTCGGATGTGAGAATTTTAGGGCATTCCACTCGTGCTCGCTGGATAGCCTGCAAAATACGCCAGAAATCGCTCCAGCTTTAGCGGCAACATAGAGCCTCTTCCAGCCGAGGCCATCATGATTTCCGCTCACCTGATGTTGATGTTTATTGCCGCCCTGATCGTCGTTTGCGCACTGCCCGGTGCGGATATGGCGCTGGTGATGCAAACCAGCATGAGCCGTGGCGCGCGACGCGGTTTTGCGGCGGCATGCGGGCTCGGGCTGGCGCGCGCCACGCACGTGACGTTGTCGGCGTGTGGACTGGCGGCGCTGCTGCATAACGCGCCTTGGCTCTATGAAGCCGTGCGTTACGTGGGGGCCCTTTACCTGACGTGGATCGCCGTGCAGATTTTCCGTGCGCCGGTCTTCGCATTGCCGGAGCAGGCCGGCGTTGCCGCGGAGCGGCCGTTGCGCGCGGATTTTCTCAAGGGGCTGCTGACCAATCTGCTCAATCCGAAGGCGCTGCTGTTCTGCTCGGTGCTGCTGCCGCAGTTCATCCGCCCCGAACTGGGTTCGGTCTGGTTGCAGGTGATCGAGCTGGGCATCGTGCTCGTGATCGTCTGCGCGCTTTTCGACATCGTCTATGTGCTGGGCGCGGCACGCATTGCGGTGTGGTTGCGCCGCCATCCGCTCGCGCAGACGGTGCAGAAGTGGGCGTTCTCTTCTGCACTGATCGGCTTCGCGGTGCGGCTTTCGCTCGACTGATACCGTCTTGCGCTTGACGCGGCGGACCTGGCCATCCGGCCACGCGGTCCGCAGCCATTCTTGCGCGGCGCGATGGGCCGCGCTGCTTAGTTCGGGCGGCCGAGGTAGTCGAGCTTGCCGATCTCCACGCCGTTATGGCGCAGGATGTCGTAGGCCGTGGTCACGTGGAAGTAGAAGTTGGGCAGCACGAAGCCCAGCAGATAGCTCTGGCCCGTGAAGTCGATCGGGCCTGCGCGCATCTTCAGCGTGATGCTTTTGTCCTCAGTGCCGTCGATCTGCTCGGGCTTGAACGTGTTCAGATAGTCGATCGTCTTCTGGATGCGCGTGTCCAGATCGTCGAAACTCACTTCCACATCTTCGAACTTCGGCGCATCGACGCCCGCGAGACGTGCGGCGCAGCCCTTGGCGGTATCCGTGGCGATATGAATCTGGCGCGCGAGCGGCAGCATGTCGGGGAAAAGCCGTGCGCCGGTCAGCACCGAAGGGTCGATCTGCTTTTCGGCGGCGTGCGCCTGTGCTTTGCCGATGATGGTTTGCAGGTTGGCGAGACCGCGCACGAGCACGGGTACCGAGGCTTGATACATGGTGATGGACATGGGGATTCCTCGTTTCTTTGATTGGGCGCGCCGGACTCCAGTGCGGAGCTGAGCGGGCGGATCATTATGCGCCAACGGTCTGACTGCCGCCATTGGCCGAATGGCCGATCTTGCGCGGGCGTAGACCTTTCTGATTTCATTGACGGTATCGGCGGGATTCGAGCGTGGGGAGGCGTGGACGACGTCTGCCGCGCGCGTCGACCTCCAGTAGTCTGTCGACTGACTCAAACCAGGCGAGGAAGAGCATGAAGCTTATGTTAAGTAAGTGGTAGTCAACAAGTCATTGTTTCGGATAACGAATGAAAATTTCCGTTTTGAATCGGAGGCCTGGACGCGTGGTGCGATCGCGCGCAGTTGCGCCGCATGGCAAGCGGCGTTGTCGGCAAATGGACTGGGCAGGCGCGGCGTCTGTTGCCTGCTGCGCGCGCATCGGTCGGTGCGCTCCGTCGGGGCATGGTGCAGTTTCACCACGCGAAAATTTGAATGTGTTTTAATTACCCGGCATTGACCATCCATTCAGCATCGTACGGCAGCGTACGGTGCGCCTACCATGAACGCAGAATTGGCAGAAAGTTGTCTGGCCGTGCGTCGCATGGCAAACGGCGCGGCACGTCGCACGACGCCGCGCGCGCTGGGTGCGGCGCTGCATGGCGTACTGCTGGCGCTCGCCGTCGGCGGGGCAGTGCGGGCCGTGCCCGCCTGGGCGCAGGATCCGCGGCTGCTCGACGCGCGCGTGACCCAGGAGTCGTTGGCTGAGACGATCTGCCGGCCGGGTTACGCCGATATCGTCGCGCCACCGTTCGACGCAGCGATGGCGTTGAAGGAGCGCCTGCTCGCGTCGCGCGGCATCGACGCCGAAGACGGCGTCACGTATGCGCTCGATCGTCATGTGCCTATCTTGCTGGGCGGCTCGCCCGACGCAGCGGCGAATTTCGACCTGCTGCCGTGGGGCGGCCATGCCGGCGAACGTCGCAAGTCGCTCCTCACCGTCAGGCTGAAGCGCTGCGTATGCGCGGGCCGGATTTCGCTGACGCAGGCCCAGTCCATCATTGCGGGCAACTGGTCGCGCGAGTACGACCAGCTCACGCGGATGCAATGTGGCAGCGATATCGGCGATACCACGTCGGCGAGCCGCGACGAAGGTCCTTGAGGCTGCCCCATTTTTCGACCCTTTCCCGTCGCTGTCCGGGTTAAGGCAGGGCACGGGGTACGCATGCAGGCATGCGTGTTGCGTCCTCGTGTTTTGCAATCGCGCGACGATTCGACAATATGACGCAGTGCACACGCGACAAAATCGGTCTACTCTGACGTATATCAATAAAGAGGAGTGAGCGAAATGCTAGCGTCCGGTCTCTCGATATTCGTCCTGCTTTGCGCAGCCGTGCTTGGCCAGTCGATCTGGATGCGTGCCGCGGCGCGTGCGAGCCTGCAACCCGTGCGCGTTCGTACAGAGCGTTCGCGCCATTACCGGTAGACCGATATGCACCTGACTGTCTGGAATGTCCCCGAAACCTGTAGCGAGCAGGAAGTGCGCGACTTTTTCACGCGCGAACTCGGACACTATGCGAAGGCGGTCACGGTGTATGACGCGGGCACGTCCAACGCGCATGCGGATCTCGAACTCGATTCGGAAGTGCCCTATGTCGGGGAAGCGGTGGCGCGCGAACTGCAAAGCCGCCACCTTGCCGGCGTGGCGCTGCGCGTCAGTGCGCCCCCCTTCGATAGCGAGCCGCCGCAAGAGCAACGTCCCGCCTCGCGCTAAGCGCCCGCCGGGCGTTCAAGCCATCGCTTTTACCGAGCGCGGCATGGGTCGATCGGGCGGTTAAGCCGATCCCCGTGCGCGCAGCTTCATCCTCTCAACGGCGGCACTGCCCACGTCGCCGTCTCCGATTTCCGTCAGAACCCCATCAGCGAACCCACGGTCAGGCCGGTGCCGATCATTGGATGCGCATGAATGCGCGCACCTTGTGGTTTTCGCGTGCGTAGTTATGTCGATGCGGCGGCCTGGCTGCCACGCCGCGGCGCGTGCGCGATGTCTGGTTTAATGGCAGACGATACGCGGGCGCGCGAATTGCGCGGCATCGACTGACGGCGCGCAAGCGCGGCGCCTGTTTTCACACAGAACGCATAATCTGCCGGATTCACGATGATCAAAAATTCTTCGCGCGGCGCTCAGGCGGGCGTGAACGGTGGTGTCCGGGGGGGCACCGCGAAGAACCTCGATTGCGGAGCGCAAAGCGTGGCGCAGCGGACGCGGTTCGCCGGCGTCGTTGCCCTGTGCGCCGCTCTGTGCGCTGCCGGCTGGGGCGCTAGCGCGACGGCGGCGGATGTCGTGACTGCGGCCTCGGCTGCGGGGCAGACAGCTTCCGCGGCGTCGGGTGCGTCGGCTCGGGCGGTGGCGCCGAAACCCGCTTCGTCTGGCGCGACAGCGTCCGCTTCGAGCGCTTCGTCTGCTTCTGGCGCAGCATCGACCAGACCTGCGTCGTCGGCACAATCCGCGCAGTCCGCTTCTTCGGCACCCGCAGCGTCCGCGCCGCTTGCCGCTTCGGGGCCCGCGCCGCTCACGTTGCCCGAGCACCCAAAGCTCACGCCAGAACAGGCCGCCGACGAAACCCGCCGCGCACTCGCGATGCGCGACACCTTCGCCCGCAGCGTCACGCGCCGCCTGCGCGTGCCGATCGCCGACCAGCGCGCCTATGGGCAGCGTCTGCAAACCGCGCTCGATGAAAAGGATCTCGGTGCGCTGGCGGGCGAGTACGTCATCCTCGTGGATCGCAGCGCGAACGTGCAGGCGCTCTTCATCTACTTCCGCGCTGTGCCTGGCCAGACGTGGCAGATGATCGGCGCGTCGCCGGTCGCGACGGGGCGGCCGGGCGAATTCGATCACTTCCTCACGCCGCTCGGCGTGTTCGAGCACACACCGTCGAATATGGACTTCCGCGCGGAAGGCACGATGAACGACAACGGCATCCGCGGCTACGGCAAGCGCGACATGCGCATCTACGATCTGGGCTGGGTCGATGGCGAGCGGGGGTGGGGCAAGGGCGGCTATTCGCAGATGCGCTTCCAGATGCACGCGACCGATCCCGACCGCCTGGAACCGTTGCTCGGCATCCGCCATTCGAAGGGCTGCGTGCGTATCCCGGCGTCGCTGAACGCGTTTATCGACAACAACGGCATCATCGACGCCGAGTATCAGGCGCTCGTCGATTCGGGCAAATCGCTCTGGGTCCTGCACTCGAATCGCGAGATCACGCCGTGGGCGGGACGTTTTATCGTCGTGATCGATTCCGCGCGCAAGACGCGGCCCGCCTGGGCGCCCGCGCCGGGCAGTCAGGCGCGCGCGAAGGTGCCTAAAGGCGGCGACAAGGCCGATTGATAGTCGACTGACGTGCGGCGCGCCGATTCAACCGCGCCGCGCGATCAACACCCCCGCGAGCGCGACGCCGAAGCCTGCGATCTGGATCGGCGTGAGCGTTTCGCGGAACAGTAGCCAGCTTTCCAGCGCCGCGAGCGGCGGTGCGAGGAACAGCAGCGCGGTGGCTTTGGCCGCATCGCCGTGGCGCACCATCCAGACGAGCAGCGTCACGCCTGCGCCCGAGAGCATCGCGATGCCCCACGCAAGCGAGATCCACAGCGTCGTCGAGGCGACCCAGCGATGTTCGCCCAGCGCGAGCGCCAGAAGCGCGGCGACGATGGCGGCGCCGGCGTTCTGCACGGCGCTCGCGCTGCGAATATCGGCCTGCGCGAGCGATGTCTTCTGATAGAGCGTGCCCGCCGTGATGGCGCCGACCGCGAGCACGGCGACGATCACCACGAGCAGCGGGTCGGCGTGTACACCGGATGCACTGGCTGCGGCGGCGCGCAGCTTGGGCATCAGCACGAGCACCACGCCTGCGAGACCAAGCGACATGCCTTGCCAGCGCCGCATCGAAAGCCGTTCGCCGAACAACGGTGCGGCCAGCGCGGCGGTCAGCAGCGGCTGCAACGCGCCGAGCAGCGCCATGACTCCGGCGCTCAGACCCTGCGCCACCGCCCAGTAGCCAGCGCCCAGATACACCCCCTGGAGCAGCGCGCCTGCGAGCAGGTGCTTGCCGATGTCGCGTCCGCGCGGCCACGACGCGCGCATTGCCAGGGCGACGCAAGCGAACAGCGCCGCCGTACCGCTGAAGCGGGCGAGCAGAAACAGATTGGGATCGGCGTAAGGCGCGATGGCGCGGGCGACGACGAAGCCCGTCGACCACAGGGCGACAAAAAGTGGGGGAGCGAGCGAGGCGAACATCGGGCTGGGAGGCGCACGGGTAAGCGAAAGGCCCGGAGTATCGCGCGCGCGGGCCGTGGCGGTCTTGTTCAGGACTGCACTCGGCAACGACGGTGCGCAGGCTGATAGCGATGAATCGCAACTAACAGCCAGATCCACCCACCGTCCACGAGTTCACCCCAATCGACGCGCGAGACGCGGGTTAGCGACGCAGACCGCTTGCGCGCCTCGTCGACGAGCCGAACGAGCGAGGAGTGGCCAGGCGGAGTCGGGAGCCAGACAACTAGGAGCCGAACAGCGTCGCCGCCACGCCGATCAGCGTTCCGCTCACCGCGCACGCGATAAGCAGTGCCCGCGTGCGTCGATGCTCGCGCCGCAGGGCATCGAGCAGTGCGGTCTGGGTCTGCCCATGTACACCGGGCTGACCGTGTGTCGCGCCAGCGTGATGGTGCAAGAAGCGATAGAGGAGTTGCGGCACGCGCGGCGCGATCTGCGCGAGATGCGGCAACTCCTGCGAGAGCCGCTTGATCCAGCCGTGATGGCCGAGGTCGCGCCGCGCGATGTCGCCGAGCGTCGTCCTGGCGATACCCCACGCATCCACGGCGGGATGAATCGTGCGCGCCAGCGCCTCGGCCTGACCGAACGCCCGCTGCGCAGCCGCGAGCCGTGGCGACACCTCACCGCCGAACGGCTGCACGGCATGCAGCAGATGATGGAACAGATCGCCCGCGCTGCGCTCGCCCGCCTCGTCGGCGAAATGGGCTTCGCTGCGGGTACGCAGTTCCGCCTCGATCTGCTCGGGGCGCGCGTGCGAGGGCACGTGTCCTGCCGCGTGATGCATGGCCGCGAGTCGCCCATAGTCCTGGTCGAATAGCGCGGTCGCGCCGTGCACGAAGAATTCGCGCTCCGGCGACGAGAGCGACGTCATCAGCGCGGCGCTGGCGAACACGAGGCGGCCGCGCGTCTGCGGCTCGATGCTCACGGCCACGCGGCGCGCGTCGAAGGCCGCGTGAAAGAAGCCATGCTCGAACGCCTGCTGCGTGACCACCTCGATCAGATGCGCGGCCACGCGCGTCACGTTGACGTGATGCATCGTGAGACCGGCAACATCGGTTGCGGGCAGCGTGGCGATGTGTTCGACGGTGAGGGTGTGCGGCGTGCAGAGATCCCAGATCACGTCGGGCACGAGCACGCGGGTGTCGTTCGCGAGGTGATGGCCGCTCTGGCTCAGGTTGGCCGCCTGCGCCCGCAGGTCGAAGCGGCGTTGCAGATCGTCGCGCAGCGTCTGGGCCAGCGTGCGCAGGCGCAGCTTGCGCGCACCGCCCGACAAGCGCTCGAGCCAGCGCGCGACCGCACAGAGGAGCGCCGCATCGTCATCGACTTCCTGGGCCTGTTTCGCGCGCAATATGCGCACCGTCACCATTTGATGGCCGTTGGCGGGCAGTTGCAGGCGCGCGACGTGCGTCTGCTCGCACCAGCCGTTGTGGCAGGGCTTGGGATCGATCCAGGAAAAGAGCGTTTGGGGCGGCTTGCCGAGCGCGCTCTGCAACGCGGCGTTCAACTCTTCAGGCGTGAGCGGGTCCTCGAAATGCTCGATCGTGTCGATGGCGTCGTGCAGCGTCGAGGCTGCAAGCTCGGGATGGGTGGCGACGGATTGCGCGAAGGCGCTCGCCAGCGGCGCGAGACGCGGCAATGCGCTCGACAGATGCGTGGCGAGGCGTTCGTTTTCACGCATGTTCGCGGCGAGCGAGACGATCCAGTGCAGCTTGTGGTGCTCGGGCGCTGCGCGCCAGATCAGCCGGATGCCATAGCGCAGTGCGCAGAACAAAAGACGCAGTTGGCGAAGTCTTGAACGCATGGATTCGGCGGTTGCAGTGACGACAGAACGGTCGGCTGTCCGTTGCCCCGGACGGTCAACACGAGATTAGCAGGGATGATCGCGCGGCGGCAGGGCGCGCTTCTACGGAGGCCGACACGCGCCGCATGCATGACGCATGCCGCCACGCCGACGCGGCGCGGGAGTGCGCGTAATACAATACGGCGGCCTTTCCGATTTCACGTGCGCCGTGCGCCCCCTCAGATGCTCGCAGAACAACGTCACCAATACATCCTTTCGCAAGTGAACCGGACCGGCGCGCTCTCGGTGGCAGACCTCGTGCGAGAACTGCGTGTCTCGCGCGAAACCATCCGCCGCGATCTCAACACCCTGGCCGGCCGCGGGCTGCTGGTGACGACGCATGGCGGCGCGCTGTCGAGCGACCGGCGCGAGCCCGACCTCGATGTGCGCGACACCGCGAACGCCAGCGCCAAACGCGCGATCGGCGAACGAGCAGCAGAGTTCGTGCCTGACGGCGCGTCGGTCATCATCGACTCGGGCAGCACGACGCACGCACTTGCGCGCGCGCTCACCGATCGTCATCGCCTCACGGTCTATACCAACGACTGGCGTATCGCGCTGTTGCTTGGTCGACGCAACGAGAACCGCGTGACGCTGCTGGGCGGCGAGTTGTCCGATCACGAGGAAGCCACGTTCGGTCTCGACACCGTGCAGCAACTCTCGCAATACCACGCGGATTACGCTTTCGTCGGCGCGGGCGGCATCACCGCCGATGGCTGGCTCACCGACTATTCGCGCATGGTGGCCGAGGTGCGCAGCCATATGCTCACGGCGGCAGCATGCTCGATCGTCGTGGCGGACCATTCGAAATTCGGCCGCATGACGCCCGTGCGCATCAACGGTTTCGAGCGGGCGCGCTACGTCATCACCGAACTCGCGCCCGAAAAGGGCGTCGCGCGCGCGATCGAGTCGCGCGGGCCTGAACTCGTCGTGGCCTGATTCGCTTCCTCTCAGGACGCGGCGCGCTCTCGTGCCGCGTGTCCTCATAGTCCGTTCTTCCTGATCTGATCCGCCGTTCCCTCGTACGCGCAAACGCGCGCCTGCGAGGTTTTTCCACGTCTGGCAATTTGCTTATTTTTGGCGAATTGTGGAATTTTTTGACAAACGCCACAATCGTCACGGCCGTGTCATGAAAACCTGTGATTCTTGCCGGGCCCGTGCAGACGGGGCTGGCGCGCGACACGGGAGGTTCCCCGCGCGCCTCGCGGCTGGGCGGTTTAAGGTTGGCGTCGATGGATTGCAGACAATCTGCAATCCCCGCGCCAGACCGGGGTGCATAGACCCGACCGCGGCGCACGGGCAGAGGCAGGCGGCGCAGTCCGCCGACTTTCGACGATTCACCAAACACGCATCGGGTAACCCCGAGCACATGGTTTTTGCCTTCGGAGAGTGACATGAACCACAGGAATTCCCATCGCGCGGGTTTCGCACGCAAAGCGCTGCCGATGATGGTCGCCGCCACGCTGCTGCAATGCGCCGCGATGAGCGCCCATGCCGCCGACGCGGTCGTGCTGTACACGGCTGACGGCCTCGAAAATCTCTACCGCGACGTGCTGCCGGCCTTCGAAAAGAAGGAAGGCGTGAAGGTCAATATCGTGACGGCCGGCAGTGGCGAAGTTGTGAACCGCGCCAACGTCGAAAAAGATGCGCCGAAGGCCGACGTGATCGTCACGCTGCCGCCGTTCATCCAGCAAGCCCAGCAAGGCGGCTTGCTGCAGCCGTACCAGAGCGTGAACTACAAGAACGTGCCGACGATCGCCAAGGCGTCGGACGGTTCGTGGGCGACGTTCGTGAACAACTACTTCTCGTTCGCGATCAACCCGGAAGTGGTGAAGAATCAGCCGAAGACGTTTGCTGACCTGCTGCACCCGGACTACTCGGGCAAGGTCGCTTACTCGAACCCGGCCACGGCCGGCGACGGCATGGCCGTGATCATCCTCACGACCTCGCTGATGGGCGAAGACAAGGCGTTCGACTACCTCAAGAAGCTCGAGCAAAGCGCCAAGTTCCACACCAAGGGCACGGGCTACCTCGACGTGCTGCTCTCGCGCAATGAAATCTCGGTGGCCAACGGCGACCTGCAGATGGATCTCGACGATGCGGCCAACGGCGGTCTGTCGCTCAAGCCGATCTTCCTCGCAGCCGATGCTGGCGGTCATCCGACCACGTTCCAGCTGCCGTACGCGATCGGTCTGATCAAGAACGGCCCGAACCAGGCCGAAGGCAAGAAGCTGATCGACTACCTGATGTCGACGGACGTGCAGTCGAAGGTGCCGGACATCTTCGGCATTCCGGGTCGCACGGATGTGGCGCTCTCGGGCAAGAACGGCGCGGCGGTCAAGCAGGCGATCGAAGGCGTGAAGCTGATTCCGGTGGACTGGAACCAGGTGATGGCGAAGAAGGCTGACTGGACGACGCGCTGGAAGAACGAAGTGATCGGCACGTCGGGCAAGCAGCTCGAAGTCGTCAAGCCGAAGTAAGTCAGGCACTACCCCGTATCACATGCAGGAGATGAACCCGGTGAATACCGCAAGCCTTGCGTCGGCCGAGATGGCCCGCGCCCTGCCGGACGCGTCCGGCCTGACCGATGCAACCGACGCGCGCGGCGCGGCGGGTGTGCAGATCGATCATCTGAGCGTGCGTTTCGGCACGCGCACGGTGCTCAACGATCTGTCGCTCACGATCCGTCGCGGCGAGTTGTTGACCGTGCTCGGCCGCAGCGGTTGCGGCAAGACCACCTTGCTGCGCTTCATCGCCGGGTTCATCGAAGCCGATGGACTCGCCGGCACGCTGACCGTCGCGGGCCGCGATCTGACGCACGTGCCGCCGCATCAGCGCAATCTGGGTCTGCTGTTCCAGAGCTATGCGCTGTTTCCGCACCTCTCGGTGTTCGAGAATGTCGCGTTCGGCCTCAAGGCGCGCCGCGTGCCGTCGCGCGACATCGCGCGACGCGTGGCCGATGCGCTCAAGCTCGTGCAGCTCGGCGATGCGGGGCACGTGATGCCCGCGCAACTCTCGGGCGGCATGCAGCAACGTGTGGCGCTGGCGCGCGCACTCGTGATCGAGCCGGACGTGCTGCTGCTCGACGAACCGCTTTCGGCGCTCGACGCCAATCTGCGCGCTTCGGTTCGCTCCGAACTCAAGGCGCTGCACGAGCGCCTGCCGAATCTGACGATCGTCTGCGTGACGCACGATCAGGACGACGCGCTGGTGCTTTCCGATCGCACGCTGCTCATGCGCGATGGCCACATCGCGCAACTGGGCACGCCGCAGGAGCTTTACGACACGCCCAATGACGCCTATGTGGCGCGTTATCTGGGCGCGGCGAACCTGCTGCCGCCGGGCGTGGCGTTCCCCGTCGGCGATCCGCGCCACGATGTGCGCGACAAGCTCGCCTGCCTGCGCCCGGAAAGCCTGCGCATTGCGCCGCTCGGCGAAGGCGCGCTGCACGGCACGATCGAGTCGGTCGAATGGTATGGCTCGGTGCTTTCCGTGCCGGTGTTGCTCGACGCGATGCCGAATGAACCGGTGCTCGTCACCATGCAGCGCGGCCACGGCATGACGCCGGCAAAAGGCATGCGTGTGTCCCTGCGTTACGAGGCTGACGATGTCGTCCTTATCAACCCCTGATTTCCCGCTGCCGGGCGCCGACGCCCACGCAGCCGCCGTGCGTCGGCGCGAGCGCCGCGCGCAGTGGCACATCGCCTTCCTGCTCGTGTTCGTGCTTGGACCGCTCGTGGTCTATCCGCTCGTGCGCCTCGTGCTGCTGAGCCTGACCGGCGCGCATGGTCTGAGCTTCGGTGCGTACGCAACCTTCTTCGGCAATCCCGATTCGCGCGGCGTGATCGGCACGACGCTGTGGATTCTTTTCCTGAGCGCGGGCCTCGCCTCGCTGCTAGGCGTGGCGATCGCGGCGATCCTGTTCTTCAAACCGTTTCCGGGCGCGAGCCTCGTGACGCGCTTTCTGGAACTGTTCGTGGCGTTCCCGTCGTTTCTCGTCGCGTTCACGCTGATCTTCCTGTACGGCTCGCAGGGTTCGGTGAGCATCGGGCTGCAACGGCTCTTTCATCTGCAGTCGCCGCCGCTCGATTTCCTGTTCGGTATCGGCGGGGTGGTGCTGGCGGAAGTGGTGTTTTACGCGCCGTTCGTGGTGCGTCCGACGCTGGCCGCATTCTCGTTGCTCGATATGCGCCTGATCGAAGCGGCGCGTAGCCTCGGCGCGAACAACCGCATGGTCGCCGCGCGCGTGATCCTGCCGCTCGCCTGGCCGGGTATCGCCGCAGGCACGATCCTTTGTTTCCTGCTGACGTTCAACGAGTTCGGCATTCTGCTCGTACTCGGCAGCGCGCATCTGGTCACGCTGCCGGTGGCGATCTATAGCTCGGCAACCGTCGATCTCGATCTGCCGACCGCCGCCGCGGGCGCAGTCGTGATGCTCGCGATGTCGCTCTCTTTGTATGCGCTGTATCGGCGCGTGAATCGCCGCAGTCATGGAGGCGCGCGCAATGGCAAGTAACTCTTCGATCAATCCCGTGGGCGCAGCCGCGGACCCGGTCACGCTGCCGCCCCGACATCTGCGGGCGCGGCCCGTCGAACGCGGCGTGCTCGCGCGTATCGGTAGCGGTGTGCTGCTCGCGCTGGCCGCGCTGCTGTGCTTCTGGTTGTTCGTGCTGCCGGTGATCGTGGTCGCGCTGTCGAGCGTGGCTTCGCACTGGTCCGGCACGATCCTGCCCGACGGCTTCAGTATGCGCTGGTTCGAGCGCCTTGGTTCGAGCGACTTCGACGCGCTCGTCACGAGTCTCGAAATCGGTTTCGGCGTGGCGGTGCTCGGCACGGCGCTGGGCCTGTGGCTCGCACTCGCGCTCGAAGGGCGCGATCGCAAGGGCCTGGGCGTGGTGGTCGATACGCTCGCGATGGTGCCCAATGGCGTGCCGAGCGTGGTGCTGGGCCTCGCGGTGCTGATCGCCTATCACAAGGCGCCCGTGGATCTGTCGAGCTCGGCGGCGATCGTCGTGTTCGTGCAGCTTGCGCTGGTGTTGCCGTTTTGCTATCGCTGCGCGTCGGCGGCATTGCGTCCCGAACTCACGATCCTGCGCGAAGCGGCGGCCAGCCTCGGTGCGCCGCCCGCGATGGTGCTGCGCCGCGTGGTGCTGCCGCAACTGGTGCCGGCGATTCGCGCGAGTCTCGCGCTGGGCTTCGCGCTCTCGCTCGGCGAACTCGGCGCGACGCTTACGGTGTATCCGCCGGGCTTTGCGACGGTGCCGATCGTCGTGGTTGGCGCGGTCGAGCGTGGTTACTATCTGCCGGCATCGGCGCTCTCGCTGATCCTGCTGGTCGTTTCGCTGGTGGCGTTGCTGTTGATTGCGGCGCGTGCCCCCCGCAAGCGTGCGGACTGAAACGATGATGGACTCGATGTCTATCGACGTGCCGCATCGAGGTATTGAGGGCGTGGCGCATGCTGGAGGAGAGGCCAGTTCCGCTGCGGCGCCGACGCCGCTCGCGATGGTGCGCCAGCATTCGCTGACCGACCTCGTGCGCGAGGAGATCGAGCGCTGCATCGCGCTCGGTCAACTGGCCCCTGGTGCGAAGCTCGTCGAGGTCGAATGGGCCGCACGCCTGCAGGTGTCGCGCGGGCCGGTGCGCGAAGCGCTGCGTGCGCTGGAGCAGGCCGGGCTCGTACGCAACGAGAAGCATCGCGGTGTTTTCGTGCGCCGTGTTTCGGACGTTGAAGCTGGCGAACTGGCGATGGTTTGCGCGGTACTTGAAGAAGCTGCGTGCCGCTTGCTGGCATCGCGCATCGACGCAGCGCAGGTGGCCGCATTGCGCGAGCGGCTCGACGGCATGCGCGAGGCGCTCGACGACGACGGTGAATTCGCGCGTGCGTGCGAAGCGTTTCGCGATGCGCTGGTGGCGGCGGCGGGCAATGGCAAGTTGCACGAGACGTATCGGCGCGCGGTGAGAGAAGCGCGCCTGGCGCAGCGCGCGCAGATCGACGAGGCGCAACGGCAGGTGTCTTATGCACGGCATCGGGCGATATTGAACGCGCTCGCCTCGCGCGACGCCGACGAGGCGGCAGCTCTCATGCGCTGAGGGGTGAGCAGAACGACGGCGGCGAACGCTAAGGCCGCCCCGTCGAGTTCGACGAAAGGGAGTAGAAAAGCATGGCACTGAGTCTGGATGATATTCGCGGCCTGTTCGAGCAGCACGGTGGGCAGGCGTATAGCGGCGAGCCGGTAACGCAACTCGAACACGCGCTGCAAAGCGGCGCGCTGGCGGAAGAGGGTGGGGCAAGCGAGGAACTCGTGGCGGCGGCTTTCCTGCACGATCTCGGGCATCTGCTGAATCAGCTGGGCGAATCGCCGACCGAGCGCGGTATCGACGACCTCCACCAATACTATGCGTTGCCCTTCCTGCGCCCGATCCTGCCGGAAAGCGTGCTGGAGCCGATTCGCCTGCATGTCGATGCGAAGCGCTATCTGTGCGCGACCGACGATGCGTATTTCAGCTGCTTGTCGGCTGACTCGGTGCGCAGCCTGCAACTGCAAGGCGGCATTTTCGATGAGGAGGGCGCGCGTGCTTTCGCGGCACGCCCTTATGCCGAAGATGCGGTGCGGCTGCGTCGATGGGACGACCTCGCAAAGGTCGCGGGCAAAGAGACGCCCGGCATTGATCACTATCTGCAGATCGTCGATCGCGTGATGCAACGTCACGCGTAAGGCGTTCTCGCGTCGATTTTCAAGAGGTTCGAAAAACCGCTTGCCAGATGACAAGCCCGTGACTAGAATTCCGCTCCTTCGCATTCTCGACATGAGGATGCGGGGAGGCGGGAAGTCCGATTAAGGGCTTTGAAGTCTTTCGAGCGCGTTTGAGTAGTTTTCAATCACGCCAGCAAGTTTGAAGTGAAGTAAAAAAACTTGTTGACGATTCGCTCGATAGTCTTCATAATCTCGTTTCTCTGCTGCTGATGCAGCAA
>NZ_CAJMZK010000046.1:0-31464 GCF_905220265.1 Paraburkholderia sp. J67
GGTGCCGCCCCGCACAGGGGCAACGCTAATAGACCGACAACAAAACAAGGAAAGGCCAAATCCTTAAGAATGCCCACGCACAGACTCGCCAACGGCCACATCCGGCAATGCATCAGCCCGTTGCTGCTGCAAAGCCCACATCTGCGCATAATGCCCTTGGGCATTCAAAAGTTCGGAGTGCGTACCACGCTCGACAATCCGCCCGTGATCCATAACGATAATCTGCTGCGCATGCACCACCGTCGACAGCCGATGCGCAATAACGAGCGTAGTCCGCTCCCGCGCGATCAAATCGAGCTCATGCTGAATAGCCCGCTCCGACCGCGAATCGAGCGCTGAAGTCGCCTCATCGAAAAGCAGAACAGGCGGATTCTTGAGCAAGGTCCGCGCGATTGCCACGCGCTGCTTCTCGCCGCCTGAGAGCTTCAGGCCACGCTCGCCCACGGCCGTCTCATACCCCTTCGGCAAACTCTCGATAAACGCATGAATATGCGCCGCGCGCGCAGCCGCGATCACTTCCTCACGGCTAGCCGCAGGCCGCCCATAGGCGATGTTGTAATAGATCGAATCGTTAAACAGCACCGTATCCTGCGGCACGATGCCAATAGACGCGCGCAGCGTATCCTGCGTCACATCGCGAATATCCTGCCCGTCGATGGTGATCGCCCCACCCGCACCGCGCTCGAGATCGTAGAAGCGGAACATCAGCCGCGCGAGCGTCGACTTGCCCGATCCGCTATGCCCCACCACGGCCGTCGTGGTCCCGGCAGCGATGGTGAAACTCACATCGTGCAGAATCTGCCGCGCCGGCTCATAACCGAAGTTCACGCGCTCGAAGCGCACCTCGCCGCCGCGCACGGCAAGCGCAGGCGCATCTGGCGCGTCGGGCACCTCTCTCGCGACGGTCAGGAGCGTGAACATGCGATCCATGTCGGTGAGGCTCTGCTTGAGTTCGCGATACACCACGCCCAGAAAATTCAGCGGAATGTAGAGCTGCAACATGAACGTGTTGATGAGCACCAGATCGCCGAGCGTGAGCTTGCCCGCCATCACGCCGTGCGTCGCGCGCCAGAGGATAAACACGAGGCCCGTGCCGATAATCGCCTGCTGCCCAAAGTTCAGCGCGGAAAGCGAACGCTGCGACTTGATCGCCGCCGCGCGATAGCGATGCAGGTTTTCGTCGTAGCGCTGCGTTTCCCACTCTTCGTTGCCGAAGTACTTCACCGTTTCGTAGTTGAGCAGCGAATCGATCGCGCGCGAATTGGCCCGCGAATCCAGCTCGTTCATCGTGCGCCGATAGTGCGTGCGCCATTCAGTCACCTTCACGGTGAAAACGATGTACGCAGCCAGCGCCACCAGCGTGACGATCGCGTAATAAGCCTCGTACTTGACCGTGAAAAAGCCCAGCACGAGACCTACTTCGACGAGCGTCGGCAGGATGCTGTAGAGCGAGTAAGAGATCAGTTGCGTGATGCCACGCGTGCCGCGTTCGATGTCGCGCGACATGCCGCCCGTCTGGCGATCGAGGTGAAAACGCAGCGAAAGCGCATGCAGATGGCGGAACACCTTGAGCGCAAGCTGGCGCACAGCGCTTTCCGTCACCTTCGAAAAAAGGATTTCGCGCAGCTCGGTGAAAAGCGAGGTCGAGAGCCGCACCACCGCGTAGGCCACCACGAGCAGGCCCACGCCGCCAATCAGCACGATGCCGGGCGCGTGCTCCGCGCGGCCCAGAGCCGTGAGATGCCGCACCGGCGCAAGTCCATCGACGATGTGTTTCATCACGATCGGCACGCCCAGATTGGCGACTTTCGCGCCGATCAGGCAGGTCAGCGCAAATGCGACGCGCCATTTGTACGCGGTGAGATACGGCAGCAGCGAGACGATGGTCTGCCAGTCGTTGCGCGGCCCGGTGGCGGGCAGCGCGGGTTCGTTGGAAGCGGGAAAGCGGCGCATGGGCGATAGACGTGCCGGTCGTGCCACACGCATTCAAACGCGCGACACGGCGAGAGGTTGGGGACGCTTGAGACGGGTTAGGCGCAGGCGTCTATTCCAGCGGTCTGGCCGTTGGGCCGACCCGCCGCGCATGACGCTTTCCCGTACAATTCCTGATCACAGTATTGTCGCAGAAGGCGCCAAGCGCCGCTGAGGGCGCCTTAGGCGGCCCCACCCAGGCGGCCCCATCACTCCCGCCCTTTTCACGGACTCCCGATGACCGACTCTTATCCGCTTCCCCAGAAGTCGCCCGCGCTGCGCGTCGTGCCGCAGCCCTCGGACGCCAATGTCCACGGCGACGTGTTCGGCGGCTGGATCATGTCGCAAGTGGACATCGCCGGCTCGATTCCGGCAAGCCGCCGCGCCAATGGCCGTGTCGCCACCGTCGCGGTCAATTCGTTCCTGTTCAAGCAGCCGGTGTTCGTCGGCGACCTGCTGAGCTTCTACGCCGATATCGTCAAGACCGGCACGACCTCGGTGACCGTCGAGGTCGAGGTGTACGCCCAGCGCATGCGCCTCGCCGAGGAAGTCGTCAAGGTCACCGAAGCGACACTCACCTACGTGGCGACCGGCACCGATCGTCGTCCGCGCGCACTGCCGCCAGTCGAATAAGCGCCACCAGGGCGCGCGGGTCCACGCCCCGCGCCTCGATCCGCGCTCAATGCGCCCAGGCGAGGCCCGCGCCCTCTTCGTAGGCCGCGCTCGCCGAGAGCAGCGCGGCCACTTCCGGCCCCGGCAGCGGCGGCGCGAAGAAATAGCCCTGCAACTCGTCGCACGCTCGCTCGCGCAAGAACGCGAACTGCTGTGACGTCTCCACCCCTTCAGCGATCACCTGCAAGCGCAGCTCATGCGCGAGCGCGATGATGGCCGCCGTGATGGTCTCGTCGTCGGTGCTGGTGCCGATGTCCGCCACGAACGAGCGGTCGATCTTGAGCCGGTCCACCGGCAGGCGCTTCAGATAGCTCAGACTCGAATACCCGGTGCCGAAGTCGTCGATGGCAATCCCCACGCCCTGTTCGTGCAGCGCGTTGAGCATCGACACCGCCTCTTCCGTGTTGCGCATCAGCGTGCTTTCGGTGAGTTCGACTTCGAGCCAGCACGGGTCGAGGCCTGTCTCGCGCAGCACGTCGCTCACCAGTTGCGCGATGTCGCGCTGATGGAACGTCTTGGCGGACAGATTCACCGACACGCGCACCGGCGGCAGCCCGGCGTCCTGCCACGCGCGGTTCTGGCGGCACGCCTCGCGCAGCACCCAGTCCGAGAGCGGCCCGATCAGCCCGCTTTCCTCCGCGATGGGAATGAACTGCGACGGCGACACGAGCCCCGCCTCCGGGTCGAGCCAGCGCACCAGCGCCTCCATGCCGACGATGCGCCCGCTCTCGATCTCCACCTGCGGCTGGTAGTGCAGCAGGAACTCGTTGTCGCGCAGCGCGCGGCGCAGTCGCCGCTCCAGATTCATGCGCGCGCCCGCGCTAGCATTCATCTCCGGCTGATAGAACTGGAAGGTGTTGCGGCCCAGTTCCTTGGCGCGGTACATCGCGACGTCGGCCTTCTTGAGCAGCGTCTCGGCGTCGTTGCCGTCCTGCGGGAAGACGCTCGCGCCCATGCTGCAACCCACGTACAGCTCGGTGCCGTCGAGCAGCACCGGCTCCGAGATCATCTGGCGCGCGCGCTCCATCCAGCCGATCAGCGATTTTTCGTCGATGGTGTCGGTGAGCACGATCACGAACTCGTCGCCGCCATGACGTGCCACCGTATCGCTCGTGCGCGTGCAGCGCGTGAGTCGTTCGGCCACCACGCCCAGCAGCCGGTCGCCCACGCTGTGTCCCAGGCTGTCGTTGACGTTCTTGAAGCCGTCCAGATCGATAAAGACCACGGCGACACCGCGCGCGTGCCGCTGCGCCCCGACCAGCGCCTGTTGCAGCCGGTCACGCAGCAGGTTGCGGTTGGGCAGCAGCGTGAGGCTGTCGTAATTGGCCTGATATTCGAGCTGCTCCTGATAGCGGATCAACTCGGTCACGTCGTTGATGATGCCGATGTGGTGCGTAATGTGGCCGTCGAGATCGGGCACCGGCGCAATCAGCAGTTGATTCCAGAACAGCGCGCCGTCCTTGCGATAGTTGCGCAGCACGGCGCTCACCTCGCGATTGCCGAGCAGCGCCTGACGGATCGCCACGAGCCCGTCCTGATCGCGGTCGTCGCGCTGCAGCAGACGGCAGTCCTGGCCGATCACCTCGGCGGGATCGTAGCCGGTGATGCGGCGGAACGCCGGATTCGCGTACTCGATCAGATTGCTGCCGCCCGGGCCCGGCCCGGTGATCAGAATCGCGTTGACGCAGGCGTCGAGCGCGCGGCTCTGCAAGCGCAGCGCGAGGTCGGCGCGCTTGCTTTCGGTGGTGTCCGAATAGGTGCCTAGCACGCCCATCACGCGGCCGTCGCCGTCGAGCAGCGGCAGCTTGCTCGTGATCGTCGTGCGGTGCAGGCCGTCGATGGTCAGATCTTCTTCGTAGTTCAGGCGCGGCAGGCCGGCCACGATCACCTCGCGGTCCTGCTCGCGCATGTTGCCCGCGTAGGCGCGCCACGGCAGATCGTCGTCGGTGCGGCCGACGATCTGCTCGGGATACGAGAGCCCCGCGTCGCGCGCGAAGGTCATGTTGCAGCCGAGATAGCGCGACTGCGCGTCCTTCCAGTAGATGCGCTGCGGGATGTTGTCGATCACCGTTTCGAGCATCTGGTTGGAGCGCTGCGCCTCGACTTCGGCCTTGATCTGCTCGGTGACGTCGTCGGCGAGCACGAACACGGCGGCGCGGCCCATGAAGGTGAGCGCGTGGTGCGAAATGTCGACGCTGACGAGCGAGCCGTCGCGACGCAGGTGGTGCCAGATGCCGGCCATCGTGCGCACGTTGGGCGTGAGCGTGTCCGAGCGCGTGAGGTGCTGCTCGAGGCGCGAGACGTCCTCGGTCGGGCGGATCTCGCGGATCGTCATGTCGAGGAATTCTTCCTCGGTGTAGCCGTACTGCTGGATCGCCGCCGCATTGACGGCGAGAAAGCGCATCGTCTCGCGATCGAACACGTACATCGGCACCGGATGGGCGTCGAACAGGCCCTGGAAGCGCTCGTTGCGCGTGCGCATGCCGGCGAGCGCGCGCAGCTTTTCGCGCGCGGCGTTCTCGCGCACGCCGAAGGTGTAGATCAGCAGCGTCGCACCCGCGAGCATCGTCACGATCAGCAGGATCGAGGCGCGGCTGCCCGCGCGGGTGGATTCGGCCAGCGCGGCGGCCAGCGCGAGGTCCTGCTCGCCCTCCAGCGCCGAGAGTTTGGCCTCGACACCATCGACGCGCGTGTCGAGCCGGATGTATTCGTGCGCGACCCATCCAGCGGTGCCGATGAGCGGGGCGTTGGGCGCATCGGTGGTTTGCGCCTCCGGGGCGCTGGCCGGCGCGGCTGCGGCAAGCACCGACGTGCCAGGTGCAGCGTCCGACCCAGCGGCTGCGGCATAAGGCTCGGCAAGCGAGCCCGCCTTGGCGGTCGCTGGCGCGGAAGGGTTCGCATACGGCGCGGCCAGGTTCGCCGCACCCGCGCCCGGCGTCGAGGCGTACGGCTGCGCCAGGCTATGCGCGCTCACCTGCGGCGAAGCAACGGCATTGGCGCTCGCGTAAGGCTGCGCGAGGCTTTGAGACGCCTGTTGCGCCCCCGAACTGGCTGAATACGGTGACGAAAGATCGTGCGGATGCGCCTTCGCAGCCACGCTCGCGTGGCCGTGCTTGTTCGCGCCCAGATGCGCCGCTACGCCGGTGAATTTGCCGCGCTGGGCGGCGCGAGTCGGCGCGGCGTTGTTATTCGGTGCCGGAGCGACCTGAACCGCGGCTTGTGAAGCGGCAGCGCCCAACGGCCCACTGGCAGGCACAGCAACGGCCGCAGAAGCCGCCGCCTGCGCACTCGCCTGCACACGCGCATCGGCGACACGCTGTTCTGCACGCGCCAGGGTCTCGTCGATCTCGCGCGCGAGCAGCATCGCCTCGGTCGCCACGGTGTCGAAGCGTCGCGCCAGCGCGGGGTCGCCCGCGAGTTCGGCGTGCAAGGCCTGGGCGGTATCGTCGAGTTCGGCGGCGCGCGCTTCGCTGGCGTCGGCGGGTTCGGCCTCGCCATTCGAACCGAAGCGGCCCAGCGCGGCGAGCCCCGCGCCCAGCACGTCACGAAAATGGTCCAGATCGTGGCGCACGCGCGCGGCCTGCGCGGCCCGCTGGTCGATCTCGCGTTGCCCGCCGATCTGCGTCCATGCCACGAAAGCGTTTGCGCCCACGGCAGCCACCACCACCACGAGGTTGATGAGGTGCCGCTTCGAAAATTGAAGTTTCATGGATGCCGGAACGTCATTCGTCGCCGTAGGGCGGGCATGGGATGACTGCTAACGACCTGCGCGCAACAGGCTGGCGCGCCATGCGCCATTCCGGATAACGGCAACTCAAGTCAAGGCTTGAGGGGGATGCGCGAATTTTCGCGATCGCGACGCGAGTTTAGGGGGCGCGCTCTAGCGCGTGGCCCGCTGGCAGCCTGATGGAAGGCCCGGCAAGGCGCCGGTGCCCCGGCGAGACTCAACGCGGCACGGCCAGCCCGAATTCCTGCATGGCCGGCACGAAGTCATGGTTGGCCTCGGATTTGCGTGCGAGCTTGGTCAGCACGTAACGCTGGAACGGCGCGAGCTGCGCCCACTCCTCGACGCCCGGCGAGCACAGTTTTGCGAGCATCGCCTGGTTGGCGATGCCGTTGGGCACCGTGTTCACGTCGCGCCATGCGGGAGTTTCGTCGGGCGAGAACCATTCGGGCTCGACGTTGGCATGCGTGCGCAACATCTCGAACAGCGCGTGATCGAAATTCGGCTCGATCTCGGTGTCCTCGTCCACGGGAAAGCGCGCGAGCAGCCGGCGATCCTCGTAAGGCAGCAACTGCCACTGCGCCAGCGAGATGCGCAGCCCGAAACGATCCAGGTTGAAGCGCACGCACATGGGGATGAAGGTGAGGTCCTCGGACGAGGCGACCTCGTACTGGAACAGGAGCGGAGCTTCGGTCAATGCCATGGCGGTAATCCTCGCGAAGCGGGCCGGGGTGAGCGAAAGAGGCCCGCTTGAGGTATTTTAGAACCTTCCGCGCCGGGTTCAGCCGGGTTCAGCCCCTATGGCCATCGTCCCGTCTGCCGCGCCGCACAAGGATCACTGGAGTACCCCGCTTGAATTCCCCGCATTCCGCGACGCAAAACGCTTCGCAACCGGCCCTATCCCCCGCTCCCAATCCTCTGGCAAGCGAAGGCCAGCCCGGCGCCATTGAGTTACGCGTGCACCGGCATCGCGGCGAGAGCGTGGAAACGCGCGCTGATCACGTCGGCCAGGAATGGCCGGTCGCGCTGGTCTTCAACGGCATTTCGCACGCGGTGATGATGTGCACGCCGCGCGATCTGGAAGCGTTCGCGGTAGGTTTCGCGATTTCGGAAGGCATCGTCGGGCGCAATGCCGACATCCAGGACATCGAAGTGTTCTGGCAGGCCGACGCCGACATTCCGCACGCCGAAGTCCACCTCACGGTCGTGCAGCAAGCCTTCGTCGAACTGAAGGAAAAGCGCCGGGCGCTGGCCGGGCGCAGCGGCTGCGGCGTGTGCGGCATCGAGAGCATCGACCTGCTCGACCTCGAACCTGAAATCGTGCCCGACACGGGCTTTCTCGCGCGTCTCGCGCCGGATGCCATCGCCCGCGCCGCGCGCGAACTGCCGCAGCATCAGGCGCTCACCAAACTCACCGGCGGCCTGCATGCGGCCGCATGGTGCGACGCCGATGGCGCGATCCTGCGCGCCTTCGAGGACGTAGGCCGCCACAACGCGCTCGACAAGCTCATCGGCCAACTGGTGATCGAGCGCGCCGATACGCAACAAGGTTTCGTCTTTCTCTCCAGCCGCGCGAGCTACGAGCTGGTGCGCAAGGCCGCTCGAGTGGGCATGCCGATGGTCGCGACGATCTCGGCGCCCTCGTCGCTCGCGGTGACCATCGCGAAGCGCGCCGGACTGCGGCTCGTGAGCTTTTGCCGCGAGTCCGGTTTCGTCGATTACGACACGGCCTCGGCTACGGACTAGCTAAAGCGCCTCAGTCGAACTGCCGGAAATCCGGCTTGCGCTTTTGCAGGAAGGCCGTGAACGCCTCGCGCGCTTCGGGCGCGAGCAACATCTTGCCGAAGTGCACGGACTCCTCGCTCATCTGCGTCTTGATCTCGTGCTCGCTCGCGCGCTTCATGAGCGACTTGGTCGCGCGCAGCGACGACGCGGGCAGCGCCACCAGCTTCGCCAGTTGCGCGGCGACGAACGCTTCCAGTTCCGCGGCCGCCACGATGCGATTCACGAAGCCCAGGCGATGCGCTTCGGCCGCATCGAAGGTCTCGCCGAGCAGCAGCTTTTCCGCCGCGCCCTGATAGCCCGCGATACGCGGCAGCAGCAGCGACGAAGCGGCCTCCGGGCACAGGCCCAGTTGCGCGAACGGCATGGCGAAACGCGCCGTATCGGCGGCATAGACCAGGTCGCAATGCAGCAGCAGCGTCGTGCCGACGCCAACGGCCGCGCCCGCCACCTGGGCAACCAGCGGCTTCTCGAAGGTCGCGATGGTGTGCAGGAACTGCATCACGGGCGAATCGCCGCCGGTGGGCGGGTTCTTGAGGAAGTCCTCGATGTCGTTGCCCGCCGTGAAGATTTCGGCGTGGCCGCGCAGCAGCACAGCGCGCACGGTGCCGTCCTCCTGCGCCGAGGCGAGCGCGTCGCGCATCGCCTGATACATCGCGGGCGTGAGCGCATTCTTGCGCTCGGGGCGGTTGATGGTGATCGTCAGCACGCCGTTTTCGCGTGCGACGAGGATTTCGTTGCTCATGTAAGTGTCTCCACGATGCGAGGCTGGCAAACCTCACCCACCTGCCGGATATGAAAAACGGTTCGCAGACCGTGAAGCCTGCGAACCGTGTGTCTTATGCACTAGAGCGTGAACCGCTTACAGACGCTCGATGATGCCCGCAGCGCCCATACCGGTACCCACGCACATCGTCACCATGCCGTACTTGTAGTTGCGGCGGCGCAGGCCGTGCACGACCGTCGAAGCGCGGATCGCGCCCGTCGCACCGAGCGGGTGACCCAGCGCAATCGCGCCGCCCAACGGATTGATCTTCGACGGGTCGAGACCCAGGTCCTGGATCACCGCCAGCGACTGCGCGGCGAACGCCTCGTTCAGTTCGATCCAGTCGAGATCGTCCTGCTTCAGGCCCGCGGCCTTCAGCGCAGCCGGAATCGCTTCCTTCGGGCCGATGCCCATGATTTCCGGCGGCACGCCGCGCACGGCGAAGCTCACGAAACGCGCGAGCGGCGTGAGGTTGAACTGCTTGAGGATCTTCTCGGAGACCACGATCAGCGCACCCGCGCCATCCGAAGTCTGCGAGCTGTTGCCCGCCGTGACCGAGCCCTTGTTCGCGAACACCGCGCGCAGCTTCGCGAGACCTTCGAGCGTGGTGTCGGCGCGCGGGCCTTCGTCCAGCTCGATCAAACGTTCCTTCACCTTGACTTCGCCCGTGGCGAGATCGGGGAAACGCTCGACGATCGTGTACGGTGCGATTTCGTCCTTGAACTCGCCCGCCAGTTGCGCGGCCAGCGCGCGGCGATGCGATTCCACCGAGAACGCGTCCTGCGCCTCGCGGCTCACCTTCCAGCGCTCCGCCACTTTCTCGGCGGTCAGGCCCATACCGTAAGCAATGCCAACGTCTTCATTGCGATCGAAGATATGCGGCGAGAGCGACGGCTTGTTGCCCATCATCGGCACCATGCTCATCGATTCGCAGCCGCCCGCGATCATCGCGTCGGATTCGCCCACGCGGATACGGTCGGCGGCCATCGCGAGCGCCGTGAGACCCGAGGCGCAGAAGCGGTTGACGGTCACTCCGCCCACGCTTTGCGGCAGACCCGCGAGCAGCGCGCCGATACGCGCCACATTCAGACCCTGCTCCGCTTCGGGAATCGCGCAGCCAATGATGGCGTCTTCGATCACGCTCGTGTCGAGGCCCGGCACCTGCGCGACGGCCGACTTGATCGCGTGGACCAGCAGCTCGTCCGGGCGGGTGTTCTTGAACACGCCGCGCGGCGCCTTGCCGATGGGCGTGCGGCTCGCGGCGACGATGTATGCGTCCTGCAACTGTTTGCTCATCTGTAACTCCAGTATCTGGTAGGCGTCGTGCCGCTTAGTTGCGCACCGGCTTGCCGGTTTGCAGCATGCCCATGATGCGTTCCTGCGTCTTTTGCGTGCCGAGCAGGTCGACGAAAGCACGGCGCTCGAGCGTGAGCAGCCATTCCTCGTCGACGAGGCTGCCCGCCTCGACGTCGCCGCCGCACACCGCTTCCGCGATGCGGCCCGCGATCAGGTAATCGTGGTCGCTGATGAAGCGGCCATCGCGCATGTTGACGAGCGACGCCTTGATGGTCGAGATCGCCGAGCGCCCCGCGACCGGAATCTGCTTCGCACGCAGCGGCGCACGATAACCGGCAGCGCTCAATGCACGCGCTTCCTTCTTCGCCGTGTCGAGCAGTTCGAACACGTTGAAGACGATCGTGTCCGACGGCTTCAGATAGCCCATCGTGCGGGCTTCGAGCGCCGAGCCCGAGACCTTCGCCATCGCCGCGTTTTCGAACGACTTTTGCAGGAAACGCAGCAGGTCGCTGGGCACCGCGCCGATCTGCGCCGCCGCGTCGGCTGCGCGCAGCGCCGCTTCCTTCAGGCCACCGCCCGCCGGCACCAGGCCCACGCCCACTTCCACGAGGCCGACATAGCTTTCGATGTGCGCTACGCGCTTGGCGCTGTGCAGCATGATTTCGCAACCGCCGCCGAGCGCGATGCCCGACACCGCCGCCACGACCGGGACGTTCGCGTACTTCACGCGCATCATCGTGTCCTGGAACTTCTTCACGAACGGCTCGATGCCCTTCGCGCCGCCCATCATGAACGCAGGCATGGCTTCTTCGAGGTTCGCACCGGCCGAGAACGGGCCGCCCGGCGCGCCGAGCTTGAGCGACGTCGGTTGCCAGATCACGACGCCCTTGTAGCCGTCTTCCGCGATATCGATGGCCTTCGCGAGCGAATCCAGCACGCCCGGGCCCATCGTGTTCATCTTGCTCTTGTACGAGACGATGACGACGTCGTCCTCGCCCGCGCGGTCGTCGACCCACGCGCGCAGATGCTCGTTCTCGAACAGCGTCTTGCCGTAGGTCTTCGGATCGCGCGCATTCGATTCGCCGAACAGCGCCGCGCGGAACACCTGACGCTCATAGACCGGCAGATTCGAGCGCGGCACGAAGCGCGCTTCAGCCGGCGACCACGAGCCGTCCGCGCCATGCACGCCGCCGTTCGCCGCGACCGGGCCTTCCAGCACCCAGGCGGGCAGCGGTGCGCTCGACAGCGTCTTGCCTGCGTCGATGTCTTCCTTCACCCACTCGGCGACCTGCTTCCAGCCCGCGGCCTGCCAGCCTTCGAACGGACCTTCGTTCCAGCCGAAGCCCCAGCGAATCGCGAGGTCGACGTCGCGCGCGTTATCGGCGATCGACTCCAGATGCACGCCGATGTAATGGAACACATCGCGGAAGATCGCCCACAGGAACTGCGCCTGCGGATGCTGCGATTCGCGCAGCAGCTTCAGACGCTCTGCCGGCGGGCGCTTGAGGATGCGGCCCACGAGTTCGTCGGCCTTCGCGCCACCGTCCACGTACTCGCCGGTGTTGCCGTCGAGCACCTTGATCGCCTTGCCTTCCTTGCGATAGAAGCCGCCGCCCGTCTTCTGGCCGAGCGCGCCCTTGGCCACCAGCGCGGCCAGCACAGCCGGCGTCTCGTAGACCGCGAAGAACGGATCGTCCTTGAGGTTGTCCTGCATCGTTTTGATGACGTGCGCCATCGTGTCGAGGCCGACAACGTCAGCAGTCCGGAACGTTGCCGATTTCGCGCGGCCCAGACGGCTGCCCGTCAGGTCGTCGACTTCATCGAAACGCAGGCCGAACTTCTTCGCCTCGGTAATCACCGCGAGGATCGAGAAGATGCCGACGCGGTTCGCGATGAAGTTCGGCGTATCCTTCGCGCGCACCACGCCCTTGCCGACGACGCTCGTGAGGAACGATTCGAGCTGGTCGAGAATTTCGGGCTTCGTGTGCGTGGTCGGGATCAGTTCGACCAGGTGCATGTAGCGCGGCGGGTTAAAGAAGTGCACGCCGCAGAAGCGCGCCTTGAGGTTGTCGTCGAAACCTTGCGACAGTTCCGTGATCGACAGGCCCGAGGTGTTGGACGCGAAGATCGCGTTCGGTGCGAGGTGCGGCGCGACCTTCTTGTAGAGGTCGTGCTTCCAGTCCATGCGCTCGGCGATCGCCTCGATCACCACGTCGCATTCCGCCAACTTGGCGATGTCGTCTTCGTAGTTCGCGGGCGTGATGTACTGCGCGTCGTCCTTCACACCGAACGGCGCAGGCGAGAGCTTCTTCAGCGTCTCGATCGCCTTGAGCGCGATGGCGTTCTTCGGACCTTCCTTCGCGGGCAGATCGAACAGCAGCACGGGTACGCGGGCGTTGATCAGGTGCGCGGCGATCTGCGCGCCCATCACGCCGGCGCCGAGCACGGCGACCTTGCGAATATTGAGATTGCTCACGTTGTTCCTCCAGCGGATATGCAATGTCGAGCGGATGCGGGATGCGGACAGGTTTCGCAGCGCGAACCGGCGTGTCGTTGTTCTGGCCGGTGCGCCGCTTGAGAGATTCGGTGATGCGATGCGACGCGGTGCGCGCGCTAAATCATGCGCGCACCGCGTGTCACGCTTAGAACAGCGCTTCGTCGACTTCCATCAGCGTCTTCGAGCCGGCGCGTGCCTGGCGGATCGAGGTCGCCGTTTCGGGCAGCAGCTTCGCGAAGTAGAAGCGCGCGGTGGCCAGCTTCGACTTGTAGAACGGATCGCCCGAGCTTTCCTTGTCGAGCGCGATGCGCGCCATGCGTGCCCAGAAGTACGCGAACACGAGGTGGCCCGCCGTACGCAGATACGGCACTGCGGCCGCGCCCACTTCGTCGGGGTTCTGCATCGCCTTCATGCCGATTTCCATCGTGAGCTTCTGCACCTTGTCGCCGATATCGGCGAGCGGATTCACGAATTCCTGCATCTCCGTCTTGATGCCTTCGGCTTCGACGAAATCCGTCACGAGCTTGCCGAACTTCTTGAGCTTCGCGCCCATGTCGCCCAGCACTTTGCGGCCCAGCAGGTCGAGCGACTGGATCGTGTTGGTGCCTTCGTAGATCTGGTTGATGCGCGCGTCGCGCACGTACTGCTCCATGCCCCATTCGGCGATGAAGCCGTGGCCGCCGTACACCTGCATGCCGAGGTTGGTGCTCTCGAACGCGTTATCGGTGAGGAAGGCCTTGATGATCGGCGTGAGCAGCGCGACGAGATCCGCCGCTTCCTTGCGCTCGGCTTCGTCGCCGTGCGAGAGTTCCTTGTCGATCTGCAGCGCGGCCCAATACGTAAAGGCGCGCGCGCCTTCGGCCCAGGCCTTCTGCGTGAGCAGCATGCGGCGCACGTCCGGATGCACGATGATCGGGTCGGCGGCCTTTTCAGGGGCCTTCGGGCCGGTCAGCGAGCGCATCTGCAGACGCTCCTTCGCGTAGACCAGCGAGTTCTGGTAGGCGACTTCGGTGAGGCCGAGACCCTGCATGCCCACGCCCAGACGCGCGGCGTTCATCATCACGAACATGGCGTTCAAGCCCTTGTTCGGCTCGCCGACAAGCCAACCCGTCGCGCCGTCGAGGTTCATCACGCAGGTGGAATTGCCGTGAATGCCCATCTTGTGCTCGATCGAGCCGCACTTGATGCCGTTGCGCTCGCCCGGTTCGCCGGCAGCCGTCGGGATGAACTTCGGCACGATGAAGAGCGAAATGCCCTTGGTGCCTTGAGGCGCATCCGGCAGGCGCGCGAGCACGAGGTGGACGATGTTCTCCGCCATGTCGTGCTCACCGCTCGAGATGAAGATCTTCGTGCCGGAGATGGCGTAGGAGCCGTCGCTGTTCGGCTCGGCCTTGGTGCGCAGGATGCCGAGGTCAGTGCCGCAATGCGGCTCGGTCAGACACATCGTGCCGGTCCACACGCCTTCGACGAGCTTCGGCAGATAGGTCTTCTGGAGTTCGGGCGTGCCGTGCGCATGCACGCACTCGTAGGCGCCGTGCGAGAGACCCGGGTACATGGTCCACGCCTGGTTCGCCGAGTTGAGCATTTCGTAGAGCGCGTTGTTCACGAACGCGGGCAGGCCCTGGCCACCGTATTCGGGATCGCAGCCCAGTGCCGGCCAGCCGGCTTCCACGTATTGCTTGTAGGCTTCCTTGAAGCCCGTCGGCGTGGTGACGACGCCGTCGCCGGCGTACGTGCAGCCTTCACGGTCGCCGACCTGGTTCAGCGGAAACAGCACTTCCGAGCAGAACTTGCCTGCCTCTTCCAGCACCTGGTTGATGGTGTCGGCGTCGAGGTCGGCGTGCTTCGGCATCTGCTTGACTTCGCCTTCCACGTTCAGCAGTTCGTGCAGCACGAATTGCATGTCGCGCAGCGGCGCGGTGTACTGTCCCATGTTTTTTCTCCCTTGATAGAGCTTGGAGTTTCGGACCTGCTACGTTCACCGCGACGCTGGGCGCACCCGGTCGCTACTGGCTCACGGTCTGGTACGAAACAATCAGTTTTTCGAACGCGGCCCACGTATGGTCGACCGCGTCCGGCAGATGCAGGAAGCGGCCATCATGATGCAGGCCGAGTGTCACGCTATACAGTTCGAACAGCATCAGCGCGGGATCGGTGTCACGGCGCAGATGCCCTTCTTCAATCGCCTGCGAAATGGCTCGCAGCAGTGCCGCACGCCACATCGTCACGCTCGCCACCAGTTGCTCGCGCACCTGGCTTTCCGCGCGGTCGTCGTACTCGACCGCGCCGCTGATGTAAATGCAGCCGGTCGTGACTTCGTGAATGCGCTTCTCGAACCATCGCGACAGCATCGCACGCAGACGTGGCAAACCGCGAGGTTCGCGCAAGCTCGGAAAGAAGACTTCTTCCTCGAATCGGCGGTGGTACTCGCGCACCACCTCGACCTGCAGGTCCTCGCGCGAACCGAAGTGCGCGAAGACGCCGCTCTTGCTCATCTGCATGCGCTCGGCGAGCAAGCCGATGGTGAGACCTTCCAGTCCGTCCCGGCTCGCGAGGTCGAGTGCTGCATCCAGAATGGCGGCTCGTGTCTGTTCGCCTTTACGCATAGCTTTATTTACCGTGACGATGTGGCCGTGATGTTGGCTTGATCTGCTTGCATCTCGGCCTGAATTAAATCGAACGGCCGTACTATTGTTGAGGACAGCCGTCCGCGAAACAAGGACTTTATTAGAAACCGATTTCTAACCGGTACTCTAATTTTCAGGGATCGTACGGCGCGCACAAGCGAACATTTCTCGATTGCACGCCGGGCGCTTCATGTGGCAGGCGCGGGGCTTGTGGCCGGGCGCTGCGTAGTGGCGTTCGCGCTAGTCGTACCCACCCACGGTGAGCAATTTCATGGCGGCGCGATAGGTGTTCCACGCGAGCCAGTTCACGGCGCGCACGTGCCACGGACGGGCTTCGTAGCGCGCACGGTCGATCCGCGGGGATTCATCGAAAGCGCTCAGGATCTCGTCGCGCAGTTGCTGGATCTGCGGATGCAGCACGAGCAGCACGTTGGCCTCGTTGTTGAGCACGAGGCTCAACGCATCGAGATTCGACGAGCCGACCGTGCCCCACGAGCAATCCACCACCGCCACCTTGCCGTGCAACATGGTCTTCTCGTACTCCGCAATCTCCACACCCGCGCTCAGCAACTGGTGATAGAGAAACGGCGTGCCGTAGTCGAGCAGCTTGAACTCTTTTCGTCCGATCAAAAGCTTGACGGTCACGCCGCGCGCGGCCGCTTCCACGAGCGCGCGGCGTAGCCTGCGGCCCGGCATGAAATACGGATTGGCGAGCAGCACTTCCTTGCGCGCCTCGCCGATGGCGTCGAGGTAAGCCTTTTCGATGGCGCGCCGGTTCACGACGTTGTCGCGCGCGACAAAGGCCACACAGGGCACGCGTGCCGCGCGCGGATCGGGCACGCCTGCGCGCAGACGAGCGCGCAGCCGCGCGATGATGCGCTGCGCGCCTCCCGTGCGCACGACAGGCGCCAACTCGCGCAACACCTCGTTGACGGCCTTGGCGGGCTGCATCACCGTATGCCCGGTCGGGTGCGGCGCGAGAAATCCCGAGCTTGCGGGCACGCCTGGCGAGAGCGCGACCGGGCCGCCGGACGAACCCGTGCCCTTGAGCGGCGGACGATGGCCAAGCCGAATACGCCGCCATTGCATCTCGATCGCCTCGCGCACATCCACGACCACGGGCCCAGCCAGTTCAACCGCGAAATCCCAGCGCGCGAACGGCAGCGGCTTGCCATCGTTCTCCATGTCGTCGACCACGTTGATGCCGCCGCAATAGGCAAACTGATCGTCGATCACGGCGAGCTTGCGATGTGTGCGCGAGAAGCCGAAGCGCCCGAAGATGTGCGGGTTGTAGACGCGATGTTCGATGCCCGCGGCTGGCCAGGCATCGAACATCGCTTGATGCGGGCTGCCGATGCCATCGGTGATGACGCGCACGCGCACGCCACGGCGCGCCGCGCGCAGCAGCGCCTCGGAGACGGCCTGCCCCATCGCGTCACTGCAAAAGATATAGGTTTCGAGCGCGATATCGCGCTGCGCGGCGTCGATGCGTTCGATCATCGCCGCAAAGAGCCCGTTGCCCGAGTGGAACAGGCGAACGTCGTTGCCGCTCGTGAAGCGATAGCGCGAACGATAGCGCCGGCCAAGCAGCGCCTCGCGCAGCCGCATGACGCGGCGCGGCTCGAGGTCCGTCTCGGGATCGGCGCGGGTATCGCTCACTCACGCTCTCCGGCTAGACGCGCGGGCAGTTGCAGGATCGCCTCGCGGTTGGACGACGAGAAGCACTTCGCCGCTGCTTCCTCGAAAGGCAGCCAGAGATACGCGGTGTGTTCGCGCGGCGCGAGCGTGACGGGCGTACCAGCGGGTACTTCGAGGCTGAACCAGTGCTCCGTGTTGCGCGTGACGCCTGGCGCGTAGCGGTGACGCCAGACCGGATAGATCTCGTACTCGATCTCGTGCTGCCAGTCGCGCAGCGCCTGCGGCGGCACGCCGTCGGCGCCCACGACGATGCCGGTCTCCTCCGCCACCTCGCGCACAGCGGTTTCCAGAAACGGCTCGTCGAGCCGGTCCTTCGAGCCCGTGACCGACTGCCAGAAACCGGCGCGGTCGGCGCGCTCGATGATCAACACCTCGAGCTGCGGCGTATGGATGACGACGAGTACGGATTCCGGGATCTTCGACGGCTTCTGCATGGCGAGGGAACGAGTGGAGACGCCGTGCTCAATGCGACGGTCTTGTCAGGAATTTAACGCAAAAAGCGAAAAAGGCGCACGATGCGCCTTTTTCGTTGTTGCCGTGCAAGACGACGCGCCGGGGCGCGCCATCTGCCGCAGACGCTTACTGCGCCGCTTTCTGCTCGGGCTGACGCAGACGGATGTGCAGTTCCTTCAGCTGGCGCTCATCGACCGGGCTCGGCGCCTGCGTGAGCAGATCCTGCGCACGTTGCGTCTTCGGGAACGCGATCACGTCGCGGATCGAGTCGGCGCCGGCCATCATCGTGACGATGCGGTCCAGACCGAATGCGATACCGCCGTGCGGCGGCGCGCCGTATTGCAGCGCGTCCAGCAGGAAGCCGAACTTCGCACGAGCTTCTTCCGCATTGATCTTGAGCGCGCGGAACACCTTGCTCTGCACTTCTTCCTGATAGATACGGACCGAACCGCCGCCGATTTCCCAGCCGTTCAGCACCATGTCGTAGGCCTTCGCGAGGCAGCGAGCCGGATCCGTTTCCAGGTATTCCAGGTGCTCGTCCTTCGGGCTCGTGAACGGGTGGTGCGCGGCCACGAAGCGGTTTTCTTCCTCGTCGTATTCGAACATCGGGAAGTCGACCACCCACAGCGGCTTCCAGCCCTTCTCGACCAGACCCGTGCTCTTGCCGAACTCCGAATGGCCGATCTTCAGGCGCAGTGCGCCCAGGCTGTCGTTCACGACCTTCGCGCGGTCGGCTGCGAAGAAAATGATGTCGCCGTCTTGCGCGCCGGTGCGCTCGAGGATCGCGGCGATCGACGCGTCGTGCAGGTTCTTGACGATCGGGCTTTGCAGACCGTCACGGCCCTTCGCGACTTCGTTGACCTTGATCCAGGCGAGGCCCTTCGCGCCGTAGATGCGCACGAATTCCGTGTAGCCGTCGATGTCGCCGCGCGAGAGTTCGCCGCCCTTCGGCACGCGCAGCGCTGCAACGCGGCCGTCCTTGCTGTTGGCCGGCGTGCTGAACACCTTGAAGTCCACGTCCTTGACGACATCCGTCAGTTCCGTGAATTCGAGCTTCACGCGCAGGTCGGGCTTGTCCGAACCGAAGCGGCTCATGGCTTCCGAGTACGGCATGACCGGGAACTTGGCGTCGAGCTCGACATCCATCGTTTCCTTGAACACGTGACGTGCCATGTCTTCGAACAGGTCACGAATTTCCTGTTCGCCGAGGAACGACGTTTCGCAGTCGATCTGCGTGAATTCGGGCTGACGGTCAGCGCGCAGGTCTTCGTCGCGGAAGCACTTGACGATCTGGTAGTAGCGATCGAAGTTCGCCACCATCAAGAGCTGCTTGAAGAGCTGCGGCGACTGCGGCAGCGCGAAGAACTGGCCTGCGTTGACGCGCGACGGCACGAGGTAGTCGCGTGCGCCTTCCGGGGTGCTCTTGGTGAGCATCGGCGTTTCGATGTCGATGAAGCCGAGTGCGTCGAGATACTTGCGCACGGCCATCGTCACGCGATAGCGCAGACGCAGGTTGTGCTGCATCTGCGGACGGCGCAGGTCGAGCACGCGATGCGTGAGGCGCGTGGTTTCCGAGAGGTTGTCGTCGTCGAGCTGGAACGGCGGCGTGACCGACGCGTTCAGCACCACGAGTTCGTGGCACAGCACTTCGATCTTGCCGCTCGTCAGGTTGGCGTTGACCGTGCCTTCCGGACGATTGCGAACGACGCCCTTCACCTGGACGCAGAATTCGTTGCGCACGCCTTCGGCGATCTTGAACATCTCCGCGCGATCCGGATCGCAGACGACCTGGACGAGGCCTTCGCGGTCGCGCAGGTCGATGAAGATGACGCCGCCGTGGTCGCGGCGGCGTTGCACCCAACCGCACAGCGAAATGTTTTGGCCCAGCAGCTGTTCGGTCACCAGACCGCAGTATTCAGATCTCATCGACATGATGTTCGTCTTTCGTTATGCGTAAATTAAACGGGAAGCCCGCGCGCGTTTGGCACCCGACGCGGCATCCGGTATTTAAAGCGGGGGATCGATGGGGCGTCGCGGGGTCGCGGCTGGCGCGACGACGCCCATCGAAACAATATACTTGAGCGCGGCATCGACCGTCATGTCGAGTTCGACGACTTCGCTCTTCGGCACCATCAGGAAAAAGCCCGAGGTGGGATTGGGCGTGGTCGGCACATACACGCTCACGTGATCTTCCTGCAGATGGTTCACCACGTCGCCGCCCGGAATGCCGGTGAGGAACGCGATGGTCCATGAACCCTTGCGCGGATACTCGATCAGGAGTGCCTTGCGAAAGGCATTGCCGTTGCTGGAAAGCAGTGTATCGGAAACCTGCTGGATGCTTCCATACAGCGGACCGATGATCGGGATGCGGCGCACCAGCGCATTCCACCACTCCACCAGCTTCTGGCCGATGAAATTGTGGGTGAGCAGGCCCACCACGAAGATGAACGCCAGCGTGAGCACCGCGCCAAGGCCCGGCAGGTGCACCGACGGCCGCCACGACTCCGGCAGCAGCAACAGCGTCTGGTCCATCGTGCCGATGACGAGATTCAGGACCCACAGCGTGAGGGCCAACGGCACCAGCACCAGCAGGCCGGTCAGGAATACCGATTTGAAAGTCGCTTTCTTGATCGTCATGTACACGCCATCCAGGCCGCGCGGAGCGCGGCGCTTGCGCGGCCTGGTGCCGGAAAACCGGAACCGGGCCGCAGGGTTTCAGGTCGAGCCTGCCGTGCTCGCGCCGGCAGACGCTGCCGGTGCGCTCGCGGGTGCTGCTGCGGCGGGCGCGCTCTCGGCGGCTGCAGGCTTGGACTCGGACGATGCGCCGTCGGTCTTCGCGCCTGCCGCTGCGCTCGTGCCGTTACCGCCGCCGCTATTGCCGCCGCGGAAATCGGTGACGTACCAGCCCGAGCCCTTGAGCTGGAAGCCGGCAGCGGTGACCTGCTTGCGAAATGCGTCCGCACCGCAGCTCGGGCACTGCGTCAGGGGCGCATCGCTGATCTTCTGCAGGGCGTCCTTTTCGAAGCCGCACGACTCGCAGCGATAAGCGTAGATCGGCATGATCTCTTTCCTGATGAAACGGGTGAAAGTCGGGGATGAAAGCCTGACAAATGCTTGCAAAGCCTTGAATTATAGCCGCAAACATTTCCCTGGCCCGGGATTTGCCAGGCCGGGGTGAACGCAAGGCACTCGCGCGTAGTTGGGGACGGCTTGTGCCCGATCAAGAGTTGGCGTGTGCTTTCAGACGCCTGGCGCGGCCGGCGCGTCGTTGCGCTGCCACGTGAGCCAGCGTTCGCGGCCCAGAAACACAGGCAACGAACCTTCCACGGGCTCATCGGCGATCAGGTTGAAATACGGCGTGAGCAAGGCGTCGAGCTCCGCGCGCGCGATGCCGAACGGCGGCCCTTTGGGCGTCTCGCCGATAAAGTAATAGCCCGCGAGCAGCGCGCCCGGCGCGAGCAGCTCCGCCATGCGGCGCGCGTAGTCCGCGCGTTGCGCCTTGGGCAGCGCGCAGAGGAACGCACGCTCGAAAATCCATGCCGGAGTGAAAGGCGGCGCGTAAGTGTAGAAGTCGGCTTCCTCGACCACGTTCGCGTGGTCGCCCAGCACCTTGCGCGCCCGCTCGACCGCCGATGGCGCGAAATCGATGGCGCGCACCGTGCGGCCGCGTTCGGCCAGCCAGCGTGCTTCCCAGGCGTTGCCGCAGCCGGGAATCAGCACGGCGGCGTCGTGATGAGCGGCGGCGAACGCTTCGAAGGCCGGCAGCACGCCCGCCTGATCCCACGGCGTGAAACCGCGCTCGAAACGCTCGTCCCAGAACGCGGGTGCGGCCGGATCGCGGGTATCGAATTCGGGCGCGCTGGCCGGCGGTTGGCCCGGCTGCGCGGGAAGGGTCGGGTCGCTCATCGTCTCACTCCTTGTCCTTATCCGTGTGCGCGTGGCGCGCGCGCCGATCGCTCTCAGCCGCCGTATCCGTAAGCCAGTGTGAGCCACATTCGCGCCGCGACCATGCCCACGCCCACCGCTACGCCGAACACCACGAGACCCTGCAGGATCCGGTTGGTGCGGCGTTGTTCAGCGAGGATCTGGCGGATCGTCTCGTCGTTGGCGAGATGCGTGGCGTCCTGGCGGTGCAGCAGCACTTGATGAATGAGGCGCGGCAACTGCGGCAGCGTCTTGCTCCACTGCGGCGCCTCGATCTTGAAGCGCTCGTACCAGCCGCGCAAGCCGATCTGCTCGGTCATCCAGCGCTCCAGATACGGCTTGGCCGTCTTCCAGAGATCGAGTTCGGGATCGAGCGAGCGCCCGAGCCCTTCCACGTTGAGCATGGTCTTCTGCAACAGCACGAGCTGCGGCTGGATTTCCACGTTGAAGCGGCGCGAGGTCTGGAACAGGCGCAGCAGCACCTGGCCGAGCGAAATGTCCTTGAGCGCGCGATCGAAGTACGGCTCGCAGACGGCGCGGATCGCGCTTTCCAGTTCCTCGACGCGCGTGGTGGCCGGCACCCAGCCCGACTCGATGTG
Source organism: Paraburkholderia sp. J67 (assembly GCF_905220265.1). Taxonomy (NCBI): domain Bacteria; kingdom Pseudomonadati; phylum Pseudomonadota; class Betaproteobacteria; order Burkholderiales; family Burkholderiaceae; genus Paraburkholderia; species Paraburkholderia sp. J67. The sequence goes on from NZ_CAJMZK010000046.1 coordinate 22,010, forward strand.
CAGCGTTGCGACACGGTGATAGTCGCGCTTGAAGAAGGCGAGAAAGTTCTGCGCGAGATAGTTCTTGTCGAAATCCGACAGCGCCCCGACGATGCCGAAATCGAGCGCGATATAGCGCCCGAAATGCGCGGGATCGAGGCTCACCTGGATGTTGCCGGGGTGCATGTCGGCGTGAAAGAAACCGTCGCGGAACACCTGCGTAAAGAAGATTTCCACGCCTTCGCGCGCAAGCTTCGGAATATCGACGCCCGCCGCGCGCAGCCGGTCCACCTGGCTGATCGGCACGCCTACCATGCGTTCCATCACCAACACGTTGGCCGTGCTGAATTCCCAGTACATCTCGGGCACGAGCAGCAGATCGAGACCCGCGAAATTGCGGCGCAGCTGGCTGCCGTTCGCGGCCTCGCGCATCAGGTCGAGTTCGTCGTGCAGATATTTGTCGAATTCGGCGACCACCTCGCGCGGCTTCAGGCGCTTGCCGTCGGCCCACAGGCGTTCGGCCCACACGGCGATGTCGCGCAGCAGCAGCAGATCCGAATCGATCACGGGCCGCATGTTCGGGCGCAGCACCTTCACGGCCACGGCCTTGCCCGCATGCTGGCCGGACTTGACCTTGGCGAAGTGCACCTGTGCGATCGAGGCGCTCGCCACCGGTACGCGCTCGAAATCGTCGAACAGCGTGTCGACCGGCGCGCCCAACGATTTTTCGATGATGTCGATGGCCACCTGCGATTCGAACGGCGGCACCTGGTCCTGGAGCTTGGCGAGTTCGTTGGCGATATCGAGCGGCAGCAGGTCGCGACGCGTCGAGAGCACCTGACCGAACTTCACGAAAATGGGGCCCAGGCTTTCGAGCGCGAGCCGCAGGCGCACGCCCGGCGGCTGGTCGAATTTGCGGCCAATAGTGGTGATACGCAGCAGCAGTCTGACGCGTCGGTCATTGATCCGGCTCAACATCATTTCGTCGAGACCGAAGCGGATGACCGTAAAAACAATCTTCAGGAAACGCAGAAAACGCATGTCTTAATTGCCTTGTAGCGGGCTCGGGCCGCGTGAAACCGGGGTCGAGTCCCTGCCCACGCCGCTCGCTTGTGATTTTTGTTCAAGGCGCTCGATGCGCTTTTCGACGCGCGCCAGCGCATCGCGCGCGCGGGACAGCTCCACGTTGAAGCTGTCGAGCTCGGCGTGCCGCACGAGCTGCGGATTTTCGTCGAGCAGATATTCGGTGACTGAGCCGAGTACGTTGCGTCCCGTGCGCAGCGCCTGTTCGTGCGCGGCGCGCGCGAAGGACGCAATGCGTGAGGCCGGCGCGTCGCCCACCAGCTTCGCGAGATCTTCCTCGGGCTCCCAGCGCAGGTGCTCGGCAAGCTTGCCGATGATCTGCGCGAACTCGGCATCGCCCTCGATCTTCACGTGCTTCATGACGGCGGACTGACCGCCCTGCACGTACGAGGAGAGCGCGCCGGCGGGCAGCGAGAGCGCGACGTCCGCATTCCCGGCATCGTTTTCGTCGACTGCCGCGAGGTAACCGTCGGGTTGCACGAGCAGCGTGAGCACGACGGGCGGACAGGACAGACGCGCCGTCTTGCCGGCGTAGGGAGCGAGTCGATTGCGGGCCCACGATTCGCGGGCGAGCAAGTGATTGACAGCAGCGGCGAAGGGCTTGGCGGCGAGAGTCATCGGCATGAAATAAAAAAACCCGCGCGGGCATCAAGCTCGCGCGGGTTCCTATTGTAGCGTTCGAGGCCGCAGGCCGCGCCGCACCGCGGCGCTCGTCAGTTCTGCAGGGCGGCGCTCGTCAGTTTTGCACCGCTGCGCTCGTCAGTTCATCGGTGCCCTATCCGCGTACTAACGCCTCAATGCGGTTCGACCTGCTGGATACCCGCGAGCAGCCAACCCTCACCCGAGTTGCGCGACTTCGACAGATTCCAGATCTCGACGAACGGTGCTGCGGCCGCGCCCGCCTCTTCGCGGATCAGGCCGGAGAAGCGCACGCTCGCGAGGTACTCGTTGCCGCGCTCCTCGACCGCGAGCAGGTCGGCGTTGAGCTGCACGACGTCGGTCTGGTTCGACTGCGTGCCGCGGCCCGCGAGATCCACACGGACTTCGGCGAACATCTCGGGCGTGGTGAATTCGCGGATGTCCTCGATATTGCCCACGTCCCACGCGGCCTGCAGACGCACGAAGTACACCTTGGCGTTGCGCAGGAAAGCTTCGGTGTCGAAGCCGGCCGGCACGTCAGGCACGGTGTTGATCTGCGGCGTGGTGAGCGGCTGCGCTTCGGGCGCGAGATACTGGCCCGTGGGCGGCGCCGTGTAGCGCGGCTCCTGCGGCTGATAGCCGCCGACCTGGCTCATGCCCATGCCACCCGCCCCGCCCGCCTGATACGCAGGCTGCGCGCCACGGCGGCGATTCATGAACTTGCGGATCAGCCAGATCGCAACGAACGCGAGCAGTGCGATCACGATCATGTTGGCCATCATGCCGGCGAACGCTTCACCCAGACCAAAGTGCGACAGCAGCGCCGCGATGCCCAGACCCGCCGCGAGACCCGCGATAGGCCCGAGCCAGCGGTTACGCGCCGGAGCAGGCGTGGGTGCTGGCGTAGGTGCAGCCGGTTGAGCGCGCTGTGCGCCAGCCTGCTGCGTGGGGCTCGGCTGGGCCGGCGGCGGCGTGGTGCTGCGCTGCGAAGCCACCGACGACTGACGGCCGAAGCTGCGCCCGCCGCCCATGCGTCTGGCTTCCGCGTCGAGCGAAGCCAGGCTGCCCGCCACGATCGCGCCGATCACAGCGAACGTGCCGATCCGCCTCGCCCAAGACACCGAAAGCTTTCTGGAAGCAATGTTACGAGTCTCGGGCATGGCGAAATTTCCTTTAAAGACAGAGAGTTGGGAGCACTAGTACTTTGTGCCGACGTGTAAGGCTACCACGCCAGCTGACAAATTGTAATATTTGACGGCTTCGAGCCCAACTTGTTCCATCATCGTCTTCAATGTTTCCTGGTCCGGATGCATGCGGATCGACTCCGCGAGGTACTGGTAGCTGTCCGCGTCCTGGGCGAAACGCTTGCCCAGCCACGGCAGCACCTTGAACGAATAGACGTCGTACGCCTTCTTGAGCGGCTCCCAGACCTTGGAGAATTCGAGCACCATCACGCGGCCGCCCGGCTTGATCACGCGGCGCATCTCGGCCAGCGCGCGATCCTTGTGGGTCATGTTGCGCAGGCCGAAAGCCACCGTCACCACGTCGAAGTAGTTATCCGGAAAGGGAATCTTCTCGGCGTCGCAGAGCAGCGCAGGCGTAATCACGCCATGATCGATGAGCCGGTCGCGGCCCACGCGCAGCATCGACTCGTTGATGTCGGTGTGCCAGACCTCACCGGTCGGGCCCGCCTTCTTCGCGAACGCCATCGACAGATCGCCCGTGCCGCCCGCGATATCGAGCACCTTCGCGCCCGGCCGGATGTTGGCCTGGGCGATCGTGAACGCCTTCCAGGCGCGGTGCATCCCGCCCGACATCAGATCGTTCATCAGGTCGTAGTTCGAGGCGACCGAGTGGAACACGCCGGCCACCTTCTTCGCCTTGTCCTGTTCGTCGACTGTCTGATAGCCGAAGTGGGTTTTGCTCATCGCGCTCGTCCTTTCGCGGGTCTTGAGCCGGATCGTGTCCGGATCTTTTTGATGGAGTGCGCCGCGCCCCTCGCGCGGCGGGCTGGATCGTAACAGGAAGCGTCAGTGGCAGTGGCCGTGACCGGCACCGCCTGGCTGCGCGGCCATCGGCGCGTCGCGCTCAACGCCCGCCGCCTTGAGCTTCCCGAAATATTCGGCCCAGAGTTCGTCCTGGCGCGTCGCCAGCTCGTAGAGCTGGTCCCAGGAGTAGATACCGGTGTTGTGACCGTCGGAGAAGGTCGGTTGCAGTGCGTAGTGGCCGACACCCTCGAGCGCCGTGATCGTCACCTCACGCTTGCCGGTCTGCAGCGTCTCCTGGCCGGGCCCGTGGCCGCGCACCTCGGCCGAGGGCGAATAGACGCGCATCAGTTCGAACGGAATACGATAACTCTCGCCGCTCGCATATTGCAGTTCAAGCACGCGCGACAGCGCGTGCACCACAACGCCGGTTGGCACCGGCGTATCGGATTTCAATCCACTCATGATCGTCCCTGTTCGATCGTCGCGATGTTCGGCCGCGCAGTGACGCACGGGCACGCGTATGTACGCATGGGCATGCTCGTATCGAAGCATCGACCCAATCGCCCGCTCATGTGCGCACGCTCAATCCTGCGCCTGCCCCGCTTGTCCAGCCTGCTCCATCTCCTGACGCACCGCCTCGCGCAACAGCGTGGCCTGCGCCCGGCGTTGCCCGAGCATCGCTTCCGACACCGTGCGCTGCCGCGGCGACCACACCGACATCGGAAAATGCGCGTCGTTGGTGAAGCGCGGAATCACGTGCCAGTGCACATGCGGCACCTGATTGCCGAGACTCGCGAGATTCACCTTCGACGGCTGCATGATGCGGCGCAGCGCGCGCTCGACCACATAGACGGCGCGCATAAGATGTTCCCGATCCGCAGCGTCGAGATCCGAGAACTCGGCGACATGCGTATTCCAGATCACGCGGCAAAAGCCGGGATAGTCGACTTCGGCGGTCGCGAGAACGACGCGCAGGCGCTCGTCCTCCCACAGCACGTCTCCGCCTTCCTCATTACAGAATACGCATCCCATCGTTGTCCTCGAACCCGTGTTACGGAAAATTTGGCGGTGCCATTAAACCAGCACGCGCTCGATTCCGCCATTGTTCGCGTGGCTCACGTAGTCGGCCATCCAGTTCTCGCCAAGCACGTGGCGGGCAATTTCCACCACGATGTAGTCGGCTTCGATGTTGGCGTCTTCGTTGTACCGCGACAGACCCTGGAGGCAGGACGGGCACGACGTCAGAATCTTGACGTCCTGCGTCGTTCCCTGGCCGCCCGCTTCCTGCTGCGTGGCCGGTTGCACCGCGGTCTCGCCGCTCACACCAGAAGCGACGATCGGGATATTGCGCAACTTCGCCGCGCCCTTGCGGAGTTCCTCTTCCTTACGGAAGCGCACCTGCGTCGAAATGTCCGGACGCGTGACCGCGAGCGTGCCCGACTCGCCGCAGCAACGATCGTTCTTCTCGATCTTGTAGCCGTCCTTTTCCGCGCCCATCAGTTCATTGACGAGCTTGACCGGATCGATCGTCTTGATCGGCGTGTGGCACGGGTCGTGATACATGTAGCGCGTACCGCTCACGCCATCGAGCTTGATGCCCTTTTCCAGCAGGAATTCGTGGATGTCGATGATGCGGCATCCCGGGAAAATCTTGTCGAATTCATAACCCGCAAGCTGGTCGTAGCACGTGCCGCACGACACCACGACGGTCTTGATGTCGAGGTAGTTGAGCGTGTTCGCCATGCGGTGGAACAGCACGCGGTTGTCGGTGACGATCTTCTCGGCCTTGTCGAACTGGCCCGAGCCGCGCTGCGGATAACCGCAGCACAGATAGCCCGGCGGCAGCACGGTTTGCACGCCCGCTTCCCACAACATCGCCTGGGTCGCGAGACCAACCTGCGAGAACAGACGCTCCGAGCCGCAGCCCGGGAAGTAGAACACCGCTTCCGAATCCACGCTCGTGGTCTTCGGGTTGCGGATGATCGGCACGATCTTGTTGTCCTCGATGTCGAGCAGCGCGCGCGCCGTCTTCTTCGGCAGGTTGCCCGGCATCTTCTTGTTGACGAAGTGGATCACCTGCTCGACCACGGCCGGCTTGCCCGTGGATGCGGGCGGATGCGCCGTCTGCTTCTTCACGAACTTCTTCAGCACATCGTTGCCGAGGCGCTGCGCCTTGTAGCCCACGCCCATCATCGCGGTACGCGCGAGGTTGATGGTCTGCGGGTTGGTGGCGTTGAGGAAGAACATGCCCGCCGCGTTGCCCGCGTTGAACTTCTTCTTGCCCATCTTGCGCAGCAGGTTGCGCATGTTCATCGTCACGTCGCCGAAGTCGATCTTGACCGGGCAAGGCGTCACGCACTTGTGGCAGACCGTGCAGTGGTCGGCCACGTCGTTGAACTCGTCCCAATGCTTGATCGACACGCCACGGCGCGTCTGCTCTTCGTACAGGAACGCCTCGACCAGCAGCGAGGTCGCGAGAATCTTGTTGCGCGGGCTGTACAGCAGGTTCGCGCGCGGCACGTGCGTGGCGCACACCGGCTTGCACTTGCCGCAGCGCAGGCAGTCCTTGACCGACTCGGCGATCGCGCCAATGTCGGACTGCTGCATGATCAGCGATTCGTAGCCCATCAGGCCAAACGACGGCGTGTAGGCGTTGCGCAGGTCGGCGCCTTCGAGCAGCTTGCCCTTGTTGAAGCGGCCTTCCGGATCGACACGTTGCTTGTAGGCGCGGAATTCGGCGATCTCGTCTTCGGTGAGGAATTCGAGCTTCGTGATGCCGATGCCGTGCTCGCCCGAGATCACGCCGTCGAGCGAACGCGCGAGCTTCATGATGCGCGCCACCGCGTGGTGCGCGTCCTGCAGCATCTCGTAGTTGTCCGAGTTGACCGGCAGGTTGGTGTGCACGTTGCCGTCGCCGGCGTGCATGTGGAGAGCGACGAACACGCGCCCGCGCAGCACCTTCTTGTGGATCGCCTGGGCTTCGTCGAGGATCGGCTTGAACGCGCCGCCGTTGAAGATCTGGCGCAGTTCGGCGCGGATTTCCTGCTTCCACGAGATGCGCACCGTGCGGTCCTGCGTCACGTCGAAAACAGTCGCACCCGGCTGCGCGTCGACGCGGTCGGCGAACTTTTCCGCCAGCGCTTCGTAGCCCACTTGCAGCAGCGAGTGCTGTGCCTCGGCGAGCGGCATGTCGAGTTTGTCGCCCACGAAGGTCCAGCGCTCGCGCACGCGCTTGAGCAGGTCGAGCGCCTGTTGAACGCGGTCTTCGAGCAGTTCCGCCGAAGGGATTTCGTTGGCGTCGTCGGTCTTGCCGAGCGGAAGCTTGCCTTCCTTGAAGAACGCTTCGAGCGCGTCGACCAGTTGCAGCTTGTTCTTGATCGACAGCTCGATGTTGATGCGCTCGATGCCGTCCGTGTACTCGCCCATACGATTGAGCGGGATCACGACGTCTTCGTTGATCTTGAACGCGTTGGTGTGCTTGGCGATCGCGGCCGTGCGGCTACGGTCGAGCCAGAAGCGCTTGCGCGCCTCGGCGGAGACGGCCACGAAGCCCTCGCCGCTCTTGCCGTTGGCCATGCGGATGACTTCCGAGGTGGCCGTGGCCACCGCATCGGCATCGTCACCGACGATGTCGCCGATCAGCACCATCTTCGGAAACGCGTTGCGCTTGCTCTTGGTCGCGTAACCCACGGCGCGCAGATAGCGCTCGTCCAGATGCTCCAGACCCGCGAGAATCGCGCCGCCCTGCTTCGAGGTTTCGAACAGGTAGTCCTTGATTTCGACGATGCTCGGGATCGCCTCGCGCGCCTGGCCGAAGAACTCAAGACAGACCGTGCGCGTATGCGCAGGCATCTTGTGCAGCACCCAGCGCGCGGACGTGATGAGCCCGTCGCAGCCTTCCTTCTGGATGCCCGGCAAACCGGCGAGGAACTTGTCCGTCACGTCCTTGCCCAGACCTTCCTTACGGAACACGCGACCCGCGATGTCGAGCGACTCCGTGCGCAGCAGCTTCTCGCCCGGCGCGTGCTCGCCGTCGAACCACTTGAGCTCGAAACGCGCGACTTCGATGTCGTGGATCTTGCCCATGTTGTGGTCGAGGCGCGTGACTTCGAGCCAGTTGCCCTGCGGATCGACCATGCGCCACCAGGCGAGATTGTCGAGCGCCGTGCCCCACAGCACGGCCTTCTTGCCGCCTGCGTTCATCGCGACGTTGCCGCCGATGCACGAAGCGTCGAGCGAGGTCGGATCGACCGCGAACACGAAGCCTGCCGCATCGGCCGCTTCGGTCACGCGGCGCGTGACGACGCCCGCGCCCGAGAAGATCGTCGCGACCTTGCGGTCCACGCCGGGCAGATCGGTCATCTCGACCGGGCCGAGCTGTTCCAGCTTTTCGGTGTTGATGACGGCCGAGAACGGCGTGAGCGGCACCGCGCCGCCGGTGTAGCCCGTGCCGCCTCCACGCGGGATGACGGTCAGACCGAGTTCGAAACAGGCCTTGATGAGGCCAGCGATTTCGGCTTCGGTGTCGGGCGTGAGGACCACGAACGGATATTCGACGCGCCAGTCGGTGGCGTCGGTCACGTGCGAAACACGCGCGATGCCGTCGAAGCGGATGTTGTCCTTCTGCGTGCGCTTGCCGAGCACCTTGGTGGCGCGGCGGCGCAGGTCGGCCATCTTCTCGAATTCGGCGGCGAAGGCGTCGATGGCGCGGCGGGCCGCGGCAATCAGCGTCTCCACGCGCGCGGCGCGCTCCACGCCCTCCTGGTCGTTGTGCTCGACGAGGTCGGCACGGCGACGCTTTTCGATTTCGGCGATGCGGTGGTTCAGCGCCTCGATCAGCAGCGCGCGGCGCTTCGGGTTGTCGAGCAGATCGTCCTGCAGATACGGATTGCGGCGCACGACCCAGATGTCGCCGAGCACTTCGTAGAGCATGCGAGCCGAGCGGCCGGTGCGGCGTTCGGCGCGCAGTTCGGCCAGCGCGTCCCAGGCCTGTTCGCCTAGCAGGCGAATGACGATTTCGCGATCCGAAAAGGACGTGTAGTTGTACGGAATCTCGCGCAGGCGCGGTTCGACGTCGGCGGCCACGGCGGCGGCAGCGCCGTGAGGATCGAAAACTTGAGGTGCGTTCATGGTTGGACGACTCTTTGAGCCAGTCCCGCTCAGTGGTTCGCTCGATGGGCAAGCGGCCTGCATGGCGGAAGCTGACGGGGCGCGTGGGGCGCTATTCTGAAATCGAGTCCGCCGGTGGCTCGCGGATGGCGTGCGGTGGCTGATGGCGGACGAAGGGGGTGGGGAAGCATGGCGGCAGCGCTCACGCCGATGGTTCCCCGGCGCTCGGACTTAGCGACACGATCGTGCGTGGCGGAGGTGCCGCTGCGCCGCGGGGCGGGTCTCGCGCCGTGCGGGCATCAAATGGGCTGTCCGAGGTTGCCAGTGCATCTTCCGATCCTTGTTTCAAAAAGCGATTTTAACGCATGATCCGCACGCGCGCTGACGGTGCGCGGGAACTGTGCGGACATATAACTTTCATTTTTTGTCTTTCCCGCGAAAATTGATTCGCCGTCCGGAAGGTCGGGCAATGGCGCGCATCGCGCGCCCGCCGTGGCGCACCGCCCCTTGGCGCACGCGCGCCGCCGCCCTGCCCTTGCAGCCAGCACGCCGTCCGTTGGCGCTATCATTTGCGTTTTCCCGTCTTTTTCCCGTCACACTGCCGCGCCCGGCGCGCCCCTTCGCATGGCCTCCCACGACGATTACCTCAAGAAAGTC
>NZ_CAJMZK010000047.1:0-26741 GCF_905220265.1 Paraburkholderia sp. J67
CAGAAAGCCTGTACGTGGGTTAACCGATCATTTTACGCAATACGGGGTTATCCAAGTGAGAATGATTCGGCCGGGTAGTCGCGGGTCGGTGCGCGTAAGTAAATGGAAGGTGGCGCAGCGCGGCGCGATGGCTTGTGTTGACTGCACCGGCGCATAACACTGTTGCTTCCGGTAAGTCGATGTGAGGCAAAGGCACTCACGTGACGCACGGTATGCAGGCTCAGGCAACGATGGTTGCACTCGATCTGCCAGCGTCTCGTCCAGGCGCCGCTCGTGTGATGCTACGGCTGCCTTGAACATTACCAGTTGGAGTATGAGAATAGCGCCGCTGTCTCGTGCAGATTCGGTAACTTCGGTAACTTCGGTAACGACGGGCCAGTGCTTCTCTCAGCCTCCGTCCTGATCTCCATAGGTTGTTCGACATCGTCATGGCGTCCCCATTTGAAATGAGTGAAACCCTGGTCGGCGCGCTTTCGCTGCGGGCCATCAAGTCTTTTCTCGCTGCCGCAAAGTTCAGGAGCTTTACCGGGGCGGCCAATGCACTGAGCGTGACCCCCGCGGCCGTGAGCAAGCAGTTGCGGGAACTGGAGGATTACCTCGGCACAGCGTTGTTTATCCGCTCGGGGCGCACCGTTGAACTGACAGCCGATGGGGAGATGTTCAAGGATGCCGCGCAGCTTTCGCTGATCAACCTTCATCAAGCCGCCGAACGCCTGCGCAAGAGAATTCCGGCCAGGCAGACGCTGATCGTCTGCTGTTCGCCCTCGTTTTCCGCGCTGTGGCTGCACGCAAGGCTTCCTGAATTCCTTCACGACGCCCCGGATATCGAACTCACCGTGCTGACCACGCAGAACTTCGTCTCGATGGAAGCGGGCATGCAGCCGGATGTGTACATCGCCAAGCTGGCCAGCCTGCGCGACGGATACGAGAGTGAGCACCTGTTCGACGACGAGGTCTATCCGGTGTGCACTCCACAATACCTGGAGAAAAACGGCCCGGTGGCGGCACCCGAAGAACTGCTCGACATGTCGCTACTGGATCTCAGCGCCTACGGTCGCTCGCAGATTTCCGAACACATCGACTGGAAAGTCTGGCTGGCGCTGCATGACGTGGACACCAGCTGGTGCGCGAACGTTCCGCGCCGGTTGTTCACCAGCAATGATTATCCGGCCATCGTACAGCTGGCCCTGGCGCATCAGGGCGTGGCGTTGGGCTGGCATCATCTCGTCGGCCATCGGGTCGATAGCGGCGAACTGGTGCGTCCGCTGCCGCACACGACCGTCATGAGGAATCGCGGCCACTACCTGTCCGTGCGCAAGGACAAGGCGGACGCCAGCGCGTGTAAACGATTCTGCGAATGGATCAAGCAGGAACTCGCCTCGCAAGCTTCACGAAAAAATTGAAGGAATGCAGCAGGAATCCGGGCATCCAGACCATCGTGCTGGATCACGACGATCCCTTTCCCAAGGGCGACGCCCTTGAGCGCATCTGGCCGAAACAGTAGGCACGGTCCACAGCCAGATCGTTTCGGCCCAACGATCTGCGCGCGGCAATCGGCACGGTAACCGCTAGAATTGCGGTTTTAGCCCGGAATACGCCCATGTCTTTTGCCTCGCTCGGCCTGATCGAACCCTTGTTGCGTAATCTGCAGGACCTCAAATACCAGACACCTACGCCGGTGCAGGCCAAGGCGATTCCGGTTGTGCTCGATGGCCGTGACGTCATGGCCGCGGCACAAACCGGCACGGGTAAAACCGCGGGATTTGCGCTGCCGCTGTTGCAACGGCTGGTACAGCACGGCCCGGCCGTGTCCAGCAATCGCGCGCGCGTGCTGGTGCTGGTGCCCACCCGCGAGCTGGCCGAGCAGGTGCTGCAAAGCTTTATCGAGTACGGCCAAGGCCTCGATTTGCGCTTTCTGGCCGCCTACGGCGGCGTGAGCATCAATCCGCAAATGATGAAGTTGCGCAAAGGCGTGGATGTGCTCGTCGCCACGCCGGGCCGTTTGCTGGATCTGAATCGCCAGAACGCCGTGCAGTTCGATCAGGTGCAGACGCTGGTGCTGGATGAAGCCGACCGCATGCTGGACCTGGGCTTTGCGCGCGAACTCAACGCCGTCTTTGCGGCCCTGCCCGCCCAGCGCCAGACCCTGTTGTTCTCCGCCACATTTACCGATGACATTCGCGCGATGGCGGCGAGCATTTTGCGCAATCCGGTGAATATCAGCGTCAGCCCGCCCAATGCCACGGCTAGCAAGATCAAGCAGTGGGTGGTGACGGTGGACAAGCGGAACAAGCCGGATCTGTTCATGCACCTCGTGGCGCAGAACCACTGGGAACACGCGCTGGTGTTCGTCAAAACCCGTAATGGCGTGGACTATCTGGCGGCCATGCTGGATGAAGCGGGCTATGCGGTCGACACCATTCACGGCGACAAACCGCAACCCGCACGCCTACGCGCGCTGGAGCGCTTCAAGTCGGGCGAAGTCAACATGCTGGTCGCCACCGATGTGGCCGCGCGCGGCCTCGATATCGACGACCTGCCGCTGGTGATCAATGTCGATCTGCCGATCGTGGCGCAAGACTATGTGCACCGTATTGGCCGTACCGGCCGAGCGGGCGCGAGTGGCGTGGCGGTGTCGCTCGTGTGTGCCGATGAAGCGCCGCAACTGGCCGCGATCGAAGCGCTGATCCGGCAGACGCTGCGCCGGGAAGAGGAGCCGGGTTTCGAAGCCGAACACCGCGTGCCGGAAACCAGCGCAACGGGCGAGATCATCAAGAAACCCAAAAAGCCCAAGAAGCCCAAAGTGCCGCAAGCCGCGCCGGCCTCCACGCAATCGGTCGGTAAAAAGCCGCGCCCGCAAGGAGGCGAGAGCAAACGCAAGCCCGCGGCGACGGCCGCGGATCAAGGCACGAGCGTGTTCATCAACCCGTTCAGCACGCAAAAGCCCCGCGGCAAGCCTGCCAGCAAGCCGACCCATAAGCCCACCGGTAAGCCCGCCAGCAAGCCCGCCGCGGGTTCACGCAAGCCGGCTGGCAAACCTGCTGCTGGCCGCGGCAAACGCCAGGCTTGATCCGCGCGGATGCGTCCAGCCAGCCCTGGATCGGGCTGGCGGTTTGCGGCATGCACTCCAAACCGGCTCTTAGGCCATCTGCTTTAATGAATCTGACTGCGCAGGGTCCTTGCGGCCGCAACCATGTTGGTCAGCGCCGGCAGCACTTCGGCCCACTGACGCGTCTTCAGCCCGCAGTCCGGGTTCACCCACAGACGCTCAGCCGGAATGCGCTCCGCCGCCTTGCGCATCAGTTGAACGATGTGATCCTGCGTGGGGATATTCGGCGAATGGATGTCATAGACGCCCGGGCCGATTTCATTCGGATACTTGAAGTCGTCGAACGCGTCGAGCAGTTCCATATCCGAGCGCGAGGTCTCGATTGTGATGACATCGGCGTCCATCCCGGCGATCGACGCGATGATGTCGTTGAACTCCGAATAGCACATATGCGTATGGATCTGCGTCTCGTCTTGCACGCCGTTAGCCGTGATGCGGAACGCTTCCACGGCCCAGCGCAGGTAGTCGTCCCATTGCGCGCGGCGCAGCGGCAGGCCTTCGCGCAGCGCGGCTTCGTCGATCTGGATCACGCGCACGCCGGCTTTTTCGAGGTCGATCACTTCTTCGCGTATCGCCAGCGCCAACTGGTAGCACGACACCGAACGCGGTTGATCGTCACGCACGAATGACCAGTTCAGGATCGTCACGGGGCCTGTGAGCATGCCCTTCATCGGCTTGTTCGTGAGCGATTGCGCGTAACGGGTCCACTCGACCGTCATCGCCTTCGGACGGCTAATGTCGCCGAACAGGACAGGCGGCTTCACACAACGCGAGCCGTACGACTGCACCCAGCCGAACTGGCTGAACGCGTAGCCGTCGAGCTGCTCGCCGAAATATTCGACCATGTCGTTACGTTCCGCTTCACCGTGCACAAGCACGTCGAGGCCCAGCCTTTCCTGCTCGCGCACGCTGCGCTCGATTTCAGCGCGCATCGCGGCCGCGTAGCCGGCATCGTCAAGTGCACCGGCCTTGAACTGACTGCGGGCTTGACGGATTTCCAGCGTCTGCGGAAACGAGCCGATCGTCGTGGTCGGATACGCAGGCAGATTCAGGAGCGCGGCCTGCTTCGGGGCGCGTTCCCCGTAGGCACGTTGACGGTTGCCGAGCTTCGCGTCGATGCGCGCCAGCGCGGCCTTCACTTCGGGATTGTTGACGCGCGGCGAGTGGCGACGCGCGGCGATCGCGGCGGCATTGGCGCTGAGTTCGGCTGCGACCTGATCGCGGCCCTGGTTGAGCGCCGTCGCCAGTACCTTCACTTCGTCCAGCTTTTGCAGCGCGAACGCGAGCCACGCGCGGATCTCACCATCGAGCTTGTCTTCGCTGGCCAGATCGACCGGCACATGGAGCAACGAACACGACGGTGCGATCCACAGGCGATCGCCCAGTTGTTGCGCGAGCGGTTCGAGCCATTCGAGCGCAGCGGTGAGATCGGTCTTCCAGATGTTGCGGCCATTGATCGCGCCCACCGACAGCACGCTCTGTGCGGGCAGCTTCTGCGCGACTTGCGCCACTTCTTCGCGGGCGTTGATCGCATCGATATGCAAGCCGTCGACGGGCAGGCTGCACGCCAGCTCCAGATTGTCTTTGAGCTCGCCAAAATACGTGGCCAGCAGCAGCTTGACGCTGCGCTGATCGAATCCTTCGTAAGCAGTCTTGAATGCTTCGCGCCAGGCAGTATCGAGTTCGGTCACGAGAATCGGCTCGTCGATCTGCACCCATTCCACGCCTGCAGCGTTGAAATAGCTGAGCAGCGCGCGATAGACCGCCATCAGGCGCGGCAGCAGTGCGAGCTTGTCCGAATCGTCCTTCGCCTTGGCCAGCCACAGATACGTCAACGGGCCAACGATCACCGGCTTGGCCTTCACGCCTTGTGTGCGCGCTTCGCGCAGTTGTTCCGAGAGACGCGAAAAATCGAGGTTGAACTGGCTGTTCGCGGTCAACTCCGGGACGATGTAGTGATAGTTCGTATCGAACCACTTCGTCATTTCTCCCGCGGCCACGCCACCGCAACACGCTGCGTGGTCTTCGTCGCCCTTCGCCGAGCGACCCCGCGCGACACGGAAATAATTGTCGAGCTTGTCGCCATGAAAATCGCGCACGCGCTCGGGCAGGTTGCCGAGCGTGAAGCTCATGTCGAGCACCTGGTCGTAGAACGCGAAATCGCCAACCGGCGCGAGGTCGAGATCCTTCTGATGTGCCCAGTGACGCGCGCGCAGTTCGGCGCCCAGCGCCTTGAGTTCGTCGCGCGACGACTCGCCCTTCCAGTAGCGTTCAAGGCCGAACTTCAGTTCGCGTTTTGCGCCGATGCGCGGAAAGCCGAGGTTGTGCGTGGTGACCATGTGCGCTGCCATCCCAAAGAGAAATGCTGAAAATCGTTCAGAGTGGCAGCGATCATAGAGCTATCGGCAGATGAATAAAAATGGCATTATTTCATCGTTCCATTAGATTTTTTCATTGATTAACCGGGAGGCCTGCGTCGTGCTCGAACGCGTTCATCTAGTTATCGTGCGCGAAGTCGCGCGCCAGGGCTCGCTCACCGCCGCGGCCGCTACGCTTTTTCTCACGCAATCGGCCCTCAGCCATACGGTCAAGAAGATCGAGCAGCAGCTCGGTACGCCAATCTGGGATCGCGAAGGCCGCAGCCTGCGCCTCACCCAGGCGGGCCAATATCTGCTGGCGCTCGCAGAACGGCTGCTGCCGCAGTTCGAGCAGGCCGAGGCGCGCATGAAGCAATATGCCAACGGCGAGCGCGGGACGCTGCGCATCGGCATGGAATGCGCGCCTTGTTATCAATGGCTGCTCAAGGTGGTGTCGCCCTACCTCGCGCGCTGGCCCGATGTCGATGTCGACGTGAAGCAGCGCTTCCAGTTCAGCGGGATCAGCGCGCTGCTCGGCTATGACGTGGACGTGCTCGTCACGCCCGATCCGCTCCATCATGCGGGTCTGCGCTTCGATCCTGTGTTCGACTATGAGCAGGTGCTGGTGGTCGCCGAAGCCCACCCGCTCGCAAAAGCGCGCTACGTGAAGCCCGAACAGCTGGTGGACGAAACGCTCATCACGTATCCGGTGGAGACCGACCGGCTCGACATTTACAACCAGTTTCTGCGCCCCGCGGGCGTGGCGCCGCGGCGGCACAAGACGATCGAAACGACCGACATCATGATGCAGATGGTCGCCAGCAACCGTGGCGTGGCCGCCCTGCCGAAGTGGCTCGCCGAGGAATACGCCGACCGCATGACGCTGGCGAGCGTGAAACTCGGCAAGGAAGGCATCGCCAAACAGATTTTTCTCGGCACGCGTGAAACCGATGGCGCGATCGACTATCTGGCTTCCTTCGTCGAATTCGCGCGCAAGTCGAACTGGCACGCGCCGCGCATGCGGCGTTGAATCGGTGTGGCTGAATCGTTGATTCTCGCGCGACATCCGAAAGCAGAACTACACGAGATACCCAACCGCGGCCATTGATCCGATGCAGGCGTGGCCGCCCTATTTCACAACCGCTATCCAGGACTTCCTCAGGCGCAAAGAGACAACCTGCTAAACTCGTTGATCGCTGGGTTTGATGTCTTTGAGTATGTCAATGCTAAAGAGCAGTTCGAAGAGTGGCCTCGTTTATTCCACGGACGGCGGGCGGATGTGTCCCGAATGCCGGCACCCAGTCGCCGAATGTGTGTGCAAGACGATGGCAAAGACACAACCGGCGGGCGATGGCGTCGTGCGGGTCCTGCTTGAAAAAAAAGGTCGGGGCGGGAAGAGCGTAACGGTCGTTAAAGGGGTGGCGCTCGACGCCGCTGGCGTCGCCGCGCTAGGCAAACAGCTGCGTGCAGCTTGCGGCTCGGGCGGAACGGTCAAGGATGGCGTCATCGAAATCCAGGGCGACCATTGCGAACGCGTGATCGAAGCGCTCAAGAAGTCCGGCCATAGCGTGAAGCGCGCCGGGGGCTAACCCCGGTCGGCCGCACGCGACAAACTCCATCGACCACGCGCAACCCAGCCGATAAGCGCCAAACATCGTTTATTCGCAAACGCCCTCTAGCAGGAGCGCGCGACCCGTTATCGTCCAGGCCAGGATCGCCAGTCCGCTAAAGGCAGTGACTCCGATCGCCAGGACCACGGCATCAGCCAGCCAATCAGACACGCTGAAGAGAGATCAATGAAGAAGGGCAAACCGAAATATACGCGTCACGATGCTGAACGACTCTTCGAGGGACTTCCCGCGGGGAGCGTAAAAGCATCGAGCCGCCCAGAGAACCCGTTCGAAGCCGCGCCATTCGCAGCCGAGCCGTTCAACGAGGTGCGACGCGCCGACGACGAAGCCAGCCTCTGGAAAGAGAACCTCGTCAAGTTGCCGGTCGCGATCGAATTGCCGGCCGGCTACGCGTCGGTCAACGCCATGCGCGAGGCGATGGCGCGGGCATGGCACATGAGATGGGTGCGTGAGGAGAGAAACGAGGTGGTCGCCGAATTTCCCGAAGGATGGAAAGCCGTGCGCCCGAAAAGCGGCCCCATCGAACTGCGAGATGCCGCTGGCGTAGTTCGCGCCGTATTCGGATGGGCCGAGGACGCCGAACTGCGGATTCTGCCCAGGTATCTGGTCGAGTCGCAGACGAACAGTTTAAGCGGGCTGGGCAGCCTGGTTGTGCGCGATCGCGGCAACAACCAGATTCTGGAGCGATCGTCGGTCTGGTCGGCTAAAACGGGTACCCATCATCCCGACTGGCGCACGCTTTCGGTGTGGCTCGACTCGCGCTACCCGCACCATGCGGACCCGCTGCGATACTGGAACGATTGCGAGGAAAACATCCAGAACCAGGCGACGGCTGGCGGCCCCGTTTTTCCGGGCTAAACGCGACCGCCGCAAAGATCGACGCGCTTTTTTACGCGTCTTTCAGCCAGGGCATTTCCACGGGCGACACGATCAGTTGCCGGGACTCTCGCTCAAGTTCGAAGATGAATCCGACCAGGATCATGGAGTCGGCATAGGGGATCGGGAAGACGTGAGGATTGTCCGCGCCAAGCAGCCGGCGCGTGGGCGTATCGGCCGTCGTTGCGGCGTTTGCGCGGACGCTTTCCAGTTCGTCGGCCATCGCCTGCCCACTGACTTTCACAACGCGGCTACGCAGGTCGCTGAAGGGTTCGATGCGCGCCCCGTCTTCGTTGTATTCGGGTACTTCATAGATAAACCAGGACATGGGCCTCTCCCAGAAAAAAGGCAGCCATTCTAACAGCGCAGGCAGCTAGCGATCCCCGGCCCCAGTCTACGATCTGACGATCAATGAAGCAAAGGACTGCAAGCGTTTGAGCGTGATGTTCTGGTTACCGTCGCCATACAGCGAACTGTCGGTCTGAGCGGATAGCCACTCGATGAATTGGGCACGCGACTCGAATATCTTTCCTCCGTCGCTCTCCAGACTACGAAAAAAGGCATCGCCGTATTCGGGCGTTGCCACCTCTCCATCCTGCACGCTGGCATAAACGTAGCTATCGCCGTATTTGGTGAGGCCCATCCCGCAATAATAAGCGTGACCATATGCGAGGTCATTTCCCGCATCGAGGCGTTCCGCAACAGCATTGGCAAGCTCGACGCCAACCGGCATGAGCCGATCGGTTTGGGCCTCAGGCTCGAGCTTCTGCGACACAGTCTCAATCTTCTGCGACCGATTCAAACGGATGGCCCATACGAGGAAAACGACGGTGCAAACAAGGCCCGTCAGCCCGCCTGTGATCCAAAGATATTTGTTCACTCCGGTGGCATGAACAGCGTCATTCCACAGGTAGGGAGCGGCAACAATGCCAATGATAAGGAGCACTTGAAACATGGCTTCGATATTTAGAAATCTATAGCACGCGCATCGCAGACAACGCGATGATCGTCGATGAAGGCGATCGCAATCATAACTTCGCCCGTCGCGTGCGTGCCTTTGCCTCAACAGGCGTCCCCATTCCCGACACAGCGGCGTGCCTTACATATCGCCCTTTAAAAAAGGCTCGAGCGAATCCGTACCCAATGGGCAAGCTCCTGGCGTACGTCAGCGCCCTGGTGTCGTACGCCACCAGGTAGTTTCACCGATGGTATCCGCGTGAGATGACAGCAATCTTTTTTTATCAGTAGAATGCACCAGTCGCAAAGTTCGGTATCGTTCAGCCACTGGCCTCCTGGCTCACCAGGCTAATGCCTCGTAAAAGCCCGCATGCCATTAGCATACGCATTCCCACAAGGCGATACGGACAAGACAATCGCATGACCAGTCTGGCCGATGCAGATCAGGAAGAAGTGGCGCGCCACCCAGTCAGCGCGCGGCGCCAAAGTTCAAACCGTCTCGTGAGTACTTACCTGGCCGCAATACTGTGTATTCCAAAACGCAAATCGATCCGGTAGTCAGCTTCCGCAACTCGCAGGGCGAGCAGGTGCGGGGGACGATCATCAATCTCCAGCGCAAGTCCCTGGTGATGGAGGTCTATAACCCGTACTCGATTGTCCAGGTCAGTGAGGTGTTGAACGACCTGTCGGTCAAGATGGGTGTGGAGCACGCCTATTCGGGCAAGGCGGTCGTCATCAGCATGGTCAATACCGGCCTGACCGCGATCGTCTCGGTGACGCTCATCGACGAATGGCGGGAACTGAGCGGCGGCGTGCTGGAAGCGCGTACCGTGGGCGAAGAAGCCCGCCGCTTCGCGCAGGACTGGACCGACCGTTTCCAGATTCGCCGTGACTACCAGATTGCGGTCAATCAGCTGCGGGCCTTTTTGACGGACATGTCGCGCTGGGTCGAACAGGCGGACCTGGCCGACAGCATGCCGAAAGAAGGCAAAAGCCTGCGCGAGGACTTCTTCCTCGAACTGGCCTCGCCGCTCATGGAGCGGACCAAGTTCTACTTCGACGAATTCGAAGCCGAGGCGCGTCTCGTCGACGAGGAACTCGCGCCCGCCCACCGCGCCTTCGCCCAGGCGGCGCTCCATCCGTTGCTGCTGCGCTCGCCCTTCGTCTTCCGTACCTTCTCGAAGCCGCTGGGCTATGCCGGCGACTACCAGATGGTCAACCAGATGATCGACGATCCCCGCCAGGGTCCGAGCACCTATTTCCAGATCGTCAACGCGGCCTTCCTGCAAACGGCCGTGGCGCGCGCGCACCGCAATCGCATCGATCTGCTGGTGGACTACCTGACCCGCCTCGCCAACGAAGCGCGCGCCGCGCAGCGGCCGTTCCGGGTGCTGAACGTGGGCTGCGGCCCCGCCCAGGAGATCCAGCGCTTCATGGATGAATACGACGAACCGGAGTGGCTGTCGTTCGAGTTGCTCGACTTCAGCCAGGAGACGCTGGACTGGACGCGCGAGCGCCTCGGGTCGGTCGCGCAGAAGACGGCGTCGCGCATGAACATCAGCTATACGCACGATTCGGTCCACCATCTGCTCAAGCGCCGCATGGATGCCGACGCACCGGACGTGCGCGAGTTCGACGCGGTCTATTGCGCCGGCCTGTTCGACTACCTGTCCGACAAGGTCTGTGCCCGCCTGAATCAGCATTTCGCCAGCCGCACCCGGCGCGGCGGCCGCCTGCTGGTCACCAACGTCCACGCCGACAATCCGGAGCGCTTCAGCATGGAGCACGTGCTGGAGTGGTATCTGATCTATCGCAACGAGGCACAGATGGCCGAGATCATGCCGGAGCAGTGCGGCGAGCCGCGCCTGTACACGGACGCGACCGGCGTGAACGTCTTTGCCGAGATCACCATCGGCCAGCAACACGTAGCCTGACATGACGACATCCATGGTTGGGCTGCAGTCGAACTATCGTGAAGAGCTGCGCGACTACCGGCTGCTGTGCAGCAAGGCTGGCGGCCTGACCGTAATCGTGCTCGTGCTGATGGGTGTGGCGTTGGACTATGTCGTGTATCCGGGTGAGCAGAAGCGCTTTGCCATCGTTCGGGCGCTGACCAGCGCACTGATCGGCCTCGCTGTGCTCTCGCTCTACACAGCAAAGGGCAGACGCCATGTGCAGATCATCACCTTCTTCTGGCTGCTGCTGCCACAGGCCATGATCTCGTGGATGATCTACGCCACGCAGGGCGAGCAGTCGCTGTTCTATGCCGGGCTCATGCTGACGATCTTTGCCGTGGGCATCCTGTTCCCCTCCGGCTACTGGCAGACGCTCGCATTCGGCCTGGCCACGGGCGCGTTCTACTACCTCGCCTGCTGGGCGCATCCAGGCGGGATCAGCAACCCAAGCAAGTTCAAGTTCCAGCTCATCCTGATCATCTTCTGCGCGCTGGCCAGCTCCATTTACACCTTCTTCAACGAGAAAGGCCGTTTCCAGCTTTTCCGCCTGAAGGACGAAGTGGCGCGCAAAAACGATCAGCTCGCACGCACCAACGAGAACCTCTCGCAGATCAAGGGCCAATTGCTGCAACAGGAGAAGATGGCGGCCATCGGTACGTTGTCCGCAGGGCTGCTCCACGAGGTCAACAACCCGGTGAACTTTTGCCTGATGGCCATCGAAGTCGCGATGGAAGAACCGCAAGCCAAGGACAACCCGTCGCTGCAAGAGTGCCTGACCGACGCGAGGCAAGGCATGCACCGCATCCAGCATATCGTGTCGGATCTGAAGACCTTTGCCTACCGCAAGCCCGACGCCGCGGCGGACGAGGTGCCGTTCCTGTTCGAGAAGGCGCTCGACTCGTCGATCCGGCTGAGCGCCCATGAACTGCGCGGCGTGAAAATCACGCGCGAGCTGCCCGCCGACACCCTCGTGCTCGGCGACGAAGCGGCCATCATCGGCGTGCTCATCAACCTGTTTTCGAATGCCGCGCTTGCCATGCACAAGGCCGGCACCGCATCGCCGCAAGTTCATGTCAAGGCCAACTGGCACGAAGGCGATGGCCGTCTGCATGTGAATGTGCGCGACAACGGCCCGGGAATCGCAACGGAAAATCTGGCGCGGGTATTCGAGCCCTTCTTCACGACCCGCGAAGTCGGCCAGGGCCTCGGTCTTGGTCTGTCCATCAGCTATGCGGTAGTCGAACGGCACGGCGGCACACTGTTTGCTGAGAGCCAGCCAGGTGAGTGGACCGCTTTCAATTTCGATCTGCCGCGCGTCGAGTAAACCCGATATGAGCGAGCCCCAGCAAACACGCCACACCGTCGTCTATGTCGACGATGAGGAGTTGGCCCGCAAATACTTTGCGCGCGCAGCCGGCAGCGACTACGAAGTGCTGCTCGCCGAAAACGCGGACGAGGCCATCGCAATCCTGCGCCGCGAAGGCGCGCGGGTGACGGTCCTCGTGACCGACTTCCGCATGCCGGGCCGTCATGGCGCCGACCTGCTACAGCAGGTCGCGCAGGAGTATCCGCAGATCGTGCGCCTACTCGTGACTGCCTACGCGGACAAGGACGCGCTACAAGGATTGGTCGACTCAGGCGAGGTGTTCCGGATCCTGGAGAAGCCGCTAGGCATGGCCGTGGTCCGCGAGGTACTCGCGTCGGCGACATCGTCCCTCGCACCACGCCCGAAGTGATGCAGCGTGTGAGGGTCGACCCCGTTTTCACGAATGCCGGCGCCAGGGGCTTCGGCAAGATTGCCGGCAACCGCGCGACGACGTCCTTTGGCGCGCGTACCCGGCTCATCAGGATCGCATGCGCGTCCGGTGCCGGCCCGACCGTGACGCTGGAACTCAAAAATTTTAAGCATCGAACGCACAGGAGTGACCAATGAACAATGCGATTGCCGACCAGACTCCGCCCCCGGCGATTCTGTTCGTTGATGACGAAGCCACCGCGGTCAAATACTTCGAGCGCGCCATCGGCGCGATCGCGCCGGTGGTGACGGGCGCGTCCGCGGCAGAGGGCAAGGCGCTGCTGGATGCCCACGCCGACAGCCTCGCCGTGCTGGTGTCCGACCAGCGCATGCCCGGCGAATACGGCAACGAACTGCTGCGCTACGCACGCGAGCGCTATCCCCATATCGTGCGGATCCTGACGACGGCCTATTCGGAGCTGGACCAGACCGTCGAGGCCGTCAATCAAGGCCAGATACATCGCTATATCAAGAAGCCCTGGGACATCAGTGCGCTGCGCATGGAGATGAAGCAGGCGCTGGAGCTCTCGGGACTGCGCAAGGAGCGCGACCAGCTCGTGCGCGAGAAGCTGGGCGTGCTGCAAACGCAGACCGTGGCGGCCCGCATCGGTACCGTGCACACCTTGTGCGCCAGCCTGATCGGCCCCGGTCGCTTCCAGCCGGTGGAGACCTGGCTGGCTGGCGCCGATCTGGCCGGCACGCACAACGCCGAACCGGACTGGCAACGGATGGACTACGCCGATCTGGTGCGGGTCGAAAGCGAATGCAGCGGCAGCTTCGGTCACGCGGTCGGCACGAGTCTCGCGCAACTGCGCACGCAACATGCGGGGCGCAGCGCGGCCGACGCGTTGCAGGTCTTCACGGAAGCCCTCGGCGCCACCGTGCGCGGCGGCGGCGATGCGCTGATCTGGACCACGCCCGACACGCTGAGCGAGTTCCTCACCCGGCCAGTGGGTCAGGCGGTCTCGGCCGGACACGCTACCTGGCTGGCCTGCCTGCTGTGGCTGGAAGAAGCCGGCGGCGCCCTGCAATGCATGCGTGAAGGCGACACCATCGTCTGCCGCGCCAGCACGCGCACGGCCACTTTCTCGGCCGACCGCCTGGCCGTCTGGATCGAGCGATTCGCGGAGTCAGCTTTCGCTTAGGCATACGAAACACAGGATCTTCCCGCTTTCGCGGCTTGCGC
Source organism: Paraburkholderia sp. J67 (assembly GCF_905220265.1). Classification (NCBI taxonomy): domain Bacteria; kingdom Pseudomonadati; phylum Pseudomonadota; class Betaproteobacteria; order Burkholderiales; family Burkholderiaceae; genus Paraburkholderia; species Paraburkholderia sp. J67. The sequence continues at coordinate 13,867 of NZ_CAJMZK010000047.1, forward strand.
CCGGCGGCTCCTCCAGGAGCCACCGGGCGCAAGCGTTTGTTCCGGTCGAATTCGATCCCTTCTGTATCTGGCGACGGCCCTGGAGGCCCGCTAATCTGAACGTGTCCGGCCGGTTCAACGGCGGGTTCGACCAGCCTTTGATATCGGGAACGCGATGCAGATCAATGCAATACCTTTCGGGACCACGAACTGGGACACCGTGGAGCAAACCGCCCATGCGGGAGAATGCGGAACGGCCTACTGGAAGACGCAGCACTTCAACGACATCCGCGTGCGCTGCGTGGAATACAGCGCGGGCTACGTCGCCGATCATTGGTGTACCAAGGGGCACGTCCTTCTGTGCCTGTCCGGCGAACTCGAAACCGAACTCCTCGATGGACGCCGGTTCATCCTGTCCGCGGGTATGAGTTACCAGGTGGCAGATAACGCCGAGCCGCACCGTTCAGCGTCGCCTAAAGGCGCGAAGCTTTTCATTGTCGATTAGCGCCAGCGAACAGCGCATTCCCGGCGCCCCTGCTGGAAGCCTTCAGGCGGCCTCGGGCACCTCGATCACGCCTTCCATATATTGAACGGCATGTCCGGAAATGCGGACCCGGCCCGCTTCCAGCTCGCAATGCAGCACGCCGCTGCGCCGGGACGCCTGCAACGCCAGCAGCTTCGTCTTGCCCAGCCGCGCGGCCCACAACGGGGTGAGCGCCGTATGGATCGATCCGGTAACCGGGTCTTCGTCACCGCCGTTTGCGGGCCAGAAATAGCGCGAGACAAAATCGTGGCGCTCGCCCCGCGCCGTGACCACCACATCGCGCGGCCCAAGTCGAGCGATCAAGGCGAGATCGGGCACGACTGCACGCACCTGCTCTTCGCTCTCGTACAACGCAATAAACGCCTGCTGGCAGACAAAGACTTCCTTGGGCGCAATGGAAAGGCCACGCGTGAGTTCGTCCGGCATCTCGTCGACCGGCTCGATGTCGCGTTGAGGAAAATCCATCTCGATCATGCCGTCGCGGCCGCGCCGCACCGTGAATGCGCCCACTGCATCGGCATGAAAATCAATCTGTTGCTGCTGCGCAAAGCGGTTAAACAACACGAAGGCGCTCGCCAGCGTGGCGTGTCCACAGAATGCAATTTCCGTGATCGGCGAGAACCAGCGGATGCCAAATCCGCCATTCGCATTGGCCGCGACGAAAGCGGTTTCGGAGAGGTTGTTCTCGGTCGCAATCGCTTGCATGAGCGATGCAGGAAGCCAGTCCTCCAGCAGGACCACGGCTGCGTAGTTGCCCTTGAAGATTTCGTTGGTGAACGCGTCGACTTGATAGATGGGAAGCTTCATGGCGCTGTCATGTCATGAGTGGGAAGCTCACTCATGCTAGCGTTCGCCGCTCGCTCACGACATGGACAGATTGTGGCGCTGGTCGACAGAAATTGACTGCTGCACGTTGAGGCCCGATCTGCGACAACCGCCTTCACGGCGACCTCACACACCCGCTCCGTATAGATCGTCCTCATCGTCTCTCGCGGGCTCTTTGGCGTAAAGCGCCAGCACGCGGCCGACATCGCGCACGAACGCTTCCATGACTTCCAGGCATGCGGGATCATCCGGCGAGAAATCCTCGGGATTGCTCTTGCCCTGGGCCCGCCGGATAGCGCGAATACTGGCCTCCAGGGCCCGTGCTTCGGCCCAGATCGGGTCATTCTCGGGGAGATTGGGTTGTTCGTGCGCCATGCATGGATTTTCGGCAGCGAACGCGCAAACTTTAGCGGCGAGTTTGAAAGGGGGCGAACGCAAAAATTACCTGCGGACGGCCTGGCGCTCAGCCCTGCGCCAGTGCGAGCCGAATCGTCTTCCCTTGCCCCGCCGCACGTTCGAGGTGATCCTCTAATTTCTGCGCATACCAGTTCGTGAAATTCGTCAGCATGAATTCCGAAGGTGCATAGGGCCCCGGCGTATAGGCCTTCGAACTCACACCGCACTGGTTATGGGCCACTAGCGTCGCGTCCTGTGCATTGGTCGCACGCCAGACTTCGATCAGCGTCTCGATGTCGTAGTCCACGCCTTCCACCGCGTCTTCGTGCACGAGCCACGTGGTCTTGAGCGCCGTTTGCGTCGCCGAAACCGGCAACACGCGGAAGTGAATGATATGGTCCGAGAGAAAGTGATTCCAGTTGTTCGGAACCCTGAACATTCTCACCGATCCCAGATCGCGCTCCGTGAAGTCGCCGAGCAGCTTGTTGCACGCGGGCCGCCCATCGGAGGTGAAAGACACCGCGCCGCGATGGAACGGCAAACGGATGCAGCGAAATTCCGTGCCGCCATCAGCAGGTTGATGCGGCAATCCAAGGCTGTCCCACAGCGCCTTCTTTTCCTGCATCAGTAACTGGAAATCGCGGTTCGCGCGCGGGTCGTCGGGCAAGGCGAATTCGATCAGCGTGGCCAGCAGTTCCGGATGACTGCCGATGCAGTGATAGCACTCGCGATTATTTTCGATCACGAGCTTCCAGTTGGCGTCTTCGACGATCGTCATGGAGAACGCCACCTTGGTGCGCTCCGGGTGATGCGGCGCGATGTACGGCGTGACGGCGGCCTTGAAGCGCGCGATATCGGGCGGCGTATCGGCGATACAGATATAGACCATGCCGCAGATCACTTCGACATGAACAGGACGCAGGCCATGTTCGCTACGCTCGAAACCCGCGGGCATCTGGCGCGCGCTCAACAGCGTGCCGTCGAGTTCATAGACCCACTGGTGATACGGACACACGAGCCGTTTCGCGTGCCCCGCCGCATCGGTGCAGATCAGCGAGCCGCGATGACGGCAGGTGTTGAAGAACGCCGCGACTCCGCCGTCCTTGCCGCGCACGACCACCACCGAGGTGTCGCCGATCGAAAGCGTGATGTAGTCGCCCGCGCGTGCGATCTCCGCAACGTTACAGGCGAATAGCCATTCGTTCGAGAAAACGGCCTCGATATCGAGTGCGTGCATGGCCGGTTCGGTGTAGAAGTCGCGCGCGAGGCTGTAGCCTTCGCGGCGCGCGGCGAGTAACGCACGCACATGGGCGGGATCGATCACGATGTCGCTTCCTTTATTCGGATTCAAATACGGGTTGTGCTGCACGCGTTTCGCTTTCGGCTAATTCGTCGTCGTGCGCGCAAGCCAGAGGCGCCGCGTCGCCGATGCCGGCCAGCGCGAACGCCTCGGCGAGAAACTCCACGCATGCCTTCACCCTGGCCGATTGCGCGAGCCGCTCGGGGAACACGGCCCAGACGTTGGCCGGTTGCGTGACGTCGGGCAATACGCGCAGCAGGCGCCCTTCGTCGAGCAACGGCTGCACGTCCCAGATCGAACGCAGCACGATCCCGCGTCCCGCCAGCGCCCATTGCACGGCCGCCTCGCCATGATTGGTCGACAGCGGCCCCGTCACCTTCACGCAGACCGGCTCGCCGCCTGCATCGAGACGCCACACGCCGAACGGGTGATCGCGTTCCTTGATCGCGAGACACGCGTGCGATTCGAGATCGGCGATGCACTGCGGCGCGCCGTGCAACGCGAGATACGTCGGCGACGCGCACAGCACCCGATAATTGGTGGCGAGACGCTTCGCGATCAGGTGGCCCGCGATATCGTCGCCAATGCGGACATCCAGATCGAAGCCCTCGCCCGCTACATCCACGACACGGTCGAACAGATCGAGCCGTACATTCAGTTGCGGATAGCGATCCGACATCGCCGCGAGTGCGGGCGCGACAAACTTGCGCCCGAAGCCGAAACTGCTCGACACCCGCAGCGTGCCGCGCGGAATGCGCCGCGTGCTGGAGACATCCTCGACGAGCTGGTCGACGTCATCTAGGATTTTCTCGGCCCACGCGAGCACGCGCTCGCCCGCCGCCGTGATCGCCACGCGGCGCGTGGAGCGATGCAGCAGACGCGTGCCCAGGCACGCCTCCAGCACACCCACGCGCTTGCTCACGTAGGCGGCCGACGCACCCAGCGCCTCGGCCGCGCCGCTGAAGCTCGACTTGCGCGCGACGGTGCAGAACACGCGCAGGTCGTCGATCTCTGGACTGCCAGGCAATTTCAGCATCGCGGCGGCATCAGAACGAATGGCGCATGCCGATACGCACATCGGCCTGAGTGGTCGTGGTCGACGGCGTGAAGCTGTAGCCGATCACGGCATCCACGCCTTGCGACGCCTTGAGCCAGTCGCTGGAGATATAGACGTCGGTACTCTTGGAGAGCAGGTAATGCACGCCCGCCGAGAGTTGGTTCCAGTGATGCGCGTCGAAGTGCGTGTACTGGTAGCCGCCCACCACGCTCAGCGCGGGCGTGACCTGCCAGTTCGCGCCGCCTTCACCTACCTGCATGTGCTGGCTCTCGCCGAACGCCTTGATCTGCGTGTAGGTGAAGTCGCCCATCAGCGTGACATTGCCGATGGCATAGCTCGCGCCCACGCCGAATGCGCCCTGCTTGTCCACTGGAAACGGTGTGTTCGCGTAGAGATCGGTAACCGCGCCCGTGCCCGGATCGACGCTCACGGTCGGCTGGCCAAAGAACGAATGCACGCCGATCATCGCGTATGGATCGAACGCGTAGATGCCCGACGGATTGTTCAACTGCGTATAGGCCGTGCCCATCGAAAATGCGCCGCGCTGATACTGCGCGCCCACGCTCCACGCGCTGCCATTGTGAAAGCTGCCCGGCGTATTGCTGAACGAGTACATACCGCCGAACTGGAAGCCGCCGAACGTATTCGACATGAACTTCACGGCGTTCGGCAGATGATCGCCGTTCATGCGGTCGAAGTCGCCCTGATTGATGGCGTAGCCGCTCGCCCAGGCGGAGGCGTTGTACAGATAGACCATCTCCTGGGTCATGTCGATCTGGTTGCCGAAGGTCAGCGTGCCCCAGTCGTTCTTCAGGCCCACGAAGGCGGCACGGCCGAACAGCGAGCCGCCGTTCGAGATCTGCCCATTGCCGAGGTGAAAACCGCTCTCCAGTTCGAACACGGCCTGCAAGCCGCCGCCCAGATCTTCGCTGCCCTTGATGCCCCAGCGGTTCGCATAGGAAATACCGTCGTCGAACTTCACCTGATGCGCGCCGCCCGCATTGCTCACATAGGTCACGCCCGCATCGAGTACGCCGTAGAGCGTCACGCTGCTTTGCGCGCTGGCCGCGAGAGGCAGTGCGGCCAGCGTCAGCACGGCCGCGTAAAGCGCGCTCGTGCGCAGTGTCTTCATCGAATTCATGTTGCGATATGGGTCCGGGTTGTCGTTATTGTTGTGGGCTCAATTCAGGCCGCGATCCGCTTCGCTCACGAGACGGCGTTCCTGTTCGATGTCGAGCGAGCGGCAGGTCCACAGATAGACCAGCGCGGCCACGGGCAGGCCCACGAGCATCGCCACGTCGGTGCCGCCCAGCGCACGGGCGACCGGACCGGTATAGAGATCCGTCTTGAAGAACGGAATCATCGCAACGAAGCCCACCGCGTAGGCGGTCAGGCCGCGCCAGTTCCAGCGGCCGTAGATGCCGCGCGGATTGAAAATCTCGCGCACCGAGTAGTGCGAGTGACGCACCACGAAGAAGTCGATCAGGTTGATCGCGGTCCAGGGCGTGAACAGATAACCGAGGATGCCGAGGAAGTCGCCGAACTTGCCCATGAAGTTATCCGACGCCGAAAAGGCCAGCGAAGTCGCTACCAGCGCCACCACGATCAGGCTCGCAATACGCTTGCTCGCGTTCGATTTGAGCGGCTTGAACGAATCGGTGATGCTCAGGAGCGTGAGCGAAGCGCCGTAGAAGTTCAGCCCGGTAATCGCCAGCAAGCCGAGCAGCGAGAGCAGCAAGGTGACCGTGCCGAAGCCCGGGAAGATCATGTCGCCCGCGCGCTGTACCGCATCCGAAATTTCGATCTGCGCATTGAGCGCCGCCGCCGCCGTCCCCACCAGCATCATCCACACGCCGCCAATCAGCGCGCCCAGGAAGGTCCACCAGAAGGTTGCTCGCACACCGGTCGTAGGCGGCAAATACCGCGAGTAGTCCGAAACGTAGATCGACCACGACAATTGATACGCCGCTGCCGAGAACAGCTGCACGAGGAACGGCGTGGCCTTGAAGCCCGCAAAGCTCAGTTGTGCGGCCGGGAACGGCATCTTCACGCACATGCCGATGCTGAAGATCGTCAGCGCGATGAGCAGGGCGAATGCGAGCCAGCGCTGCGCCTTGTGGATCAGGTCATAGCCGAACACCGCGAGACCCACCGCCAGCACGGTGAAGACGATGTAGCTCAGATGCGGCTCGGTGCCCAGCAGATGATGCGCGGTCTGCCCCGCCATCAGCTGGTTGAAGGAGTTGTAGCCAATATAGGTGACGAGCGCGACCACCCACACGAGCAGCGCACCCATATAGCCGAACTGCGGCCGCGACTGGATCATCTGCGGCAGACCGAGTTGCGGACCCTGGCTCGAATGGAACGCCATGAAGAAGGTGCCCAGCACATTGCCGAGCACGATGGCGATCGCGCTCCACAGCAGGTTGCCGCCCATGCTGATGCCGATCGCGCCCGCTGCGATGGTGGCGAGGTTCGCATCGCCCGTAAACCACACGGGCCAGAGATGCCACGCTTTGCCTTTGCGTTCGGCGAGCGGCACGTAGTCGATCGAGCGCGACTCGATCCGCGATTTGGCGCGCGAGCGCTCGCCGGCCAGCACTTCGGCCATTGCCTCTTGTGTCATGTCTCCTCCAGTTGTGGGGTGGCGCGAGCGGCTTCGCCTCAAGCGAAACCACCCTGCGCGCCGCGCGCGGCTGCGGAAAGCTTTTCCGATCCCGGTCACGGCATGGTTATCCTACGGTTAACAACAAACCATTGGTTAACAATAGTACGCATCCTGGAGGGGTGACACGCACTATCGCATCCTCCTATTGACGGCTCCCGAGAAATCCATTTGCTTTGCGTCCACGCAAGCAAAGCGGATATCCAACACTAAGGATACGCGGCACGCATCAAAGCGGAAGAGTTTTCACACTAGCTTCGAGGGATAACCCTGATCCCTCGCCGCGCGAATTTCTCCTATCCTTTCGTTAACCCATAGTTTTGTTGTAACCATCAGTTAATTTATTAGCGCGCTCACTCACTGCGGCGGACCCCATGACCTATCTCCCGATCGAATTCCACAAGCAACCGGCGCTGCCGAAGCTGCCGGCCGACTTCTGCGCCAACCCCGAACTCGCCTGGACCATCCCGGCAAGCTTCTACACCGCCGAAGCGGTCTACAAGGCGGAAGAAAAGCGCATCTTCGAGGACACCTGGATCTGCGTGGCGCATCGCAGCGAACTGGCGGAAGCGAACGCCTACGTGACGCGCGAAGTCGTGGGCGAGAGCATCCTGCTCGTGCGCGGCAAGGACAAGGTGCTGCGCGCCTTCTATAACGTGTGCCCGCACCGCGGCCACCAGTTGCTCGAAGGCAGCGGCAAGGCGAAAAACGTCATCACCTGCCCCTACCACGCGTGGGCGTTCAAGCTCGACGGCGCGCTCGCGCACGCCAACAACTGCGATCACGTGCAGTCGTTCGACAAGGACAACTCGACGCTCGTGCCGGTGCGCGTGGAGGAATACGCAGGCTTCGTGTTCATCAACCTGAACCCGGACGCGCAAGGCGTGGAAGCGCAACTGCCCGGCCTCGAAGCCAGCATGCGCGCGGCCTGCCCCGTGATCGACGACCTCAAGCTCGCGGCGCGCTTCGTGACCGAAACGCCGGCCAACTGGAAGTCGATCGTCGACAACTACCTGGAGTGCTATCACTGCGGCCCGGCCCACCCCGGCTTCTCCGACTCGGTAAAGATCGACCAGTACTCGCACACGCTGCACGGCAAGTGGACGGTGCAGTTCGGCCACGCGCAATCGTCGGAGCGCTCGTTCAAGCTCGACCCGTCCATCACCAACCCGAGCTTCAGCGGCTACTGGGCGTGGCCGTGCACGATGTTCAACGTGCCGCCGGGCGGCGACTTCATGACGGTCATCTACGAATTCCCGATGAGCGCCGAAGTCACGCTGCAGCACTACGACATCTACTTCCTCAACGACGAGCCGACCGAAGAGCAGCAGAAGCTGATCGAGTGGTATCGCACGGTGTTCCGCCCCGAAGACCTGCGCCTCGTCGAGAGCGTGCAGAAGGGCCTGAAGTCGCGCGGCTATCGCGGCCAGGGCCGCATCATGGTCGACGAAAAGCGCAGCGGCATCAGCGAACACGGCATCGCGCATTTCCACAACCTGCTCGCGCAACACTACCAGGACTGATCATGACGTCGCTGCAAACTCCCGGCCTGTTCCGCCAGCAGGCCTATGTCGACGGCCAGTGGCGCAACGCCGACGACGGCGCCACGCTCGTCGTGACCAATCCTTCGACGGGCGAGCTCATCGCGAACGTGCCGAACATGGGCGCGGGCGAAACGCGCGCGGCCATCGAAGCCGCGCAGCGCGCCCTGCCCGGCTGGCGCGCGACCACCGCGAAGGAACGCGCGCGCCTGCTGCGCAACTGGTTCGAACTCGTCATGGCGAATCAGGAAACGCTCGCCGAACTGATGACGCGCGAGCAAGGCAAGCCGCTTGCAGAAGCACGCGGCGAGATCGCCTACGCGGCCTCGTTTATCGAATGGTTCGCCGAGCAAGGCAAGCGCATCGACGGCGACGTGATCCCGAGCCCGAACCCGGACCAGCGCCTCGTGGTGACGCGCGAACCCGTGGGCGTGTGCGCGGCCATCACGCCGTGGAATTTCCCGGCCGCGATGATCACGCGCAAAGCCGCGCCCGCTCTGGCTGCGGGCTGCACGATGGTGGTCAAGCCCGCCAACGAAACGCCGCTCTCCGCTTTCGCACTCGCGGCGCTGGCCGAGCAGGCGGGCATTCCGGCGGGCGTGCTCAACATCGTCACTGGCAAGTCGCGCGAGATTGGCCTTGAGATGACGTCTAGCCCGCTCGTCAAGAAGCTCAGCTTCACGGGCTCGACCGAAGTGGGCCGCCTGCTGATGCGCCAGTGCTCGGACACGGTCAAGAAGGTCTCGCTCGAACTGGGCGGCAACGCGCCCTTCATCGTGTTCGACGATGCCGATCTGGACGCCGCAGTGGAAGGCGCGCTGCTCTCGAAGTATCGCAACGCGGGGCAAACCTGCGTCTGCGCGAACCGCTTCTATGTGCACGACTCGCTCTACGACGCCTTCTGCGAGCGCTTCGCGGCGCGCGTAGCCGCCTTCAAGGTGGACGACGGCTTCGCCGAGGGCGTGAACATCGGTCCGCTCATTACCGCAGCAGCGCGCGACAAGGTCGATACGCTGGTGCGCGACGCCGTGGCGCAAGGCGCGCGCGTCGTCACGGGCGGCGCGCAGCACACGCGCGGCGGCAACTTCTACGCGCCCACCGTGCTGGCCGACGCGAAGCCCGGCATGGCCGTGCTCAGCGAAGAGATCTTCGGGCCGGTCGCGCCGATCGTGCGTTTTTCGACCGATGCCGAAGTCGTACAGCTTGCCAACGACTCGATCTACGGGCTCGCCGCGTACTTCTATAGCCGCGACATCGGCCGCATCTGGCGCGTGGCCGAGCAACTGGAGTACGGCATCGTCGGCATCAACACGGGGCTGATCTCCAACGAAGTCGCGCCGTTTGGCGGCGTCAAGCAGTCGGGCGTCGGCCGTGAAGGCTCGAAGTACGGCATCGACGACTATCTGTCGATCAAGTACCTCTGCATGGGCGGCGTGACGCGTTAAACCGCGTGCTTGAAGAAGCATTAAAGCTGCGCTGTACGCGGATGCGGCCCACGCCGCATCCGCTTTTTATCCGAACTCCGAATCCAGAATCACCCGCGCCCGCGTGCGATACCGTCGACGCGCTGCACGCGGTAAAGGAAGGCACCATGAACGCCCGCGAATCGATCACTGTCGACGTTGTCGCCGTCGAGCAACTCACTCCGCTCATCAAACGCTTCACGCTCGCGCTGCCCGACGGCGCGCCGCTGCCCGCCTTCAGCGGCGGCGCCCACGTGCTGGTCTCGATGCAGGACGGCGATCAGTGGCATCACAACGCTTACTCGCTGCTCAGCTCGCCGCACGACACGCGCCAGTACCAGATCGCCGTGCGCCGCGAAGAAGCCTCGCGTGGCGGCTCGGCCTTCATGCACGAGCAGGTCCAGGTGGGCACGCGGCTCGCTATCGGTTCGCCCGCGAATCTGTTCGAACTGGCGCGCGAGGCGAAAAAGCATGTGTTCATCGCGGGCGGCATCGGCATCACGCCGTTTCTCGCGCAACTGCACGAGCACGCCCCCGCCACTGATTCCACCTTCGACCTGGAATTGCACTACGCCTACCGCAGCCCCGAGCACGGCGCGTTCGTCGACGAACTGAAGGCCGGCCCGCACGCGGCCAACGTGCATTGCCATGTCGAAAGCGAAGGCGGACGTCTCGATCTGCACAAGCTCTTCAAGAGCCTGCCCGCCGACGCGCATGTGTACGTCTGCGGCCCGCAAGGTCTCAACGACGCCGTCTACGCGAACGCCGCGTTGCTCGGCTGGCCGAAGGCGCAACTGCATTCGGAGCAGTTCGCCGCCAGCGACACGGGCGGCAAGGCCTTCACGGTGGTGCTCGCGAAGTCGGGGATCGAACTGGAAGTGGCCGAGGACGAAACCATCCTCAAGGCGATCGAGCGCGCGGGCGTGACCGTGGAATCGCTGTGCCGCGAAGGCGTGTGCGGCACCTGCGAAGTGCCGATCCTCGAAGGCGAGGCCGATCACCGCGACCAGTATCTCGACGACGACGAAAAGGCCGCGCAGAAGACCATTCTGCTGTGCGTGTCGCGCGCACGCACCTCGCGGCTCGTGATCGACCTCTGAGCGCGGCGCGCCATCGGCGCGCCCCCGGGAACGGCCACGGGCCCGATCCGCTAAACTAACGGTTCATTTTCGGGGCGCACGGAGGGCGGGCAGCGCCCCGGCCGCGCACCTGTTTCAGCAACGGCGGCGACTAGCCGCCTTTTTCGTTTGGCCGCGCGAAACGTCATAGAGGGAAATGGATGTCCGAGGATACGTTCGCGTTCCGTCTCAAAGTGCTGCTCGAGCACAAGAAGCTAAGCCTTCAGCAAGTGGCCGACGCCGTCGGCATTTCGCGCCCCGCCGTGCACAAATGGACGCGCGGCGGCGAGATCGACTATCTGAACCTGCGCCGCCTCGCGGCCTTCCTCGACGTCAACTGGGTCTGGCTGCGCTACGGCGACGAAGCTGTGCGCGATCTCGGCCTCGCGGGCACGACCGAGCTGCCCATGACCGATCTGCGCCGGCGCTACACCGCCGAGATCATGTCGAACGAAGCGCGCATGAAACACGCGCAGGAATCGGCCGGCATCGTGACGTGGGAATGGAATCTGGTCGCCGACGAGCTGATCTATTCGAGCAACTGCGCGAAACTCTACGGCCGCGAAATCCATAGCAACGACGAATTCTGGGAAATCCTGCATCCCGAGGACTCGATCTGGCTCAATGCCGAGGCCATGAAGGATCTGGTCGCGAGCAAGACGCCGCGCGTGTGGGACTTCCGCATCATCCTGCCCGATGGACAGATTCGCTGGATCGAATCGCGCGTGGCCACGCTGCTCGACGACGCGGGCCGCCCCGTGCGCGTGGTGGGCACGACCATCGACATCAGCGCGCGCAAGGACGCGGAATCCGCGTTGCAAAGCCGCCTGCAACTGCTCAACGACGCCGCGCGCATCGCGGGCGTGGGCGCGTGGCGCTGGCTGCGCGCGCAGGACGAACTGATCGTTTCCGACGAATGGTGCCGCCTGTTCGGCGTCGATCCTGCAAAGGCGCCGCGTCACTACATCGAGCTTTCGCAGCATATTCATGCCGACGATCGCGCCGCGCGCGAAGCGGCCGTCAACGACGCGCTGACACGTCGCGCCGATTATCGCGTGCTGTATCGCGCGTCGCTGCCCGACGATACGTGGCGGCTGGTGGTGGAGCAAGGCCAGGCGCGCGTGGCGCCGCATGGCGAAGACGTGTGGCTCACGGCGCTGTGCCGCGCGGCGCAACCCGCCGACATGCAGGCGGCCACGCAATCGTCCGCACAACCGTCCACCGATAACGGCGCGGCCTGAGCGGCGCGCCGCGCGCGTGGGTTCAACCACTGCGGCACCGGCCGCCGCGGCATCGGCCGCCGCGGCATCAACGCTCGCGCGAGTTCACGCGCATCATCGCGTCAATGGCCGCGGCTAGCTCGGGGTCGAGTTGCGGCCAGCGGTCGGGCGGCAACTCGGCAGCCGGCCGCGAACGACGCTGCCTTTCGGCGGCGGCTGCGGCGGCCTCAGGCGGCGCCGCGCCATAGCGATAAACCAGCGTGCGACGCGGCGTAACCACTTCCGACACATGGACGATGTCCGCGCCCAGCCAGAGCCGCAGGATCTCGCGCACCGCGCGCACGTCCGCCTGCACCCGCACCGCCAGCTCCGATGTCGTCCCGCCCTCGCCGCCCCGCATCGCCTCGATCAGGCGCTGCGCCAACTCACCCTGGTCTCGCATCCCACGCTCCCTGTCCATGCCCGCCTCGCGGCGGGTGTGCGCGTTCGGTTGGTCGGTCGCAGTACGACACGGCACGACGCGATACGACGCGCAAAAGGGAAACGCTAACCCGAGTGGGAGCGGAGTCATCCTGAAAAAGGGGGAGGCCAAAGGACGGCGCGTGCGCGCCGTCACGCTAGCGGCCAAAGTGAAACGACGGTAAGAAACGCGACTGGAAAGCCGCGCATCTTGCCGTCCGGGAGGAAGCAGTCCGAGCCGCGTCGAAACGCGAAAGGGCTTAAAGCGCCTGCGCCACCGCGCGCCCCACATCCCCCGTCTTCGCCGC
>NZ_CAJMZK010000048.1:0-25481 GCF_905220265.1 Paraburkholderia sp. J67
GGACATGGTGACGCGGGCGCCTTCGGCGGCAAACCTGTCGAGCACGGCCTGATTACGGTCGCACACGATCAGGTTGAATCCACCCTCGGCGGCGCAGCGGGCCATCGGCGCGCCCATGAGGCCTGCACCAATAAAAGCCACGGTTTTGATGGTCATTACAGCTCTCCTGTTTTCCTGTTGGGTTTGCTACCCGGTCATCGTCCCCCGTGGAGCCATACACAGTGCAGGAGACGGACAGGAAGAACCCTGTCTGTTTCCACTATGCGGAGACGTTTGCTCTGCCGCTTACGGGCCGCCGGACCAAGGCCTTCTTGACGACAAAGTGGGCGTCGAGCATTCGCAGTAGTGACATGATTTGCGGAGATCTTTCGCCGCGGTATTTCCAGGCAGCCTACGGCGTGCGTTCTTTTTTCTGCCCGAGTCACGTGTGTCGCTCACCATCGTGCTGCCGAGGAACACTGCCGCGATGTCCCTACACACGAAGGTCTGGTACGTCGGGATCATCGTTGAGGCGCGCGGCGATACAAGATGCTGCCCGATCAGGACGCGCATGACAACGGCAATTGGCGCACGTTCATTGTGCGCAAATACACTCCACCGCGAGCCTGAAACCTTCTTCGGATGTTCAACGCCGCAGTCAGCGGTCTACGCTCGGCAGCACGGCGCTAGTCGTCAATTAAAAACTCTAGAACGAAAGTGACCAGAGTGCGACCACCGTGTTTTGTAATATGAAATAAAAATACGGCTATTAATGAACTGGCTGATTTCAGGCGGGATAACTACGGCGAATCGTTGGATGTGCTGCAAGAAGCTGCTAACCACGCGCAAACCTGTATCCCTGTGATTGGGGCAGCGGGCATGCTGACGAATCTCCATTTGACGAGGATGTCTGCCGTTCACAGCTTCACGGTGACGTTGATTGGACACACGGTTCGGACATCTGTCCGAAAGCCGGACACTTCCCGCGCGCACGAGTCGATACCGTTAGACGAGGCATCACGGCGTCCGTGCGATTTTTTCTCGTTATCTCAGCCGTTTGGGGGATTCCGGTGGTGACCATCAGGCGCGATGGCACAGCTGTTGCAATAGGGTAGGCGGGCTCAACACGGATGGAACCGACCGGAAGTGCATTGCCCGCTAATGTCTATCGATACATTCGAATTCAATACATACGGAGACAACACCATGACCAACGTGCAGTCAGCCGAACTTGCTCGCCTCGATGCAGCATCGCCCGCGAAGAGTAATCGCAATGGAGAGAACGATCGCGCGGACTACGATGTCCTGATTGTGGGCGCTGGCTTTTCGGGCGTCTACCAGTTGTACAACCTGCGCAAACGTGGCTTCAAGGTACGGCTCCTTGAAGCCGCACCCGATATCGGCGGCATCTGGTACTGGAACTGCTACCCGGGCGCGCGTGTCGATACACAGGTGCCGATTTACGAATTCTCGGATGAAAATCTGTGGAAGGACTGGAACTGGAAAGAGCTCTTTCCGGGCTGGGAAGAACTGCGCAACTACTTCGACTACGTCGATAGCAAGTGGCATATCCGCAAGGATATCGAGTTCAATGCGCGCGTGACATCGGCAGACTTCGATGAAGCCGGCAACCAATGGACAGTGAGGACCAGGAGCGGAGATCAATTCCGCTCGCGCTATGTCATTCTCTGTACGGGCTTCGCGGCCAAGGCCTATATTCCGGCGATCGAAGGATTGGACTCGTTTGCCGGTCCGAAGCCGCACACTGGTCTGTGGCCACAGGAAGGTCTGGATTTCGCCGGCAAGCGGGTTGGTGTGATCGGCACCGGTGCGAGCGCCGTGCAGGTCATCCAGGAGGCAGCCAAAACGGCTTCGCACGTGACAGTCTTCCAGCGCACCATGAACATGGCATTGCCGATGGGCCCGCGTCACACTGACGTGAGTGCGCAAAGCCGCATGAAGGCCGACTATCCGGCACGCTTTGACTTGCGACGTAAGACCTTCGGCGGGTTCGACATGGACTTCCTCCCGAAGGGCGCACTGGAAGTCTCGCCCGAGGAGCGCCAGGAAATCTACGAAGCGGTCTGGGCCAAGGCCGGTTTCCACCCGTGGCTGGCGACATTCAATGATGTGCTCTTCAACAAGGAAGCCAATGACACGGCGTACGCTTTCTGGCGCGACAAGACGCGGGCGCGGATCAATGACCCGGACATCGCGAGGAAGCTGGCCCCCGATACGGCGCCTTACCCGTTCGGTACCAAGCGGCCGTGTCTCGAGAACGGTTACTACGAGGTATTCAATCAGGATAACGTAACGCTAGTGGATCTTCGGGAAAATGCGATTCACCATGTCACGCCTAATGCGGTCGTGACGGCGGACGGTATCGAACGTGAGCTAGACATTCTCGTAATGGGCACTGGTTTCGATGCCGTGACGGGCGGTATCCTGAGCATCGACATTCGCGGCGTCGACGGATCCACGATCAACGAGCGCTGGAAAGACGGTATCCGGGCGAACCTGGGGCTGGCAACCGCAGGGTTCCCGAACCTGCTCTTCGTGTATGGTCCGCACGCTCCTACCGGTTTCCTGAACGGCCCGACCGCAGCAGAAGCACAGGGTGACGTTGTCATTCAACTGCTCGACTACCTTCGCGCAAACGACTACGCGCGCATCGAATCGACGAAGGGCGCCGACGAAGCGTGGGCAGAACACGTCAGCGATGTTGCATCGAAGACGCTCTTCGTCCAGACCAACTCGTGGTACATGGGCGCCAACATCCCGGGAAAAAAGCGCGAAATGCTCAACTATCCCGGTGGCCTTCCGCTGTACCTCCAAAAGTGCGATGAGACGGCGCAGAAGGGCTACGAGGGCTTCGTATTGTCCCGCGCGACTGTCGGAAGCATTGAGCCTGAAGTGGCTTGATCGAATCGGTCCTCATGATGGGAAGGTGCTGTGCGGATTGCCGCACAGCACCCAATTCAACGCCCCGTCACGAGAGACCTTGACCCACTGATTCAGGCTCCGAGGACAAACTTCATGATTGAATTCCAGTTCCAGACCACGCCGAGAATCGCGTGTCAGCGTGGCGCGATCAGCACGCTCGGCACAATTGCTCGCGAGTTCGGCGTCAAACACGCCTTTCTCGTCACCGACAGCGGTCTTCACAAGGCCGGTGTGACGGCTTCCGCCATTGAAGCGCTGCGCAGGGCGCAGGTCGAAGTCACCGTTTTCTCCGACGTGTTGGCGGATCCGCCGGAAGCGACTATTGTCAATGCGTCGGATATTGCTCGACAGACGGGCGTCGACGGCGTCATCGGCTTCGGCGGCGGCAGCTCGCTTGATACAGCCAAACTGGTCGCGCTACTCGTTCGTACACCACAAGCGATGGGCGACATCTACGGCGTTGGCGCCGCGCGCGGTCCCCGGCTGCCGTTGATCCAGATACCGACAACGGCCGGCACCGGTTCGGAGGTCACGCCCATCTCGGTCGTGACCACACCGGGCGACGAAAAGAAGCCCGTCGTTTCTCCCTTGCTCTTGCCGGATTTCGCGTTGCTCGATTGCGAGTTGACGGTTGGCCTGCCGCCTGCTGTGACCGCGATGACCGGCGTGGACGCGATGGTTCATGCCATCGAGACGCTGACTACACATCTGAAGAAAAATCCGCTCTCCGACCTGCTGGCTCTCCAGGCGTTGAAGATGCTCTACGACCATCTCCCACGGGCTGTTGACACGGGCTCAGATCTCGATGTGCGCGAGCAGATGCTGCTGGGATCGCTTTTCGCCGGCATGGCCTTCGCCAATTCCTCCGTGGGTGCCGTGCATGCGTTGGCCTATCCCCTTGGCGTTCGCTATCACGTGCCTCACGGCCTCTCCAATTCGCTCATGTTGCCGCACGTTCTGCGCTTCAATCTGGATACGGCGCAGGCGATCTATGCACGGATGGGACGAGCGATCCAGCCGAACCTGGCATCGGCGTCCGAAGCCGAATCGGCTAATACATTCGTGGATGCGGTATGCAGGCTTGTTGCCGGGATGCCCTATGCACAGCGTCTTCGCGACGTGAACGTGAAGCAGGACAGTCTCGCGATGCTGGCGAACGACGTGATGAACATTCGGCGCCTGCTGGTTCACAACCCGCGAGAGATTGAACACGAAGAAGCGCTGGCGCTTTACCAGGCGGCTTTCTAACGAAACGCGATATCCGCGCGTTCCACACACAGTTCGCCGGTCCCACGTCGTGGGGACTGGCGCTTGCGCTTGACAGAAAACCAATCATGACAACATCCGTTCACAAGAATTTCATTGCTGGCGAGTGGGTAGAAGGCGCGACCGTCGGCTTCAATACCAACCCATCCGATACCACTGACGTGGTGGGAGCCTATGCCCGTGCCGATGCGACGCAGACCGCGCAAGCCATTGATGCGGCCTGGGATGCGAAAGCCGTGTGGGCACGTTGTACCGCAGAGCAACGCTCCGATGCCCTTGACCGAATCGGAACCGAACTGCTTGCCCGGCGTGACGAACTAGGGCAATTGCTGTCTCGGGAAGAAGGAAAGACGCTTGCCGAAGGCATTGGTGAAGCCGCGCGGGCAGGACGGATTTTCAGGTTCTTCGCGGGTGAGGTACTGCGCGCTTCGGGGGAGCGGCTGCCGTCTATCCGGCCAGGTGTCGACGTTGAGGTGACCCGCGAGCCTGAAGGTGTCGTGGGTATTATCACACCGTGGAATTTTCCGCTTGCCATTCCCGCCTGGAAGATTGCCCCTGCGTTGGCCTTCGGAAATACCGTCGTGTTCAAGCCCGCCGATCTGGTTCCGGGCAGTGCATGGGCGTTGGCGGAGATCATCGCGCGAGCGGGAGCCTTGCCCGCTGGGGTGTTTAACCTGGTGATGGGACCGGGGTCGAAGGTCGGCCATGCCATTGCGTCTTCCCGGAAGGTCCGGGCGATCAGCTTTACCGGTTCGGTTGAGACTGGTCGCGGGATCGGCGTGACCTGCCTTCAGCGTGGGGCGAAAGTGCAACTGGAGATGGGTGGCAAGAATCCGCTTGTCATCCTGAACGATGCCGATCTCGACACGGCGGTATCCGTTGCCATCCAGGGATCGTTCTATTCGACAGGGCAGCGTTGTACGGGCTCAAGCCGCCTGATTGTCGAGGAGTCGATCCACGACGCGTTCGTCGAGGCAATGACGGCACGTATGGCAACGCTTCGTGTCGACCACGCGCTCAAGGAGGGCACCGATATCGGCCCGGTCGCCTCTCAGGAGCAACTGGAGCAGGACTGCCGGTACATCGAGACCGCCATTGCGGAGGGCGCGAAACGCGTCGCCGGCGGCCAATTGCTCACGCGCGACACGGCGGGCTACTATCTGTCGCCGGCGTTGTTCACGCAGACGCAAAACGACATGCGCATCAACCGGGAAGAAGTCTTCGGCCCCGTCGCTTCAGTCATACGCGTGAAAGATTACGAGGAGGCGGTGAGCGTTGCCAACGACACGGATTTTGGTTTGTCTTCGGGCATCTGCACAACCTCGTTGAAATACGCGGCGGACTTTAAGCGGCGTTCGAGCGCAGGCATGGTGATGGTGAACGTGGCGACAGCGGGTGTCGATTACCACGCGCCATTCGGCGGCCGTAAAGGGTCCAGCTACGGTCCTCGCGAGCAGGGTAGCTATGCCCGCGAATTCTATACGTCGGTCAAGACTGCTTATACGTTGTCCTGAGCAATGTAGACGCGATTTCAGCCCGGAGCGGCTTGCAACCACGCCATGTTTTCGCGTGTCTGCCGCAACGGGCACAAAGAAGGCCCGGCATGCGCCACCGGGCCACCCATTCAGGCAAGTAGTTCGCGATCGATCTCTCCGATCGAACGCTTTCCCAGCATCGCCATGTTCCGGTCGACTTCGTCCCTGAGCAGGCTGATGGCGTGACGGACACCGGGTGTGCCGCCCACAGCTGCGGCATACATAAACGGACGGCCGACGAACACGAACTGCGCGCCCAGCGCAAGTGCCTTCAGTACATCTCCACCTCGCCGGATTCCGCTGTCCATCATCACGACGGTTCTGCCCCCAACGGCATCGCAGATCCGGGGCAAGACATGTAGCGGTTCGATTGCGCCGTCCAGCTGACGTCCACCGTGGTTCGACACAATGATGCCGTCTGCGCCAATCTCGACCGCGCGCAGCGCGTCGTCCGCGTCAAGGATGCCCTTGATGACGAGATTTCCGCTCCAGCGCCTGCGAATTCGCGCGATGTCCGACCATGACAGATGATCGCGGCCCGTGGTGTCACGAATCGCCGTCGCGGATAACATCGGGGCTCCGCGCGTCGCGAATGAATTTTCGAAATGGGGCATCCCATGATTGAATAGCGTCCGGGCGAATGTCCCGAGCAGCCACCGTGGGTGGGAAATGCCATCCATTGCCAGACGCAGCGACGGACGCAACGGCAATGAGAAGCCGGTGCGAACGTTGTTTTCACGATTGGCCCATACGGGAATGTCAACCGTGATAACCAGCGTGGAAAAACCCGCGGCCTTGACGCGATCAATCAGCGCATCGCTGCGCGCGACGTCGCCGGGGAGGTAGGCCTGAAACCACGTCCCCGGAGCAGCGGCGTGCACTGTCTCCATCGGAATGAGCGAAGAACCGCTCATGATCGCCGGGATGTTTTCTTCCGCAGCAGCACGAGCCAGAGCAACGTCACCTCGATATGCCGAAAGAGCGCTGATTCCGATCGGGGCGATACCGAATGGAGAAGACCAGGTCTGGTTGAAGATCGTGGTCTGCTGGGATCGACCTGATACGTCAACGAGTACCTTTGGGCAGTACTTCAGGCGTTCGAACGCATGGCGATTGGCTGCGGCTGATGTTCCGTCCTCCGCCGCGCCGGAAATATAGCCGAAAAGCGGGCGCGGCAGGAAACGCCGTGCTGCCAGCTCGAAGTCCGCTAGAGAGAGGATCTTGCGCAACCGCGGCGGGATATCGCGTCTGAGTCCATAGGCTGCCTGCGTCAACTGTTTGACGGGTGGCATGCCCTGAGCCTTGATGGTCTCCATATGGCTTTTCATTTCATCTCTTCGCATTGCTTTTCCAATTGGCGGAGTTAGCTGCACGCTTGTCCGTTGAATGCTGCATCAAGCTGCGAACATCCCACGCTGTCGCATCAGTTCACGAAACAGTGATTCGTGTTGCCGGAACGGGGCACGCCCGTGGAGATAGAAGTCATTGTTCAGGACCACGAGATCGCCTACTGGCAGCACGACTTCCTTCGTTCCGGTGGAGGCTTCCATCGACGCCGATAGTGCATGGAGGAATGCGGCTTCTTCGCGATTCGACGGCTGAACGAACTGGTCGATAAACGAGATCGACAAGCCGTATTTCCCCTGGAAGAAGAGCGGTCTTTCGACCTTCTCGTTGACGTTCTTGGACCCAGGCGCCTTGTACATGAAAGGCTGATTGCCGAGCCTGTGATTGACAAACTGGTCGCGTTCTTCCCAGTCGTCGAGATGCAGAAAGCGTGATTCTCCTCCAGCCGCGTTTCGCTCACCAAACTTCATCATCAGCAGCCAGTCCGTAGCCTCGCTGACGAATGTACCGTCGGTATGCAGCGTGAACAGCCGATATGCCTGGCGAAGATACGAATCGCTGCTGTCGGTGTGCTGCACCACGAAGCGGGCATAGTAGGTGCCCGACATGGCATCGTGGTTGCCGGGGCCGAGGATATGGCCGACTGCCGTGCCAAATTTGACGAAATCGGTCGGGTCTTGAGAAAGGCCCTGGAGGCCGATGGTAACGCCGCCGTGCCGACGGTCCTTGACCAGTTCGACAAGCGTGCGGGCGAAATGCTCACCAAGGCGCGCGACCAGTTTGTCGGCGAGGTGATAGCGCATAAGCGGAACGTATTCGAGATTCTGGACATCGATGCCCCTGACGTCCTGCAAAAAGCCGGCGAGGGCATCGCGATCGCCTGTCACGTGCACGATGCGGTGATGGTCGGGGTGTGCGGATAAACGGAAAAGCGGTTGGCTGTCAGCGACGGAAATCGTCTCGGCGAGCAGTGCATCCATGCTGTTCTCCTCTGTGATCGAGGCTCCATTTCACACGGCTTTTTTGATAGCATCCATCTTGGAAATCAGAATCTTTATTCGCTATTGGAGATTAAATGATCGATGCCCGTCAGCTGAGGTACTTCACGGCGGTGGTGGAGGAACTGCACTTTGCCAAAGCAGCGGATCGACTGGATATCGCGCAATCGGCGCTTAGCACGCAAATTCAGCGCCTCGAACAGGACATGGGTGTCCGGCTACTGAACCGCAATAAACGACAGCCTGTGACGCTGACCGATGCGGGCCGCCTCTTCCACGCCGAAGCGGTTGCGGCATTGCGCCATATCGACCGTGCCGACCAGATAGGACGTCTCGCGGCCAGAGGGCTCGCGGGCGTTGTGCGGATCGGCTCTGTCGCGTCGGGTGTGAGCACCGGCGTATTGTCCAGAATGCTGCGCGAATTCCGCGCGACGCACGGCGATGTCCGGGTCGAGGTCGTGGCGCTGGAGACGCCGCGCCAATTCCAGGCGCTTGAAAGCGGCGAGATCGACGTGGGTATTCTCAGGCCGCGGCACCCGTGTCCACCGGGTATCGTGGCCACGATCGTCCATACTGAACACCTTATGGTCGCGATGGCGGAAGATCATTTGCTGGCGACGCGCAAGACAGTATCGGTCAGCGATCTGAAGGATCAGTTATTCATATCGCCGAACTTCGATGACGACGAGGGATTCAGCGCGGTACTCAACGCACTCGGTGCGGCCGGCGATTTCGTGCCATTTCTGGAGTATCGAGTGCACGACTTCATTGCGGCCATCAGCCTTGCCTCGGCGGGCTATGGCGTTGCGGTTGTTCCGGAATCGATGCGCAATTTCACACAACCGGGGATGTGCTATCGGCCCATTGTCGATTTCAGGTTCGCCGTTCAACTCGCGATGGCCAGCAGAAAGCGGGAACTCTCACCCGCTGTCCGGGCGTTCGTGACGCAATCGCTGGCGCTTTATCCGGAGGGCGACCGGAGTTAGGGTATCGAACCACGAAGGATGGCGAGCAGAAAGGGAATCATGATAGAGGCTTGCTGTCGTCGTCGGTAACGAACGAACGCCTTATGCCATAGGCCCTTATCTTGACGTACAACGTGCTTCGCGCGATGCCGAGACTCTGCGCAGCCTGGCGGAGATTTCCACCGTGTGCATCGATGGCGGCGATGATCGATTCGCGTTCGCGCGCCTTCAGGCCCGCGAGTTTGGGGCCCTCCGGCTGAACATCCTCACTCCTGCACTCGAGCGGGAGGTCGTCGAGCATGAGTGTGTCGCCATCGGCGATCTGGCACATGCTTTCCAGCGTGTTCTTGAGTTCACGGATATTGCCCGGCCAGGCATGCAGACTGAGCGCCTGACGCAATTCGGCGCTGATTAGCTTGGCGGGCGTTCCCGTGCGTTGCGCGAAGCGCTCGACGAAATGTTCCGCGAGGAGCGGCACGTCGCGTTGCCTGGAGCGCAATGGCGGCAGGCTCAACGTGGCCACTGCCAGACGGTAATACAGGTCTTCGCGGAAGCGTCCCTCCCCAATCACTGCACGCAGATTCCGGTTGGTCGCCGAAATGATGCGTACTGTCACTTTGCGGGCGCGGCTTT
Source organism: Paraburkholderia sp. J67 (assembly GCF_905220265.1). Taxonomy (NCBI): domain Bacteria; kingdom Pseudomonadati; phylum Pseudomonadota; class Betaproteobacteria; order Burkholderiales; family Burkholderiaceae; genus Paraburkholderia; species Paraburkholderia sp. J67. The sequence goes on from NZ_CAJMZK010000048.1 coordinate 9,667, forward strand.
CGCCGATTCTCGTTACGATGCCGTCTTGCAGCACCCTGAGTAGATGAGGTTGCACGTCGAGCGGCAATTCGCCAATTTCATCGAGGAAGAGCGTGCCGCCATCGGCCTCTTCGAATTTCCCGCGACGCCCGCCCTTGACAGCACCGGTAAATGCGCCCTCGGCATACCCGAACAACTCGCTTGCAATGAGCTCGCGCGCGAAGGCTCCGCAATTGACGGCGACGAAGGGGCCCGCGTGAACGGGCGAGCATTCATGAATGGCCTTCGCAAACTCTTCCTTGCCCACTCCGGTTTCGCCGAGCAGCAGCACCGGGAGCGTTCCCGCTGCGAGGCGGCGAGCGCGACTGACTGCCGCTCCGATGGCGTCGCTGAGCCCAACGATGTTCTCGAATCCCGTTCCGGGCGATGCCTCGTTCACCACCGCGGGGCGCGCGAGTGCTGTCTGGGACGAGCGCAGCGTGCTTCGCGGAATGACCACGAGTGAGCCAAAGCTTCTGCCATCAAACCTGACCGGCTGGACCCATTCCGGTTTGACCCACAACGGCAGGTCAACCGGGCGGCGACAGGCGCTGCGCAACGTACCCGGCAGGGGCTGACCGTGTACGACAGGTTGCGGGAGCCCTAACCGCGTCAATGCGTCCGAAGCATGCTGGTTCGCGCTGATTACGCGCCCCTTGGCATCCAGCACGATGACGCCGTCGCCGTGCCATGTGGACGATTCGGCGCTGCACCATTCGAGCAGTTTGATCGTGTCACGCGCCTCTTTTCCCTTGAGAATCGACTCGATCTGCGTCGCAATCGATATTGCGAGCCCGAGACTGTGGAAATTAAAGGTGTCGTCGGAGCCTGAAATGTCGATGGCGCCAAGAATGTCACCGCCGCGCCCATCGCGTACCAATGCGGCGGAACACGTCCAGGCTTTGACACCTTCGCAGTAATGTTCGAGCGCATGGACCTGAACCGGGCTGCCGGCAGCAATGGCGGTTCCAATCGCATTGGTCCCGCTCACAAGCTCTCCCCAATGTCCACCGGGGGCGATATGACGCTCGGCGCCAGAATCCACGGTCGCTGGATCGCCGTAGGCATTCAGGATCACGCCCTGCGGATCCGTCACCACGAGTACGCTTCGGGACTGGTTGAGTACGCCTCCGAGCGACGCGACGACTTCCCGTGTCACATCCAGCAAATCCTGATGCTCCATATGCAGTTGCTGGAGGTCATCGCCGCGGGCGGCCAAAGGGGCCTCCTCGACCGCCGGCGGTACCTGTCCCTCCCGGCATCTCTGCCAGGAGGACAGGATCACATCCCGGACCTTGGCGTCGTGAACCTGTTCCGCGCCGCTGCCTTCCACCATGAAATTTTCCCACGCCGACATCACACGACGGGAAAAGTCAGGTGAAAACACCTCCGTCCCCAGCACATCCAATTGCATCGCTCCTCCTTGCTATGGCGGCTTGCCGCCGCGCGCTGGCGGGGTGTCTCGCATCGCTCCCGCTCATTTGGACTTTTTACGCCAAGCTTGCCCGCACAGCAATTCAAGTTTCCACCCATCGATTATCGCTGCGACGGCAAATTCGGCGTGCCCGCATGTCCTCGCATGTGCATGTGCCGTTGCACTCCTTGTCCAAACGCAGCGGGAACGGCTGTCGGGCAGGTTTCACGCAATGCAATATACGCGCCAGTTGAATGACCCGCATGACCCAATGCGGGAGAACAATCAAATTCATGAGTGTCCGATTACCGGACATTTGCCCGATCCACGTGTCCAGAAAATCACTCGGACCACACGTACATTCGTCCTCCGTCTGCGCATCGGGCGCGTACTTTCGTGCCCGGACAGCGCGTTGCACGCTTCTTGCAATCGAAGACCGGCCAGGCTGAAAGAACAGGCGAAGTATGTGCCGGCGAGCTGCGCTTTTTCTTCCTGCCGCTTGCCTGTATTTCGGTTTGGTCATTCCGTGTCATGCACACGCGTTTGCGCACGTAGCTAACGTATAAATTCGGCATGCTAATAATATTAAGGAGACAAATTTGATGAAAGTTAAACACTCGTGTCTGAAGCTGACGACCTGTCTGGCCACGTTTGCGATCAGCACAACCGGGCACGCTGACAGTGGCGTGACGTTATACGGTGTGATCGACACTGGCATCATGTATTCGAGCAAAACCGCGGATGACACCACCGGAGCCAATACCGGCAAGCAGTTCGCGATGGTCGGCGCGGGGCTGGTACCGTCCGTATTTGGTCTGACCGGAAACGAGGATCTCGGCGGCGGCCTGAATGCCAGTTTCAAGCTCGAAAGCGGCGTCAGCGCGGCCAATGGCGGGTTTGCCGATTGCAACGGATACCTGTTCGGCTGTCAGGCGTGGGTCGCCCTCGGAGGGCAATTCGGGACGGTCAAAGCCGGGCTTCAATATTCACCGTTCTTCCTCGCGCTTTATGCGTCCGATCCGCGCTCATTCACGCTGTTCGGTAGCAGCCTCGTCAACATGGTCGACAATGTTCTTGCCACTGGCATCTATAACGCGAACGCCGTTTCGTATGCCAGCCCGGTGTTTGGCGGCCTGCAAGCAAGTGTGATGTATGCACTTGGTGGCAAGGGAGGGGATTTTCAGGCTGGAAGGCAGTATTCGGCCAGCCTGAGCTACACTCACGGTGGGCTGATGATCAATGCCGCCATCTACGACGGTAACAGCGGCGGCACGGTGCAGACGCCGTTCCCCAGCACCCAGGCGTTCCTGGGGCGCACGATTGGCGCTGCATACAAGTTCGGCATGCTCACTGCCAAGCTGGCCTTCGTCAACTACAAGACCGCTGCTTCGTTCAACAACAACGTCTACAGCGGGGGGCTTGACTATCTGATAACGCCGACCATCGCCGTCAACGGTGGTGTCTGGATCACGAGCGACCGCAATCACACGAGCAATCACTCGGTGATGGGCGCAGTGGGCGGCGAGTATTTTCTGTCGAAACGAACCACACTTTATGCCCAGATTGGAGCCGTCGATAATCACGGTGCGATGAATACGGGTCTGTCGATCAATGGACCGCTCTACGGCGTGGAGGGCACGACAGTTGCCAGCATGATCGGTATGCGACACTCGTTCTAGGTGCCGCCAGTCCAGTGGATGTTATTCTGCGACTTCTGATCGTGGACGATGGCACGTGGGATGGAACAGCAGCCGTTCTATATCGATAGGGGCGGCAACTGACCGCCCCGAAGACACGACACCGCCCGGACATCTGTCCGGGCGGTTGCCAAACGCGAATTGTCGGGTTACAGAGGATCCGCGTTGCCCGCCAACACGTCGCGAAAGCGCGGTTTGCGTTTTTCGAGGAAGGCGCGAACACCCTCCTGGGACTCAGCCGTCTCGTAGTACATCGCCAGCGCCTGCATGCCCTGGCCTGCGATGCCGCGAATTGATTCGCTGTCCGCATTGAAGGAACGCTTGGCGATCGCGAGTGCGGTAGGGCTCATCGCGAGAATCTCCTGACTCCATTTCTCGACTTCCGCGTCCAGTTGGTCGTGCGGCACGACCGCGTTAACAAGCCCCATACTCAACGCCTCAGCCGCGGCGTAGCGGCGACATAGGAACCAGATTTCCCGCGCCCGCTTTTCACCGACGACACGTGCGAGCAGCGCCGTTCCAAATCCCGGATCAACCGATCCGACCTTCGGACCGACCTGACCCAACTGGGCAGTTTCGGAGGCAATAGCGAGATCGCAACACGTAACCAGCACATTTCCGCCACCAATCGCATAGCCGTTCACGCGGGCGATGACGGGCTTGGGACAGTCCCGGATGACACCCTGGAGTTCTTCAACCGGCAGCCCGATCAGTCCTCGGCCATCGTATCCGCCGTCATGCGCGGACTGATCGCCGCCCGTGCAAAATGCCTTGTCGCCGGCGCCGGTCAGTACAACGACCCCAATCGACTTGTCCCATGACGCCGCGTTGAATGCGTGGATGAGTTCGTCGCAAGTCTTGCCGCGGAACGCATTGTACTTTTGCGGACGGTTGATGGTAATGCGGGCCACGCCAGCTTGAACTTCATAGAGAATGTCGGTGTATTCGGTCATCTTGGTTCGCTCAACATTTAAAAGTCGGTAAAAAATCAGGAAATAATCAACCCGCCGCCTACGGGAAGATGTGGCCGGTGGTCGATCGCGTTTCATCGGATGCGAGAAAGAGCACCGTCGAGGCGACGTCTTCTGGCGCAATCAGGCCCAAGAGCTGATTCTTTGCCGCTACACCGGTCGCGCCATCCACCTTCATCATCGCCAGCACCCGGTCCGTTCCTGTTGCGCCAGGGGCGAGTGCATTCACGCGGACCCGGTCCTTCGCGTATTCCACCGCCATCGCGAGCCTTTTCGTCTCGGTCCCTTGTGCCGCATCACGATCCAGAATCGCGATCCGCGCGCCCTCCCGCGCGAAGGCCAAGGCCGTTGCGCGGCCATTTCCCGCTGAACCTCCCGCAATAAGGGCGACTTTTCCGTCGAGCCTGGCCATTTTGTCTCCTGTTGTGATGCGGCGATAACGATTGTCGAAACGTTTGCGGTTTACAGTTCAGATCGAGAACGTATGCTCAATAGCGGGAAAGGCGCCGCTCTTCACGTCGGTCGCATAAGCACGGATGGCTTCTTCGATGGAGGAGCAACCCTCCATGAAGTTCCTGACGAACCGGGCCTTTCTCCCCGGGAACACGCCAATCGCGTCGTGCAGCACGAGCACCTGTCCGGAACATTCCGCTCCCGCACCAATGCCGATAGTCGGGATCGTGAGGCGGCGCGTTACCTCTTTGGCCAGCGTAGCCGGGATCGCTTCCATGACCAGAAGCTGCGCACCGGCGGCTTGCAAGGCTAGCGCGTCGTCGACGAGTCTCGCCGCAGCGGACTCCGTTTTTCCCTGGACGCGGAATCCGCCAAGCGCATGGACGGATTGGGGCGTCAGTCCAACATGGGCACACACCGGTATGCCACGCTCTACGAGGAAGCGCACGGTATCCATCAGCCAGGCGCCACCTTCAAGCTTCACCATTTGTGCACCGGCTTGCATCAGGCGCGCGGCATTGTTGAATGCTTCCAGAGGTGTCGGGTAGGTCGCGAACGGCATGTCCGAGACGACTAACGCGCTTGCGGTGCCCCGGACTACCGATTCGGTGTGGTAAATCATCTGCTCGATGGTCACTGGCAGGGTTGTCGATTGTCCCTGGCATACGTTTCCGAGCGAATCGCCGACAAGCAGGACATCGATTCCGCAGCGATCCAGCACTGCCGCGAAGCTTGCGTCATAGCAGGCCATCATCGCGATCTTCTCGTTTTCGACGCGCATGGCCTGCAACATGGGGACCGTCACCTGTTTTCGGGTTGCATCCTGGAGGTAAGTCATTTCGGTAGTGCCAGAAAATATACGATTGGTCAAACGATCCGTGTCGTGTAAAAAACCGCGATCACGAAGAACACTGCGAGGGTTTTTATCAGCGTCACCGCGAATATCTCGCGATAGGACTGTCGATGCGTGAGGCCGGTTACCGCCAGCAAGGTAATGACCGCGCCGTTATGCGGAAGCGTGTCCATGCCACCGCTTGCCATTGCCACCACCCGGTGCAGGACCTCCATCGGGATCTGGGCAGTCTGGGCATTTCTGATCAGCAGATCCGATATTGCTCCGAGTGCAATGCTCATGCCGCCCGATGCCGACCCCGTAATGCCAGCGAGCGTGCTCACCGACACCGCTGCGTTCACCAGGGGATCAGGAATGCTTTTGAGTGCATCGCTGATAACGACGAAACCGGGAAGGGCTGCAATGACGCCACCAAAGCCGTACTCCGATGCGGTATTCATGGCAGCGAGGAGCGCACCCGCGGCGGCAATTTTTGAGCCTTCGGCAAACCCCGCAGCAACACGGCGAAACGCCGCGACAATGACCAGCGCGATGCCAAGGAGCAATGAGGCTTCGACTGCCCAGATCCCGGTGACGGTCTTCACCGGCGTGGTGACTGGAGCATGCAAACCCGGCAGGATTTCTGGCGCAACCGTGTACGACGTGCCATACCAGACTGGAATCCATTTCGTGAATAGAAAATTGGCAATCCCAACAAGCAGCAAAGGAAGAATGGCGAGAATGGGGCTGGGCAGTGCGTCGGCGGCAACGTGTTGTGGTTCGTTTGCTAGTACGGTTCCGTATCCTTCACCTGTGGCCATGACGCTACGGCGGCGCCATTCCAGATAGGTGAGACCGACCGCCACAATAAAAACTGAGCCGATGATGCCCAGCGCCGGTGCTGCCCAACCCGTTGTTTTGAAGAACGTGGTCGGAATGATGTTCTGGATCTGGGGAGTGCCAGGCAGCGAGTCCATCGTGAACGAGAACGAGCCAAGCGCGATCGCGCCGGGCATCAAGCGCTTGGGAATGTTGCTTTGACGATAAAGCTCGGCAGCAAAGGGATAGACCGCGAACACGACGACGAACACGGAGACGCCGCCATACGTGAGCAGGGCGCACACCGTGACGATAACCAAATTGGCTCGGGAGCGGCCGATGTAGCGAATTGCCGCAGCCACGATCGAGGCGGCAAAGGCAGACATTTCGATAACCTTGCCAAACAGCGCACCAAGGAGAAACACAGGAAAGTACAGCTTGACGAAGCTGACCATCTTTTCCATGAAGATGCCCGAGAACACCGGCGCAACGGCAGCAGGCTCGGTCAGGAGGACGGCCGCAAGTGCAGCAATCGGCGCAAATAGAATGACGCTGTAGCCGCGATAGGCTGCGATCATTAAAAACACCAGCGCTGCGACGACTATCAAAAAGCTCATTCAATGTCTCCAAGGCTAATTATATTGAGTTCATTCTTCACTACTGAGGCGCCGGAATGGGGATTGAACGAACCAGATACCGTCGCGTATCGGTAGCCGGACCATTGCCAACACCGTCTCTCTTCCATTTCTGTGAGAGATCTTTCGCTGGTTATGTCGAATAGAGCGTGCCGTGAATGTGTGCGGTTAAAACCGAGACACGTACCGCTGTATCCATGGGATTATCCACGTTCTGATTTTGAGGGGAATGCAATGGATGCACGTTGCATGTGCACTTTTGCACACTGATTTCCCGAGGGCATGCTTCAGCCCTTAGGCGACATAGCAGGGTTCGGGGCTGGAGTGTTGTGCACGATGGCGGTCAGGACGATGAAGTTAGCCATCAGGATGGCCGGCAGCAGCGTGAGTTCGTGCACGCTTATTTCACGGGCGACTGTCAAGGGTGATTTGACAGTCTGTTCATCAGTTTTGTAATTGTCAAAGATGTCTAGCGCCCTGAAAATGTGCCAATCTTGCTTGGAATACATAATAAGGGCCTTATTTTCCAGTGCATAGCAAACCTAGCAATGCTGGATTTTAAATGGCGATATCTGTACCTCTGAATCGCACTGCCCACAGCATGACCATCTATGGCCTCGCCGGTGATTTATTTGTTTTTCTACCGGGATGTGTCCATGGGCTGGGGTAACGCAGGTGGTCTGGTAATCAGGGAGAAGTCGATGCTTGAAGCTACCCGCGATCCTACTCGCCTACAGGCTCGGGATCTCGCAAATGCAGAAGACGCATCCGTTTGGCGATGGTTCTCCGCGCTATACGAGGAGGGCAGAATCAGGTGGTGCAAAGCTGACAAAGGCTGGTTGGTGAGTGTGGATCACCGGCATCTTGCTACTGAAGCGGACTTCGATTCAGCGATCCGGAGCGCACGCGAACGGTTTTTTAACGGCCACATGAACCGGAAAAAGGCCTATGCGTGACGCCGACCTGTTCAGCTTCGACAGGGAACTTGAACAAGAGCGCGATGGGAGCCGTAGGCTCACGTCTGACCGTGTTTGACATGGCAAAGATAGACGACGTTGCTGATGCAACGGTCGATAACACGATCGGAAAGGCGATAGGGCACGGCTGCGAGCCGTGTCGCAAGTGAAGTGACAACAATTTTTATCTCCAGGAGATTTCAATGCTTGACGCGTATCTGTATTCCGGCTTGCGTACGCCCTTTGGCCGTGTGGCGGGCGCGCTCGCCCCTGTACGGGCAGATGACCTTGTTGCAGGCGTCATTCGCCGTGTCATAGAGCAGAGTCCCTTCCAGCCGGAGCAGATTGAAGATGTCGTGCTGGGTTGCGCCTGTCAGGCCGGGGAGGACAGCCGTAACGTCGCTCGCCATGCGGCCCTGCTGGCAGGTCTGCCGCCAAGCGTTCCTGGACAGACCGTCAATCGTCTTTGTTCCAGCGGACTCGCCGCCGTGCTCGACGTTGCACGCGCGGTCACGGCGGGTGAGGGCGATCTCTACGTCGCGGGAGGTGTTGAAAGCATGAGCCGTGCCCCGTTTGTTGTCGCGAAAAGCGAAACGGCGTTTGGTCGGGATTTCAAGGTTTATGACTCTGCCATTGGCGCGCGCTTTCCGAATCCACTTATCGAGCGGGAATATGGCGCGGATACGATGCCACAGACCGCGGACAACGTCGCACGGGACCTTGAACTGTCACGCGAGGACAGCGACCGATTTGCGGCAGCCTCTCAGGCAAAGTTTGCAAAAGCTCAGGAATCCGGATTTTTTGCGGGCGAAATTCTGCCGGTTTCGGTGCCTACCGGAAAAAAGACCCCGCCCAAACTGGTGGAGAAGGACGAGCACCCTCGAGGGGATACCACGGTTGAATCGCTCGCGTCGCTGCGGACGTTGCAACCTGGTGGGGTGACCACGGCCGGCAATGCGTCGGGTGTCAACGACGGCGCGGTTGCCATGCTCATTGGCAACCTTGCAGTCGGCGAGCGGGCCGGGGTCCGTCCAATGGCCAGGATTCTCGCGGGCGCGGCGTTCGGCGTTGAACCCCGAGTGATGGGCATTGGTCCGGCGCTGGCGATTCCGAAAGCCTTGCAGCGAGCGGGCCTTTCGCTGGCCAACATGGATGTCATTGAGATCAATGAGGCATTCGCGGCTCAGGTCCTTGGCTGCCTGAAGATGCTTGATCTGGCCTTCGACGATCCGCGCGTCAATCCGAATGGTGGTGCTATCGCTCTTGGGCATCCTCTGGGCGCATCCGGCGCCCGCATCCTGCTCAGTACGGCACGCGAGTTGGTCAGGCGCGGCGGGCGCTATGCGGTCGTCAGTCTTTGCATTGGCGTCGGTCAGGGCCTCGCGGTCGTCATTGAGCGGGTGTGAATCCCGCGCCAGCGGTTTGTGCCTCTGATGCAGCCACAGTGGCAAGGCACTTACTCCTGGCATTCTGGTCCGCGGCGGTCGGCTTGTTTCGGCGTTGTCGCGAGTGGCCTGAGCCGCGCCAGTGCACTTCGATTGGACTGGCGCGGCGCGGTTCGTGCGGTCCGATCATACGGGTCGACATTCCTGGCGAGTATCCTGGGTCCGTGGCACGCATGCAACGCGTGGCGCCTCCCGACAGGCTATCGTCGCAGAAGCTTTGGATAGCTCTGAACGACTGCCCGAATGTAATCCCAGACGACCCTGACGCGCGTGGTGCGAAACAGATCCTCTGGCGCGGCCAGCCACAAGGTGCGGGTGATTTGCGGCATGTCGGGAAACAGGTTGACCAGTTCCGGCCGTGCTGCCGCCACATAAGGAGTCAGGAGCGCAATTCCCAGGCCCGCCGCGACGGCTTCTCGCTGTGCAAGCACGCTCGTCGATGTGAATTGTCTTCGCGGATTGGAGACCAGTTCATCAAGGATGCGATACCGCTCGCTGAGAGATCCATCGTGGACGTAGTCGACGAAGTCATGGTTGACGATGTCCGTCAATTCCTGAATAGGGCCATTCGTGTCGAGGTAGGCTTTAGAGGTGTAGAAAAAATAGTCGACATCCGCGATGCGGCTCACGGTATACCGGCCGATCTGCGGCGGCTCCAGGGTGACAAGAATTTCGACCTCGCGAGTCACCAGACTCGGGAACTGCGGCTGGGCCATGAGTTCGACATGCAGGTCGGGGTGTTGAGCGTTAAGCTTGGCCATGCCTGGTGCCAGGATGTGGATGCCAAAAGCCTCTGGCGTCCCAACCCGGACCGTACCATACACGGCACTTGATTGGTTCATGTTGGCCTCCAGCGCGCCGAGCATCGCATTTTCCATGCGCTCGGCGTGTGGAACCAGCGACTTTCCCGCATCCGTCAGGGAGAAGCCGTTACGTCGCCGATCAAACAATACGCTACCAAGCGATTCCTCAAGGCGGTTGATCCGGCGCGACACGGTCGAATGCTCGACTCCAAGTCGCTCGCCGGCCAGAGAAACCTTTCCGGTACGGGCAACTTCGAGAAAATAGCGAAAATCCGTCCACTCGACATCATTCATGATTTTCGTCCGCGCTTTTGCATGTTCGTTTTGAAGGCCTGATCAGTCAAAAAGGCGGAAGGGCAGCACGTCAGCAGATGGGCCAGATATGGGCGACGTTTCCCTCAACATACGGTTGCTTCTTTCTATCCGATCGCCGTCCGGTTCAAGGTCGAATGCCGTGAATGACTGTTGCCCTTGAACCGCCAGCCAATAGCCAGAATCAGGACAGTGCGAACGTCAGGGTGGGTTCCGTACGTTTCTGCAACGCTTCCTGCGTTACGCCAGGCGCAATTTCCTTGACTACGAGTCCGGCGTCCGTAACGTCCATCACGGCGAGGTCGGTAATGATCCTGCTCACGACGTTAGCGCCGGTCAGAGGAAGAGAACACTGTCGCAGGATCTTCAGGTCACCTGAGCGCGTATGGTGTTCCATCAGAACGATCACTCGCCGCGCCCCTCCGACAAGATCCATTGCGCCACCCATACCCTTAACCAGTTTACCGGGAATCATCCAGTTGGCAAGGTCGCCGCGTTCGCTTACCTGCATGGCGCCCAGGATCGATTGATCCATATGCCCCCCACGGATCATGGCAAATGACATCGATGACGAACAGATCGACGCGCCGGGTACCATGGTGATGGTCTGTTTTGCAGCGTCAATCAGATCGGGATTGATTTCATCTTCAAACGGCGGCGGGCCAATGCCAATCAGGCCATTTTCCGATTGAAGCCATACCTGCATGCCTTCCGGAACATGATCCACCACCTTTGTCGGAAGTCCGATGCCGAGATTGACATAGTCACCATCGTGGAGTTCGGCAGCCGCGCGCGCCGCCATTTCTTCATGCGTCCAAGCCATTTTTAGCCTTTCAGTTGCTACGTGTGCGGAAATTGCGTCGTTCGATGGGCTTTTCAGGGCTGCCGTTGACGACAATCCGGTCGACGAAAATGCCCGGCAGGTGAACATCGTCCGGATCGAGCTGACCGATATCGACCACCTTCTCCACTTCGGCGACGGTGATTTTTCCTGCCATCGCGACATCGGGATTGAAATTTCGTGCAGTCCGCGAAAAGACCAGATTGCCGGCACGATCGGCAATGTGCGCTTTCACCAGGGAAACATCCGCATTCAATGCGGTTTCCATGATGTAACGCTTGCCATCAAAGAGGCGCTCCTCCTTGCCTTCTGCGATGACCGTACCCACGCCGGTGCGGGTGAAGAACGCGGGAATGCCAGCGCCGGCCGCTCGCAAGCGCTCCGCCAGGCTGCCCTGCGGCGTGAATTCAAGTTCGAGTTCACCGCTCAGGTACTGACGTTCAAACTCCTTGTTCTCGCCCACATAGGAAGCGACCATGCGTTTGATCTGGCGGGTCTTCAAGAGGGTACCGAGCCCAAAATCGTCGATGCCGGCGTTGTTGCTAATACAGGTGAAGCCCTGCTTGCCGGAATCGCGAAGTGCCAGAATCAACTTCTCCGGAATTCCACATACTCCGAATCCTCCAATCGCAATGGTCTGTCCATCGGCTATGATGCCGGACAGCGCTTCTTCTGCCGAACTGTATAACTTCTCCATATCAAGCTCTTTTAGTTAAAAATATAAATCCCGCAGGAAACGTGCGAATCCCGATTCGGAATAGACGATTACTGTGGCGAATGATGTGGGAGTTCTGAAATAACACCCTCCTGATGCTTCAAAATTCTGGTACTACGCGCCAATGGTTGCAACGGCAAACGATGCAAGGGCGGTGTGCGAAAATGCACAGAGGGGCGCGATCCCAGCCGCAGCCAGATGGGACGGAAACTTGTTGATGCGGGCAGTCAAGCCGGGTAGGGGTATTCACCGAGCTTGCGATGTGTCGCGTAAATCGTCGGGGAGCTGTTTTCCTGCTGGAATCCCCGCAAGTTTCTCAAGACACGCTACTCAGTTTTTCGGCGGCGCAATAAACATACAGAAATGAGGGAATGCCGGCTTTGGAGTGATATTCAAAACGCAAGAAAATTTATTATTGGCTTCGACATGCAGGCTTGATGAACGCAGTGAAAATGCGTGGTTCATTTTCGCCCGATCGATTTCCCAAATCACAGTTGCGACTCGATTGGCAACAGCCCCAGTAACCAGATTTCCAGCCTACGCGCCGCCGACACCGCAGGTTCTGTATCGAGTTCGGTTTTCGTACCATCCGCGTTGATCTGAATCCATATGGGTTCGCCTCGTCCCGCCGCGTCAGTCCGGATCTCCACGCGCCACGCGATCCGGTCGATTTTCGATTCCACGTAGCTCGCTACATCGTCGGCAAAGGTTGGACTCTCACAGTACACACCGATCTCGGTATTGAGTTTCAGCGAACGAGGGTCGAGATTCATCGATCCGATGAAGATGCTCTGGTGATCGAACACGTATGTCTTCGCATGAAGCGACGCGCGCGACGATCCAAACACGACCTGCTTCGAAATGCTTTCGTCGCCCAACGGGCGCCGCTCGTAAAGCATCACGCCAGCCTCGACGAGATCGCGTCGATAGCGAACGTAACCGGCATGGACAGCCGCTACGTCGGTCGATGCAAGCGAGTTGGTCAGCACCGTCACGCGCACGCCGCGTGCCGTGAGCGCACGAAGCCGTTCGACGCCTTCTTCGCCAGGCACGAAGTACGGCGACACAATAAGCAGGTCGTGTTCCGGCTGAAGTTCGAGCGTCCTCAGCCTCGGCAACAGATGCCCTTCGTTGTCGTTCGGCGAGCGTGCAATCTTCGACGGATCGTCATACAAAACCGTGGCATGCCCCCAGGACAGTTCCGTACCCTGTCCGTGGATCATCTGATCCAACCGCTGCCGTGCCGCGATCACATATGGGTTGTCCTCCATGGCGCGCAGGTAATCGCGCAATCGCTCGCGCTCCTGATTCAGTCCTTCCGGTGGCGCGGCGTGCGTGTCGAGCACATTGATCGGGTACGCATACGGGGAATTCCAGAACTTGTCGAATTCGGCTGAGACCTCGGTCACGGCGGGGCCGTGCATCACGACATCGAGATCGCCGAACTCCACAAGCGACGAGGCGCCGAAATATTCGTCGCCAATGTTGCGCCCACCCAGGATCGCGGCCTGGTTGTCCGCAATCATCGCCTTGTTGTGCATGCGCCGGTCGACTCGCGAGAACTCGAGCGCAGCGCCAATCTTCCTGAACGAGCGGGTCGCGACTGGATTGAACAGCCGGATCTCGATGTTCGGATGTGAGCTGATTTCGAGTAACTTCCGGTCGTCGGCGTTCGTGCCGAGATCGTCGAGCAGGATGCGCACCCGTACGCCGCGATCTGCTGCGCGGATGACGGCATCGGCCAATTCGCGACCGGTCAGGTCGTCGTGCCAGATGTAGTACTGGAGATCGAGTGCGCGATCGGCGCGATCGGCGAGGAGCACGCGCGCGTCCAGCGCGTCGATTGGATCCTTCAGGAGGTGAAATGCGTCGAGACCAGGGTGGGCCTCGGCCTGTGGCCGGAAGGCCATGCCCAGGCGCGTATTGCCAGTATCGGTGATTGCGTACGTGGGCTCGCGATTCGTCTGTGGCGGCAGGCTGGCGCAGGCGACGAGCGCCAGTAGTAAAAGCGTCGTACCCAACGAGCGCGGCGTGACCATGAATGCCGCTCCTTCTCGTGGGTGAGTGCCTGCTTGTTCTTGCTGGTCAGACGAGATATCGCAAACCGGCGGCTAACACGACACCAGTCCGGCCTTCGCCGCAGCTGGTTCGATCGTGCCCCAGCTTACACCCGCACGGCTTACGTTTCGCGTGCGGGTTTTCTACTCTCGCGCATCAATGTCTTTCGTGCCTTAGGTCGCCTTGACGCTGGAAGCTTTCGCGTCCCCGACACCGTCCGCCGCTTTTGCGCCGTCGCGACGCAGGTGCAGCGCGGCGACGAGGCGCTCGCCGAAACCGTCATCCAATGGCGATCCGCTCAGAAACAATCGATAGTAGATCGGTCCCAGGAGGAGGTCGGTGACCATCTCCGGATCGAGGCCTTCGCGCAACTCCCCCTTTTCAATGCCGCGTTCCACCACCCGGCGAATGTCTGCCAGACGGCGATTCACCACGTTTTTTCGATAGGCCTCTGCGAGTTCCGGGTCGGTGGCTACCTCTGACACCAACCCTTGCATGATGCGGCCCATCAGCGTTGAACGCAGGAGTTCAATCGTTCGGTCGACCACCGCGGCGAGCTGGCTGCACGCATCGCCGACATCAGGCTGCGCGCCAACGTCGTCGACCATATCGAGCAACACCGCCAGGGCAAGGTCCGTTTTCGAGCGATAGCGCCGATAGATCGTCGTCTTGGCCACACCGGAGCGGCTTGCGACCCCCTCTACCGCCAAACCGCTCACCCCGTTTTCCGCCAGAAGTTCTCGAGCGGCATCGAGTACCAATTTTTTCTTGCGCGCGCGCTCCCCGGGTGTGTGAAGTCGCGTTTCGCCATCTGGAGCGTCGTTTACGCCCTGCTTGAGCGGTATTTGCGCCATTTTCCCCTGCCTTTCGAGTCGTTAGCCAGCATCCTATCACGCGCACAATTGCCAAAACGCTACGTATCGTTTCGTTTACGTGCTAGAGTATCGATACGCTTCGTAGCGTTTTGTTTGTGCAGTACGGCTTAAATATCAAGGAGCAGCACCATGTCTACCGACAACTATCAACGCGGACTCAAAAAGATGATGGAGTACGCCGCACCCGGCGATCCGAACGTGTTGACCCACAGCAAAATTACCGAAGACCTGAAGGACATCGCGCCGGACGTCTCCCGATACATGGTCGAATTCGCCTTCGGCGAGATTTACACCCGGCCGGGCCTGACCAAGCGAGAGCAGGCTCTCGTGACGATTGCTTCGCTGACGACGCTCGGTACCGAACCGGAGATCGAGCTGCATATCCACACTGGCCTCACGGCAGGCCTGAGCAAGGACGAGATCGTGGCGGCGATCATCCACCTGATTCCCTACATCGGTTTCCCGCGCGTGCTCAATGCCCTCTACATCGTCAAGAAGGTGGTCGCCCAGCGCGCCGCAACGAACCCGGAAGGCGCTCACGCGTAATACCGCGCGCGAGAACCGCCTCACCGCGTGTCGAGAGGGGCTCCAGACTTGCCGATCGTGGGAACGCACCAACCGGCGATCTGCAAAGCGGATCCGCTGCGTTCCGGCAACGATGCGGATCTGGTGCGGAGCGACCTGATCAACCCATCAACGGCTCGCGGTCGTCGGTTTCAGATACCGATGCATCCGCGCGGCAGTCGTGCGATCCCACACATGGCTCAAGAGGCGAAGTGTGGGTAGCAACCCAACAGGAAAACAGGAGAGCTGTAATGACCATCAAAACTGTGGCTTTTATTGGCGCAGGCCTCATGGGCGCGCCGATGGCCCGCTGCGCCGCCAAGGGTGGTTTCAACCTGATCGTGTGCGACCGTAATCAGGCCGTGCTCGACAGGTTTGCCGCCGAAGGCGCCCGCGTCACCATGTCA
>NZ_CAJMZK010000049.1:0-24580 GCF_905220265.1 Paraburkholderia sp. J67
ACGGTGGTCGGCCAAACGCAGTCAGTCGACACCTCGTGCCAAACCGTTGACAATCACCCCATCGGCGATGACAACATTCACGGGAGTGAAAGATGTCTGCGATCTTCAAAGACGAACTTCACGAACAACTCGGAACCTGGCCGCTCGCCTACATTCCTTACGGCGGCGCTGACTATGGAGAGGTCGAGGCGATCGCCCGGACGATTGGAGACGGAGACGACTCCCTCTTTTATGACGCCTGGAGCGCAGCCGCTGATCGCATGATGGTCGACGGTCGACAAGCTGAAACCCAAGGCCATTGGACTAGTGCGAGAGAGTGTTTTCTACGGGCCGCGTGCTTTTATGGCAAATCTTTTCATCCCTTGTTCGGACAACCAGTCGATCCCCGTGTGAGGTCGGGTTCTCAAAAGCAAATCGCGGCATTCGAGCGCGCGCTCGCATTAAGCGAGCCGGCCATTGTGCGCCAGCACATTCCCTTTGAAGGGACCTCGCTGCTCGCTTATGTCATCCCCGCGCAGGGCTGCGCCAACGAAGTTCGACCGCTCCTGATCTTCAACAACGGATACGACGGCACGATTACCGACCTTTTCTTTGCTTCTGCGGTCGCCGCATCCCGGCGAGGCTACCATTCATTGATCTTCGATGGTCCCGGGCAAGGTACGACCTTGATCGATCACAGCATCACGCTCAGGCCGGATTGGGAGAACGTGATCAGTTCGGTGGTGGACTTCGCACAAACGCTGTCGAACGTCGATCCGCTCAAGATCGTGTTGTGCGGATGGAGTCTGGGCGGCTACCTTGCGCCACGTGCGGCGACTGGCGAGCGTCGTCTTGCCGCCTGTGTTGCGGACCCCGCGCTAGCTTCCGTGGCGGATGGATTCCGCACGTATGTGATGAAGTTGGGCGCGACATCTGAGCAGGTGGCGAACCTCGGCGATTTGCCGACGGAGCTCGTGGAACGCCTCACCCACATCATGGCAAACGACCGGAAATTGACGTGGAGTATCGCGAAGCGCGGTTACTGGGTGAATGGCACCGGGACACTGCGCGACTATCTCGCATCGGTTGAGCACTACACGATGGATAGACGTATCGGAGATATTCGCTGTCCGACGCTGTTCACCATGGCCGAACACGATACCCTCGCCGCCGGAACGCAAAATTTCTTCGATGCACTACGCTGCCCGAAGACCCTGATCCGGTTTCGCAGCAATCAGGGAGCCGGCGAGCATTGCGAGATGCGTAATCGTTCACTCGTCAATCGGCGTGTACTGGACTGGATAGACGAAGTGCTGGCTTAGCGCGATGGTGTCGCGGGTGACCGCTTTCGCGTCACTGCAATGTCTCCTTTGAGGCGGACGCGGCCGCTCGACATGCTTCGACGCCGCCCAATCGCATCTGGCCTTAGCCGGCCAGCCAAGGCCAGCCGCCGGTGCTCATCGCGCAAAATAACGGCTAGGGGCTTCACCCAGTGTCGCTTTGAACGCAGTCGAGAACGCACTCGGACTGCTGTAGCCGAGTTCCATGGCCACTCGCGTGACGGGTTCACCTCGACCCAGTCGCACCACCGCGGCTAACAGACAGGCCTGCTGCCGCCACTCGAGATAGCTGATCCCCGTTTGCAGGCGGAACTGGCGGGTGAACGTGCGACGGCTCATTCCGGCGTTCGCGGCCATGTCGTCGATACCGATCTCCAGCGATGGCGCTTTCAAGAACTCGCCGCACGCTCGCGCGAGACGCGGCTCACCGGGTAACGGCGCGTTCAGCGAAAGCGCGGGCATTTCTGCAATCTCATGCAGCAACAGCCCCATAAGGTGCCCCTCACGCCCTTCTGTGCGATATCGGGCAGGAAGATCGGCGGCTTGCTCCAGCAGTTGCCTCAGGAGCGGAGAAACTCCCAACACCTCGCAATGCTCAGGTAAGCCCATGCGCCGCGCCGTCTGCGGGCGGACGTAGGTATTGAGCATCGTCACCGGGCCGCGCATCTGCATGGCATGCGCAAGGCCAGCGGGCACCCAGATAGCCCTCAGCGGCGGAACGGCCCAGTTGTCCTTATCGGTTTCGACCGTAATGACACCTCTAGCCGCATAGGCGAACTGGCCACGGCGATGACTGTGGGACGGAAACCGCTCGCCATCGGCATAAGTCTGCGCGGTCACAACCACATCGCGCGGTATGTTTTCGTTGGGATCAAGGGCAAATTCTGGCATGGCCCGATTTTAAACATAGTTGACCTTGAGTCGAAAGCGGGCAAATCGTCAGCGAGGCACATTCTCCTTTGTGCCAACGCTCCCTGCCCAGGCTTTTTCCAGCACCTTCGCCGACCATGAAAAAAAAGCACCTTATCCTCGCTGTCTTCGTGACTGCAATCTGGGGACTCAATTTCCCCATCACCAAACTGGGCTTAGCCCAGATCAATCCACTACTCCTGACCGCGATACGGTTCACGTTCGCTGCATTCCCATGGGTGTTCCTCGTAAAAAAGCCGGACGTGGCTAACCGATGGCTGGCCGCATACGGACTGATCTTCGGTGTCGCGATGTGGGCTTTGATCAATCTGGGCATCTCGCTGGGAGTGCCGCCCGGCGATGCATCGCTATTGATTCAGTTCAGCGCTTTTTTCACACTCGGCTGGGGCGTCGTGCTCTTTCGCGAAAAGCTGATGGCTTCTCAGATGACCGGCATCGCTATGGCGGCGGCCGGACTGATTGGCATCCTTCACGGCAGCCCCGGCAAAGCAACCACCATCGGCTTCGCGCTGGTCATGGTCAGCGCGCTGGCGTGGAGCATCGGTAACGTCGTGATCAAGATTTCGAGGGTGCAGGAAATATTCGCATTCGTCGTGTGGGCCAGCCTGCTTCCGCCAATACCGCTGTTCCTGCTCACCTGGTGCTTGTATGGCTCACAGCCCTTCGTTGCGCTCGCATCGCACGTCAGCGCCGTCGCGCTGTTCTCGTTGGCCTTCCAGGTGTATGCCGCGACGCACTTCAGCTACTGGGGCTGGAACCTGCTGTTGCGCGAATATCCAGCATCGACCGTTGCACCGCTCTCGCTGTTGATACCGGTGTTCGGAACCTTCAGTTCGGTCTTCATCGTTCATCAGGTCCCGAATACCGCAAGCTGGATCTCCATCGCGCTAATTTTGTCGGCGTTGGTCGTCAGCCTAGGCAGAAGGCGCCACGCCCCAGGCTCTGGAAGCAAGGTACTCGTCGGGACGGCCGATTAAAAGGAATAACGACTACCAACCTGACTTTGAACCTGCTGCCGCTTAGGCACTGCTCAAGCCGTCCGGTCGCGCGTAGACCGGGCACGTGTCTTCGCGCGCGGGCCGATACCGAACGGTCGAGCTGGAGGGAGCATCTGTCGATGTCTAGACCAACAATTACGAAGACCAGAGTCAGCGTAACGCGCGTACGCTGATCGGGATACTCGGCGGCGACGCAGTGTCGGCCGCACAGTGACTGATGTCTGGATTCGAAAGATGCGTCAGGCGCTAGTCGGCCAGAACCGGCCACCGATAGCATGACTCGCAGGCGCCCTCTTTGAGATCAATAGCGGACACTTGACTAGTCCCTCCCAGTCAGAGTGCCCCGACTAAGCGGCTCCGTGGCTGCGCCCCCCATGGCGCGTCCATGAGTTTTTCTAATCAATCTGCAGCCAAAGAATCGTTTGTTGTCCCCGTTTCCCGCTTCGATAATTTTCACCAATCCCAGCCCTCTGAGGGCCAAGGTGAAACGAGTCACGCGAACGTGCAATGGAGACAAATACGATGAACGCCCCCACCGAAATCAAGTACTTCCCTCTCGCCCAGCTCCAGACGGTGCTTAATCCGATCGAGCAGGCCACCGGTCTCGGCAACGAGTTCTATACCAGCGATCAATACTTCCAGGTCGAGCGCGACGCCGTGCTCAGTCAGGACTGGGTGTGCGTCGGTTTCGCGGACGATCTCAAGACGCCGTCGAGCGTGCAGCCCGTCGACTTCATGGGTCTGCCGCTGCTCATCACGCGCAACCGTGAAGGCGCGCTGCAGGTGTTCCATAACGTCTGCAGCCATCGCGGCATGAGGCTGGTGCAGGAAGCCGGGGAAATTCAGGGTGTCATCCGTTGCCCGTATCACTCGTGGACCTACGACCTGAACGGCACGCTCAAGGGCACGCCGCACGTGGGCGGCATCAATCAGCACAAGGACGAGCGCGTGCCCTGCGAGAAGCACGGCCTGAAGGCGCTGCGCAGCCATGTCTGGATGGGCATGGTGTTCGTGAACCTCTCGGGCACCGCGCCCGATTTCGAGGAAGTCCTGCGCCCGCTGACCGAGCGCTGGTCCCAGTTTCTTGGCGACGACGGCAACGCGCTCATGCACGTGCCGCGCGAAGGCGGCGCCTGGCAGGTGGAGGTCAAGTGCAACTGGAAGCTCGCGGTCGAGAACTACTGCGAGGCGTACCACCTGCCCTGGGTGCATCCGTCGCTGAACTCGTATTCGCGCCTCGAGGATCACTACAACATCGCCTTCGCCGACCAGTTCGCCGGTCAGGGCAGCTACGCGTATAACCTCGCCGATGTCGAAGGCACGTCGCTACCCACGTTCCCGTCCTGGCCCGCCGACCGCCTGCGCAACGCCGAATACGTCGCGCTGTTCCCGAACGTGCTGCTCGGCATCCAGGCCGACCACGCGTTCGCGATGATGCTGCAGCCGCTCGCCGCCAACCGCACGGTCGAGCATCTGCGTCTGCTGTTCGTCGGCCAGGATGCCGCCGACGCGCCGCAATACGAAGCCAGCCGACAGGCCGTGCTCAATGCGTGGCGCGTGGTGTTCTCGGAAGACATTGGTGCGGTGGAAGGCATGCAGGCGGGCCGCCAGTCGCCGGGCTTCAAGGGCGGCGTGTTCTCGCCCGAGATGGATCAGCCGACGCACTACTTCCATCAGTGGATGGCGCGCCGCGTGCTGGCCAACGGTCAGAACCAGGTGCAGGGGTAAGCCATGGAACGCTCGATCGGTCATCACTGGCTCAACTACATCGATGGCGAATGGGTCGATAGCCCGAACCGTCTGGACGTCGCCAATCCGGCCAACGGCGAGCCGTTCGCGAGCATCGCGCTCGCGAGCGCCGCCGACGCCCAGCGCGCGCTCGACGCCGCCACACGCTGCGCCGCCAGCGGCGAACTCACCCGGCCGCGCCCCGCCGAGCGCGTGCGCTGGCTGCTGCGCATCGCCGACGAAATCCGCGCAGTGACGGAAGAAGGCGCGCGCATTCTGTGCCTCGAAAACGGCAAGCGTCTTTGCGACGCCCGCGACGAATTCGTCGAAGCCGCACGCTACTTCGAGTACTACGCAGGTCTCGCCGACAAGCTCGAAGGCATCTCCGTGCCGCTCGGCGACGCCTACGTCGACTTCACGCGCTACGAGCCGATGGGCGTCTCGGTGCAGATCGTGCCGTGGAATTTCCCGGTGTCGATCTGCGCGCGCTCGCTCGCCCCGGCGCTCGCGGCAGGCAACGCCGTCGTCGTGAAGTCGCCCGAGCTTTCGCCGCTCGGCCTGTGCGTGCTGTTCGAAGCCATCGCGCGGGCCGGACTGCCGCGCGGCGCGGCTCAACTGCTGTGCGGTCTGGGCCGCGAGGTCGGCGCGCATCTGGCCGCCAGCCAGCAGACGAAGCAGATCGTCTTCACGGGCTCGGTCGCGACGGGCCGCTCGATCCTCGCCGCCGCCGCGCAATGGGCCACGCCCAGCGTGATGGAACTCGGCGGTAAATCGGCGGCCATCGTCTTCCCCGACTCGGACCGCGCGCAACTGCTCGCGAGCGTCAAGAACGGCATCTTCTTCAATTCGGGACAGGTCTGCTCGGCGATGTCGCGTCTCGTCGTGCATCGCGATATCTACGACGACGTCGTCGCCGACGTCGCGGAACTCGCGCGCGGCCTCGCCATCGGTCCCGGCGAACAGGATCCCGATCACACGCCGCTCATCAGCGGACAGCAGCTCGAACGTGTGGTTGCTATGTGCGAGGAGGCCATCGCCTCGGGCGCCCGCGCGGTCACGGGCGGCGCGCGCGTCGCCAACCGTTCGGGCTTCTATATGCAGCCGACCGTGTTCGCGGGCGTGAATCCCGGGATGACGATCGCCTGCGAGGAAGTGTTCGGCCCGGTGCTCAGCGTGATCCCCTTCGACACCGAAGAGGAAGCCGTCGCCATCGCCAACGGCACGCCTTACGGCCTCGTCGCGGGCGTGTTCACGCGCGACGTGAATCGCGCGCTGCGCTTCGCACGGCGTCTGCGTGCGGGCCAGGTGTTCGTCAACGAATGGTACGCGGGCGGGATCGAAACGCCGTTCGGCGGCGTGGGACTGTCCGGCTTCGGCCGCGAGAAAGGCCAGGAAGCGATCTACAGCTACGTGCAGACGAAAAACGTCGCGATCCGGGTTGCCGAAGGCTGAGAGGTGGGACGATGAAAAAGTGGCTCTGTATCATTTGCGGGCTCATTTACGATGAGGCTGAAGGCTGGCCCAAGGACGGCATCGCCGCCGGCACGCGCTGGGAAGACGTGCCCGAGGACTGGAAATGCCCGGATTGCGGCGTCGGCAAATCGGACTTCGAGATGATCGAGATTCGCGTGGCTGCGCCTGCCGTTGCGCCGTTTTCGCCTCAAGCCGCGGTTCAACGCGCACCTCAAGCCGTGGTTCAAGCCACGCCCTCACCCGCGCCGGCCGCGCCGCGCCGTGATGGCCCGATCGTCATCATCGGTTCGGGACATGCGGGTTACAGCCTCGCGCAAGCGATCCGCAAACGCGATGTGAACGCTGAAATCGTGGTGCTCACGCGCGAATCGGGCGACCTGTATTCGAAGCCCGCGCTTTCGATCGCGACCTCGCAGGATCGCAGCGCCGAGGCGCTCATCAGCGAAACGCCGTTCGATATCGAGCGACGCCTGAAGATACGCATCTATCCGCGCTGCGAAGTCGAGTCGATCGATGCCGGGGCACACGTGCTGCGCACCCGTTACGGTGCGATGCCGTATGCGAAGCTTGTGCTCGCGCTCGGCGCAAGCCCGATCAAGCTCAATGTCGCGGGCCCCAGCGACGCGCTGCTGAGCGTCAACAACCTCGACGATTACCGCCTGCTGCGCAGCCGGCTCGACGGCGTCTCACGCGTCGCCATCATCGGCGACGGGCTGATCGGCTGCGAGTTCGCCAACGATCTCGTCAAACGCGGCCTGAACGTGAGCGTGATCGGCATCGGCAAATGGCCGCTCGAACGGCTCATGCCGCAGCAGGCGGGTAGCCATCTGCAAGACGCGCTCGCCGCGCTCGGCGTGAAATGGCATCTGCAAAACGAGGTGAAGGAGATCGCAGGTGCGCCTGGCGCGTGGTCGCTCCTGCTCGCCGATGGCGCACGCGTGGAGGCCGAAGTCGTGATCTCCGCCGTGGGCCTCGCGCCGAATGTGGCGCTCGCCGCAGCGTGCGGCGTCGATGTCGGGCGCGGCATCCGCACCGACGCACAACTGTGCACCAGCGTATCCGACATCTACGCACTAGGCGATTGCGTCGAAATCGATGGCCGTCCCGCGCCCTATCTCGCGCCGATCAATCATGGCGTCGAGGCACTTGCGCGCACGCTGACCGGCCAGCCAACCGACGTGCTCTATCCGCCGATGCCCGTGCAGGTCAAAACACCCGCCGCGCCGTTGATGCTGTTGCCGCCCGCCGCGTCCGAAGGCGAATGGCGCATCGACGCCACCGAAGACGGCTTTAGCTGCGGACACTTCGACAGTAACGGCAAGATGCGCGGCTTCGCGCTGATCGGCCAGCGCGCACAGGCCCTGCGCGGCCGCTGGGTCGAACAGTGCCATCCGGCCAACTGATCACAGAAAGTAAAGAAGGCACACCATGAATCTGCCCCATGACGACAAGACCTGTGGCTGGTACGCCGCATTGCCGCCGCCGCAACCAGTGCGCCGCCTGAGCGGCCGCCAGAACGCCGATTACGCGGTGATCGGCGCGGGTTTCGCCGGACTCGCGGCCGCACGCCGCCTCGCCGAACACGAACCCGACGCGCGCATCGTGCTGGTGGACGCGCAGCGCGTCGGCGAAGGCGCGTCGGGCCGCAACTCGGGTTTCGTGATCGACTTGCCGCACAAGTTCGCGCTCGAAAATCCCGATCCGCAATTCAAGCAGCGCCTGCTGCGCCTGAACCGCACGGCCATCGCGCAACTGCAATCGCTCGTCGACGAGCACGGCATCGCCTGCCAGTGGTCGCACGCGGGCAAATACCAGGGCGCGGTCGGTGAGCGCGGCCTCGCGTACCTCGCGCACTTCGAAAAGCTGATGTCGGCGCTCGGCGAGCCGTTTCATGCGGTCGAAGGCAACGAATTGGCGAAGGTGCTCGGCAGCACGCACTACAGCCGCGCGGTATTCACGCCCGGCTGCTATCTGATGCAGCCCGCCGCGCTGGTGCGCGGTCTCGCACGCTCGCTGCCCGAGAACGTCGAGCTGCTCGAAAACGCGGCGATCCAGCGCGTGGAGCGCGACGGCGCGGGCGGCTACGTGCTGCATGGCGCGGACGGCGAAATCCGCACGCCGCGCCTGCTGCTCGGCACGAGCATCTTCACGCGCGAATTCGGCTATCTGCACAACCGCCTGCTGCCGGTGATGACCTTCGCGAGTTGGACCGCGCCGCTCGACGCCGCGCAATGCAAGCGCTACAGCGGCACTTTCGACTGGGGATTGACGCCCGCCGATCATGCGGGTACGACGGTTCGCATGACTCAGGACCGCCGCATCATCATCCGCAACACCTATAAGCATGTGCCGAAATACGGCCGCAGCATCGACGACAGCACGCGCGCCAGCGTCGCCGCCGACCATCGCAAGGCGTTTCTCGCACGTTTCCCCGATCTCGCCGATGTGCCGTTCACGCACACCTGGGGCGGCGTCTACGCGATCTCGCGCAACTTCACCAACTTCTTCGGGCAACTGGAGGACGGCGTGTTTGCGTCCGCGTGCGATAACGGCGTGGGCGCGGCCTGGGGCACGATCTCGGGCACGCTGCTCGCCGATCAGGCCGTGGGCGCAAGCTCGTCGCTGCTGGACGATATTCATTCGGTCACAGGCATGCCCTCGCTCAATCCGCCCGAGCCGTTTCTGGGTCTTGGCGTGCGTACGCGGATTCGCCTCGCGGCCTGGAACAGCCGGGCGGAAGTATGAGCGATACGAACACGGAAACGATTGGTGGCGTAAAGCTTGTCGATCACGCCGACCTGGGCTTCGTCGTACGCGGCGGCCCGCCAGGCGCCGCGTACGTCGCGCGGGCGCTGAGCGACGGTATTTCGCCGAACCTGGGCGTCGGTTTCGCGCGCTGGGAAGGCGCGCAAGTGAGCTGGACAACGCTCTACGAAGAGGTGATTTTCGCAATCGAAGGCTGCCTGGAAGTCACAGCGAACGGCGTGCTGCACCGCGTGAAACCGGGCCAGGTGCTGTGGATCCCGAAGGGCACCGCGCTGATCTATTCGGGCTTCGCGCTGTTCGGCTATGTCGTCTATCCCGGTGACTGGAAAAAGCGCTTTGACGAAGCGTCTCCGGACCAACTCGCGGACTGCGCCCAGCCCCGCTGGGCACGGTGACGACACGGGTATTCGCCGCCCGTATGTGGCTTGACGCAGCACGGCGTTAAGGCACAATTTCAGGTCTGAAGACACGTCATGCAAGCGTGGCTCAGACCTGAAATCGCGTTCAATCG
This sequence comes from Paraburkholderia sp. J67, assembly GCF_905220265.1. Taxonomy (NCBI): domain Bacteria; kingdom Pseudomonadati; phylum Pseudomonadota; class Betaproteobacteria; order Burkholderiales; family Burkholderiaceae; genus Paraburkholderia; species Paraburkholderia sp. J67. The sequence goes on from NZ_CAJMZK010000049.1 coordinate 9,726, forward strand.
CGCATATACATAAAGCAGTCCCCGGAGACACAACCTTCCCATGAGGATCCAGCCACTGCCACCGTTCAAGGCGCTGGTCGCGTTCGAAGCGACCGCACGTCTGGGCAGTTTCACCCGCGCAGCCGACGAGCTCAATGTCACGCAGGGCGCGATCAGTCGGCAGATTGGCCTGCTCGAAGATTTACTTGGCGCTCACCTGCTTGACCGCACCACGCGTTCGGTGCGGCTCACGCCCACCGGCGAGCAATATTTCCAGTCCTGCCGCGAGGCCCTGCTCTCGCTTGCGGACGCCACACAACTCATCAAGCGCTGGCACGGCGATCAGCAGGTGACGGTGGCGACCAGTACCGCGCTCGCGTCGATGTGGCTGCTGCCGCGCATTCCCGAATTCAACGAAAGCCACGAAGGCATCGATCTGCGCATCGTCGCTTACGATCATGTGAAGGATTACCGCAAGCTCGAATGCGATCTGGCGGTGTACTACTGCAAAAGTCCGCCCGAGTACATCAAATACACGCCCATCTGCAACGAGGAAATCTTCCCCGTGTGCAGCCCGAGCTATCTCGCGCGTCATGGCGCATTGAATCGCCCCGAAGACCTCGCGTCGTGTACGTGGCTCTGGCTCGACGATTCGGAACGTGACTGGGTGACCTGGGGCGAGTGGTTCCGCCGCAGCGGCCTGCCACCGGTGACGCCGCGCAACAAGATCAATCTCAACAATTATTCGATGGTGATTCAGGCCGCGCTCAGCGGCCAGGGCGTGGCGTTGGGTTGGCGCAACCTCATCGATCCCTACCTGAAAGCCGGCACGCTCGTGCGCCCGATCCCCGAAACATTGCAAACCGAAGGGCAATTTCTCGTGCTCGAACCGACCGGCCCGCACGAACGTCGCAAAAGCGTAGGCAGCTTTCGGGACTGGCTGCTTTCGCTGCGTTAAGCGATTACCGAACCGCGTGATTTAAGCACTTTTCTCCGATTTTTCAGTGCTGGACGCCCGCCACGCGGGCGCGCTTGCGCACGCCTGTACAACACGTCTTTCTATGACAAAAATTGATGAATGCACGCACGAAATATCGTTTGTCCAGGTGCGCCGACTTCCACACACTGCTCATGGAGTTCACGCGGATGAAGGTCAGAAGAACCGGCTAACAGACCCTAAGCGGACCGGCCTGACTTCCCACAAAACATCAGGAGACAGCATCGTGCCCAAAAGCATTCCTCATACTTCATCGGTCGCCGGACAGAAAGCGCCCGCGCTCGCCGGCAAGCATCGCCGCTTCATCGCCAGACTGACGCTGCTCATCGGCGGCGGCATGTTTATCGACGGCTTCATTCTCGGCTGCATCGGCATCGTCATGCCGGCCATTACCGCCGACCTGCATCTATCGCTTGCGTGGCAAGGGCTGATCGGCGCATCGGCGCTGATCGGCATCTTCGTCGGCGGGCCGCTCGGCGGCTGGCTGGCCGACCGCGTCGGCCGCAAGCCGATGTTCACGATTGACCTCGCGATCTTCCTGGTCGGCTCCGTGGCGCAGTTCTTCGTCAACGAGCCGTGGCAACTGTTCGTCGTACGGATACTGATGGGTATCGCGATCGGCGCGGACTATTCGATCGGCTGGCCGCTGCTCGCGGAATTCGCACCGGCGCGCCTGCGCGGCAAGCTGCTCGCGCTGCTCGAACTCGCATGGTACGTGGGCTATCTCGTGTCGTATGCGCTGGGTTGGATGCTGACCGAATCGAACGCGGCAGGTTGGCACGTTATTCTGGGGCTGAGCACCATCCCCACCGTCATCGTGTTCCTGATGCGTCTGGGCACGCCCGAATCGCCGCGCTGGCTTATGAGCCGTGGCCGCCGCGAAGAAGCAAAAGCGCTGGCCGCGGAACACATGGGCCACGAAGAGCAACTCGATCTGCATTCGCAAGGCATGGTCGGCAAGCAGGGCTTCAGCCGCCTCTTTTCCGCCGACTACATCAAGACGACGATGTTCGTGTCGATCTTCTGGGTCTGCAACGTGACGCCCTACTTCGCCATCGGCGCGTTCGCCCCGGTCGTACTGCAAAAGCTCGGGCTCAAGGAAGGTTTGACGGGCGGCCTCGCGCTCAATGGCGTCGCGGTGCTCGGCACGCTCATCGCGGTCGTGCTGATCGAGCGTGTGGGCCGCCGCAAGCTGGGCGTGCCGCCGTTCTTCATCTCGGCGCTGGCGCTCGTATGCGTGGCCCTGTTCTCGCATGCTTCCTCGACGCTGATCCTCGTGTGCTTCTTCACTTTCTCGCTGTTCAACGCGATCTCGACGACGCTGTGCGGCGTATATCCGGGCGAAGTATTTCCGACGGAGATTCGCGGCATCGGTGTCGGCTTCGCGACGGCCTTCTCGCGAATCGGCGCAGCGGCGGGCACCTTCCTGCTGCCGCTTATCATCGGCTCGTATGGCGTGGGCACGGCGATGATGATCGCGGCTGGTATCAGCTTCTTTGGCGGTCTCGTGTCGTATGTGCTGGCGCCGGAAACGCGCGGCAAGCTGCTGAGCGAAGCGTCCGCGCCTGCTCGCAAGATGAATTCGCTCGCAACGCCGGGCGAGCTGAAATCAGCGCGATAAGCGTTAGTTTGCGGCGGCGATGCGTTGACAAGTTGGCATCGCCGCCATTTTTCAACCCTCACACACCATCAGGATGACGAAGCAATGAGCCTCGCATCTTTGCAGGAAATCGCCCCACGCAAGATTGGCCCTGCCCTCGCTTCCGGCCGCTCGCCGGTCGAACAGGCCGGTTTGATGACCATGCCCGCGCTCGGGCCGGGCAAGGAAACGCTCGACGCCTGGAGCGCAGCCGGCCTCGCGCTGCCCGATCTGCCCGCGATGCGCCGTTATCGTCTTGCGCGCGTACGTCAACAACTGATTGCACACGATTACGCGGGCATCGTGCTCTACGATCCCGTGAATATTCGCTACGCGACCGACACCAGCAATATGCAGGTCTGGACGCTGCACAACGCCTGCCGGTACGCGTTCGTTCCTGCCGAAGGCCCGGTCATCCTGTGGGAATTCGATCACTGCGATTTTCTGAGCGATCACAGCGATTCCGTTGATGAGGTTCGCCCCTGTGTGCCATGGTTCCATTTCTGCGCAGGCGAGCGCGTGCATGAACAGGTCTCGCGCTGGGCCGATGAAATTTCCTCGGTCGTGCGCCAGCGTGGCGGCGGCAACCGGCGCCTGGCATTCGATCACTGCGATGCCGAAGGCGTCGCTGCATTGGAACGACTCGGCATAGCGGTGCAAAACGGCGAAGCGTTGATGGAAGAAGCCCGCCGCATCAAATGCGAGGAAGAGATTCGCGCGATGCGCTGCGCGATCCATGCTTGCGAAGCTGGCATCGACGTCATGCGTGCGCATCTGCATCCCGGCGTCACCGAACAGCGCCTGTGGAGCTATCTGCACGCAGAAAACATCGCGCGCGGCGGCGAATGGATCGAGACGCGGCTGCTGGCTTCAGGGCCGCGCTGTAACCCGTGGTATCAGGAGTGCAGCAGCCGTGCGATCGACGCGGGCGACCTGGTGGCCTTCGATACGGATCTGGTCGGCAGTTATGGCTTTTGTGTGGATACCTCGCGCACCTGGTTGTGCGGCGACGTTCAGACGAGCGCGGCGCAACGCGAGATATACCGGCTCGCCTATGACCAGGTGCAGGCGAATATCGACCTGCTACGTCCTGGCCTGACCTATCACGATCTGAGTCATCGCGCCTTGTGCTATTCGCCCGAAGTGTTTCGCCATTACTCGTGCCTGTATCACGGCGTGGGGCTTTGCGACGAAGCACCGAATATCTATTTCCCGCAATCGTGGGAAGCGTGGGGCTATAACGGCGTGATTGAACCGGGGATGGTGATGTGTGTCGAGAGTTACGTTGGGCGCGTCGAGGGCGGGCCGGGCGTCAAGCTAGAGGAGCAGGTTCTAATCACAGAGGGCGGCCATGAAGTGCTGACCCGTTATCCGTTCGAGCAGCGGCTGCTGGGTTAGCTCATGCGCAGCTTCGATATCAATACTCATCGAAAATCGACGAAATAATGACCACCGCTGATTTGATCGGTATTTTCGGCGTCATCTGCTATCAGATCGCCTATGCAGGTTTGCAACTCGGCTTTCTCCATAGCGAGGATCGCCGCTACCTCGTCCTGAATCTATTTGGTCCCTCCTGTCTTCTCTATTCGCTGCTCTTTCACTTCAATCTTGCTGCTGCCGTGAGCCAGGTGCTCTGGCTTGTCTGGAGTGGCATTGGGATCAGGAAGATTGTGCTGGCACAGCGAGGCGTGTCGCTGGCAACACTTGGCGGCCCACGCTCTACTTCGTCGGTTGTCGCGCCGAGTTGCCTGACCGACGCTTCGGCTGTTGCATGCGCACTGGGTCCGGTCGTGACACCCAGCGACCAGACAGATACCGTGGAACAGGCCCGCCCCTGCGCTGGCCGACCGCTTTGAGCGGATTTACGGACGCTTGTTTTTCTGGCGCGTGCGGCCGCTATGGGTCGCACTCGGCCGATCGCCCTGCGCCGATGAGTCCGTGGCTCATGCGAAACGCATCGATCAGTAGCCAGCCAGCAGCGGTCAGTCGATCGCGGTCTGTGTATGTCCGCTCATCGTGCTAAAACGGTCAGACAGCGAAATTGAAGATTCACGATAACATTTCAACCTATTTTTTCGCCATTATCGCCATGGCCGTCAATTTGATTTCCACGGCTTGCGTCCGACAAACTACCAGGTTCACATGTACGAGGCCTACCAAACGAATTCTGGATTCCTGACGGTAAGCTTCCGATTGACAATCTTTAGGCGGTGATCGAAGCCGGCTGGTTACCCGACACGCGCTACACTTCAACTTCTGTCGATTTTTGACGTCAGCCTTATGGATTTCCATATGCGATTCGAAGACAGCTATGTCTCACGTGAGCATCGCTACTCTTTAGGTCAGGAACTGAATTCTGGCAAATTCTATCTCTCGATCCCAGTTAGCAACCGGCTCGTCGACTATGAGGAATATTACGAGATCACGGAATCACAAGTCGATGCCTTTACCCTCAATCCACAACTAGCTCTTGAATTCGCCGATCAATGCAGGAATCGGCTCATGGATAATCGACTGTTTATTCGACCTGGTACAGATCGAGGCGTGCCTGGCTAAAAAAATCGGGGCTGGCGGGTAGGCCGCTAGTTTCCCACCCTGTCTTATATTGCAATGCGGAAGCTCCGGCTCTATATGACAGCAATCGCCGCCGTCGGCCGGGTATCTTTGATCACTACGTATGCGGGTGCCCTGCAACCTGAGCACGCTGACGCCAGAACGAGGCATGTTGCGCCCGACGAACATGGCTGAGATGCATGTGATTGCGCGCGAATACCTTGCTCGACTCCCTGCGCCTCACGAAACGGTTAAAGTCGTATGGGAGCGCAATCCGGGTGACGCAGCGCGTAGCGAAAGCCAAAACACATGGCAGAATTGACCGGGCAAACGCAACTCAATGCGCCGTTGCTCGACGAAATCCCGACTGCGAGCCGTCACGCACGAAGCAGCGCCGACTGACCAGACCACTTGATATCCGCGCTCTTTCCGGCAACTCCCTCTACGAACAAGGACCCGCCTCAGTTGTAACCCGGATCTCGGCGAACACACGATTCACCCAACCTGTACGAGGGCGAGATGAACGACCTGTCGAAAATAAAGCACGTTGTCGTGCTGATGCTGGAAAACCGCTCGTTTGATAATGTCTTTGGTTTTCTTCGGCCTGCAGGCGACGGATTCGACGGGTTGGCCGGAGCAGCATGTCCCGGCAACAACGGCATTCCGCCGTGGCAAACAGAGCCTGGATCGGACTGTTCGACGATGCCGGATCCCGACCCCGGCGAATCATTCGACGACATCACCGGGCAACTCTATGGAACCGACGTGGTCAACGGCGTACCGCCCATGAGCGGCTTCGTCGATAACTACGAGAAGCATCACGGCACCGCCAATGCGATCATGCATTGCTTCACGCCGAATGATCTCCCGGTCCTCAGCCAGTTGGCCAACAGCTTTGCCATCTCGGACCGCTGGTTTGCCTCGGCCCCCTGCCAGACCTGGCCCAATCGTTTCTTCGCACATGCGGGCACGGCCAACGGCTATGAAAACAACACGCTGGACGGTTTTCCGTTTCCGATGCAAACGATCTTTAACGAGCTGCAAGGCGTAGTGCCCTGGAAGATCTACTTTCACGACTTTCCGCAGGCGGCCCTGCTGTCGCGCCTGTGGCCATACTTCGCGAACTTCAGGCCCTTCGATCGCTTCATCCAGGACGCGGCCGCTGGCCAGCTACCCGCCTACGCTTTCATCGAGCCGATGTACTATCCAGGCACCGAATTGCCCAACGACATGCATCCTCCACACAATGTCCAGTTGGGCGAGGCGCTCGTTGCGCGTGTCTATAACGCTGTGCGCTCGTCGCCGAACTGGACGAGCACCCTGCTGATCGTGGTCTTCGACGAACACGGCGGCTGCTTCGACCACGTGGCGCCACCTGCCGCCACGCCTCCCGAGCCCGCGCGCCCCAAACAGAACTTCGCCTTCGACCGCTATGGAGTGCGGGTGCCCGCTGTCCTCATCTCGCCGTACACGGCAGCGGGAACGGTGTTGCGTCCGGCGGGCAACACGCCGTTCGATCACACCTCCATCATCAGCACCGTGCGCAACTGCTTCGGCATTGCGGGTCCGCTCACCGCACGCGACGCAGCGGCGCCCGACCTCTCAGGCGCATTGAATACGGATTTTGACCTTCACCGCGGCCCTGCCGAGGTGACCGCGCCCACGCCCTGGGTATCCGATGCCGTTCTGCAAGCCGCGCGTGGGCGCGAAGTCAACAGCATGCAAGATTTGCTCGCGCTCGCCGCAAAAAATCTCGCGCCGCTATCGAGCGGCAGATCGGTCGCGCAACATCTGCAGGATTTGCTGAAGGCGACGAACGCATCGGCTACCGGCGCCACCATCCCTTCCGCCTTGAAGCCGACCGCGGGCGCGGCCGGCGACGAGGCACGCAGCATCATGCAGCGCATCCTGGCGCGGTTCGCGCAAGCCGGCACAAACGCAAATCCCAACGCGATCGCGAACACAATCTATCGCGGTCACTAGTGAATGGAAGGCATCTCACCGTCGCAAGCCTACGTTGGACGCCCCAAATCGCTCAGTTGAGCCCCTGCGGCCGATGACATCTAACGCGCGATCCCGTGGCCGGCGCCCCTACTTGCCCGCAATGTACTGAGGTAAGGGCTGCGCTCCCTCAACAGGGTCTCCGGCCGGGTCGGTTGGCAAATACTGTGTCTCGAAGACCGTAAAATCGCAGCAGATCCGCTATCGCCCTTCTGCACAATGACTGCTCCGTCCTGAGACTTCCCATTTTCAGCTTTGTGCTTGCCTGGAGGGTTACTCTGGTTCATGTGGGTCTCGTGAAGCCCGTTTCTTTTCGGAACGAATAGAAAGCCAAAGCCGTATACCATGACGTTCTGTTGCGTCGGCGTCCAGAAATCCCGGTTGTGCAACACACCGCTGCCATTGTCAAACGGAAGCGACTGGGAAGGCTGCGATTCGTCGATGGTCAGAATCGAATTGATTACGTCATTCACGTCTACCCGATTCCCGCTTTGATCCTGGTAGGGAATCGGCCGCATAAGCGAGATATCGAACAGGTCTTCATCCGACGTGTAATCGAGCCGGCGAAATCCGTTCGTATAACTGCCCGTTGAACCGCCGCTTTCCTAGTCCCCTCCAGCTCTACTTTGTACGCCTTTCGAACAGTGGAGATGAAGGTCAGCGTCCACGCAGGGAATCGAGACCCTGCCTGTTCCTGATCGTGAAAAGGGATCCGGAACAGGCAGGGGAAACTGAGCCGTGTGCATGCAAGCCATTTCACAAGCCCCCTAAATCGCGGCCCCCACAAGCAAAAAAAATCTGCGCCCAACATAGGTGCCGCGGGAGCCGTTGGAGGAAGCCCGCTTCCACGAGCAGCACCCCGGTGTCGCCGCGTATCGTAACTCGTACACATCAAGGTCTCCTGGTCACACACGGAACCAATGGAGATCGCGGCTGCTTAGTTGATGTATCGGTATCCCTTCTGGGCAGCTGGTAAGTCCTTTCCGTCAATAACTAGTCTCAGCCCCAACAATTCGTGCTCTGGCAGTTCCTGGCCCACAAATTCCCATCTGCCTTCGCTCCTGACTGGCCCTCGGGTCGACAGCGTCGTGCCTGCCTTAAACCACGCGGCGATCGAGTAGGCTCGAATGACGACGCCATCGGCAATACCAAGTCCAGTTCGATACGCGAGATCACCCGACTCATCCAGCTCGTGGCGTGCGGTCGATATGCCAGACCAAAACTGGCGAACGCAGTCATACACCTCGACGTCGTTCATCGTCGGCGAATACGTTTGATTCACGAAGAAGAGGACAAGCCTATCTTTGATCTTCGCAACCTCACGGGGCGGCGATCCATAGAGGCGCTCCGCTTCAACTGCGTGCATCCGCCCACGAGCGACTCCGTGGCCTCGCATCGCATTCGTCAAATTCTCCAGGCCAATCGTGTCGATAATCGCCGCTTCAACGTCGAAACAAGCCTCTTTACTGTCCAGACCCGACCGAAGAATCTCGACACGAGGTTGGTAATCGTGGCTACGGATTTCAGCGATACGACGCTGCTTCGCTGTCTCGTCGGGATCTGCCTTTAAATGGTCGAACGCGCGATTGTTTGCGCTAGCCTTACCGACGTAGAAAATCGTGTCGTCGCGCGGGTCGACGAGCGCATAAACATAGTGCTTAAGAGCTTGTTTTGTTTGAGGCGAGAACTGCTGCTTGTGCACGATTTTCTGCTCCCCGAATAGCTCGACTGCTCACGCGGCAATAAATCTTTGCCTTGCGGTAAGCAGCACGCGTTCACTCACTGTAGCCAGTGTCCCTTTGCTGACGCTGTCCGGCGATAGGCGAACAGGCTGACCATAAATTTCATGGCTCCGCTGCTACGCCGTGTGACCATCCAGCGACATTGATGTAGTAGCGCATCGCTTTGCCCACACCATGGCACCACAGTTGTCCATCTGCGACCATCTCCGAAAGATCGCGTGTCGCCGTGGCCTTCGAGACGCCAGTCATCTTCATATACTTCTCGGCGTTCAGTCCGCCCAGAAAGCCACCGTCCCCGTCGTCGAGAAGGCGCTGCAACACCCTGCGCTGCCGCTCATGCAACTTCCCGCCCCCGTGCCTCTCCCAAAAGCGTCTCTTCTCGATCGCCTGATCGATGACGTGGTTCGCTTCATGACAGGCTGCGGTACATTGGCGCGCGAACCACTGCACCCACGCCGTGACATCCGTGTTACCTCGTTGGGCCTGGTTGAGAGCGTCGTAGTACGCCGAACGGGAAGTCAGTAGTTGCCTCGAAAGGCTGTAGAGGCGCACCGGCTGCCTCAAATGCTGCGCCATGGCCATGTCAACGATGGCCCTCCCAATGCGTCCGTTGCCATCCTCAAACGGGTGGATACTCTCGAACCACAGGTGCGCGATGGCGGCCCGGGCAAAGCCATCGATCGGCCTGCCATCCGGCGCCAAGGCTTGCGCCGGCGAGAACCTTGCGAACCATGTGAGAAAGCGCTTCATTTGCATTGGCACGTCCCTGGACGGCGGCGCCTCGTAATGCACGACCTCACGACCTGGCGTACCGCTCACGATCTGCATCGGATCGTCATGGTCGCGATATCGGCCGACGGCAATTCGGTGAATGCCAGACGTGCCCCCGGGGAACAGCGCAGATTGCCAGCGGCACAAGCGGTCCTTATCGAGGGGCACATCAAATGCTGTCGTGGCATCATTGATTACCTCGACAAGGCCATCAACCTGGCGGTCGAAAGGTCCCGACGTGGTTAATCCGAGTCGCCTCATCACGGATGACCGAACAACATCGAGCGGCAGCCGCACCCCTTCTATGGCGGCCGTGGCCAGCACCTCATCCGATAGCGCATCCAGTGCGACCTGGCTGGTACTACCAAGGCCAACGGCCATGGCTTTACCTTCGACCACACCGTGCATCCTGTAGGCCTCTGCCAGATCAGGTGCGATCATCTGCGCGTCGTAGGTGAAGTCAGGCCATTCGGCACGCCGCCAAATCCAGGTAGATTTCGTACTCATGAGCCGCAATCTACCACATTCGGCTCATATTGTGAGCCGATTTGAAAAAATTGCGGCGCATACAATCCCCCACCAACGACTCATCTACTCGCCGGACCGGGGATATCTCGGTCATCCTGCCCGGTCGCTGTCAATGCGTCGCCAGGATGCTGCGGGAAATGCACTGGGGGGCCTGGATATTGGTTTGCTGGACCGGACTTTGGGATACTCAACCTACACGGTGCTGCGCAGGCACTTGCAGGAGGTGTTGCTGGACCATGCGGCACGGGCGGGAATTCCCGTGGAGTTGGGGCGCCGGGCGGTGGCCATTGAGCTGGATGCTCGTGGTAGAGCCGTGGCCCATTTCGAAAATGGCGCGAGCATCCGCTCGGATCTGCTCGTTGGCGCCGACGGAGGCTCGCCCGCGCGTCGATGCAAACCGCTTTAGTCAGTTGTCGGCCAGTTACAGACGTTCCACTCGGGCGCCCAAATCGTCGACAATCTCGCAACCAGGCATCAAACGGTTCGCGCGACAATCTACGATCAACGACGAGGTATCCATGCAACGCATCCTGCCATAGTGCGTTACCGGCCAAACATATTCGCCAGTAAGCCACACGTTCAAGTGCAAGTTAATCTTTCAAGGCCCGAGTAAATTTATTTCGATGAAAACGAATACTTCCTGCGCATTGACATTCACCGTACTCACATTGTTCGCCACTAGCAACGTGCACGCTGAATCAAAGTCACCAGCCTTTCAGGCCTGCCTCAAAAGAACAGCGCACGATCGCATGACTTGCCAGTCGGGTTGCGGCATGATTCTTCAGCAGTGCTATGACGAAGCAGGCGATGCGATTCAAAAAAAAATTGATGCACAAGTAGCAAAAATCCGTTCCGCTTCCTGTACTGGATTGATAAAAAAATACACTGAAGGATCAATTAGCGTAGAAAATGACGTGACGAACGATGCTGGCTCAGAGCCCGGTTGGCTCGGCCAAGAATTAAAGCTAAAGTTGCTGCAAGATCAACTCGAAACAGTCAACCTAATCGACACAATGTGCAAATAAAATTCCAAACATCGAATAATGCAGTTTAATCATAAAATCGGGTATTTCATGCGCCACCAGAATTCCTCCATCTGATGAATGTAATCGTAAGCACCGCTTCCGGAAAATGGACTTCTACTCAATAAAAATCGAGGCGCATAGATAGCTAGATCATGGATGGACTTAAGTTCTCGGAGGCTTGGCTAATGGAGCCCGTTATGCACGTCACCCCGTAGAAATCAGTGAAGATTTTTTATAAAAACCACGGACAATTCGAGCCTCAATGCATCGACAAAAACTTAAATTTTTAGTTAAAATCAAATATCTCGCATTTTTATTCATAATCTTTTCGATTCCAGCATACAGCGATGTCACGCAAGAATCATATTGTTTCTCGCCCGTGAAAAATCGGCCCGCCAGAATAGAGCTAAGAACTTATTTTGACGAGGATGCCGGATGGCAAGGTGCCTTCGTAAAGTATGAGAACTCAAAGGAAACGATTCCCCTTGTTTTTGTTGATTCAATCGAAGACCAAACGCAGAATGGCAACCCCGCGGATCGCACTACGAAATGGGTAGAGGTCGTACATGGTTTAATTACTGGTGAATATGAAATGGAAAATAAAGGTGGAAATGTTGGATCGCTGACTTACAAGAACTATAAAAGTCAAAAATCTTTCGGATTCGTGTTCGATATGGGTGCCCAGCGAACCCATGGTTTGGGCTGTGACTGGTGACTTGGCAACCACGAGCTAATACTTACTGCTCGGAACTCGTTGGAGGTTTTGAGCGCATCAGCTTTTTGCCAGAAAACGAGTACCAACTGCCGTTCGCGCTCAGCAGCACAGCGCTATCTGACCAACGAATGTCGTCTACATCGAGCTTGTTACTGATCGGCAACACCACAACTGGTTTTTTTCGGAGGTCATATAACGACAAAGAGGGGGTATCGGAGAACCCGCCAATGAAGTCCTCGACGACTATGCGCGTGGCGGGTTTGTCCGCCCCATTGGAGTCTGTGTAGTAAGTGTAATGAGATCCATACAGCTGGTCGAACGGCGCACCGTTCAGCGAGGCGTTGAAAGTAATGCCGTCTGTCTTCATGTGCTCCACCTTCACAATAGACAGCGTGCCAGCAACGGTCTGAATGGTGTCGCGGCCTCCACCATCCGTCTGGGCATAAGAAGCTGCACAGAAAAACGACAAAAAAGATCCGATCAATGACAACTTGAACAAATTCATCTCCTAAAAAGTCGGATTCGTTCCGCCTGACCCTGACGCAGAATTAGTCCCGGTCGGAGGTGGAGATTTCCGGCTTGGTTGAGTTGTCAGACTAGGTGGTTTCCCTCGCCTGACGGGCGAATTCTGCAGGCTTCATCCAGTGCCACGCGGAGTGGGGGCGAGCGGCTGGCAACCGGAGCAACAGGTACTCTGGAGCGCCCGTGCAAACGAATAGCTGGACGCACCTCGAGGCTCAGTATCACACACACAAGCGGGCCAAGAACGGATGTTCGACAAGGTTGTGCGAATCGTCGATAATCCACTCGTTCTCGTTGTTGTCCATCAAGAGCGAGCCGTCGTTAGGAGGCGTGGATCAATGGCTCGTGAACGAAAGAATATTACGACTCACTATATATAACTTATAAATAGTGATTCCGAATAATGCACCGCGTATCGATACGCGAATGAGCGTTGTCGTAAATATTATCAACTTGTTGGGGGGATGTGTTGAGAAAATGGACAAGTGCGAAGAATAAAGCGGCAGCTTGGTGGACACGAACTCCGGCATCAATAAAAGCAGCAGTCTTTCTTCTTTTAACGATATGGACTGCTTTCGCTATTTTTCTAGCAAGCCTTCAGAGAACAATTCCGGCGCCGACCTGGAAACAGCCCATCGTCACCAGCCTCCTCATAGAAGCCATGTTACTGGCGCAGCTAGGTTTCGGCCTCTACCTTATCGCACTCATCGGGCGAAAACGTGCCATTGGTCGGCTCGTCGTGCTCATCGGGTTCGTTGGCCTTTCAGCTTTTCGTTTCGTAAGCTCAGCCAAGCTGCGCGTCGACACGGGCACCGCTGTGTTCTTGATACTTGGCGCGGCATCTGCGCTGCTCTTCACACGTGAAAGTAGGGTCTGGTTTCGCTCTCGTGGAACGAGGCTGTAACCCGACGACGCCGCGCGTGTTTGAATGACTGTTGTCGGTATTTTCGAAGGTCTCTTGTGGGTCGGTTTCGGGCGACCGCGTTGAACAGTGACCGGCCAATGCGCGTCGTTCGACGCACTGCCAGTCTGGTTCCGCCCGCATCCCTGAGCGGTCACTCACGGATTGGCGCCGACATCGGAGGTGTGTCGGCCAAATCCAAGCAAATTCCCTCCACGATCTCCGCGGCGGATCACCGCGAGCGGATTTGACAAATTCACTCACTCGGCACAGGGAAAACGTCGCTGACGCGACAGCCATCGCTTATCGTGGCTATGCGACCGACCATCTGCGGATAGCGAAGGGAACGAGCGGGCGAGTGCAGCACGGCTAGTTCGCCGGCTCAGCGTCCTGACTCTGCTACAAGCATTGCTGCGCTTGCTCAGGTAACGCTCACGGACTTTCCTTCGGCGAAGAACCACGCCGACATCGTCCGTGCCAGCTCGAGCACCACCTCTGCGTCGGTCCGGCCGGAGGACGCGCGCACGTGGAACGAATGATCTGCGTCGTCCACCACATGCAGCGTGGCGCGTGGCCCCAGCGTCTCGACGACCGACCTCAGCAGGGGAAGCTCGGCCAGCTTGTCGCGCGTGCCCTGCAGGAAGAGAATCGGCACCGTGACGTCCGCCAGGTGCCGTGCCCGCTCCACGCCGGGTGCGCCCGCCGGGTGCAGCGGGAACGCGACGAAAGCGAGGCCACGCACGCCGTCGAGCGGGGAGATGGCTTGGGCCTGGGAGGTCATGCGGCCGCCGAACGACCTGCCGCCCGCGAAGAGTGGCAGGGCTGGCAGCCGCCGGCGGGCCTCTGCGACGGCCGCCTGCACGGCAGCATGTGCCACGGCCGGCGAGTCCACCCGCTTGGAGCCCCGCTCCATGTACGGAAACTGGTAGCGCAATGTGGCGACATCGGTCGCCGCAAGCGCGTCGGCCAATGACGACATGCCGGCATGCAGCATGCCCGCTCCGGCACCGTGCGCGAAGACATACAGGGCTCGCGCGTCCTCCGGCACTCGGAGGAGCGCAGAGATCTTAGTGCCGTCGGGCAGTGCCAGGGAAAGCGATTCTGGGTCGTCCATCGTATTCAGGTCGTGTCGTTGTGGCCATTGCGCCGATTCTGCATCAATCAGGCATCGGGGAGCGTTTGTGGCGGCGTCCGGCAAGGCATTGCGCAGGCGGAGCTTGCCGGCCGATCCATGGAGCGCGCGCCAATTGTGAACGGCACCGCAGGCGCGATGTGTCGGTTGACGACCGCAAGCCCGACGGCGTAATTGCACGCCTGCATCATTGTCAGCGAGCTGTTACGACACTGCAATCAGCGTCAGAGGAAGTTCTCGAAGGGCAGTTCATTTAGCTGCCTCTCTGGAAGCGCATGTCCGGCTGCAGAAAGTTCTGGGTTCGGCCACTTACGGACTTCCTCTTTCAGACGTCGAGAGACACTCGAACG
>NZ_CAJMZK010000050.1:0-23100 GCF_905220265.1 Paraburkholderia sp. J67
CCGCGACACCATTCCTCATGCGGGGTACGAGTTGCTTCTCAAGTGGGCCCGCGCGAAACACCACGGCGCTTTCGTCTACACCAGCAATGTAGATGGCCAGTTTCAAGCCGCAGGTTTCGATGAAGCACGCATCGTCGAATGCCACGGCTCCATCCACCGTTTTCAATGTGCGCGTGCCTGCACACCGGCGATCTGGGCTGCGCCGCCCTCGATTGTGCCCGCAAGGCCCCCACGCTGTCCGCGCTGCGGCGGCCGTGCGCGCCCGAACTTTCTGCTGTTCTCCGATCCGGCATGGATCGTTGCGCGCACCAATTCGCAGCGCCTGCGCATGGAAGTGTGGCGCATGGCCCCCATCCGGCCGGTTGTTATCGAGATTGGCGCGGGCATTGCGCTGCCGGGCGTGCGGATGTTTGCCGAGAGCCTGCGTTTGCCGCTCGTGCGTATCAACACCCACGATTCAGACAGCAGCAGCGCGAACTTCCTGTCGCTGCACGGCACGGCGCTCGACGTCCTGCGGCGCATCGACGATTCGCTGATCGCTCAAGTCGCGACGACCTACGTGCGTTGAGCGTGGCACGCAGCCAGCTTTAGCCCTGGACAAAAGGGGGCCATTCGTGAACCTCAGACACCGATTTACTTCCGAGGTGCGCTTCTTGAGATGCGGGCTATTCCGTAGCATGTGATCGGTGATCAGGAAATGCACGGTGGCTCCACATTCGGTTGCAATCCTCTGCAAGCCAGCGACGACGTATTACGCCTCTGACGGCCGCCAAACGGATACTCACGACCAGTTGTCCATCTCGCGGAGGACCGTGCCTTTCGGGTCGATGAGAAGCCGTTCGCCCCTCCGCGAATGGCCCGACGTACCCTTGAAATTTCAACGTTGAATGAGCGAGCATGCCGTTAGACCGTCTACGGCTAACCGTGTCGAACACCAGGTTGAGTGAATCCCGCACAACCCTCCCCGCCAATAAAAAACGCGCGGACCTAAACTGATCCGCGCGTTTTCATTCACTGACCGGAAGTCGAAAAGACCCTCCGTACTACGACAACATTCACCTCACGCCGTCGCGTTTTCCGCATTCAACTTCGTGATGGCGCCGGTATTCACGTCGTAGTGATAGCCTTGCTGGGCGATCTGGGCGCTGATGGCTTCGACGATCAGATGCTGCTGGAATTCCTTGCGCAGCAGCTCGTGATCCGGGTTGATCGCGCCGAGTTCTGCGGCAAGGCGGCGGCTCAGCGACGCTTCGCCCACGCCACGCGCGTGGATGAGCATCATCTTTTCGTTAGCCTGCACCAGTTGCTGCTTCAGGCCATTCGCGTAATCGGACCACTTCACGAGGTTTTCGTGAGCTTCGGCGATCGTAGCGGCCTGGGCCTGGATCTCCTGCGCATGTTGCGCCTTCAGCGCTTCGAGCGCTTCCGTGTCGATCTGCTGCGCGGCTTGCGCAGCTTCGCTCTCGGCCTTTTCGCTGGCAGCCGCGCTTTCCGAGAGTTCGGCGACGCGTTCTTGCGCCTCGGACAGGCTCGCCGACAGCTTGGCGATTTCAGAGGCGCCGGCATCGCGCTCGTCGGTCACGCTGGCGAGTTGCGTCTGGGCGGTCAGCAGGTCGAGGGCGGCGGCATCGCGTTCGCCGCTCAGGCTGGTCAGTTGCGTCTGGACGTTTTGCAGGTCGAGGGCTGCGGCGTCGCGTTCGTCGGTCAGGCTGGCCAGTTGCGTCTGCACGTTTTGCAGGTCGAGGGCGGCGGCGTCACGCTCGCCCGTCAGGCTGGCCAGTTGCGTCTGCGCGTTTTGCAGGTCGAGGGCGGCGGCATCGCGTTCGCCCGTCAGGCTGGCCAGTTGCGTCTGCGCGTTTTGCAGGTCGAGGGCTGCAGCATCGCGCTCGACCGTCAGGCTGGCCAGTTGCGTCTGCGCGTTTTGCAGGTCGACGGCAGCCGCATCGCGTTCGGCGTGCGCGCCAGCCGCTTCTTCGCGCTGTGCGGCGTGTGCTTCCTGTTCGGCGTGCAGCGCGGCGCGGATCGCTTCCAGCTCGCTTTCGAGGCGCGCGACAGATTCTGCATGCGTCGATTCGAGAGCGGCACGCTCGGCTTCGTGGTCGATGGCGGCTTCGGCGCTCTCTTGCGGCACGGCTTGCGCCTCAGGGGCCGCCTCCGTTTCGCCCTCGATCACGTCATCGGCCACATCATTGGCCACATCGTCAGCCGCCTCACTGGACGCCACGGACGCGTGCGCCGCACGCTCCCCGGCGAATTCCGACATCGCCTGCTCCAGCTCCGCTTCGAGCGCCGACACGCGCTCGCCGAGTTCCTGCACGCGCTTGTCGGCGGCTTCGGCACGTTGCACGGCCTGTGCGAGGTCTTCCTCCAGACCCGCCACCGCATCGACCTTCGCCTCGTAGGCGTTGGTCACGCGATCCAGTTGGCCTTGCAGCGAATCCAGTTCCTGGACCGTGTTCTGGAGTTCGAGGAGCGCTTCGTCGCGCTCGCTGCTCGCGTCCTCGACACGCTGGCGCATCGCGCCAAGACGACGGGCCACGGCGCGTTCGGCTTCGTCCTGCGCCGACGACCACAGGCGCTCGAGCGCATCGTGCATCGTGTCGGTCACGGCTTCGGGCAGCGCCGGGCGCTCGGCGACCTGCGGCACGCGCGGCGTGCGCGCTTCGCGCCACTTGCGCAGCGACGCGGCGACGGATACCACCGACCCGGTATGGACTTCGGACCAGATGGCCACAGGCGACACCGTCTGGCCTTCATCGGCCATGCGGGTTGCGATTTCAGCAACGAGTTCGTCCGTGATCGTAATGTTGCCGCTAGACATATCCGCCTCGATAACGCGTAAGTAAGGTGACTAAGGTGACGAAGACCATTCGTCGGTGAGTAGGCGGGGCGGTATCGCCCCTTCAATGGTGAAGATTGTCGGGCAAGCGTTCCCGGATTGATCGGCCGAAAAGCCGGGTTTACGGGGAGTTATTCACGGAATTGCCGACGACCGCAGCGATTTTAACGATTTTAGGGTCGCAGTGTATTTCGATCTGCAAATCCCCTCTCAGGACATCACTCGAGCCGTCAGCCGCCAATCCGGTCGCGCAGATCGGCGAGCGCCGCTTCGGTTTCGCGATGCAGGGTGCGCACGAGCTCGGCGGCGGGCAGCGCCCGTGCGAGCCGCGCGGCCTGCCCCGCCCACTGCGCGCCATAACCCGATTCGCCGTGCGCCTTCGCGGCCGCGTTCAGCGCCTTGCCCGCATCGTAGGCCACGGGATAGGCCGGCACGGCGGGCTTGTCGGCGGCCTCGCCCAGTTCGGTGAAGCGGTTCACGAGACTGCGCGCCACGCGTCCCGAGATCGCCGAGGTAAAGGTCGTATGCTGCGCGCCCTCGCCGAGCAGCGCGCGCCGGTAGCCGTCGTCGATCGCGGTTTCCGGGCTCGCGACGAAGGCCGTGCCCAGTTGCGCGGCCTGCGCGCCGAGCGCCAGCGCCGCCGCGATGCCCGCGCCGTCCATGATGCCGCCCGCCGCCACCACCGGCACGTCGAAGCGCGTCGCGAGCAGCCGCGTGAGCGCGAACGTGCCGAGCAGCGGGTCGCGCGCGTCGGGGTCGAACACGCCGCGATGGCCGCCGCCCTCGATACCCTGCGCGACCAGCACGTCCACCCCCGCCGCCACGGCCTGGGCGGCTTCGTCGGGGTTCGTGGCGGTCGCGAACAACAGGATGCCCGCGGCGTGGAGCGCGTCGATCGCGGCTTGCGGCGGCAGGCCGAAATGGAAGCTCACCACGGCCGGGCGCTCCTCGATCAGCATGGCGAGCATCGCGGCATCGTCCACGAAGCTCACGTAGATTTCCCTGAGCGATGCGGGCGGCTGCGCGCCGAACTGTGCGAAACGCGGCGCGAGCCATTCGGTCCAGTGGCGATTCACGTCGTCATCCACGCGCGCGGGCCGATGGCAGAACAGGTTCACGTTGAAAGGCCGGTCGGTCAGCGCACGGGTCTCGCGCAGCGTCTTGCGCGCGGTCTCCACGTTCATCGCGCCGATGCCGAGCGACCCCAGGCCGCCTTCGTTCGACACCGCCGCGGCCAGCGCGGGCGTGCTGACGCCGGCCATCGGCGCCTGCACGATGGGTTTGCCCAGTTGAAGCCTGTCGAGCAGGCGGATGCGGGAAGCGTTCATCGGAATACCTCGATCGGTGGGGCGCGCGCTCAACGCGTGCGCCGTTTCGGCTTCGGGCCGAGCTGGTCGACCAGAAAGTCAACGAAGACCCGCACGCGCGACGACAGATAACGTCCGTGCGGATACAGCAAAAAGAACGGCCGCGAGCGTCCGCCCTTCTCAGGCATCACTTCCACCAAGCGGCCAGCGGCCAGATCCTCGGCGACGATGAAGCGGTAGGTCTGGAACAGCCCCGCGCCGTGGCGCGCGAGCGTCACGCCCGCCAGCACGTCGCCCGAGGTGCCATAGCCGCCCTGGGTCGCCACTTCGAGTTCGCTCTCCCCTTCGCTGAAGAGCCAGGGAATATTGCGGCCGCTACTTGGCAGTTCGAACTGAATGCAATCGTGGCCCTGCAAGTCCTCGATCGTGCGCGGCTTGCCCGCACGCTTCAGATACGCGGCGGTGCCCACGATCACGAGTTCCGCGTCTTCGAGCTTGCGCGCCACGAGGTTGGAGTCGTCGGGTGCGCGGCCACGAATGGCGAGGTCGAAGCCTTCATCGGCGAAGTCGATGTTGCGGTTGCTCAGGTGCGTTTCCACTTCCACTTGTGGATACTGCGCGCGAAACGCGGCGAGCAATGGCAGCACGCGATAGTGCCCGTAGGGCGTCGGCATGCTGATGCGCAGCACGCCGGCCGGCGTGGTCTGCTGGCCGGTGACCTCGCGTTCGGCGTCCACGAGTTGTGCGAGCGCTTCGCGGCATTGCTCGAAGTAACGGCGGCCCGGATCGGTCAGGCGAATCTGGCGCGTGGTGCGCACGAACAGGCGCGCGCCCAGCCGCGCTTCGAGACGCGCCACCGACCGGCTCACAGCGGCGGGCGTGACGCTCGCCTGGGTGGCCGCCAGCGTGAAGCTGCCGAGTTCGGCTGCGAGGCAGAACAGCTCGATGCTGCCCAGTAACAAATCGTCGAAGTTGCGTTGCATGGATTCACCCGGGCGTTGCATCGGTTCATGCGCTTCGCTCCTGCACTGACGTTCGAGCGCCGCGTCGGCGGCTCGTGCAGGCGAACAGGATAAGAGCGACATGATGATAACCGAGCGTCCGGCAATGACGGCACGCCCGTCGCGCCGTCCATGCCACGCACTGTACGGGCCGCGCGAGGCCCGATCAATGCAGGCCGTCGCACTTGACTTGTTACATGGGGTAATCGCTCAGCGTGGCCAACTCACGCGGGACAAAACGCCCTGCTCTCGCGACTTGAAGCGCCTCACCAGACAATCCGGGTGTTGGGCAAAGCCGCCTTGATGTCGTCCACGTTGCTGGCCTTGGTGCCATAGAGCACAACCTCCCGCAACCCCGTCAGGCCTTTGAGCACGTCGACATTCTTGACCGGTGTGTTCGCGAGATAGAGTTCCTGCAAACCCTTTAGCCCATTGAGCGCATTGATATCCTGAACGTCCGTGCGAAAAAGATTGAGCGTTCTAAGGCTCTTGAGATTGCTCAGTGCGTCAATGTTCTCGACGTTGGTGTCCGAGAGGTTGAGCCTTTGCAAGCCTGTCAGCCCCTTCAATGCGTCGATGTCCGTGACTTGCGTGCGCGAAAGAACGAGCGTCTGCAACTGGAGCAGCCCGCGCATCGCGTCGATATTCTCGACCTTCGAGCCGTCGAGCACGAGCGTCGTCAGATTGGGCATGTCCTTCAACGCATCGATATCCCGGATTGGGGTATTCGCGAGATAGAGCGCCTGAAGATCGTGCAGATTGCTCAAGGGCGCAAGGCTATCGACCTGGGTCTCGTTGAGATCGAGCGTTTTCAACGCGGTCAATTGCCCGATCGGCTTGATGCTCCTGACGTTTCTCGCGCCCCCCAGTTTGAGGGTGTCCAGATTAGGCAGTTTCGCCAGCACGTCGAGGTCGCGAACCTGCGTATCCCGCAGATCGAGTTGCCGCAGGTCGCTTGAATCCTTCAGTGCGTCCAGATTCGCTACGCGGGTATCCCAGAGATTGAGCGATTGCAGACCGGTCAACTCTTTGAGCGCAGCGATGTCCTGAACCTGGGTTCGGTGCACCACGAGCCGCTTCAGGGAATGCATGCCTTGTAGCGCGTCGATGTTCCAGACCTGTGTGCCGGATAAGTCGAGCGATTCCACATCGTCCAGGTCTTTCAGCGAGTCGATGTTATCGACTGCGGTGTCCGCCAGATTCAACTGGAGTTTGAGATGCAGCTTCTCGAGATGCGGGATCGCGGCGGCGAGCTGCGAGGTGGTCATCGGCGACTTCGCCCGCAACGCGAGGCAGCCCGACTCGGGCACGCCTGTGGAAGCGCCCCCGTCATCGCAGACACCGGTGAAAAATCCGAGGCTGCCCAGCGCACGTTCATCCAGTTTTTCCCGGAAAGGATTGAACAGCAACAGCAGGATCACGAGCAGAACGCCCAGGCCACCGCACAGCGCCCAGAATCTGACACGACGCGAATCCGGTATGCGCGCGGCTTCGGCTGCCGGCTTTGTGCTGTTGGGCGGGGTGTCGGCCACGGGCGTCTCCAATCTGACTTAGATTGCGCATTTATACACCAAGCCCGTTCAGTCACCGGCGCACTTTCCCGCTCGACGGGCGCACCTGCGCTTTTGTTACGCGACGTTCAAAGTGAATTGCCCCGCCGTGGCTGGCTGGCGTGCGCCCGGGCGGCTACAGTGCGCAGCATTGGCAGCTTCCATCGCCGACACATGGCGTCTTCGCCCCATGCAACAAAGAGAGGAACCCTGAATGACTGTCGAAAAACGTCTCGCCGATCTCGGATTGGCGCTGCCCGAAGCGCCCCAGCCGCTCGGCAGCTATACCGCCGTGAGCGAAGCGGGCAATCTGCTGTTCATCTCCGGCCAGGTGCCGCTCGTGAACGGCCAGATGGCCTTCACGGGCCAGGTCGGGCGCGACCTGAGCGTCGAGGAAGGCCGCGCCGCGGCGCGCACGACCGCGCTCAACGTGCTCGCGCAGATCGGGCGACACCTGGGCGGCTTCGAGCGGCTGGAACGCATCGTGCGCGTTGAAGGCCACGTGAGCAGCGCGGAAGGCTTCCACGATCAGCCGGGCGTGCTCGACGGCGCGTCGGAGCTCTTTGCACACGTGCTCGGCGAGCAGGCCGGGCACGCGCGATCGGCGTTTTCGCATACGCAATTGCCCGCCAACGCGGCGGTGGCGCTGGTGGTGATCGCCTCGATCCGGGCAGGTTGACGAGTGCCTACGGGTGCCCAAAGGCGACCTAACCCGCCCGCCACGCGCGTCGCCACGCCGTGAGAGAATCGCCGGATTCGCGCTGCGCGGCGCAGCGCCCCCCTTTGGAACCACCATGACCCAAGCGCTACAAATCGATTTCATTTCCGATATCGCCTGCCCCTGGTGCGCGATCGGCCTTTCGTCGCTGTTGCGCGCGCTGGAGAACCTTGGCGACGCGGTCGATGCCCGCATCGTCCTGCATCCCTTCGAGCTGACCCCGGACATGCCCGCGGGCGGCGCGTCGCTCGTCGAGTATCTCGGCAAGAAGTACGGCCGCACGCCCGAGCAGATCGCCGAAACCCAGGAAGCGATCCGCGAGCGCGGCGCGAGCGTAGGCTTTACCTTCGGCCCGCGCACGCGCGTCTACAACACCTTCGACGCGCATCGCCTGCTGCACTGGGCCGGCCTCGAAGGCAAGCAACTGCCGCTCAAGCTCGCGCTGCTGCGCGCGTATCACGGCGATAGCCAGGACGTGAGCGACCGCGAGGTGCTGGCGAGCGCCGCGCAGTCGGTCGGGCTGGATGCCGATGCCGCGCGCAAGGTGCTCGAAAGCGGCGCCTATGCCGATGAAGTGCGCGCCGAAGAAGCCCAGGTGCAGGAAATGGGCATCCAGTCGGTGCCCGCCATCGTGTTCAACCAGCAATATCTGATCAACGGCGGTCAGCCGGTCGAGACCTTCGAAAACGCGATCCGGCAGATTCTGGCGGAGCCGCAGCACGAGGGCTAAGGACGCCCCCAGGCCGCGACGAGCGAAAAAAACAAAACCAAGGGGAACCCCAATGTCCGCCGTCTCGGCCTTCAAACTCGTCCTGCTATCCCTTATCGCCATCGTTGCGCTGGAACTGATCGCCCGGCGTCTGCGCCTGCCGCCCGCCGCCGCGCTGCTGGTGGGCGGCGCGGCGATGGCGTTCGCGCCGGGCCTGCCGCTCGTCGTGCTCGACCCCGATCTCGTGCTGATCGTGTTCCTGCCGCCGCTCCTCATGGACGGCGCTTACTTGTTCGTCTGGGCCGACTTCAAGCGCCATATCACGCCGATCCTGTTGTTCGCGATCGGCGCGGTCGCCTTTACCACCTGGGCCGTGGGCCTTGTCGCGCACTGGGTCGCGCCCACGCTGCCGTGGGCCGTGTGCTTCGCGCTGGGCGCCGTGGTCTCGCCGCCCGACGCCGTTGCCGCGCGCGCCGTGCTGGAGCGTCTCGCGCTGCCGCGCCGCATCATGGTCCTGCTCGAAGGCGAGAGCCTGCTCAACGACGCCGCCGGGCTCGTGCTGTTTCGCTTCGCCATCGCCGCCGCGCTCACTGGCGCGTTCAGCACGTCGAGCGCCCTCCTGAGCTTCGCGGGGCTGGCGTTGGGCGGCATCGTGGTGGGCTGGCTGGTCGGCTATCTCACGACCAACCTGCTGCGCCTGCTGGAGGACGACTATCTGATCATCACCGTCGCGGTGAGCGCGAGCTGGTTCAGCTACATCGCCGGCGACATGGCGGGGGTATCGAGCGTGCTCGCCACCGTGACCTGCGGGATGTACCTGGGCTGGCATCAGCACGAGGTGTTTTCCGCGCGCGTGCGCATGCGCGGCACGGCGTTCTGGCAGGTGCTCGTGTTCGTGCTGGAAGCGCTGGTGTTCGTGCTGATCGGATTGTCGCTGCGCGGCGTGATCGTGCGCCTGGGCGGCGCGGGCGAAGCGCTTGCCCAGCTTGGCCCCGCGGCGCTCGCCGTGGTGGTCGCCGTGGTCCTCTCGCGCTGCATCTGGACCTTCGGCATCGAAAGCATCCGCGCCATCGTCCATCGCCTCGCGCCGCGCCGGGTGCTGGACGCGGACTTTCGTGCGGCGGCCGTCGTGAGCTGGGCGGGCATGCGCGGCGTGGTGACGCTCGCGATCGCGCTGACTCTGCCCGAAAGCCTGCCCGGGCGCGACCTGATCCTGTTCGCGGCGTTCGCCGTGATCCTCTTCACGGTGCTGCTCCAGGGGGTGACGATCGGGCCGCTGATCCGGCTCGTGCGTCCCTTGCAGGATGCGCAGGCCGGCGCGCTCTATCTGACCGAGCCGCAAGCGTGGGCACGCCTGATGGCCGTCCAGCTCGAAGCGATCCAGCCGCTCGTGCACGGGCCCGACGGCAGCGTGATCCATCCGCGCCTGCTGGAGCAGTACACCTATCGCGCCACCATTTCGGAGTCGTTCGAACATGCCGAAAGCCTGCCCGTCGACGTGCGCACGGCCCATTACGACGTGGTGCTCGCCGCCGTGCGCGCGGGCCGCGCGGAAATCCTGCGGATGCACCGCGCGGGCCTGATCGACGACGAGATGCTGCACGCGATCGAGCACGATCTCGACCTGGAGGAACTGGGCGCGCAGCACGCACGCGGCTAGGAGCCGGAATTCGGGCGGCTTCGCGCACTTTTCGCAGAAAAACAGCCGCCAGACCGTCAAACAGGCGACCCAAAACGACACCGCCAACCGCCTTCCCGCCCGCATCCGTTAAAATTGCGCCACGCGCGGCGCAGCCAGCGCCGCCCGATCCATTCCTGCCGCCTTGTCGCGGCATCCGCCCCTACCGGGGCGCGAGACCCAGCATGACGAATACACCCACCGCTACGCCCTTCAGCGAGCTCGCGCTCGCGCCCGCCACGCTCGAGAACCTCAACCGGCTCGGCTACGTCGAGATGACGCCGATCCAGGCCGCCAGCCTGCCGATCGCGCTCGCCGGTCACGATCTGATCGCGCAGGCCAAGACGGGCAGCGGCAAGACCGCGGCCTTCTCGCTCGCGCTGCTCGCGAAGCTCGACGTGCGCCGCCTCGACGTCCAGGCGATGATCCTGTGCCCCACGCGCGAACTGGCCGACCAGGTCGCCACGGAAATCCGCCGCCTCGCGCGCGCCGAAGAAAACGTCAAGGTGCTCACGCTGTGCGGCGGCACGCCGATGAAGCCGCAGACCGCGAGCCTCGAACACGGCGCGCACATCATCGTCGGCACGCCGGGCCGCATCATGGACCACCTGGAACGCGGCATCCTCTCGCTCGACGCGCTCAACACGCTCGTGCTCGACGAAGCGGACCGCATGCTCGACATGGGCTTCCACGACGACATCGCCAAGGTCGCGCGCCAGTGCCCGAAGGAACGCCAGACGCTGCTGTTCTCGGCGACCTACCCCGAAGGCATCGCCAAGCTGAGCCAGCAATTCCTGCGCAACCCGAAGGAAGTGAAGCTGGAAGAGCGTCACGACGACAGCAAGATCCGCCAGCGCTTCTACGAAGTGGAAGAAACCAGCCGTCTGCACGCAGTCGGCCAGTTGCTCAACCACTACCGGCCGGTCAGCACGATCGCGTTCTGCAACACCAAGCAGCAATGCCGCGACCTGCTGGACGTGCTGCGCGCCCAGGGCTTCCACGCGCTGGCGCTGCACGGCGAGCTCGACCAGCGCGAGCGCGACCAGGTGCTGATCCAGTTCGCCAACCGTAGCTGCTCGGTGCTCGTCGCGACCGACGTGGCCGCGCGCGGCCTCGACATCGCGCAACTCGAAGCCGTCATCAACGTCGACGTGACGCCTGACCCCGAAGTCTACGTGCACCGCATCGGCCGCACGGGCCGCGCCGACCAGGACGGCTGGGCGCTGTCGCTCGCGACCATGAACGAAATGGGCCGCGTGGGCGGCATCGAACAGGCAATCAAGCGCGAAGTCGAATGGCACCCGCTCGCCGAGCTGAAGCCGGCCAGCAACGAACCGCTGCTGCCGCCGATGGAGACCGTGCAGATCCTGGGCGGCAAAAAGGAAAAGATCCGCCCGGGCGACGTGCTGGGCGCACTGACGGGTGAAGCCGGCTTCACGGGCGCGCAGATCGGCAAGATCAACGTGACCGAGTTCTCGACCTACGTGGCCGTGGAGCGCAGCATCGCGCGCAAGGCGGTGGGCAAGCTCAACGCGGGCAAGGTGAAGGGCAAGAAGGTGCGCGCGCGCCTGATGGAAGAGTAAGCACGACCCGGCGCTTGCCTCGCCGCCAGTCGATGCATCAAATCATGGCGGCGCATTCCGGCGCATGGCGCAGCACCTCGAACATCGCTGCGACCATGCGCGGACCATCGCGCACAAAATCGAAACGCTGCGGCACGAGCAGGCTATCGCGGATCAAGCCCGTGACCTGCGCGTGCAGCAATGCCGCGGCAAGCGGCACATCCAGCGCCTGCGGCACCTGATTGCGACGCTTGGCGTTGAGCAGACCCCGCTCCAGATTCGCGAGCCCCTCGCTCGCGTACTCGCGCATGCGGCCCGCCACGGGCGCCATCTCATCCACCAGTTCGCAACGATTGAAGACGATCTCGAAGACGCGCCGCCGCCGCGCGTCGCATTGCACATCGTGCAGGCAAACGAGGATCGCGCGTTGCATCGCGGCCAGCGGATCCAGCGCCTGCGGATCGACATACGCGCCGATCAGCGCTTCGAGCGGCAAACGCGTACGTTCGAGCAACGCCTCGAGCAGATCGGCCTTGTTGCGAAAATGCCCATAGATTGCGCCGCGCGTGAGACCGGCAGCATCGGCGATATCGGCGAGCGAAGTGTGCGAAACGCCGTACTGCGCGAAGAGCGACTCGGCGCTGTCGAGCAGCAGGCTGCGGGTTGCCTGGGCCGCCTCTTTCGTGCGCTTAGCCATGTCTGGCCATTCAAGCCGCAGGCACGCGATTGGGCGCGGGATCGTTTTCGCCTTGCAGCACGCAGGCCGTGCCGCCTGGCGTATACATGCTCACTACGCAGCGATTGCATGACGTGCAGCCCGAGACCGCATCGGCCTCGCGGCGCAAGCGATTCACGAAACCCGGCTCGAACAGCAGCGCGCGCGCCAGCGCCACGGCATCGAACCCTTCCTGCATGGCCTGCACGACATTCGCCGCCGAACGCACACCGCCAAGATACGTAAGCGGCAGATTCACTGCTGCACGCACCTTGCGAGAGTGTTCGAGAAAATACATCTCCCGAAAGCCGTCGAAACGCGGTTCGGTGAGCTTTTGCAAACGCATGGCGGCGCGTACGACCGGATTCTCGACGTTCGCGCGTGCCTCGTCCGGTAAAGGGCTGCCGAATAGCTGCCACACGGACTCGACGTTCATGCCGCCGCTGAGCACGAGCATATGCGCGCCTTCGGCTTCCAGCAGTTGCGCGATTTCAGCGGCGTCTTCGGCGTTGCCGCCGCCCTTCACGCCTTCGGTCACGCCGATCTTGCAGAGCACGGCGCAATCGCGGCCCACGGCGTCCAGCACCCGGCGCAACACGCGCAATGGGAACAGGGCGCGCTGTGCGGTGGAGCCGCCATAGGCATCGCGGCGATGGTTGTAGAGCGGCGAGAGAAACTGGCTGAGCAGATAGCCGTGACCCATATGAATTTCGACGGCGTCGAAACCCGCTTCGCGGGCGAGGCGTGCGGCCTGGGCGAACTGCGCGGCGCAGGCGTCCATATCGCGCTCGCTCATTGCCTGCTTGAAGAAGCGGCCGCTCATCAGGCCGACCTTATTTAGCCCTCCGGATGAACTCAATGGACGACGTGTCGATAGATCGGGCAAGAAGGTGAAGCAGCCGCCGTGCGTGATCTGCGCGCTGGCAGCCGCGCCGTGGCGATGGACGGCGTCGGTGAGGGCGCGAAATGGCGTGCGCGTGGCGCTGTCTAGTTGCGGCTGGTCGACGAAGGTGCGGGCGTCGGGGCTTACCGCGCAGTAGGCGACTGTTGTGAGCGCCGCGCCGCCGGCGGCTATGCATTCGTGGTGCTTCAGCAAGGCCTGCGAGGGGACGCCTCGCGGCGCCATGCCCTCGTTGGTCGCCGATTTGATAACGCGGTTGCGCAGGGTTATGGGGCCGAGTGTGAGCGGGCTGAATGCCGTCGTCATGGCCTTGGCCGGCTCACGTGGCCCGGTCATGATGCGCTCGCGATGTGGTAGTCGTCCGGGCCCCAGTAGGCACGCATGCTCGTGATCTTGCCGTGCTGGTCGAATTCCATTACGTCGGTGACGTCGATGTGGGCCGGGCCGTTCGGGCCCGCTATGTGCACCTTGAAGGTGATCGTCGCTGAGTTGGCGTGGGAGCCACGCGGCGGGGCTTGCAGTTCAAGGCGGGCGCCTAAGGTCGTGGCGTGGCCGTAGAATGCAGCGATTTCTTCGCTGCCGCGCTTTATGGGCGTGCCTACCGGGTCTTCAATCGTGGCTGCGCTGGCGAATAGGGCTATTACTCGCGATGCGTCGCCTGCGTTGAATGCTTCTATGTATTCTTGCAATGTTGCTTTCATTAATTTCTGATCATTCATTTTTGTATCCTTAATTTTTTCGCGGTTCTTGCTGTTTTGGCATTTCCTTGATTTCTTTTCGGTCTATTAGCGTCGCCCCTGTGCGGGGCGGCACCTACTTTTCTTTGCCGCGGCAAAGAAAAGTAGGCAAAAGAAAGCCGCTCACACCGCTAGTGTGACGAAGTCCACAAACCGCCTTTTAGGGGGAAAGGTATAGGAGCATCCGTCGCTTCGCACCACACAACGAAGTGACAAGGCCGTCATTCCTCCGGGGACGCTACGCGCCCCGTGGGGCATAACCGGCAAACCGAAGGTTTGCCAGGTATTGCGAAAATGCCTTTAGTACGGGTCTTCCCTTGCAGACCCGACCGCTGCGCGCGTAGCGAGCAGTGGGATGTATGAGCGCTTTGTCACTTTGTTTTGTGGTGCGAGGTGACGGATGCTCCTATACCATTCCCCTTGTACGGCTGGTTGTGGACTGCGTCACACTGGCGGTGTGAGCGGCTTTCTTTTGCCTACTTTTCTTTGCCGCGGCAAAGAAAAGTAGGTGCCGCCCCGCACAGGGGCAATGCTAATAGACCGACAAGAAAACAAGGAAAGGCCAAAACAGCAAGAACCACGACGATTCAAAATTACCTGGCGGTATAGCCACCATCAATAACAAGCTCAGCGCCGGTAACATACCGCCCGGCGGGCGAGACGAGATAAAGAATCCCAGCAGCGATATCAACCGGATCGCCAATTTTAGCCATAGGCACCATCATCTTCATCTGCCCAAAAATCTGCTCAGGATCGCCGAGTTTCTGAAAGGCCTCCTCGAGCAAAGGCGTCCGAATAAACCCAGGATGAACAGAATTAGCGCGAATATTTTGAGCGGCATATAGCATGGCGTCGGTTTTGGCCATCAACCGCACCGCGCCTTTAGAAGCGTGATAGGCGGGCACATCTGGCCCACCCACGATCCCATACATGGAAGAGACATTAACGATAGAACCGCCACCGGCCTGCTGCAAAGCAGGAATCGCATACTTGGTGCAAAGAAAAACGCCAGTGACATTCACATCCATAACCTGCCGCCACTGCTCGAGCGAGATCTGATGCGTAGGCAAATTAGCCCCCTCAATGCCCGCGTTATTGACGAGCACATCAAGCCGCCCAAACCTCGCCACAATCTCCCCAAACACGCGCTCGACATCGGCTTCCTGCGTAACATCGAGCCGCCAGAAGAAAGCCTTACCGCCAGCGGCAACAATCTCAGCCGCCAAAGCCTCCCCATGCTCCGAAACATCGAGCACCGCCACAGCGGCTCCGGCCGACGCCAGCGTGCGCGCCGTCTGCGCACCAATGCCCCGCGCCGCGCCCGTAATAGCGGCTACCTTGCCGCCCAGATCGAATAATTGCTGCGTGATCGCTTGAAGGTTGCTCATGCTGTCTCCTTGTCGTTGTGTTCAGTACGTGCCGGCATGGCCTGCAAACCCGCCAGAAAATCCAGGCATTCACGGTTGAAATAGTCGCGATGCTCCACCATCACCCAATGCCCGCAGCGGTTCATCAGCACGAAGCGCGCATCCTCGCAGTGCTCCAGAAACTGCATCGCACCGCTCACCGGATTGAAGCGGTCGTTGGTGCCCCAGAAGCCCAGCACCGGGCAACGCAGTTCCACCAGCCGCTGCGTCAGGTTCGGCACGCGCATGGTCGCCAGCACCTCGGGCGGCTGCGTCTCGCACACTTTCAGGCGCTCTTCCACCAGCGCATCCGTCACCAGTGAACGGTCGTGCACCAGCAATTCCAGCAGATATCGCATGGTCTGCCGGTTCATCTGACGATTGGTGAACAGCGACACCATCTTCTGGATGCCTTCCATGCGGAAGTAAGTCTCGCGCTCTTCCACGCCGCCGGGCGCCATCATGATGAGCGCCGCCACGTCGTCGGGATAGTCGAGTGCGTACTTGAGCGCAATGGCGCCACCCAGCGAGTTGCCAAGCAGCGTCGCGCGGCCCACGCCCAGCGCCTTCAATTGCTCGCGCAGCGCCGTCACGAAGAAGTCCAGCGTGTACTGCGCGTCAGCCGGCTTCGACGATGCGCCGTAGCCAGGCAGGTCCACCACGATAACGCGGTAACCCGCCGCCGCGAACTGCGGATAGTTATGGCGGAAATTGCTGATGCCGCTCGCGCCCGGCCCGCTGCCATGTATGAACACAACGGGCTCGCCGCTGCCAGCTTCGAAATGATGCAGTCTCAGTCCGCCCTCGACATCGGTATAAGCGCCGATGGCGTCAACGGGCAATGCAGTGTTTGGGGTTGCTGTCATGCGCGCGTGTCTCCTGATAGATGCGCTGTCCTATGCGCGGCTTGCCGTCGATCATCAGGGGCGCGAACGCGCGCCGCATCGTCTTTTCAGACTAAGAAGCCACCCGGGCTTTTCTCTACCATCGGCCTCGTTCTTTCAATTCAAGGAGACCCTGGCCATGACAGCCTTCGATTTCAGCGGCAAAACCGTGCTCGTGACCGGCGGCACGCGCGGCATCGGCGCGGCCATTGCACAAGCGTTTCGCCTTGCAGGCGCGATCGTCTATGTGTGCGGACGCAGCCTGCCCGCCGAGCCTCAAGACGCCGATACCGCCGATACCGCCGATACCGATGCTCCCGCCCCCATACGCGCCATCGCCACCGATGTGCGCGACATCGACGCGCTCGATGCCCTCATCGCGCGCATCGAGGCCGAAACCGGCCGCCTCGACGTGGTCGTGAGCAATGCGGGCGGCGCGCCTTTCGCCCTTGCCGCGCAGGCCTCGCCCCGCTTCACCGAATCCGTGATCCGCCTGAACCTGATCGCGCCGCTCTGGCTCGCGCAGCGCGCCAACGCCGTGATGCAGCGTCAGGCCGAGGGCGGCGTGCTGCTGTTCGTCGGCAGCGTGAGCGCGCTGCGGCCCTCGCCCGGCACCGCCGCCTATGGCGCGGCGAAAGCGGGCGTGCTCAATGCCGTGCGCTCGCTCGCGGTGGAATGGGCGCCGAAGGTGCGCGTAGCTGCCGTGAGCCCGAGCCTCGTGCAAACCGATGCCGCCACTTCTGACCACGTCGGCGAAAAAGGCTTGCAAGCAGCCGCCGCCACCGTGCCCGCCGGGCGTCTCGCCTTGCCCGAGGACGTCGCCCAGGCGTGCCTCTTTCTCGCGTCCGGCTACGCGTCCTATGCATCGGGCGCAAATCTCGTACTCGAAGGCGGCGGCGAAGTACCCGCATTTCTCGCGGCGACTGCGGCAGGCAAGGCCTTCGAGCGTGCATAAGCACAGATCGACGCGCAAGACCCACCCGATACGCACGAGAACACTGAGGGGAACCAGGTAGTCCGTTTTGACGATTCTCGCCGCGCACGCGCCCCCTAACCTCTGAGCACAACGACGTCACGACAAAACCACAACGGAGCCTTCAGAGGAGACGCAATGAGAATCGACCCACCGCGCGCACCACGACCGATCGCCTTGAAACCGATCACCGCCGTCTGCCGGCTCGCTCTGGCGGCGGCGTGCGTGAGCGCCGCGGCCCCCGTCTGGGCAGGCGACACCCTGGCGATCGGCGACAACACCACGCTCGACTACAACTTCACGCTCGGCTACGGACTCGGGATCCGTACGCGTGCGCCCAGCGGCAATCTGCTCGGCCCCGACAACATCAACGGCGACGACGGCGACCGCAACTTCAAGTCCGGCAAGCTGATGCAGAACCAGGCCAACATCCTTGGCGAGGTCAATCTCAAGCACGACGACTGGGGCGTATTCGTGCGCGCCGATGCGTTCTACGATCAGGTCTATCACCGTCCGAACTACAACGACGCGCCCGACACGGTGAATCATTCGGGCACCTACAACCAGTTCACGGGCGACACCAGCTACTGGGCCGGTGCACGCCCGCAATTGCTCGCGGCCTACGCGTACAACACCTTCCACATCGGCAAGACCAACCTCAACGTGAAGGTAGGCGACCAAGTGCTGGCGTGGGGCGAAAGCGTGTTCTTCCCGAATATCGCGGGCGCACAAGGGCCTGCTGACGCCACCAAATCCTACGTGGCAGGCGCCGAGGTGAAAGACATCCTGCTGCCCGTGCCGCAAATCTCGGCGCAATGGCAACTGGCGACGAACTTCAGCCTGCTGGCCTACTGGCAATTTGCTTTCGAGCACAACGATCTCACCGCGCCGGGCAGCTACTTCAGCTACTCGGATATCACCGGGCCCGGCGCGCAATTCCTGATCGGGCCGGGCGGCACGCTGATTCCGCGCGGCGCCGACATCAAGCCGAACAACAACGACCAGTGGGGTGTCGGCGCGCGCTGGCGCGTGTTCGGCGATACGGAAATCGGTGCGTATTACCTGCACTACAACGACATGAATCCCAGCGTCGTGTTCAGCTATTACCCGACGCTCCAGTATCAGCAAAAGTATTTCGATCACATCAAGCTCACCGGCATCAGCTTTTCGACCGAAGCGATGGGCGTGAACTTCGCGGGCGAAAGCTCGTATCGCCAGGGCGCGGCCGTGCTCGTCAATGCGCCGACGGGCGCCACCGCCACGCGCGGCGATGTCTGGCAGTCGAACCTCTCAGCGATCTATTCGATCGGGCCGACTTTCCTCGCCGCCTCGCAAACGCTGGTCGCGGAAGTCTCCTATGTGCACACCGGCAACGTCACGCCGGTCTATGGATCGACCACGCTCGCCAATACGCGCAACGCCGCCGCCTTCGAACTCGCCTGGACGCTCAGCTACAAGAACGTGTTCAACGGTTGGGACATGGATGTGCCGCTCACCTATTCCGACGATTTCACGGGCACTTCGGCGCTCTCAGGCGCGCTCGGTTCTCTCACGGGTGTGGGCGACCATCGTGTGACGGTCGGCGTCGATTTCACGCGTCTTTCGAATCTCAAGCTCTCGCTCGTCTACGCAAAGTTCCTGGGCACGCCCAACCCCACGCTACGCCCGCTCGCGGATCGTGATTACGTACTCGCCACGGCGACGTACTCCTTCTGAAGCATCTGGTTACCCGCTGTATTTTTACTGCAAGAGGAATGGTCATGAGTCGAACCCTTCACCACGCCATGCAAGCCTGCGCGATCGCGGCAGGCGTCGCGATCGCCGCGGGCTCGTTCGCGAAAACGAGCGCCGCGGACCTCGCGAAGCTCGACACCACGCTCACGCCGATGGGCGCCGAGCGCGCCGGCAACGCGGATGGCAGCATTCCCGCCTGGACCGGCAAGTACGTCGGCACGCCTGCGGGCGTGAACTACAAACCGGGCGAGCGCTATCCCGATCCGTATGCCAGTGACAAGGCGATCGTCACGATCACGGCGCAAAACATGCAGCAATACGCGGCACGCCTCACCGACGGCGAAAAAGCGCTCTTCAAGAAGTACCCGGACACCTTCAAGATCACGGTGTATCCGAGCCATCGCGACTTCGCCTACCCCGACGCCGTGTACAAGGCGATCCACGCCTACGCACCCAACACGGTGATGACGAAGGACCAGAACGGCCTGAAGGACTTCCCGCCCGTCACACCGTTCCCGGTGCCGAAGAACGGTGTGGAGGCGATGTGGAATCTGCGCTTCGCCTCGATGATCGAAGCGGAGAACGCCACTTACGACCAGGCGGTGGTCTATCCGGACGGCAATATTGCATGGGGCAAGGTGCAATATTCGATCTATGGACCGCGCGCGACCGTCCCGTTCCAGTCCGACGGCAAGCTCAACGGTCGCAGCTTCTTCCGCCAGACCACGGTGCTGCCGCTCTCGGATCGCGGCACCATCATTACGGGCTACGAAATGTGGGATCAGGAAGGCTCGGACACGCGCCGCACCTGGTCCTATAACCCCGGCACGCGACGCGTGCGCCAGTCGCCTGAATTCGGCTTCGACCAGCCCGAAGGCCCGGGTGGCTTTCGCACCGTGGACGACGACCGCCTCTTCAACGGTTCGGGCGAACGTTACGACTGGAAGATTGTCGGCAAGCGCGAAATCTACGTGCCCTACGACAACTACCGCATGATGGACCCGTCGATCAAGTACACGACGCTGCTCACCAAGGGCCACGAAGACATGCAGACCATGCGCTTCGAATTGCATCGCGTGTGGGTGCTCGAAGCGTCGCTGAAGTCCGGTTATCGCCATCAATACGCGAAGCGCGTGCTTTATCTGGACGAGGACACCTGGAACGCCGTGGCCGCCGACAACTACGACGCGCGCGGCACGCTCTGGCGCACCAACTTCGCGCCCACGCTCTACGCGTATGACGCGAAGACTTTTTACTCCACGTCGGTGTTCTATCACGACCTGATCTCAGGCGCGTACTACGCGGACCGCCTGACCAACCAGGAGCCGATGCCGGTGCTCACGCCCACCACGCAGACCAACGAGGCGTACTACTCGCCCGACGCGATCCGCGGCGACGGCGTCTGAGCCACGCACCCGGGCCACACTTCCGCAGCCTCGCCCGCCGACTCTTTCGAGCCGGCGGGCTTTCTCCTCATTCCCACCGAACCGCTTGCCATGACCTCAGCCCAACTCGCCGCGCTCGGCGACGCGCTCTATGCCGCCTGGCGCGAGCGCGCGCCCATTGCGCCGCTCACCGCGCGCCTGCCCGCGCTGCCGCTCGCCGACGCCTACCGCATCCAGCAGCACTACATCGCGCGCCGCGTGGCGGCGGGCGAAGCCGTGGTGGGCAAGAAGATCGGCGTGACGAGCCAGGCCGTGCAGGACATGCTCGACGTGCGCCAGCCCGACTTCGGCATGCTGCTCTCGGGCATGCACCACGAAAGCGGCGCGGCGATTCGCGCCGATACCCTGATCCAGCCGCGCGCCGAAGGCGAGATCGCCTTCTATCTGCGCCACGACCTGCGCGGTCCGGGCATCGACCGTACCGACGTGCTCGACGCCACCGAAGCCGTGGGCGCGTGCTTCGAGATCGTCGATTCGCGTATTCGCGACTGGGCGATCCGCATTGGCGACACCGTGGCCGACAACGCCTCCAGCGGCGTCTACGTGCTCGGCCCCGAACGCGTCGCGCCACGCGACGTCGACCTCGCAGCGTGCCGCATGCGCATCGAAAAGAACGGCGCGAACGCGGGCGAAGGCGTGGGCGCGGCAGCGCTCGGCCACCCCGCCGACGCCGTGGCCTGGCTCGCCAACACGCTCGGCGAACTCGGCATGCCGCTGCTTGCAGGCGAAGTCGTGCTTTCAGGCGCACTGGCCGCGCTGATACCCGTGACGGCTGGCGACCGCCTGACGATGCGCATCGAAGGCATTGGCGGCTGCGAGGTGAGCTTCGTCTGAACGGCTCTCACCTGATCAGCAATCCGAACCGTTTCCCCATCGCCACAACAAGGAACACTCCATGAGCAAGATTCCATGCGCGCTGATCGGGCCTGGCAACATCGGCACCGATCTGCTCTACAAACTGCGCCGTAGCGCCGTGCTCGACCCCGTCTGGATGGTGGGCGTCGATCCCGGCTCGGAAGGACTCGCGCGCGCCCAGGCGCTGGGTCTCAAGACCACGTCCGAAGGCATCGACGGCCTGCTGCCGCATCTCGAAGCGGATGGCATCCGCATCGCCTTCGACGCGACCTCGGCCTATGTGCACCGCGAGCACTCGGACAAACTCACGGCGCGCGGCGTGCGCGTGATCGACCTCACCCCTGCTGCGATCGGCCCGTTCTGCGTGCCGCCCGTGAACCTGGGCGAGCATCTGGCGGACACACTCAATGTCAACATGGTCACCTGCGGCGGGCAGGCGACGATCCCCATCGTGCATGCGGTCGCGCGCGTACAGCCGGTTGCGTACGGCGAAATCGTCGCGACCGTCTCATCGCGTTCGGTCGGCCCCGGCACGCGCAAGAACATCGACGAATTCACGCGCACCACCTCACGCGCGATCGAGACCGTGGGTGGCGCACAGCGCGGCAAAGCGATCATCGTCATCAACCCGGCCGAGCCGCCGCTCATCATGCGCGACACCATCCACTGCCTGACCGTCGACGAACCGGATGTCGAAGCGATCACCGAGTCGGTGCGCAAGATGGTCGAGGAAGTGCAGCGCTACGTGCCGGGCTACACGCTCAAGAACGGGCCCGTATTCGACGGCAAGCGCGTATCCGTATTCATGGAAGTCGCGGGACTGGGCGATTATCTGCCGCGTTACGCGGGCAATCTCGACATCATGACGGCTGCCGCCGCGCGCACCGGCGAAGTCTTCGCCGAGCAGATGCTGGCCGCCGTTTGAACACCGCTATCAAGGGAGTCACGATGCAACACACTCTTCACGACACGACCGCTCAAGCGCTCGCGGGCAGGCGCATTACCGTGCACGACATGACGCTGCGCGACGGGATGCATCCCAAGCGCCATCAGATTTCGCTCGATCAGATGCGCGGCATTGCGCGCGGGCTCGATGCGGCGGGTGTGCCGCTTATCGAAGTGACGCATGGCGATGGGCTTGGCGGTGCGTCGGTCAATTACGGCTTTCCCGCGCATAGCGATGAGGCGTATCTGGAAGCTGTGATTGGCGAGTTGAAGCAGGCTAAGGTTTCAGCGCTTTTGCTGCCCGGCATCGGCACGGTCGATCATTTGCGCATGGCGCATGGGCTGGGCGTCAATACGATTCGCGTGGCGACGCATTGCACTGAGGCTGATGTTTCTGGGCAGCATATTGGGCTGGCGCGTGAGTTGGGTATGGATACCGTCGGGTTTCTGATGATGGCGCATATGGCTCCGCCTGAGTTGCTCGTCGAGCAGGCTAAGCTCATGGAATCGTATGGCGCTAATTGCATCTACATTACCGATTCTGCGGGCTATATGCTGCCCGATGACGTCACCGCCAGACTCGTGCCCGTGCGGGAGGCGCTGCGGCCTGAGACCGAGTTGGGATTTCATGGGCATCATAATCTGGCGATGGGGATCGCTAATTCGATCGCAGCGATTGCTGCTGGGGCTTGTCGGATTGATGCTGCCGCGGCTGGGCTTGGCGCTGGGGCTGGGAATACGCCGATGGAAGTGTTTGTTGCCGTTTGTGAGCGGATGGGGATTGAGACTGGCGTCGATGTTTTTTCGATTTCCGATGTGGCTGAGGATCTCGTGCTGCCAATTATGGATGCGCCTATTCGGATTGATCGGGATGCGCTTACGCTGGGGTATGCTGGGGTTTATTCTTCGTTTCTTTTATTCGCCAAGCGCGCTGAAGTTAAATACGGTGTGCCGGCGCGCGATATTCTCGTTGAAATGGGCCGACAGCGGCTTGTCGGTGGGCAGGAGGATATGATCGAAGATACCGCTATTACGCTTGCGCGTGAGCGTGGGTTTAATATCGCCTGAATTTTATTTTTCGTGGTTCTTGCTGTTTTTGGCGTTTCCTTGGTTTCTTGTCGGTCTATTAGCGTCGCCCCTG
>NZ_CAJMZK010000051.1:0-23068 GCF_905220265.1 Paraburkholderia sp. J67
GCGGTGGTCGGCCAGTTTGAGTCATTCGACTTTGTGCTCCTGATCGTCAACAATCGTTCAGCAGTTCAGTAATGACGGTCGACACCTACAGGCGCGATTGAGAGCGCTACTCGAGTTCCTGCCCTTGCTCTTATCCGACACAAGGAACAATAAGTGAAATGGATTCAAACACTTCCGTATTCGTGTCAACTAATCGCAGTGCAAACGGGGCACTCCTCTCATACAGAGCAAATGGTTTATCGAAGTCCCCCGTTCATCCCACAATCAAAAAACACTCTTATTAAATTTTCCTCACATCAATTTCACAATGGATATTTTTCTGACTTACCAAATTCACTCGCAGGCTTCGGAAATTGAAACAATTGAACGGGGGGCGTTTTCTGCTTGATCAGAGAAAACTGAATCTCTCCCCCGCCCGATGAGATAGTAGTATTGGGACCCGGAGAGTGCCAGATTGGCAGGCACGAAAGGTAAATATGCGGCTCTATGCCCGGCAAATTAATACCTTCTTGGCAATTCAACCGTACAGAAACCATAGACGCGCCATCATCTGCGACGACGGCTAAGCCTGCTGTCGATGTACGTGCGCCCACTATGTCACCAGTCTGCGCCTCTCCATGACCAACCAGTCCCGGTTTCCATTGACAAGGGCCTGGCTCATACCGGTCAAGAAAGAACTCGACTGAGAATGAGGTAACGTCCGAGGGAATCTCCGCATAGTCCCTCACTATCTGTGGAATTCGTGGCGAACCAACGATTGCTTGTGTAATCGTTCGTGCCCTGCAATTATCGTTCGTAGTGTTATATTCAACAGAGATAACTAACTCAATTCCTGGGTCTTTGCTTCCCTTTACCGTAAGCAAGGAGTGCGGCGCTACGCTGATGTTCGGTCTATCGTTTGGCGAATTCTGCGCCTCCTCCCCGTGATGGACAATTACTTTATCCGCAGCGAACAAAGAAAGTTGGAAGAAAAAAAGCACCGAGAAGCAAATTAAGCGCTTTGAAACAAAATTTGCCTCCCCCTTCCATCTTGCAACGATCCCCATAGCGCCCCCTACATTTTTGGTAACGTCCGTTAGGATTACCCTTGAAGTTTCTCATTGGTAATACTACGTTATGCGTGCGCTGCCGTCATGAATTGATATCTCCGGTGACTTCAGATGCGCGCGAATACTCCGCGTAGAGTTTCCCGCGAATGTCCCCTTTGTAGGCGGTCGAATGTCCCGTCAGGGTCGATATGACCCACTCGAGGGGCGTCCGCATTTTTACCGTCCAAACGATCAGCGCCTTCTGTACAGTTCCACGAACAGCGAAAGACGGCAACCTAGCGTCCGTCGACTTCCGACATTACAGAAATTAAGATAACTTCACGATGATCGCCGTGAATCCATCGCAAACGCCTGGGCCGCGGCCACCGTATCCAGCGCCTCGCGCAACAGCGCGATCTTGCCGTCGCGCGCCACGAGCCGCCCGGCGTACATCTGCCGATAGATCTTTCCCGTCGATGGCACAAGCGCTTCGACTTCATATTCAGCGAACACCTGCTCCGGCGTTTCGATCAGAAAGCGCACGTTTTTAAAGGCGAAATCCGGCACTTTCGCGAGCAATGAAGCGATAAAACCTTCGATCGCCTGCGGCCCCTGCGCGCGACCGTCAATGCCGAGCGTCTTCAGGTAAGGCAGTTCCAGCACGCCATCTTCGGCGAATAAGGCGGCAGCCGCGCGCGGGTCGCGAATCGATTCGATATAGGCGGCAAGCAGCTGTTTAGCGTTGTTCATGATAGGCTCTCGATATCAGTGTGTGGGGATGCGAGTTATTGCAGGCGCGCCTTCAATGCCGTCGCCATCTGCTGCATGGCGGCGCGTGTCGGGGCGTCGGCGGCGAGCACGTTAAGCAGGCCGAAGTCGTGGATCGTGCCTTTGTACTGCGTCGTCGTCACCTCGTTGCCCGCCTGGTCGAGCCGATGTCCATAGGCCTCGCCTTCGTCGCGCAGCACGTCGAACTGCGCCGTCTGGATCAGCGCGGGCGGCAAGCCCTTCAACTCGTCGAGCGTGGCGCGCAGCGGCGATGCGTAGCGCTGGTTGCGCTCGCCGGCGTCGGTCGCGTCGGTGATGTACGCGTTCCAGAACCACTTCATCATGTTGCGGCTCAGGAAGTAGCCGTTTTCGAAAGCGTCGTAGGAGGCGTTGTCGAATGCGTGGTCGGTCACCGGCCACATGAGGCCCTGGAAGCGGATTGCGGGGCCATCTCGATCCTTTGCCATCTGGCTGACGACGGCGGCCATGTTGCCGCCCACGCTGTTGCCCACCACCGCGAGCCGCGCGCCATCGACGCCGATTTCCTCGCCGTGCGCGGCGACCCATTTCGTTGCGGCGTAGGCCTCGTTGATCGCGACCGGATAGCGCGCTTCGGGCGACGGGGTGTATTCGACGAACACGGCTGCGGCGCCCGACCGCACCACGAGGTCACGCACGAGGCGCTCATGCGTCGGGTAGTCGCCGAGAATCCAGCCGCCGCCGTGGAAGAACATGAACACCGGAAGCACGCCGTGCGCGCCCTGCGGCTTGACGACGACGAGCGGCACGTTCAGGCCGTCCTGCTCGATCGTGCGGCGCGTCACGTCGATGCCCGAGACGTCCACTTCGACGCTGCGCTGCGCGCCTGCCAGGACTTCGCGTGCTTCGGCGGGCGTGAGCGTTTCGATGGCTGGGCCCGTGCCGCTGTTGAGCGCGCCGAGGAAGGCGACGGTTGTGGTATCGGGTGTGTTGGGCGTGTGCGGGTGGGCTTGCGTGGTCATCGTGATTCTCCTTATCCGTGGTTGAGTGGCTTGCGACGTGTTGTCGTGCAGCCGATGGAAAGGAGAATACGGATCGGGAGATATTTGCGAAATAGAAGTGTTTGAAACCAATCATTGCAGAAATGCAATGATTGGTCGTGACTTCATTGCTGCTTGGGCCAGCGCCAGGACGGATCGGAGAGATGCTCGGCGAAGTAATCGGAGAGCGCCGCCACCTTTGCGGGCCGCGCGCGCGCCGACGGCGTGACAAAGTACAGGCCGCCCTTCGTCAGTGACCAGTCCGTGAGAATCGCTTCGAGTCGGCCATCGGCCAGATACTCGCCCGCGATGAATTCGGGCAGCTCGGCAATCGCCAGGCCATCCAGCAGCGTGGGCAGCAACGCATCGGAATTCGTCACGCGCAGCGGGCCAGTCGGCATCACCGGCTCTTCTTCGCCCGCCTCGTTCGTGAAGCGCCAGACATCGCTGCGCGCACGATACGCGTACGAGAGACAGGGCCGATCCACCAGTTCTCGCGGATGCGCGGGCCGCCCCTCGCGCTCCAGATAGTCAGCCGACGCCACCACGTACTGCGTCACCGCGCACAGCCGCCGCGCCACCAGCGACGAATCGGGCAACGCGGCAATGCGCAGCGCGGCGTCGAAGCCATCGGCGACCAGATCGACCGACGCATCCGATAGATGGAGGTCGATCGACACCTCCGGGTACGCGCGGAAGAACCCCGGCAGCAGCGGCGCGACCCAGCGCAGCCCGAACGACATCGGCACGGCCAGCCGCACCAGCCCGCGCGGCTGAATCGACATTTCGCGCGCCGCGCTTTCCGCTTCCTCGGCCTGGCGATAGATCTCGCCGGCCTACTCGCAGATCGTGCGGCCGAACTCGGTCAGCGACAGCTGGCGCGACGTGCGGTTAAAGAGCCGCGCGCCCAGCCGGTCTTCCAGGCGGGCCACGCCGCGCGAGACCGTCGCCACCGACACGCCCATTGCACGCGCCGCCGCCGCGAACGATCCCTCCTCGGCGACCTTCGCGAACATCGCGAGTTCTTCGAAATCAGGCAGTCTCGCCATTTCCCCTCATCATTTCATTTATGCAACGTTAGGTTGCAATCAATTCTATTTCGAAAAGACCGGGCCGTCGATATTCTTCACACATCGCAGCACGCAACACCGAACCCAGCCAGTACCAACTTCTACTGAACTACTGAACGAAACGAAAGGAGCATCACCATGGCACGCAAACTCGACAACAAGATCGCACTCGTCACCGGCGCAACCAGCGGCATCGGCCTCGCCACAGCCCAGCGCTTCGCCGCCGAAGGCGCGCACGTCTACCTCACGGGCCGCCGTCAGGCCGAACTCGACGCCGCAGTAAAAAGCATCCACGAAGCAGGCGGCGAGGCGACTGGCGTACGCGTCGATTCGACGAAGCTGAACGAGCTCGACGCGCTGTATGCGCAGATCAAGGAAGAACAGGGGCGCCTAGACGTGCTGTTCGCCAACGCAGGCGGCGGATCGATGCTGCCGTTCGGCGACATCACCGAAGAACACTTCGACGACACCTTCAGCCGCAACGTGAAGGGCGTGTTGTTCACGGTGCAAAAGGCCCTGCCGTTGCTGGCGAAGGGCGCGTCGGTCATTCTCACGGGTTCGACGGCAGGCAGCGCGGGCACGGCGGCGTTCAGCGTGTATTCGGCGTCCAAGGCTGCGGTGCGCTCGTTCGCCCGCAACTGGATTCTCGACCTCAAGGATCGCCAGATCCGCGTGAACACGATCAGCCCCGGCGCGACCCGCACGCCCGGCCTGCTCGACCTCGCCGGTGACGATGCAGCCCAGCGCCAGGGTCTGGCCGACTACCTGGCCGCGCAGATCCCGATGGGTCGTCTGGGCGAGCCGAACGAGATCGCCAGCGCCGCGCTGTTCCTCGCCTCGGACGATGCGAGCTTCGTCAACGGCATCGAACTGTTCGTCGATGGCGGCCAGCAGCAGATCTGAAGGTGGCATGGGCGCACGGATGGGGCTTTCACGTCCGTGCGCCCGAACGGAGTTTCAGCATGATTGAACATCGCCCTTTTCTTGCGCTCGGCGCCGTCAGGAACGACTGGCTCGACGCGCGGCTGCATTTTCGCGTCGGCGACACCGGGCGCGCGGAACATACGCCGCGTGGCCCGCTCTACGTGTGGAACGACGATGTATTCGCGCCGCGCTCGGGCTTTGGCCTGCATGCTCATCGCAACGTCGAGATCGTTACGTGGGTGCGCTCAGGCGCCATCACGCACGAAGACGATGCGGGCAATCGCGCGCGGCGGCTCGCGGAACGCTCGCTCAATGGCAGCCTGATCGTCTTCCTGATCCTGCTCGTCGCCATCATGCTCGCCTTCCCGCTGCTGGCGTAGACTCACCTGGGAACCGCTTTCGCAGTCGTCGTCTGGGGCATCGCCACGTTCGCAGTCGTTCCGCCCCTGCAGACGCGGGTCATGCGTGTGGCCTCGGAAGCGCCGGGGCTTGCCTCTTCAGTCAACGTTGGCGCCTTCAATCTGGGCAATGCCGTGGGTGCAGCCGCCGGTGGCGCGGCGATTTCGGCAGGCTTTGGCTACGCAGCGGTGCCCATCGTCGGCGCGCTGATCGCCGCGTCCGGATTAGCGCTGGTGTTCGTGCAGATGGCCCGGCAACGCCAGCCGAAACGCGGTTCCAGACGCGATGTCTCCGCGACCCATAATCGATAAGGAATCTCAGGATCAGACCGCCAGAAGTTGCGCGAGAAGGACGATTACCCCATGGAGGAATTGTGCCAATTCCGACCTATGCAAAAATGGCGATAAACGCGAAATTCAATTGCTTCAGCGGTTCCGCAACACCGCCA
This sequence comes from Paraburkholderia sp. J67, assembly GCF_905220265.1. Classification (NCBI taxonomy): domain Bacteria; kingdom Pseudomonadati; phylum Pseudomonadota; class Betaproteobacteria; order Burkholderiales; family Burkholderiaceae; genus Paraburkholderia; species Paraburkholderia sp. J67. The sequence continues at coordinate 5,657 of NZ_CAJMZK010000051.1, forward strand.
ACGCGTACTTCGATCCGGTCAATGCGGAGAATCCTGCCGCTTACCTCTGAACAGGCTCGGTCACGAAGGCGATTTTCGTGAGTCCGCTCCTGCTCGCAGCGGCCAGCAACGCGGCGACGCGCCCATACTGCACCGCGCGATCGGCGTACAGCCGCAGCTCGGGCTGCGGCGACCGGGCTGCGGCACTGGCGAGCCTCGCTTGCAACTCGCTCTCTTGAACCGGCTGCGCGTCCCAGCTCATGCGCCCACTCGCGTCGATGACGATATCCACGCGCGGCGCGTGCAGCGTTTCGCTTTGGCTGCTCGCGCGAGGCAATGCGAGCTTCGCTGCATGATGGAGCACGGGCAGCGTCACCATGAATACGACGAGCAGTACCAGCATCACGTCGATCAGCGGCGTCATGTTGATGTCGGCGGCGAGCGCGTCGTCGTCGAGCGGATCGGCGCGTGTGTTCATACACTCTCCTTCACGTTCACTGGCGCTTGCGGCACACATCCGGTCAGCAACTGCATATGCAACCCGCTGGCGAAGCGATTGAGCTGTGCGACGATGCCTCGCGCCTGGCGCGCGAGCGCGTTGTAGCCGAGCACGGCGGGAATCGCAACGCACAGCCCGAGCGCCGTCATGATGAGCGCTTCTCCGACCGGTCCAGCGACGCGCCCGATGCTGGCGTCGCCACTGGCGCCGAGTGACAGCAGCGCATGGTAGATGCCCCAGACCGTGCCGAGCAGCCCAACGAACGGCGCCGTGCTGCCGATCGAAGCCAGCAGGCCCAGCCCGTGCTGCAGGCGCCGCGCCGTATCGTCGACAGACGCGCGCAGGCTGCGCAGCAGCCATTCGTCTAGCGCGATACGCGCATGGTGGCGATCGCTGCCCGCTTCGAGACTAGCCAGCGCCGCTTGCCCGGCGCTGGCTACGTCGAAAAACGGCGTACCGGGACGGCCGAGCGCGCGAAGCCCGTCGCGACTGCCGCCCTCGTCCCAGAAGCGCGTCTGTTCGCGCTTTGCGCGCCAGTGGATGCGGCCAAGCTCGATGGCCTTCAGCAGGGTCACCGTCCACGACACGAGCGACATTGCAATCAGCAGCAGTGCAACGACGCGTGTCATTGCGTCGCCCTGCATCCACAGATGGGTGAATCCATACGTCGGCATGATGCACTCCGTTTCATTCGTCGAGATTAAACATCACCGGCACGTCGGCACGCGCCGGCATCGGTCTGCCGTCTTCCGCGTACGGCCGGCAATGGCTCGCGAGCACGGCGGCGCGCGCCGCTTCGTCGAGATGCTCATAGCCGCTGCTCGTGGCAATGCGCGCCGTGCTCACACGGCCAGCGACATCGGTTTCGAGCTCGACGACGACCGTGCCCGCCTGGCCGCGCCGCAGGGATTGTGGTGGGTAGTCGGGCTTCACCAGCGCACAGTCGAGGTGGGCGACACGGCGAGGCGTCGCGACTGGCGGCGCCATCGGTGGTGCGGGGGCAGCTGCCATGGACGGCGCCGCGGATGACGCGACTTGGGGCATCGCCATTGCAGGCTGATCCGCTTGCGTATCTGCGCGTGCGACTTGCGGTTTGGTTTGGACTTCAGAATGACTGGGTGCGCGATGAAATGGCTCCACTACGGCGGGAGACGTCATCGGCAACGTGAGCCTTGCGGGGTGCGGCACGCGTTCGCGTACCGGCGCGCGGATTTCGTGCGGGGGTGCCGCAGGACGCATCGCATCGCGCGGCGCCTGCTGCGCAGGAGCGGGCCTGGCTGCCCGATCGCTCACTGCCGGCTGCGAAACGAGCACGGCGTTCAGAACCCTCACGTCGATCGTCTCGTTGCGCCGCGGCATGTCGCGCGCCAGCATCGCAAGCGCCAGAACGTGCAGCGCGATCACCGCCGCGACGACCGACGCGGGCCCAGTTGCCCTCGTCGCCTTCATCGCCCTCGCGGTTCTTGCGCCGCCATCCACGCCTCGCGAACATATTGGACGTCTGTCGTGATCCGCCTGCGTGGCAACCGAACTCATGCCCCTCTCCGTTCAAAGCGCCAGCGAATTCTCTTTGCTGCGAAACACGAGCGGCCGCTCGTCCACCTGTCTGGGTTGCCGGGCAAGCTGCACCGTCTGCACGACCTGTCCATGATGTGGCGACTTTTCGCATACCGGATCGGCCGCTGCCGGGTCACCGGTCAGCATCCAGGCCTGGCAGCGACAACCGCCATGATCGGTGTGGCGCTCGTCGCAGTCGCGGCATGGCTCGCGCATCCAGGCGTCGCCGCGAAAGGCGTTGAATGCGTCGCTCTCGTACCAGATCTGGCGCAGCGGCATGTCGCGCACATTGGGCAACACGAGTCCCGGCAGCGAGCGCGCCGCGTGGCACGGCAGCGCGGCGCCGTCTGGAGCCACGCCAAGAAACACCGAGCCCCAACCATTCATGCAGGCTTTGGGGCGCCGCTCGAAATAATCGGGCACAACGAACAGGATTTTGCAGCGCCCGTTGATGATCTCGCGATAGCGATTGACCGTCTCTTCGGCGTGGAGAAGTTGCTCCGCCGTCGGCATCAACAGGTCGCGGTTCAGCATGGCCCAGCCGTAGTACTGTGTGTTGGCAAGTTCGAGGTAGTCAGCGCCGAGATCGAGTGCCATCTCGATGATCTGCGCCACATGCGGCAGGTTGTAACGATGCAGGACGCAGTTGAGCACCATCGGATAGCCGTGCGCCTTGATGAGCCGGGCGACCTCCTGCTTGAGCGCGAATGTGCGCGTGCTCGTCACGAAGTCGTTCAGTTCGCGCGTGGAGTCCTGCAGGGATAACTGAATATGATCGAGTCCGGCCAGTTTGAGCCGTTCGATACGTGCCGTGTTCAAGCCGATACCCGAGGTGATCAGGTTCGTGTAAAAGCCGATAGCGCGCGCATGCTCGACGAGCACCTCCAGATCGTCGCGCTGCAGCGGCTCGCCGCCGGAGAAGCCGATCTGTGCCGCACCAAGCGCACGCGCGGCGCTGATGACCTCGATCCAGGTGTCGGTGTCGAGTTCCGCACCGTGTCGAGCATAGTCGACCGGGTTGTAGCAGAAAGCACAGTGCAGCGGACACCGATACGTCAACTCGGCGAGCAGCCACAGGGGCGCAGAAGGTTGGGAATGATCGCGTGCCATGTCAGTCCAGCCAGCCGCGCTGTCGCGCGTGATCGAGAAAACGGTAGACGTCGGGCGCAAGCTCGGCGGTGCCGAACAGCTGCTCGAGCTCTCCGATGATGTCATCGAGCTCGTGCGCTCCGTCGCAGCGCGCGAGTATTTCGCCGGCGCTCGTATTGAGCTTTACCATCCCTTCCGGATAGAGCAGCACGTAGGCGTCCTGCGCCACCTCCCACTGCAGCCGGTAGATGCCCCGCAGGCGGGGGCGCAGCGGTACGCCGCTGTCTTCATCATGCGTGTTCATAAGGGCCAGGCCTTTTCGACCGCATCCAGGATCGACCAGAGAATATCGAGCTTGAACTGCAGGATTTCGAGCGCGCGCTGCTGCGCCTCGAGCGTACGGAAGTGGGTCAGCGTCACTTCGAGACCGTGATCGACATCACGCTGCGCGAGCGGCACGCGACTGCGGAAATAGTGCAGCCCGTCCGGCTCGATCCACGGGTAATACGACGGCCAGCCAGCAAGGCGATCGAGATGGATCTGTGGCGCGAACATCTCCGTGAGCGACGAGCACACTGCTTCCTGCCACGGCGCGCGGCGCGCGAAGTTCACGTAGGCGTCCACTGCAAAGCGTACTGAGGGCAGCACCAGCGATTGCGCCCACATCGTCGCGGGATCGATGCCCACCGCTTCGCCCAGGCGCACCCACGCATCGATCCCGCCCTCGCCGTCCGCCTGGCCGTCGTGGTCGACGAGCCGCTGAATCCAGCGCCGGCGTGTGGGCCGGTCCGGGCAGTTCGACAGGATCGCTGCATCCTTGAGCGGGATGTTGATCTGATAGTAGAACCGGTTCGCCACCCAGCCGCGGATCTGCTCGCGCGAACACTTGCCGCTATTGAGCCGCTGGTTGAACGGGTGATGGATGTGATAGCGCGACTCCAGCGCGCGCAGGCGCGCCTCGAACTGCGCTGGCGTCCACGGCGCGTCGTGCAACGACTGCGTGGGGAGTTGTGCGTTCATCTTCATACCTGAAACACCATGCCGTCGTGGGCGACGTCAATGCCGCGTGCGCGCAGTTGCGCGTGCTCGTCGGAATGCGGGTCGAGAATCGGATTGGTGTTGTTGATGTGCGTGAGCACCTTGCGCGTACTGCGCGGCAACGCTTCGAGCCAGTCGATCATGCCGCGGCGCTCGCCCTCACCGCATTGCGCCAGATGCCCCATATCGTCCGCGTGCTTCGTCGAGATACCCAGATCGATCATCTCCGTAGCAGTCCAGAACGTACCGTCCACGAGCACGAGATCGGCACCACACATCGTGGCGTGAATCTCGTCCTGAATCTTCGCCAGGCCCGGCGCGTAGAAAGCCCGAGTGCCTTTGATTCGATCTTCAATCAGGAGGGCGATATTCGTGCCGTCGATGCCACTCTGGCGAAATGGCGAATAAGGTGGCGCCTTGCCGTCGACAGCAATGGGTGTCAAGCGCAAGCCATCGCAGGCCGGAATCGTAAATGGCTTGCCGGGCGTGATGACATGCGTTCGTACTCCGCAGTAATGGCCGAGCAGCGGCACGAGCGGCAGCCCCGTCGAGAGATCTTCCAGCACGGGGGCACACGCATAGAGTGGCAGCGGCGTGGTGCGCTCGCGCAGCATCAGCAGCCCGGTCACATGGTCGATCTGCGCATCGCTCAGCACGACCGCCGCGATACCGCTGTCGCGTATCGCGCGCGCGGGCTGGAGGTCAGGATGCGCGCGCAACTGCGTGAGCAGGTCTGGAGACGCGTTGACGAGAATCCAGTCCACGCCGTTGTCGCTGACCGCAATCGACGATTGCGTGCGTGGCAGTACCTCGCCGCGGCGGTGGCGCGCGCTGCGGCAGTTCGCGCAGTTGCAGTTCCATTGCGGCAGGCCGCCGCCCGCGCCCGAACCCAGTATCTTGATCTTCATGGTCGTTGCTTCCGGGCGCCGCCCGCAACGCCGTTCGGGCGCTGCGGGCGGCGGGCCCCAGCCCGCTTAGCGATTGGCGATATACATCGTGATTTCAAAGCCGAAACGCAGGTCGGTGTACGACGGGGTGGTCCATTGCATGGCATGTCTCCTTGTTTGCGATGGGTTCGCGATTGGATGGAAGAACCGCACTTGATGCGCGGCCATTTCCTTCAAAGCAAGGTGCATGCCGATGTCGATAGATGAAGCGCGCAAGCCGCACGAGCGGGGCTTCGCGCGATCGTCGACAAGAACATTTTCGTTTTGCAGACGCAAGCGGGCCGAACGTGTCGCTGCTCGACGCGTTCGGGACTTACGTAGTGTTGATTTTTGGAACATCGGTGCTGCAGGATGCAACACAGTTGTGACAGCTCGCTCGCGAAAAAGCATGGCGAGCACGGTGGAGAGTGCGGCGGCGCTAGTGTTGCGTCGACAAGGCTAGCTGGGTCAGAAGTCGTCCACGGCGCGGCCCGGCTCAGCGGCGGGCATCTTGCGGTAGATCGTGTTGCGCGACACACCCAGCTCGCGCGCAGCCGCCGAAACGTTGCCGCCATGCCGTGCGAGCGCAGCGGCAATCACCGATACGGTCACGTCCTGCAGACGCCCGCTCTCCGGCAGGAATGCGTCAGGCGCAGTGAGCGCATCCACTGCGGCACTTTGCGAAGCGCCGCAGCGCAGGTCATCGAAGAAGTCGTCGGGCAAATGCTCGCGCCGAATCTCGCCGTCCGCGTCGACCATGGCCGCCGCCGTGCGCAGCAGGTTGCCGAGCTGCCGGAAATTGCCCGGCCACGGACAGCGCTCGAACATCGCCATGACATCCGGCGCGACGCTGAGCGGCTGCGGATTCCCGGCAGCGATCGATTCGCGCTGCAGCATCTTCTGGATCACAACCGCAAGGTCGGTACGGTCGCGCAGCCGTGGTAGCCGGACCACGAGGCCATTGAGCCGGTAATAGAGATCCTCGCGAAAGCGGCTTTGCGCGATCATCTCGCGCAAGTCGCGGTGCGTCGCACAGATGATCGCGATGTCCACCGCAATGCTTTTCGTCGAACCGAGCGGGTTGACAACGCGCTCCTGCAGCACACGCAGCAGCCGCACCTGCAGCGGATACGGCATGTCACCGATCTCGTCGAGAAACAGCGTGCCGCCGTTTGCCTGCAACAACTTGCCGATGGCGCCCTTGCGCCGTGCCCCGGTGAATGCGCCCTCCTCATAGCCAAACAGTTCGGACTCGATCAGCGTTTCGGGAATAGAGGCGCAGTTCACCGCCACGAATGGCCCCGCATGCCGCGGCGAATCGTTGTGGATCGCCTGTGCGAGCAGTTCCTTACCCGTGCCGGTTTCGCCGTTGATCAGGATGGGAATGTCCTTGCCGATCACCCGCCGGACCTTCGCGATGACTGCGGCAACCTGCGGATCGCCCGTGTCCAGATAGTTCAGGCGCGAGAGCCCGACAGCCGACGGCGGCGCCTGGCGCGCCATGGAGCGCGCGCCGTCGTGCACCGCCACCGGGCGGCTGCCCTCTGCCAGCGACGCGCGCCTGAACTGCACGCGTGCGCACACGACGGCGCCGCTGCTCAGGTTGAGCATCAGATGCGGTTCCAGTCCCACGCGCGTGCGGTCGATCAGTTGCGCGCTCGTGGTCTGGAATAGCGACGAAAGCGTATGCGCTCGCAGCGCTGCGAGCGACATGCCAAGCTGGAACTGGGCACTACGATTGGCCGACAGAAAGCGGCCATCGCACGTGAACGCCACGATGCCCTCCATCAGCGTGCCGAGAAACTCAGGACGACTATGGAACGATAGCTGCAACGTCTCCTGAAATGTGGTCGTAAAGAGATGATTCTCGATCATCTGCACCGACATTTTCGCGAGTGCCATCGTGTGCTGGTGATAGCTCCGGTAGTCGCCGGTCACGTCGAGCACCCCAATGACGTCGCCATACGGATCGAGAATCGGCACGCTCGAGCAGGTCAGGAAGCGGTTTGCCGCCAGGTAGTGCTGGTCGCCGTGCACGACCATCGCGCAACGCTCGGCCAGCGCCGTACCGATCGCGTTGGTCCCCTGGCGGTCTTCGGCCCAGTTTGCGCCAGGCCGCAGCGCCACCTTCTCCGCGCGCGCGAGGAAGTCATCGTCGCCAATCGAATGGAGGATCAAGCCTTCGGCATTGGTCAGCACAATCATGCTTTGCGTGTTGACGATCTGCTCATGCAGCGTTTCCATCACCGGCATCGCGTGCGCATACAGCACACGATTTTGCTCGCGCTTGAGTTCGAGTCCCGCGCTCGAAAGAATTTCGTAATCCGGCCGGGCCGATGCGCAGAGACCAAACGTCTCGGAACGCTCGTGCGCTTTCTGGATTGCCGGAGCGGGCCAGCCATTGGACAGCACGGCCGTCCGAGCGGCGGCCGGATATTCGTCATCGCGCATTGTCTCCTCCACGAGCCTGGTACCTCGCCAGACTTTTCATCGTCTTATAAAGCAAGCTCCGAGCCATATAATCGTTGGCGCGGCTCTGGCGGGGTGCACCAAATGCGTGCGCGACGCGCAACATGTCATATCGGCGCCATGCGGGCTGGCGCCACGCGCTCGCAGGCCTGACCGTGTATTACCGCAAATGCGTCAGCATGCGATATGCGGACTCACCCCGATTCGTACCGGTTCGTACACAGCGCGCGATTCTTGCTTGGTTGAGCGCTCTTCTCCACTACGCGCTCGTGGCGAGCGGCACATTCATGAACAGACGCATTTCCGGCTGGCCATCTTCGCGCGCCCCGTTGCGCCACCTGCGCCTGAATAGAGATGGACATTCAATCGCCTTCACGGTTGCCGGTGAGAGCGCGGCACAGACAGTCGTCGTGCTGCACGGCGGCCCGGGCAGCGCAAGTCAGCCCGGCATGCTGGCTTTTTTGATCTGACGAAAACGCGGATCGTGTTCGTCGATCAACGTGGCGCGGGCGCGTCCTCCCCTCGCGGCGGGTTGCGCGGCAACCGCACGGACCGCCTCATCGAAGACCTCGAGAAGATTCGCCGCGCGCTCGGCATCGCGCGCTGGGGTGTCGTCGGCGGTTCATGGGGCGCCGCCCTTGCGCTCGCGTATGCAGGACGACATCCCGCGAGTGTGCTGGGCGTCGCGCTGCGCGGCCTCTTCCTGACCTCGCGACTTGAAGTCCGGCGCCTTTTCGTGACATCGCGCCGCAAAGCGCCACGCGCCTGGCGGCGCCTGTGCGCGGCTGCAGGATGCACCCGCGCGAGCACGCTGCTCGCATGCTGCGCAAAGCACTTGCGGCCCGGCGCGGCCTACGCGCGGCAGAATGCGCCGAAGGCCGTGCGCGCGCTCATCGCCAGGTACCGGATCCAGGCGCACTACCTGTTGCGCGACTGCTGGCTCGGCGAGCGCCGCTTGCTCGCCCTCGCACGCCACGCCGAAACTGCAGGAGTGCCGATCTATGCCGTGCACGGCCTGCGCGATCCCGTGTGCCCGGTCCGCAACGTCGAGCGTCTCGCGAAGGCGGCGCCCACCGCACGCATTGTGCGCGTTCCCGGCGGGCACCTCGCCAGCGATTCGGCACTGAAGCACGGTGTCGTGCAGGCGGTGCGGGCCATGCTACGCCAGCGTAGCCAGCGAGAACATCGCCACGCTCAGTCCCACGCGTAGTGCAGTCCAACCCAGACGCCGCGCGGCGCACCCGGTCCGACGAACTGCTCATTGACCGGATTCGCACCGTCGAACGAATGGCCGGGACCGTTGAAGAAGTTCTGGCCGAGCACGCCGAAGCTCGCGTAGCGCTTGTCGAACAGGTTCGTCACGTTCGCATAGACCTCCAGCCGCTTCGTGATCCGGTAGCGCGTGTCGAGATCGACCAGCACATAGCCCGCGATCTTGCCGTTGACGTCCGCGTTGTTTTCGTCGCCCTGTGCATAGACACCGCTGCGCCATGTCACGTTCGTGCCGATCGTCCACTTCGCCGTCGCCGCATAGTCAAGCCGCAGCTTGAGGGCCTGCGCCGGTATACCGGGAATGTGATCGCCCGGGCGGACCGTTACCACACCATTCGCGTTAGCCGCTGAATTCGCCGGGCTCTGCTCAGTCCATGTGGACCGGTAGGTCGCGTCGACATAGCTGTAGTTGAGGCCGATACCAAGCGGGCCGACTTGCGTATGCCCCGCGAGTTCGATGCCCTGGCGCCGCGTCTTGCCGACGTTCTGGAAGTAGCCCTGCGTGCTGCCGGCCTCGCTGACGAATTCGATGTCGTTGGACAGCGTCGTGCTGTAGAGCGCCGCGCTCCAGCTCGTAGCCTGTCCGATGCGGCCGCGCGCGCCAGCCTCGAACGTCTTCGACACGACCGGCTGCAGCGCCGGGTCCGCAACGAAATCGTTGGGCAACGAGCACGGTGCGGCAGGATCGGCGCACGCGAGCTCGATCGCCGTGGGCGCGCGCATGCCCTCGTTGTAGGTCGCGTACAGCGTGAGTGCGGGCGCAGGATTCCAGTTGATGCCCACCGCCGGATTGAAGCGCGAGAAGGTGTGATAGCCGTCGAGCAGCGGCTGCGTGCCGCTTTCGTCGCCGATCTGTGCGCTCGACCAGTCGTAACGTCCCGACAGCGTGAGCGTCCATTCCGGGCTCAGCGAAAGCGTCTCGTTCAGCCAGATGCCGTAGTTGGCATTGCGCGTTTTCGCATCGGTCTGCAGGGTGTAGTCGCCAATGCCCACCGTTGCGCGATCCGGCGTGAAGTACGCGTCCTGGGACGAGGCGGTGTAGTGCGAATTGGCGAAGTCGGCGGCCACGCCCGCGACCAGCTGACTCGCCATGCCGCCGAGCTTGCCCAACAGCGTGAGCTGCAGGCTCGCGCCGTAGCTGTCGGTGCTCACGACCGAATCTTCGTTGGTGCCCTGCAGCGTGTCGACGTTGCCGTCTGCGTTGACTGAGCCGTAGTCGGTGTTGTTGTTGCTACTGACGTTCTCGTTGCGCAGGTGGCGGTAATAAGCGTTGCCGCTCAGCTCGACGCTGTCGCTGAAGAAGTGGTCGCCCGAAAGTGTCAGGTAGCCGACGCTATTGCGGTTCAGGTCGGGAAAGGTATAGGCCTGCCTCGGATTGTCCAGGAACGAGCGCGGAATGGTCTGGCTGCCATTCAGCGAGTTGTCCGCGCCGCCGCCGGAGAGGGACAGCGTCGTGTCGTCATCGGTGTAGCGTAGCTTGCCGAACCCCTGCCGGATGCGGCTCGCGTCGTGATCGGCCCAGCCGTTGTCGTTCGAGACATTCGCGTTCGCATAGTAGTCGAGATGCGGCCCGAGCGTGCCGCCCTGCTCGATCTGCGCCGTTTTTCTGCCCCACGATCCGCCGGACACGTCGGCGTCGCCGCCGGGGCTCGTGCGGCCGTTCTTCGTCGTGATCGCAATCGCGCCGCCCAGCGTGTTGAGTCCGTATGCCGGATTCGATCCCGGGATCAACTGGACGTTCTCGATCGCCTCAACAGGAATCAGGTCCCAGTTCACGACGTCACCGAATGGCTCGTTTACGCGCACGCCGTCGACGAACACGGACAAGCCTTCTGGCGTCCCGAGCAGGGGCGACGCGGTGAAGCCGCGATAGTTGAGATTCATCTGGTATGGATTGCCCTGGGCGTCCGCGACCGAGACACTCGCCAGGTTCGCGGCGAAGAAGTCGGTCAACGTCTCGCGGTGTTGTGCGGCGATGTCTTCGGCGCGAACGGTCTGCACATTCGCGGGCACCTTGGGCAGCGGCGTGCCGATGCCGAGCAGCGGTGTCGTGCCCACGACGACGATTGCGGGCAGCACGGCTGGAGCCGTCGACCCAGCCACAAGCGGCGCCGCGGAAACGGTCGTGCCACTCGCAACAATGGCTGGCGGGGCGGTCTGCGCCGCCGCGCCAGCGCAAACCGTCCCGATACTCAGGCCGGCGCAAAGCATGGCGCCCGCTCGGTGCCTGGTGCGGCGGCCTGCCTTTCTCATGCGTGTCTTCAACTTCGGTCTCCATCGGGTGTTGGGATTTATATGCGGCTTATGTGCGGGTCCATGTCCCGTTCGCATCGGTAACGCGCGGACGGAATCGACACGATGCGCACGCAAGCGACTGCCCTGCGAAGAACATGCCAGCACCCTCACGGCGCGAACGGCGGCCTGCGAAGCCGACACGCGAGCAACGCGGCGCGGCGCGGCGACTGTCCTTTTTCTCAACACCGCGCCGCCCGCGTTGTACCTGGATGCAACACCTGGAGCACCGCGCGTTCATCACAACTTGCCTCGCATTCCAGATGCGCCGCACCCGCCGCTGCACTCGCGCAAATGGCATGCGACTTGCAGTAAGGACACCGCAACCGGATCGGCACCGAAACAAGTGTTGCGCCTCTACCGGCACTGCATCGACAAAGACTCAGGAGACGACTATGAAGAAACGTTCGGCTGCCGCACGCCGGCTGGCTGTCTATGCGGCGAGCACCGCCATCGCGATGACGCTGAATGTGGCGCCCGTGAGCGCCGCCCCGGACTATCCCGCCGTGACCTACGAGCGCCTCTCCCACGCGCAGAGCGATCCGGGCTGGCTCACCTACTACCGGACCTACAGTGGCCAGTCACATTCGCCGCTCAAGCAGATCGATGCCTCGAACGTCGCCGGGCTCAAGGAGGCCTGGAGCTATCAGTTCCCCGCCGATCTCAAGCAAGGCTTCGAAGCAACGCCCATCGTTAACGGCGACTATCTTTTCGTCAGCACACCAAAAGATAACGTCTACGCATTCGATGCAAAGTCCGGCACCCAGTTGTGGAAGTACGAGCCGAAGCTCGGCCCCGAATCGTTCAAGACCGCGTGCTGCGACGTGGTGAACCGCGGCGTCGCGCTGTACGGCAAGAACGTCTACGTGGCCATGCTGAGCGGCGAAGTGGCCGCGATCGACGCGCAGACCGGCAATCTAGTCTGGAAGAAGCAGATGTTCGAGCCGGGCCTCGGCTACGCGTTCTCGCTTGCGCCGCTCGCGCTCGACGGCGCGATCGTCGTGGGCACTTCTGGCGGCGAATACGGGATCCGCGGCTATATTGCCGCGCTTAATCCCGAAGATGGCTCGATTCTGTGGAAGCGCTACACGATCCCCGATGCTGGCGAAAAGGGCGGCGATACGTGGCCCGACGGCATGCAGGCACACGGTGGCGGTGCCGCGTGGCTAACCGGTACCTACGACGCCGCGACGCGCACGCTGTACTGGGGCGTCGGCAATCCGGGGCCCTGGCTCGCCGCGCTGCGTCCCGGCGACAATCTGTACTCCGACTCACTGCTCGCACTCAATCCGAAAAACGGTGACCTGAAGTGGCACTACCAGTACACGCGTAACGACACGTGGGACTATGACGGCGTCAACACGCCGATTCTTGCCAACATCAGCTACAAGGGCAAGGACTACGACGCCATCATTCACGCAGACCGCAACGGCTTCTTTCACGCGATCGATCGCAAGAACGGCAAGCTGATCTATGCCGAGGCGTTCGTCAAGACGGAATCCGTCACGGGCTACACGAAGGACGGTCAGCCGATTGCCGACGCCAGCAAGTATCCGAAGGCCGGTACGACGATCAACACATGCCCGAGCTTTCTCGGCGGGAAAAACTGGTGGTCGGTGTCCTACGATCCTGACCGACACATCGCGGTGGTGCCCGCGCTGCATGCGTGCATGAGTCTGTCGGGCAAATCGGTGAGCTATATGGAGGGCCTGCCGTATCTCGGCGAAGGCTTCGAAATCCAGTCTGAACCGGGCAGCAAGGGTTATGGCGAGCTTCAGGCCATTGACGTGAATACCGGCAAGAAGCTCTGGGGCCACTGGAGCAAGATGCCCTGGAACGGCGGCGTTGCCACGACGGCCAGCGGCATCGCCTTCAGTGGCTCGCTCGACGGCCATCTGTATGCGTTCGACGTCTCCACGGGCAAGGTGCTGTGGGAGAGCCCGCAGCTCGCGAGCGGCATCATCGCACAACCGTCCGTCTTCGAAGTCGATGGCAAGGAGTACGTAGCGGTGCTGGCCGGCTACGGCGGTGCGAATCCGATCTGGGGCGGCCCGATGGCCGACGTTGCGAAGGATGTTCCGCGCGGCGGCACGCTTTATGTGTTCGCGCTCGATCACAGCTAAGCCCCGCACAGCCCCCGCATTGCCTTTACATCGGCTATTTCCCTCTTGCCGCGCCCGCACGCAGCCGATGCGGGCGCGCGGTTTCCGCCATCACTGGAACGCACCACCATGAACATTCGACTCACTCACGTTGCGATGGCCGCCATGCTCGCGGCCGGCGCCGCTCAGTCACCCGCTCAGGCGGCGTCCAGCGTGCGCGTATGCACATTGCCCGGCAGTCCGTCCGCCGAGTTGGACACGTCCGTTGCACGCGCCGTGCTGGGCACCGCCGGCATCGCCGCGACATTTGCCAAACACGGCATCGACGACGACGGTGGCGATGACGGCATCTCCGCTCATGAACTCGCTCAATCGCTGCAGCGCGACTGTGATGTGATCGCGGGCTTTCCACGTTCCAGCGTTGCCGACGGCTCCGGCTCACACCTGCTTTTCTCGCAGTCCTATTTGCACTCCGGCTATGTGAGCGTCACGCTGCGCGACGCGCATGCGGCACACACCAGTGTCACACCGGCCGGTGGCAAGATAACCATCGCCGCCACCTGGTCGAGCCCGTCGCAACTGATCGCGGTCCAGCAGAAGAACGCCCGCTTCGATCTCGAGAACACCTCCGAACTGACTGTCGACGCGCTCGCCAAGGGCCGCGCCCAGCGTGCGATCGTCTGGTATCCGGCCGTGGTCGCGTACCGGCAGGCGCACCCGCAGCAGCGGTTCGACGTTGCGCTCGCCGAGTCGCCCTATGCCGACTGGAATCTCGTGTTCGCGTCGGGGCCCGGCACGCAGTCGCTGCAAAAGCGCATCGATGGGGCGCTCACGCGTATGCGCAGCGATGGGCGGCTCGCCGCGCTGACGCACAGCTGGACGCTGCCCGCCGGCAAGACAACCGGCACGACCACCGCGGCCGCCGAGTCCACCACGCAGGTGAACGTCGCACGCACCTCAGCGCGCTATCTCGACGGCGCGACGCAGACGTTGCCACGCGCAGATGTATGGCAGGTGCGCGGTGTGCCCGCTGCCGGCGGCTTTGTCAAGGTCGCTGCAACAACGGGCGGTGGTGCGCCCTCGTTCGATCACGACCAGGTCACGCACGGCGAACACCTCTATGCCGATTCGTGCGCGAAATGCCACGGCGCCAAGCTCGAAGGGATCACAGCGCCGGCGCTGAGTGGCACCGCATTTGCGCCCGCATCGAACTCGCATCTAACGATCGGCGGCATCTATCAGTACATGTCGACCAACATGCCCGCTGATCACCCCGGCAAGATGACGGACGAGCAATACGCCGACTTGATGGCCTTCCTCCTCTACACGAACGGGTACGAGGCTGGCAGCGCGAAGCTGACCGCGCAGGCCGCGCAAACCTCGACAACACCGCTGAACGCCGGGCCGCGCCACTAGTTCGGCGCTTCGCGCCGCTGGGTGCCGCTTGGCCGGAACGCGGCACCTCCATTCTTTTTCTCCCGCCAATCGCGAGCGATATCACCCGGGGTCCTGTGCACGACACCGTTTCGCACTCGATCCCATCCATGCCGGAAACGAGGTCCGTATGAACAGCTTCGGTCAATTGCGCACCCTTCATGAGTTGCCATCCTCCGCCCCCGAAAGCGCGGGAATTCCACGCAAGGTCGATGCATCTCCTGTGTCCCTGTATGCGATTCTGCTTCGCTCCCCGTTAATGAGAATCGCCGGCAGTGTTTCGAACCGCCCCGATATCTCGTCGGCGGCGATTCTGGGTTACAACTGAACAAGGGCGAGTCATGCACAGAATCGCTATCTCCGGCGGCAGGCGAGCCCACGTCACCCTGGTCGACCGCTCTCCCGCGCAAGTGTGGCAGCCACTGCTTCATGAGGTTGCCGCAGGCAGCCTCGATCTTCATTCGCATTGCCACGCAGGCTCACTGGCATCACCTCACTTTCGTACAAGGCGAGCTGACCTGACTCGACCGGAGCGCCAAACTGCTGCGCGCCGTTGCCATGCATGGCGCGGGCGACAAAGACGAGGTCTTGCCGACCAGCACGTCAAAGTACGACACGCTTGCTCTGGCGCCTGGGCGTCGAATGTGCTTCTTCGGTGTCGCTGGCGCGGAAAATCACGCAATTACGCTTGACTCACTGGAACAGGACGCGGCAACCGCTTCCCAGGCTTTAGCGATCCATTCCGGTAGCCGGCCATCACACATCGGGCCGACGACTACAGCACCACTGACTCGGGATCGAGCGCATCGATCGCCTCCGCCAATATCTGCTCCTTATGGTTAAGCGGCCGTGGTTCACCCGTCGGCTGGAATACCTGAACACCTGCGTCGAATGAAACCATTGAAATGGCGCACACGCCCGTTGCAGCGGCTGTCGCGGGCAACCAGATCTGCCCGGAATAGCAGGCACGCCCAGGCTGGCGCCACGATACAACGATACGGTTTCTGGGAAGACGTTCCACCACGCGAATGTATGCCGACGCGATCTGCTGTGCCTGTGGCATTCTCAGGGAAGTGACTGCGGGGGCCACGTCGGGCACCTTGAGGTGATCGTCGCCCACCGCAATGAGCTTCGTTCCCCGACAGGAGTGCGCTCCGCAATGGCAGACAAATCGCCGCATTGCAGGAGTTATCGCGCGGGCAAAACGAAGGGCATGGTCGATCGTGATCTCGCTGCCAATGCGGATTGCCCGCGGGGCCTGGATGAAGACACGGCCGTTGCGCTCTACAGTCACACAGTTCGGGTCGCACGAATGGTTGATCCAGCGTGCCGTGTTTCCCCGGCAGTCACCGTTAATGATGCGTCCGCTACCGAGCCCCAGCAGAAACCTGTTCGCCGCGAGACGCGAAAATGCTGCGTACTGGTCCACGCACTCGCCCCGGTATTCGAGCACGATTTCACCCGCTGCCAGGTCTTGCCTGGCGAATACACCGCTGCCGCCGCGCAACTCACGCACAATCACGCGAGGCGTTCGCTTCCTGTCTGCGTTCATGGATAGCCTCCATAAGTGCAGGAACGAAGACGGTGCGAGTGTCCACGGCCCTGTCAGGGAAGAGGATTATCGCAACCCGGACCGTACCATGCCGCGATGCATCAGTAAGACCCGGCAGGAGCGCCCGCGCGACCGCCGGGCTGTGATGCGCGTGAAGAAGGGAGAGTTCGTGCTCAGAGCACCTCGCCAAGTTGATCCAGAATCGCCGGATTCTCCAGCGTGGAGGTGTCCTGCGTGATCGCCTCGCCCTTCGCGAGCGAACGCAGCAAGCGGCGCATGATCTTGCCCGAGCGCGTCTTCGGCAGATTTTCACCGAAGCGGATGTCCTTCGGCTTGGCGATCGGCCCGATCTCCTTGCCCACCCACGCGCGTAGTTCCGCGGCGAGCTTCACCGCATCCTCGCCCTGCGGGCGCGCCGCCTTGAGCACTACGAACGCCACCACGGCTTCGCCGGTGGTGTCGTCGGGGCGGCCCACCACGGCGGCTTCGGCCACGAGCGGGTTCGCCACGAGCGCCGACTCGATCTCCATCGTGCCCAGACGGTGGCCCGAGACGTTCAACACGTCGTCGATACGGCCCATGATCGTGAAGTTGCCGGTGTCCTGGTCGCGCACGCTGCCGTCGCCGGCCAGATACAGCTTGCCGCCGAGCTCCTCGGGGAAGTAGCCCGACTTGTAGCGCTCGGGTTGGCCCCAGACGTTGCGGATCATCGCGGGCCACGGGCGCTTCACGACAAGAATGCCGCCCTGCCCGTTAGGCACGTCCTGGCCGGTTTCGTCGACGATCGCCGCCATGATGCCCGGCAGCGGCAGCGTGCACGAACCCGGCACGAGCGGCGTTGCGCCCGGCAGCGGCGTGATCATGTGGCCGCCGGTTTCGGTCTGCCACCAGGTGTCGACGATCGGGCAGCGCTTGCCCCCCACGTTCTCGTAGTACCACATCCACGCTTCAGGGTTGATCGGCTCCCCGACCGTGCCGAGGATGCGCAGCGAGGAAAGGTCATAGCGCTTCGGATGGACCTTCGCATCGGCTTCCGCGGACTTGATCAGCGAGCGGATGGCCGTGGGCGCCGTGTAGAACACAGTGACCTTGTGCTTCTGGATCATGTCCCAGAAGCGGCCCGCGTTCGGGTACGTGGGCACGCCTTCGAACACCACCTGGGTCGCGCCGATCGTGAGCGGCCCGTAGGCGATGTAGCTGTGG
>NZ_CAJMZK010000052.1:0-20114 GCF_905220265.1 Paraburkholderia sp. J67
GAATTCAATTAGGTCCGTTTCTGCTCAACGAATGCGCGCAGACGTTCTACACGCTCCTCGCCGAGAGTCTTTTTCACTGCATACCGGAACGCTCGTCCAGCTTGCCCATAAAGCACTAATGCACTGAATTCGCTAGCACTCAAACTAACTTGTGAATAGTGCGACAGCGCAGCGATTGGGCCAACTCGCGCCTTAAACCCGCGAACTCCCGCCTTGTGCATGAAAAGTTGGTATCCGTAACGAATTGCAAATTCTGGTTTATTACTAATGTGAGCCCCCGGATCAGTCATATCCCAAACGTAGCTCATTTCATCACTATTAACAAAACAACCAAATCGATCAGCAATACGCAACCACATATCCCAATCTTGCCAGCACGGCATGGCTGGATCGAACAGTCCGGCTCCAAAAAAATTTGAACGCGGCGCGAATATCTGCGACCCTACGCAATTCTCCTTCCGCAATCTATCTGCCGTAATTCTTTTTTCCGTAAATGCAATTTTCTCCCGATTTGAGTACATTAAGCGAATTGGGCTGAAAATTCCGGCGACTCGCTCATTATTTTTTGACAATTTATCCCATGAATTTATAAAATTCGAAATTCTATCCGGCAAAAAATAATCATCATCATCGAGACCAGTTATAAAATCTCCACTTGATGCGGAAATCGCAAAATTTCGTGCAACACACGCACCCATGCTGGTTGGCATCGAAATTAATTTAATTAAATTGCGACCTTCCAATTCCAACAAATATTCTCTCGACCCATCCGTCGATCCGTCATCAGCAACTAAAATTTCTACATTATCGTACGTTTGATTAAAAACAGAACTCAAAGACCTCTTTAACAAATTTAATCTGTTTTTTGTTGGAATGTAGACTGAAACCTTTCTCATATTCTTCTTCCCAAAAACAAGACCCCAAACATCAAAAAATCTTCGCGACGTGAATATAAATAAACTCAATCAACATCACTGAATCTCAGAACCATATTTTTCAACATACAGCCGCTTATATAACGACAGCCATCGTTTCGAGACCGATTCCAGCGAAAATCGCTCTAACGCACTGCGCCTCCCCTCAATAAGAGTGGGATCCATTTTTGTACGCTTGCATTTCAACTCTTCAATGATCGCTTCAGCAAGTGCAGCACTATTTCCCACCGGCACCAAACAACCGAAGCCGTTGAGGTTATCCGAAACCCCACCACAATCAGTCGCGATGATTGGCAATTGACATGCCAGCGCCTCGATTGTTACTAGGGGCGCCCCCTCCCACGCCGAACTCAGCACAAACAGATCGGCAGCGCTCATCAATTCCGCTATATCTGTTCGCATACCTAGCAATTGAATCGAATTCGCAATACCAAGTTTTTCAATCCTTTGCTTCAACGAGTCTGCCAATGGACCGGCCCCAACAACGAATAGCTTCGCGTGCGGTAGCAATCTCACCACCTGTGCGAAGGCCTCAATAAGATTCGGATAATCCTTTGCGGGGACCAATCTCCCGACCGCCAGGCAAAGAGGTACGTCTGCCGTCAAGCCAAACTCCGCACGGAGTCGCATCCGATCAGAGCCAGAGAATTTGTAGCGCCCGAAATCGATCCCATTTCCTGCAACGCAAATTTTTCCCGCCGTGGAGGCTTTCAACCGAAGATAGCTATCGACCGCGTGCTGGCTCGCATTGGTAGTCATATCCGCCAACCAATCCGTTAACCGATATCCCCTAAGACGATGACGACTCCCCCCCTCATCAACACTGTGCGCACTACTAACAACGACTGCGCTCCGGCTTCCTATTGAAGCAATTCGACTAATTATGTTGGCGACAACCATGTGCCCATGGACGACATCCGGATTCCAACGGTTCAAAAGCCTCGCGAGTCGCCACAGGACACTCATCAGGCCCACAACCGACTTCTTTCCATGAAGTTCAACCAACTCCACATCGTCCGGAATTGATTGCTGAGTCTGCCCCTTTAATGAGACGATCAGAACCCGGTGCCCTTGCATGGAAAATTCAGATGCTAGGTCGCTAACCTGTTTCTCTGCTCCACCAATAGTAAATGTTGTTGTTACGAGTGCAATTCTCACACATCACCAAATTTGTTATGGTTTGAGAAAAAATCCACCAACGAAAAAATAAAATTCAAAAAGATAAATAAATCACCTTATTTATCTACGAATATAATTGATTCTTGTTTTTCATCTTACAATCCAAAACTAACTCTTCCCTACAAATTGCAAAAATCGCAACAGGAAGGAGCGGCATCAAATGTCGTATATATGATCCGTAATCCGGCTCAAATATACTTTGAACCGTTACAAATGATACGAACAATGCAAGACATTCGACCGGCATTGTAAATTTATTTTCACGAGAGGAATTTATTATGTTTTTCAACATAAACATCACCCGAACTCCTAATGATGCGATAATTACGAAAAACATAAGATACACTGGATTTCCAGATATCAATGGCACTGGAAAAAACATCATCAAAAATTGCAAAACTCCATTGCACCACTCCAGACCAATGCCGCCCACTGGCAAGATCGGTTTAATCATAGTTTCCGCCGCCAAATCGTAAGTTCGCGTATCGTTCACCATATACCGATAATATGCCAAATCAATACCAAGTATCACTTTAAAAGAAATTGCAAGCGACAAAATCGCAAATAAAATTGATAACACGAACACAAACGAACGGGTCGCACGCGTCAAAATAAATCTATAAAATATATATAACGCAATAACAATAAACCAATACGGGCGAAAATATGCCGCATATATAGACGCAATTGCCAACCAAAAGAATCGCCCTCTCGCCGTGCTAGCCATCGCTAAAAATGACGATATCAACAATATCGACGTCGATTCTTTTGAATATTGCCCCAAATATACTGCACCAACGATGCATGAGAACGAAAAAATCAAGACCGCATGCAACGCAGCCAAATCGATACGCTTCCCAACAACCATACATTTCAATAAAATAATGAAAAATATCGCTGAAAAAATAAAGGCAGCCGCATGCTGAGATTCGGAAAGCAGGAGCAATTCGTAGAATAACGCAGTGTTATCATACGATTTGCCAATTGAAAATCCATGGACATATCCAAACCGAGATTTAATATTAGCAGTGTCGAACAGATACTTCGCGGGAAGCATATCCTGGGCGAACAGCGCTAGGCATAAGCATAAGAGCACCCATGCAATCATGAATCCATGGATCAACTGTGCGTTTCGTCGACCTATAGCATAATCACGACAGTCCGAATATGTCTTCATAGTAAAATAATTTCACATTTTCGAAAAACCGCCATTCAAACTAATTAAATATAAAATTTTGAATAACGATTTTTCAACTTCGATCTCATGCTTTGACAAGTAACTATTTCAGAGTCGTATCCGACGGATAGTTATACGAGACATATCGATAATTTCCACGAGTGGCGCCATAACCATACCGCCCGGGCAATGCGACCACACCATTCAACAAAACCCCCGCCACGCTCCCCCCGCCCTGTTGAATCCGTCGAGCCGACTCAACGAGCTCACCCAGTTTCGTTGCGCGTGCGCGTGCAACAAGGAAAGTGGAACCGGCATACGGCGCAAGAATTGCAGCATCTGTCACTGCGAGAACAGGCGGAGCGTCAATAATCACAATGTCATAGGCACGACTGCATTCCGCGATGATTTCACCAAGCCGAGGACGCAAAAGCAGTTCTGCTGGATTCGAAGGAATACTACCCGTCGAAATAAAATCAAGATTGTTGACAGACGTTTTCCTGATCGCCGATGAAATCGGTGCGCTACCGGCGAGCAACTCCGACAGACCGCCAGGACGGACAAAGCCAAAAATCTGATTCAAGTGTCCTTTGCGCATATCCGCATCAATCAGGATTGCTCGCTTTCCTGCCGACGCGATCAATGCCCCAAAGTTACTAGAAAGGAATGACTTTCCGATTCCTGGCGCTGGCCCAGTTACCAAAACAACGTTGTTGCGCGCGTCGAGCAAAGCAAATTGCAGCGCAGTTCGCAAGCTGCGCAGACTCTCAACAGTAGGGTCCTCGGGGTGCGTAAGCGCCAAAATAGCCGGATTCGATGGCTTCGTAACGGCGCGATTGTTCAACCCACGCTGCAAATCTGTATGAGGAATCGTCGCAAAGACATTAAGACCTGCGTGCTGCTCAATCTCCATTGGGTCGTCGACGCCGCCAAAGAACGTGCTTCTCACAAATGCCGCCGCAAGGCCGATAACAAGCCCGGCGAGCAATGAAATCGGCAGCACGAGCATCTTGACAGGCCAAACCGGGATTTCGGGTACCGGGGCGCTATCGACCATTCGAACCGTCCCCACCTTACCGGCCTTCAAAAGGTTGAGCTGCTGCGAGCTTTGTAGCAATGCAAGATACAGCGCTTTACGGACTTCTACATCGCGCTCGAAGCGCACCACATCCTGCTCGGTCGACGGCATCCCTTCAATTCGCTCGTCTACGCCACCAGACGTTTTTTCAAGCTCAGAGATCTGCTGATTGATCGCGATGATGCTCGGATGTTCCGGCCCAAATCGCGTAAGCAAGTCGGTGCGCCTTTGCTTGAGCCCAAGTAACTGCGTTTGCGCTTCAACAGACTGTTGGAGGACGATCTTTCCTTCCGCTCCAATATCAAGCGTTCCGTGCTTCTCACGATAGTTGTTGTAGTTTTGCTCCGCGTCTTCCAACGCGACTTTCATCTTCGGTAGCTGATCGTCGAGAAATTGCAGCGATTTTCCCGCCTCTTCGGTCTTGCGATCCACGTTCTGCCGAACGTACTCTAAGCCAATCTCGTTCATGATCTTGCTGATCAGAACCGGATTGCTTCCTCGCAACGCCGCGCCGATCACGTCGGACTGTTGCTTTCCCTTTTCCTGAATATCGAGATTCTTCTGAATTTGCTCGATCATCGCGAGCCTGGATGAACGCGCCACCACAAAACGAGCGCCTGGTTGAGCGCTCAGGGACGAGACAGACAAGAGAACATCACCAGCGCTCGATCGAAATGTTTCCAGCTTGCCAACTTCACCCTCGACAGGATGACCGAAACCACTTCCCGAGAGACGGTAGTGGCCGCTTTCGAGTGCGGTGATAGAAAAGTCTTCGCCCTCAAGCGTCTGAGGAACATCGAATCGGTTGACATCAATCGACTCGCCCCCCCACGCGAATCCCCCCATTCCCAGAAGACCCGGGCGCGAAAGCCCCTCCTCGTTGTGACGGGCGATCCAGCGTCCGATGAGCGGGAAATACCGCGGCGATGTATGAATATAGAGCCGAAGCTTATCCACTGCGTAGGCAACGACGAGCCGCGAGCGTAAGATTTCGATTTCACCAGCGGTGACGGATTTCACCTGAAATAGCGACGAAACGCTGGATACGAGATTGCCTCCCGTGGCCCCATCCGCACTATCTTCGACCTGCAACATGATGTCGGCACGGTATACCGGCGTCGCCAAGAACGCGTACGCAGTACCAACCGCAAGGAAAACTGCCGCGATCACCGCGATTAGCCAGCGATGACCGACGACCATGTCCAGATAATATCCAAGATCAATCTCAGATTGACCCGCGCGATTTTGCGCTGAGTTATTGCTCGGATTCATTGACACTTCATTATGCAAAATTTGATCTTCCAATCGATGCGATCCGTCGGGTTGGTACGGTTCGATTCGATACCCAGAAATCCTTGATCTTTTCGTTCAGGCTATCGCTTTGATGCGAGCGACCCAATCCTCAACGCCGCGAAAAATCAGTTCAAAACACGCGTCAAACCGTTCACGCCCTTGTCGATAAGGATCAAACACATCAAATTTCCCG
This sequence comes from Paraburkholderia sp. J67, assembly GCF_905220265.1. Classification (NCBI taxonomy): domain Bacteria; kingdom Pseudomonadati; phylum Pseudomonadota; class Betaproteobacteria; order Burkholderiales; family Burkholderiaceae; genus Paraburkholderia; species Paraburkholderia sp. J67. The sequence continues at coordinate 5,856 of NZ_CAJMZK010000052.1, forward strand.
TAATGGCCGAGTACGAACAGTTTCCCCACGGTCCCGCTGAATGTGCGTGCAACGGCTCTTTTTTGATCTTCATCCATTACAAGAATCAGATCGGCCTGACGGCACGCCCGCGCTGAAATCTGTTGTGCTCGATGCGCCGTGATATCAATTCCTTTCTCTTCCAGCAGCGCGACGGCAAGCGGGTCCGCGGGGCGGCCGGCGAGTGCTCCGATGCCAGCCGAACTCACATTCGCGTTGGGCAAGCGCTCACGGAGCAGCCCTTCGGCCATCGGGCTTCGACAAATATTTCCCACGCAAACGGTGAGGATCGACTGAATCATCAATAGCTCCCGATGCGCTCACCCAGGTAGACCGAATTGGCCGTCGGCGAGATCAGGCTGATCACACGATTCCAACGCACAAGGCCTGTCGTATCGACATAGACAACATCTTTCGCCTTGAGCTGGAAATCCTCAGCAAGAGACATTGCTACCGGCGACTTTGCATTGAGCTGATAGACCTCGGGATTGGCCGGGTCGACCGTCGCACGAATCACATAGATTGAGTTTGGCGCAGCAGTATCAGGGCGCACGCTATTCGCCTCTCCAAGCGCCTCGCTCAGGCTAAGCTTTCCGTTGTTGCGCATGAGTACGGGTTTTGGCTGCAGTACCTCACCAGTCACCATAACCTTGTAGTTTTCGCGAGGCAGCACCCGAACAAGATCGTCATCGTGAAGGACAATCTTCGCGGGATTTACGCCGTCCGCCACCATTTGTGGCAAGTTGAGTTCATACAATTTGCCACTTCGACTCAGGGAGATACGGCTTTCATCACCAGTATCGAGCACGCCACCTGCGGCGCCGATGGCGGCCGGCAGATTCATGGGTACGTTGGTAATGGCGGCGACACCTGGCGACTTGACCGCCCCACCAACATAGACTCGCTTGCTCAAAAACGCCCCCACCCGCAGCGTCACCTGTGGATTACGTATATAGGGGGTCAGTCGTTTCACTACCTGTTGCTGAGCTTCGTTTTCGGTCAGACCCAGAACCTTGATCTGCCCTGCGTAGGGCATCTGAATATAACCGTCTGCGCTGACCGAAAAGCCAGCCAAAGGCGCAGACGAGCCCGATGCAGTCGGCAGTGCCGCACCGGACGGTCCAATGGTGTAGGTAAGATTTGGTGCGATCAGTTCAGGGTGGTCCCAGATTGTGATCGACAGCACGTCGTTAGCACCAATCCTATAGTTGCTCGGTCTTTCGATTAGAGGCTTATAGACGTTGTCTATCTTTGATAGCTCGTACTGCTTCGCATCTTCGCGTTGATTCTCAATGAGTTCTGGCGTGATCGACGTAATTTCTGGCGTCCGATTGGGCTCACGCGGGTCAAGCGCAGTCTTGCTAAATTGCATGCCTGGAACCTGTGTACAACCATTCAGTGCAATCGCGGCTATAGATATAAGAAAAAACCAACCAATACGTCTCATGATAAACACCAGTAGATCCAGTTAAAGCATCCCGCAAGATGGGCTGACGCGACGAGGTGCACTGGCTTAAGTTACGCACCAAAGTAAATGAACACCGATTCCTTCAGGAATTTTTCCTTACCAAACCGGCTGATCGCATGACGTCTGGCCGCACGCCCCATACGCTGGCGCAGTTTCGGGTCGCTGGTCAGTTTCCTCGTATAGCGCAGCAACTCCTCGTCGGAGTCGGCAAGAAAACCCGTTTCCCCGTGAACGACGACATCCTTGTTTCCAACGATGTTGCTCACTACGGCCGGAATCCCCATAGCTTGTGCCTCGATCAACGCGATCGGCATGCCCTCCCACAGCGATGGGAGTAAGAAGATGTCGGAGGCAGCGAGTTCACGCATGAGCCGTTGCTTGTCAAGCCATCCACTGACCGTAACCGGACTACCGGCTAGCCACTCGGTCTTCGCCGCTTCATCCCCATCGCCAAGCCAGATAAATTCGGCTTCACTTTTTTCCACATGGCGCGCGATCTGGGCGAATCGCCACGGCGCCTTTTGATGAGCGACACGTCCAGCCGTCACCACTCGCACACCTTCACGGGTATGGGGGGGCTGCACGTCACCGATCAGCGCAGTATCAATGGCGTTTTCAAGTAAATGAATACGCCTGTCGCCGAGATACTGCTCTGCATACAGCTTCTCCGTTGCAGAACATGCCGCGATCTTTCCACCCAGCATGTGCAGGGCTCTTTCGATCAGGAGGAAAAGGCGCTGCTGCTTTTTGGGAACATCGCGACGCAGGAATGAAAATCCATGCGGCGAATAGCAACTCTTTCGGATCTCCAACGTCATGAATGACGCCAGACGAGCCAGCGCGCCCGCCTTGGAAGAATGCGAATGGATTGCGTCGAACCTGCCCTTACGCAAGATTTTCAGCAATCCAACGAGTGATTTCAGGTCTGCGACGCCAATTTCGCGCTTCATCGGCAATACGATTCGCCGGACCGATGAATCGAACGTACCGGCGAGGGAGGCTTCAGACGGCGTGTCTGTTCTCACCGAATACGCCACTGTCACGGCATGCCCGGCTCTTGCCTGTTCGTTTGCGAGCAGCGAGACGCAGTGAAGTACACCACCACCCAACGATTCGGTTATGTGAAGAATTTTGCTCACGAATGTTTCCCAGATCCTGATATTCCATAATCGGAATGCGAGTTCTGGTCGCGATGCAATCCGATTAACACTATTGAATCGACATCGATCTCGACATCATTTTTTTTCCTTCTCACCAATAATTTCGCAATACGAAACAAATTGATGTGAATTTACGTATCTCATCTGAAAATCGACTAGAAACGTCTTTTCATATGGCTACGCTGTATCTGACACCTCAACTGTCGTCGTCAATATGCGTTTCCATGGCCAAGCCCCTTAAAAATCGTTGCCATGACAATTCGCATATCCAGCCAAAATGACCAGTTGCTGAGGTAGTACAGATCATGCGCGACTCGACCCTGCATCTTTTCGATGCGGTCGGTCTCGCCACGAAATCCATTGATTTGCGCCCAACCGGTAATACCCGGCTTGATGCGGTACCGATGGATGTATCCGTCGACGATGTCCTGATAGAACTTGTCGTGCTCGATGGCATGCGGCCGCGGCCCGACAACAGACATTTCGCCGCGCAAAACATTGAAAAACTGTGGCAATTCATCAAGACTCGTACGTCGCAAGAACGCGCCAACACGTGTCACCCGCGGATCGTTGCGCGTGGCTTGCTTCACCGTACCGGCCGCTTCAACATGCGCCCGCATACTGCGAAACTTGTAAATGCTGAAAACCTTGCCGTTCGCGCCCTTGCGACGTTGCTTGAAAAGCACCGGCCCGCGGGAAGAGCATTTGACGGCCAGCGCAACCCCAGCGAGAACCGGAGAAAGCACCAGCAACGCACACAATGCAAACACACGATCGAATATTTCTTTGCCGATGAGCGAGTGCGAAGCGATCGGCGATGCCACGAGGTTGATCGCGGAGGTACCCTCAAGGTTGGCCAGGCCTGCATTGAATGCAGAGAGGCCACTAACGTCCGGAATGAATCGGATATTGATCAGATCGTTACGAAGCAACTCAACGAAGGGAACGATCGTTTGTCCCTCCGAGAGAGGCACGGCAAGCCAAAGCTCATCGATATGCGCGTTGCGAACGTAGCTAACGAACGCTTCGCGATCGCAGAACGTCGGCAATCCAAGCGGAATGGCTTGTGCCTTCGGATCGGTATCGAAAGCTACCGTCACGCGATAGACCGAGTCCGGCGTCGCATCGACCTTGCGCATGAGCTGCCGACAATTCGCCGTGCTACCGACGACAGCGACCGTACAGGTACGGACATCATGTCGCGTCAACTGCAAACAAATTGCATGAGCGGCAAGCCTGCAAAGCACCACTCCAGCGGCCGAAATAAATGCCCATTCCTTGATCCATTCCATAGCCGGACGGTATGAGCGATGCAGCGCTATGACGAGTGCACAAGAAGCAACCAATACAAAGAGCCACGCGAGCACCGGCACAAGGACGCAACGCCAGAACAGGCGCTGGCGCGTAACGCGATACATTCCCCACGACGGAAAGAACATAAGCGCGAGCAGCATGGAAAACGCAACCAGAGCGCTGTCGTAGCCGCTCCCTTCGGAGATGCCTGCTGCCCGGAATGTCAGGAGCGCACCGGCGGCAATTGCAACCACATCGGACAGACGCGCCAACATGCCGCCGTTTCGGATCGCTACCGAAGTACCAGTATGAGTGGTCGAATGCATAGACTCTTCTTCGCCGAGGCGAGCATCGCAGCAGATACGATGCAGCTGATCCCTGCAGGCATGAACGGGTTCGTCGAGATGACGCCTGGTACTTCCTGCAACAGATTCGCGAGCTACCGTAAGCACGGTTTGTTGCTCAACAGAACCGGTTTCTACTTGAGGGACGAGCGTGGAGTCTCGGTTATTGCCACCATCACGTATATAAGATCACTCCTAAATCGCCCTCCTCCGCGGTTGCAAATATCCAGTCACGCATCCCAATAAGTGGTAATCGTCAGCATTCTCGGTCACCCAAACAACTAAGATATCCTGAATTATTGGTCGAAATGGACACATCGCCTAATGTAGGACGATTCAAAAATCGACTTTACATTCTCAATTGGGATGGGCTGTTTGTTGATGAATCGGGCGATTCATCCCAGCCAGATCAGACTGTGGAATTTTTCAAACATCTATAAATTGCCCCTATTTTATTTTTAATTCTGGAAGCTTCAGATGTCATTTAAGGCTTAACGGGTATCCGGGACGGCACCGTCAAGCACAGGTGCCGCCCTCACCAACCCCTTACTTCTTCTGAATAAACTCGATCTTGTACCCATCCGGGTCGGTCACAAACGCGATCACCGTGGTTCCGTGCTTCATCGGACCGGCTTCACGCACCACCGTACCGCCCTGCTCCTTGATCTTCGCGCAGGCCGCGTAGGCGTCTTCGACTTCCACCGCCAGGTGACCAAAGCCCGTACCAAGGTCGTACGAAGGCGTATCCCAGTTGTGCGTAAGCTCAAGCACGGTGCCGTCGCGTTCATCGGTGTATCCAACGAAGGCCAGCGTGAACTTGCCATCGGGATAGTCTTCGCGGCGCAGCAGTTTCATGCCGAGCAATTCGGTATAGAACTTGATCGAGCGGTCCAGGTCACCGACCCGGATCATCGTATGCAGCAGGCGCATGGGGGACTCCATTTTTTGCCATCGTCAAAACCGGGACTCTACCAAAATCCCGTCGGCCCTGCCGGCACCGGGAAAGCGCCCCGTAGGCCCTCCACGAGCCACCTCCGGCAAGCCGTAACGATTTGCTCTAGGATGACTGCCATCCTGAAATGACTGGCCACCTCCCCTGAAGCAAAATGGCCGGTTTAGCGATCGACGACAGAAAAGATAGGAGTGGACATGCGGATTCTGGTAGTAGGTGCAGGCGCGACGGGCGGCTATTTCGGCGGGCGGCTCGCCGCCGCCGGGCGCGATGTGACGTTTCTGGTGCGTGGGGCGCGCGCCGCACAGTTGCACGCGGATGGGCTAGTGATCCGCAGCCGCCAAGGCGGCGATCTGACACTGCGCGATCCGCAGACGGTCACGCGCGAGGCGCTCGCCGCACCGGGCGCGCAGTCCTACGATCTCGTGCTGCTGAGCTGCAAGGCCTACGATCTCGACGATGCCATCGACTCTTTCGCGGCCGCCGTCGGTCCCGAAACGGTGATCCTGCCCTTGCTCAACGGCATGCGGCATCTGGAGGTTCTACAGGCGCGCTTCGGCACCCAGGCGGTGCTCGGCGGTGTCTGCCTGATCGCGTCCACGCTCAACGAGAAGCGCGAGATCGTCCATCTGAATGACTCCCACGCGATCACCTTCGGCGAGCTCGGCGGCGGCGTGTCGGCGCGTGTGGACGCCATCGCGGCGGCTTTCAGCAATGCCGGGTTCAACCTGAAGGCGAGCGATCGCATCCTGCAGGAGATGTGGGAAAAGTGGGTGTTTCTGGCGTCGCTCGCGGGCAGCACGTGCCTCTTTCGCGCGCCGGTGGGCGTAATCGTCGCGACGCCCGATGGCGCGGCCACGATCGAGCGTCTGTTCGCGGAATGCCGCGCCGTGGCTACCGAGCACGGTCATACCGTGCGCGACAGTTTTCTGGAGCGTTCGCGCGCGATGTTGTTCGCGACCGGTTCGTCGCTCACGGCGTCGATGCTGCGCGACGTGCAGAACGGTTCGCGTATCGAGGCGGATCACATCCTGGGCGATCTGATCCGCCGGGGCGGCGCGGCACAGCGCGCGTCGAGCGAGCTGTCGGTGCTGCGCATCGTCTACAGCCAGCTCAAGGCCTACGAGGCGCAGCGCGAAACTGCCGCCTGAACCACAGCCATAGACAGGAACGGCGGTGCTTACTGCGCCGCCGCGCCCAGCGCCTGCGCGACGCGCACGTACTCTTCCACCGGCACGTCTTCCGCGCGGCGTTGCAGATCGAAGCCCAGCGCTTCGAAATCCACGCGTTCGCGATAGTCCGCCAGCGTGTTGCGCAGCATCTTGCGGCGCTGCGAGAACGCCGCCGTCACCAGTTCGCCGAGGATCGCGTTGTCCACCTTTGCGAGTTCGTGCGGCGCGTACGGAATCATGCGCACGATCGCCGAGTCCACCTTGGGCGGCGGCTGGAACGATTCCGGCGGCACGTCCAGCACCTTGTCCATCACGTAGCGGTACTGGAGCATCACCGAGAGGCGGCTGAACGCCTTGGTGCCCGGCTCCGCCACCATGCGCTCGACCACTTCGTTCTGGAGCATGAAATGCTGGTCGATCACGCGCTCAGCGAAGCTCACGAGGTGAAACAGCAGCGGACTCGAAATGTTGTACGGCAGGTTGCCGACGATACGCAGCGAGGGCTTGTCGTCCGGTGCGGCGAGCGAGCCGAAGTCGAACGCGAGCGCGTCGCCCGCGTGCAGTTCGAGCAGCGGGCCGAATTTTTTGGTGAGGCGCCCGATCAGGTCGCGGTCGAGCTCGACGGCATGCAGCGGCCCTTCGGGCGTCGCGAGGCGCTCGATCAGCGGTCCGGTGAGCGCGCCGAGGCCCGGTCCGATCTCGACCATGCGTTCGCCGCGCTGCGGGCGAATGATGTCGACGATCGAGTCGATCACGCCCGTATCGACGAGGAAGTTCTGGCCAAAGCGCTTGCGCGCGAGGTGGCCCTGGTGTTTGTTGCTGCTGCTCTTGGACATCTTGGTCAGTTCTATCAGACGGCGCGCCGATGGCGAGCCATCGTCACGGCGGTGTCGATGGCGGCGATCAGGCTGCCCGCGTCCGCGCGGCCCGTGCCGGCGAGGTCGAGTGCAGTGCCATGATCGACCGAGGTGCGCACGATCGGCAGGCCCAACGTCACGTTGATGCCCGCGCCGAACGTCGCGTATTTCAGGACCGGCAGGCCCTGGTCGTGGAACATCGCCAGCACGCAGTCGGCCTCGCTGAGATAGCGCGGCTGGAACAGCGTGTCGGCGGGATACGGTCCGCGCGCGTCGATGCCTTCGCCGGTGGCCTTGGCGAGCGCGGGAGAGATCGTGTCGATTTCTTCGCGGCCCAGGTAGCCGTTTTCGCCTGCGTGCGGGTTCAGGCCCGTCACGAGGATGCGCGGCGTAGGCACGCCGAAATGGTGGCGCAGATCGTGATTCACGATGCGCAGCGTCTCCAGCAATCCGTCGATGGTCAGCGCGGCCGGCACGTCCTTGAGCGGCAGATGCGTGGTGGCAAGCGCCACGCGCAAGGGTCGCGCACCGGTGCCCGCGAGCATCATCACCACGCGCGGCGTGTGCGTGCGTTCGGCGAGATATTCGGTGTGGCCGGTAAAGGGGACGCCCGCGTCGTTGATCGTGCTCTTTTGCAGCGGCGCGGTGACGATGGCATCGAACTCCCCCGCCACGGCGCCGTCGATCGCGCGATCGAGCAAGGCGAGCACGTAGGGGCCGTTGGCGACGTCGAGCTTGCCGGCCTTCGCGGGCGTGGCGAGCGCGATGTGTTCGACGCTCACTTTCTGGCCCGCCTGCACGGCGGCCCAATCGACGCTGGCTGCGGTAGCGCGCGCTTCGAGCAGCGCACGGTCGCTGAGTACGACGAATTCGGCGTCCGGCCAGTGCGCCGAGGCGCCTGCGAGCGCCGCCGCCGTCAGTTCGGGGCCAACACCGGCCGGCTCGCCGGTGGTGATGGCGATGCGGATCGGCCGCGGTCCCCGCGGCGCTGAAGATGAAGAAGCGGGGACGTTCACGGCGCGATTCCTTTCAGGCGGATCAGTGTTGCTGCGGCGGCGTCATGCCGCTGATCTTGTAGTCGACGTAGGCGCTGTCACGCAGCTGGCGCAGCCAGTCGGCGTAAGCCTGTTCGGCCTTGCGCTGGCCGATTGCCTGACGCGCGAGATCCATCTGCTGCGAAACCGAGCCTTCGGATTCGCGGCGGCCCAGCACCTGGATCAGGTGGTAGCCGTACTCGCTGCGCACCGGGTCGCTCAACTGGCCGTCCTGCAGCGTGTTCATCGCGCGTTCGAACTCGGGCACCGTCTCACCCGGGCTGATCCAGCCGAGGTCGCCGCCTTGCGAGGCCGAGCCGTCCTGCGAGTAGGTGCGTGCGAACTTGGCGAAATCGCCACCCGCCGCCACTTCACGCTTGATCTCGAGCAGCTTCTGGCGTGCTTCCGGTTCCGACATGCCATCGCCCACGCGCAGCAGGATGTGGCGCACGTGCGTTTGCACGAGTTGAGGGGCCGCAGCGCCCGTGCCCTGGCCTTGACGGCGCTCAACGAGACGCACGATTTCGAAGCCGTCGTTGGTGCGGATCACCGAGGGATTCACTTCACCCGGACGCAGCGTCGAGGCGGCCGTCACCCATTCGGGCGGCAGCTTCGACGGCGCGAGGAAGCCCATGTCGCCACCCTTGCTGGCGTCGGCGGCTTGCGAATTCGACTTCGCGAGGCTCGAGAACTTGCTGCCCGACTGCGCTTCCTTGAGCAGCGCGTCGGCCTTCTTCTGCGCGGCTTCGATGTCGGTCTGCGAGGCGTTCAGCGGCGCCTTGATGAGGATGTGCTCGAAATGCAGATCGCTCGACTGGCCGGAGTTCGGGCCGCGCTGGCTCGCGATGTAGTTCGCGACTTCAGCGTCCGACACCGAGATCTTGCTGTCGACTTCCTTCTCGCGCAGCTTCGAGAGCGTGAGCTCCGTGCGCGCGTCCTTCATGAAGGTCGACCACGGCACACCGGCGGCTTCGATGCGCGAGCGGTAGGTGTTCAGATCCATGCCGTTGGCTTGCGCCAGACGTTCGAGCGTACGGTTCACCGCGGCGTCATCCACCGAGATGCCGTCTTCCTTGGCCTTTTGCAGCTGGATGCGCTCGAGCACCATCTGGTTGAGCACCTGGGCGCGCAACTGGTCCATCGGCGGGACGGGCGCGTTCTGCTGGGTCAGGCGGCGCGAGATAAGCGCGACGCGCTCGTCGAGCTCGCGCTGCGTGATCACGCCGTCGTTGACGACTGCGGCGATCAGATCGACCGTCTGGCCGCTGCCGCCTTGCGAAAGCTGCTGCGCGTAAGCCGGAACGGACGACATCATGCCTGCGGCGGCGAAGAGACTCGCAGCGTAGGCTGCCAAGCGAAGCTTTTTCATGATTCCCACAGATACTCCAAAGTTGGCGGGCAGCTTCGCCCGTCTCTAAGCACCGACCCGCGCTGCACCGCAGAGCGGCCTCAAGATGGCCGCGTCTGCCAGATCACGCGTTATTGATAATCCGTGAATCGCGACGGCGCCGGCGGCTGGCCGGGCAGTTGCGTGTAACCCGGCACACCGGCACGGAAGGCCGCCACCAGGCCGTTATCCACGTTCGACAGCCCCTTGAGCGTGAGCTGCGCGAGGAAACGTGTCGATGAATTGTTGCCACCCGTCGAGTTGACCCCGTTCGCGTAGCGCTGGATACCAATGCCCAGCGCCCAGCAATCGGCGTCGTACTGCATGCCGAGCAACCCGTCGACGATCTTGTGACCGTTCAGATCGTAGTTGAAGCGACCCACAGCGTACACCCGGTGCGAGAACGGCCATTGAGCCGAAATCAGCACCTGGTTGATTGGCTGGTTGTCGAGCGTGCTGCTGTTCTCGCGCGTGTAGCGGTACGCGACGTTCAGCACGCGGCTCGGTCCCGGGCTATAGCCGAAGCCGATACTCGCCTTCTCCAGCTGGTTCTGGTCCGCATTATATTGGAACGCAGTTTCCGACGCGAAACCGCCCCCGATCTTCAGCGACATGCCCGCGATCAGGTCCGAATGGGCCGCGCCCGTGGTGGTCTGATCCTGCGTGAGCGTGACGCGCTGGTCGCGGAAGTAATACTCCTGGGCCAGCACGAAACGCGCGCGTTCGTCGCCCGTCGCCGCGTCGATGAAGCGCGACGTCAGCGCGGCCGTGATGCGGTTCGAGTCGGCGATACGGTCGTCGCCGACGAAGGTGTTCGGCGTGAAGATCTCCGCGAGGCCGAAGTCGGCTTCCGCGGTGTCGAAAAGGGGCGCGAACTCCTGGTTGCGATACGGCGTGTACACGTAGTACAGGCGCGGCTCCAGGGTCTGGATGTAGTCCGTACCGAACAGATGCACCGAGCGGTCGAACACGAGACCCGTGTCGAAGCTGAAGGTGGGCACCGATTCGGTGAAGCTCTTGGGCGTGCCCGCGGGCGAGCCGAAGGTCGAGTCCGTGCCGATATTGCTCAGGTTGTACGACGCGAAGTGCCATTGCACCTTCGGCGTGATGAAGTAACCCGGCCCCGTGACCGAATACGACAGGTACGGGTTGAAGACGACGCGGTCGCCCTCGGTGGCATCGGCCGTCGTGATGCGAAAGCGCGAATAGTCGGCTTCCGCGCCGAAGTCGAAACCGTCGACGTTGTACTTCGCGTACTTCACGTTGAGCTCGGGCTCGCGACCGTACGGCGCCTGCGACGGCGACAGCGTCTGCCAGTGCTGCCAGCGCCCGAGCACGGACCACGGCCCGTTGTTGTAGGTGACGCCCGCTTCCTGCTGATACAGCAACTGCGTGCCGTTCAGGAACTGGTTGGCGGGCGACGCCAGGTCTTCCGGATAGGTATTGTCCGAGACCTTGTTGTAGTAGATGTAACCGCCGAACCCGTTGCCGAAGTTCTGGTTGTGCTGGATGAACAGCGCGTAGCGGTTGGTCTTCGTGATCGCGTCGTCGGGCAGGAACGTGCCGGTGATCGAGCCCGAGTAATTGGCCGACAGATACCGGTAGTTGGCCTGCATGAACGCGCCGCGCTTCGAGATCAGCTCGGGCGTGAACGTGAGGTCACGGTTCGGCGCGATGTTGAAGTAATACGGCAGCGCGATTTCGTAGCCGTTGGTCGAACTCACCGAGAACGTCGGCGGCAACAAGCCGCTGCGGCGGTCGCCCGAGAGCGGGAACGAAATCCACGGACTCGCGAAGATCGGCACGTTCTGGAAGAACAGCACGCTGTTATGCGCGACGCCTTCATCGGCGCCCGTGTCGAAGTCGAACTCGGTGCCCTTGATGTACCACGCCGGGTTGGTCGAGCACTGGCAGGCCGTGTAGGTGCCGCTGGTCAGCACGGAACGCTCGTTGTCGAGCATGTCCGCGCGCTCGCCGCTGCCCGAGCCGCCCGTCGCCGAAAAGTGATACTTCGGCGTGGTCATGAAGCCTTCGTTGGCTTCGACCTTCAGGTGCGCTTCGGGGCCGGCGAACGTCGTGCCGCTCTGGACGACCACGACATTGCCGTACGCGTCGGCCATGTCGGTGTCGACGTCGTAGTGCAGCGCATCGCCCTTGACGATGTTGGTGCCCTGGCGCAGCTCGGCCTCGCCCTTGACGGCGGCGTCGGTGCCCGAAGTGCCGGTGGTCGAATCGCCGATCACGAAGGTGGCCGGGCGCTGGCCCTGCACGGACGGGGTGTCGCCGAGCTGCGGCGCGAGGCGCAGGCTCCACGCGTCGTCCAGGCGCTCGGCCTGCGCGGCTGCGCCCGAGAGCTGGGCGTGCGCGAACGCGGGCATGAAGCCCGGCACGGCCACGAGTGCCGCGATGAGCCGCCGCTTGCCCGGCACGCCGTCGTCACTGTTGGAGATCGTCTGGAAAAACTGTCTGGGCGGCATGTATGGTTTTGGCGTATCGGCCCGGCCGGCTGCCCGCCCTTCACGGCTGCCTCGCCAGCGTGTCGGACTCGCGCCGGGCGAGAAACCGGAGCGGGACGTCGATCGAGGCAAGGTTGCGCGCAGTTATTTACAATTCATCGGACGATGGACTGAAGATAAGTGCGGCAGGCGAACCGTCATGCAGGCTTTGGCGCGAGTCGCGTCAAAAAAGTCGTGGGGTATTATATGGCAAGACGTTGATCCACTGATTTTGCCTCTGGTTTACATGACCTTCTCCGAGCCGTCCTCCCCTGCCGACGCCCGCCGCGACCTGCTCGCCGCCTGGCTTGCCGGCCATGCCGCCAAGTATGCCCTCGACCTCGCCACGCTGGCTCCGGCCTCCGCCGACGCGAGCTTCCGCCGCTATTTCCGCCTCGCGAGCGCGGGCGAGCACGGCGCGACGCTGATCGCCGTAGACGCCCCACCGCCGGAAAAATGCCGCGAGTTCGTGGAAGTCGCGGGCCTGCTCGAAGCCGCCGGCGTGCACGTGCCGCGCGTCCTGGAAGTCGATCTGGATGCCGGTTTGATGCTCGTGACCGACCTCGGCACCGCGCCCTACCTCCAGGCGCTCACCGAAGCCGGGCCCGGCCCGCGCTCGCAAACGCTGATGCGCGACGCCATCGACGCCCTGATCCGCTTCCAGTTGAGCTCGCGCGAAGGCGTGCTGCCGGCTTTCGACGAAGCTTTCCTGCGCCGCGAAATGGAACTGATGCCCGAGTGGTATCTGGAGCGCCACCTGGGCCGCAAGGTGGACGACGCCACCCGCGCCATGCTCGATCGCACCTTCGCGCTGCTGATCGCGAGCGCCCGCGCCCAGCCGCAAGTATTCATGCTGCGCGATTACATGCCGCGCAACCTGATGATCGCGACGCCGAATCCCGGCGTGCTGGACTTCCAGGACGCCGTGTACGGCCCGATCACCTACGACATCGCCTCGCTGCTGCGCGACGCCTTCCTGAGCTGGGACGAGGAGTTCGAGCTCGACTGCTTCGTCCACTACTGGGAGCGCGCGAAGAAGGCCGGCCTGCCGGTCGATCCGGACTTCGGCGAGTTCTACCGCCAGCTCGAATGGATGGGCCTGCAGCGCCATATCAAGGTGCTGGGCCTGTTCTGCCGGATCAACTACCGGGACAACAAGCCGCATTACATGGCCGACCTGCCGCGCTTTCTCGACTACGCGGGCAAGGTTGCGCGCCGCTATCGACCGCTCGCGCCGTTTGCGCGGTTCCTGGACGAGTTGCAGGGCACCCAGGCCCAGACCGGCTACACCTTCTGAGCGTTTTCATTTCATGACAAGGTCGAACCCATGACGCGCGACGTCAGCACAGGCACGTCAGGCGCACGCGAGCGCACGGCGATGATCTTCGCCGCCGGGCGCGGCGAGCGCATGCGCCCGCTCACCGATACCTGCCCGAAGCCTATGCTCGAAGCCGGCGGCAAGCCGCTGATCGTCTGGCAGATCGAAAGCCTTGCGGCGGCGGGCTATACGCGCATCGTCATTAATCATGCGTGGCTCGGGGAGCAGATCGAAGCGGCGCTTGGCGATGGTGATCGCTATGGCGTGCGCTTGCTTTACTCTGCCGAGCGCGATGCGCTGGAGACTGCTGGTGGTATTGCGCAGGCGTTGCCGCTGCTGGAGCAAGACGGCGCACCGTGCGTGTTTCTGGCCGTCGCCGGCGATGTTTATAGTGACTTCGATTTCGCTCGCCTCGATGCGCCGGCTGTCGCGCTCGCTGCACGTGCCGAGCCGGGGATGCATCTCGTGATGGTGCCTAATCCGCCGTTTCATCCCAAGGGGGATTTCGCGCTCGGTGCCGATGGGCTGCTCTCGGTCGACGGTACGCCGCGGTATACCTTCGGTAGCATCGGGCTTTACGACACTCGCATGTTTCGCGATCTCGCGCCGGGTGCCAAGTGCGCGCTCACGCCGTACTATCAAGCGACCATTGCGCAGCGGCGTGCGACGGGCGAGCTCTTCAATGGGCGCTGGGAGAATGTCGGTACTGCCGCGCAGCTCGCAGCGCTCGATGCCGAATTGCGCGGTTGAGGTTGTTGGCC
>NZ_CAJMZK010000053.1:0-16321 GCF_905220265.1 Paraburkholderia sp. J67
AACCGGCATCCTGGCGGGCGTCGAGGCTTGAGTGGGGCTCCGCGTGCCGGTTCGCGGGGACCCGGCACGAGGAAGACATGCGTAAAAGCGCGAGCGAAGGTTCAAGCCGCAGTGCGCCCGCCGTTGACGCGCAAGATTTCACCCGTCATGAAACTGGCCTGCGCGGAGCCGACAAAGCGAACCGCGTCGGCAATTTCCTCGGGGTCGCCCGCCCGCTTGAGCGGCACGCCTGCGAGCAGCGCCGCCTTTCGCTCGGGCGTGAGGACAAAGCGGTCCAGCATGGCCGTCTGCACGGGCCCCGGGGCGACCGCGTTCACGCGCACGCCAAACGGCGCAGCTTCGATCGCGGCCGATTTCGTCAGGCCTTCCACGGCGTGTTTGCTCGCCACGTACAGTGACATATTGGGCGCACCGCGCGAGCCCATCGTCGACGACACGTTGACGATGCTGCCGCTGCCCTGCGCCGTCATGGCGCGCAGTTCATGCTTCATCGCGAGCAGCGTGCCGAGCACGTTCGCATCGAACACGGCCGTGTAGCGTTCGGGCGTCAGTTCGGTGACGGGACCGGCTTCACCTTCGGTGCCTGCCGCGTTGACGGCGATATCCAGACGCCCGAACCGCTCCAGCGTGCGCTCGACCAGCGCGCTGACCTCATCTTCACGGCTGACATCGGCGTGCAGATATTCGGCTTCCGCGCCGAGTTCACGCAGTTCGTCGGTCAATGCGCGTCCTGCTTCGTCGCGTCGGCCGGAAACCACCACGCGGGCCTTGTCGCGTCCGTAGGCGAGGGCGATGGCGCGGCCGATGCCGGTCAGTGCGCCGGTAATCAAAACGACAGGTTGGGTGTTCATCGTGTGGCTCCAGTGAAGGTCAGGCGTTGCGCTGACCGGGCGCGGAGCGCAGGCGCGTCATGGGCGCGAGCACGACACGGTGTGCGAGTTCCAGTGGACCATTCGTCACAGGCGTGAACGGCTTCAGATCACATTCATTCATTCGGATGCCTGATTATTGGGTTTGATTTCGCCGAGCGAAGTCCGCCGCTGCGAAGGCAATGCCGCGTGACGAGAGGATCGTGCCGCTGCGCGTACTGCCATGTGGCGTACTGTAGAGGACGCCTGGGCGGTGGAAAAAGACTTTCCAGGTTTGCCGGCATACCTGCGAGGCATGACCGGAGGGTTGCGCTTGCGGAATGGAGCGATGGGCGCGACTGCTGATCGCGCGACCGCCCCCATACGGCGGCACGGCGTCTATTATTTTGATGGAGTTGCGCGGCGCTTATTGGTGTGATTAAGGAGCCGATTAACGCGCGAACCAGGACAGTGTTGATAAAAGGTTTATCGGCCCATCAAGAGAGGGCTCGCCTTGCTTCGCCGGCGAATCGTCGACTTGTGCCCGCAGAAGGGAAATCCGTTGCGAGCAGGGCAACCGTGTCTGAACCGGCGATCGGGCGCTTCATGCTGGCCCGCGCCAGGATGCGATCGAGACACGAATAGAAGTGTTCGAGTTGCCTTGCGTCCGTGGCGAGGCGTTCGAGTTCGAACGCGACTTCGAGCACGCGGCGCGATAAATGGAAACGTTGAAGTCCGCTGACGACGCGCACTTCGAAAACGACGCCATCACTATTGTGTGGTACTGCTGCCCAGGTGAGCGAATGACTGCGCATGGTGCCCCCGTGAATCATGTCGGATCAAAGGCCCGCGAATTCATGTTCGCATATCTGTGCACGCGGCGAATCTTTTCAAAAATAGGATGCCGCCCGATTTGGCATTTTTACCACGGTCGAAAAGGGGCCGGCGTTGGGCTCCGGTCTATTTGGCGCGGACGGAAAACCTTGACTACTCTACCTGGACACGCCAAAAAAACCTGGCCGCCCGAAACCGGATGCCCCGGTAATGGGCTTTCGATCTCTCATCAGATGTCTTGCGGAGAATTAGCCATGAGCGCGCTTTCGCCAGAAACGATTGCGATCGTCAAATCGACGGCTCCCGTTATTCAACAGCATGGCGTGGCCATCACGAGCCGGATGTACGAGCGCCTTTTCGTCGATCCGAAGATAAAGACGCTTTTCGATGAGGCCGCCCAACAGTCCGGGGAGCAACCCAGGCGACTGGCCGGGGCGCTGCTCGCCTTTGCGAGCAATGTCGACAACCTCGACGTTTTGACCGCGGCGATAGAGCGAATCGCGGCTCGCCACGTGTCGATGAATGTGAAGGCCGAACACTATCCCGCAGTGGCCAACGCATTGCTTCCCGCCATCAAGGACGTACTCGGCGATGCTGCGGATGAACGCGTTCTGAACGCCTGGGGTGAAGCGTACTGGTTTCTGGCCGACGTACTGAAGCGCCGCGAACACGGTCTCTACGCGCAGGAAGGGTACAGCGGCCCGGAGTGATGCCGGGTTCTGCTCGCGCTCGCTACTGTGCGGCGTCGATCTGCGCGCGTTCGAGTTCGGCGTGAGCGTCGTCCACCTTGCGTTGCCGATCGGCGATTTTCTTCGCGCTCTTGCCTTCAGCTCTGGCCTTTTGCAGATCGTGTTCGCGCTCGGCCAGTTTCTTCTGTGCCTTGGCGACCTTCTCTTGCGCCGCGGCGTGCAGCGCGGCGTCTGAACAGTTGGCGTTCAGGTTCGCGAGCGCCGCTTCCAGCCCATCGACGCGCTTCGCGTTGCCATGCGCTTTCGCGTAGGCGATTTCCTGCTCAATCGAATGACGCTTCGCATCGCAACCGTCGATCTGCGCGAGGCAGACGAGCGGATAGAGGCTCGCTACGCCGATAAGAATCGCCTGGCTTGCACGTTTCATGGAAGGCTTCGCTCCAATAATGGGTAGGGACCGCACGCTTATCGTAATATAACGTCGGATATAACGATGGCGGATCGTCCCGAACCTGTCCGATGCGACGCCGCCCGATTCCCGCAACCCGAGGTACGAGCGATGTTCATCCGCCAACTCAACTACCTGGTGACACTGGCCAAAGAGCAACATTTCGCGCGCGCCGCGGAGCTTTGCAATGTCTCGCAGCCCGCGCTTTCGTCGGCGATACGCAGCCTCGAAACGGAACTGGGCCTCTTGATCGTCAAGCGTGGCCGCCGCTTCCTCGGCTTCACCGAGGAAGGCGAGCGCATCCTGGGATGGGCGCGCGAGACCATCGCCGCCCTCGATCATATGCGCCAGGACGCGCTGGGCGCGCGAGCGCTCACGGGCACGATCAGGATCGGCGTCATTCCCACGACGATGCCCATCGTGAATCTGCTGCTGGCCACCTGTCGCGAAGAGCATGCCATGCTGCGCTATTCGGTGCGCTCGTTGAGCTCGGCCGCGATCCTGCGCCAACTCGACGACTACGACCTCGACATCGGCTTTACCTATCTCGATGACGAGACCCAGGCCGGATTCGATGTCCTGCCGCTTTACCGCGAACGCTACGTGCTGGTGTCGCCATCGGGTTCGGGCGAAGGGGCGTGCTCGGGCGTCGGGCGCTGGGACGCGGTCGGCGGCTTGCAGTTCGGTCTTCTGGATTCCTCAATGCAGAACCGTCAAGTGATCAATGCCGCGTTCAGGCGCGCGGCCGTGGAGCCCAACGTCATCCTGGAGGCCGATTCCCTGCTCACGCTGATCGCCAACGTGCAACATGCGCGGCTGCACACGGTGTTGCCGCATAGCGTGCTGAGCATCGTGGATACCACCCATCAAGTCGATGTGACGCCGCTCAAGCCGGAGGTGACGCGCGAAATCGGCCTGATCACGCGCAATCTGCCTTCGCGTCCGCGCCACGTGTCGGCCATGTGGGAGGCTGCGAAGCAACTCGATTTGCAGGACAGTTTCGATGCGTTGCTGGATCGCGCCTGAGCCATCGGTGAGGTCTCACGCTCTGCTTGATAAGCCGCGCTTATCAGCTAATCCGTCGAAACGATTGGATATCGATTAGCCGTTCGTCAACACTCTGCTTGTCGCCCGGTCAAACGCAGCAAGACCGGACACCCGGCAGCCTGGACCCTCCAGGGCACCCGGTTCCTATTCCATCAGAGTGGAGACAGACATCGTGGCAAAAATCGTGTGTGTGTTGTACGACGATCCGGTCAACGGCATGCCCAAGCAGTATGCCCGTGACACGCTTCCCGAAATCACCCGCTATCCCGACGGGCAGACCACGCCGACGCCCCGCTCGATCGACTTCACGCCGGGTCATTTGCTGGGTTGCGTATCGGGTGAACTCGGCTTGCGCGAGTATCTGGAATCGAACGGGCATGAACTGGTCGTGACGTCGAGCAAAGACGGCGCCGACAGCGTGCTAGACCGCGAACTGCACGATGCGGAAATCGTCATCTCGCAGCCGTTCTGGCCGGCTTATATGACGGCCGAGCGCATCGCGAAGGCGAAGAAGCTCAAGATGATCGTCACGGCCGGGATCGGCTCGGACCATACCGATCTACAGGCCGCAATGGATCGAGGCGTCACCGTGGCGGAAGTCACCTACTGCAAC
The DNA here is from genome assembly GCF_905220265.1 of Paraburkholderia sp. J67. Lineage (NCBI taxonomy): Bacteria > Pseudomonadati > Pseudomonadota > Betaproteobacteria > Burkholderiales > Burkholderiaceae > Paraburkholderia > Paraburkholderia sp. J67. The sequence continues at coordinate 4,480 of NZ_CAJMZK010000053.1, forward strand.
AGCAATAGCGTGGCCGAACATGTGGTGATGACGACGCTTGCCCTTGTGCGTAACTATATTCCTTCGCACAACATAGCGAATCAGGGCGGCTGGAATATTGCCGATTGCGTCGAACGCTCGTATGACGTCGAAGGCATGCATGTGGGTACGGTCGCTGCCGGCCGCATCGGTCTGCGCGTGCTGCGCCTGCTCAAGCCGTTCGACATGAAGCTGCATTATCTCGATCGTCACCGCCTGCCGGAAGCGGTGGAGAAGGAACTCAACCTCACGCATCACACGAGCCTCGAAAGCCTCACGAGGGTGTGCGATGTCGTGACGCTGAACTGCCCGCTGCACCCGGAAACGGAGCACATGATCAATGCGCAGTCGCTCAAGCACTTCAAGCGCGGCGCGTATCTGATCAACACGGCGCGCGGCAAGCTGTGCGATCGCGATGCCGTTGTCGAGGCGCTGAAGAGCGGTCAACTGGCGGGCTACGGCGGCGACGTCTGGTTCCCGCAGCCTGCGCCGGCGGATCATCCGTGGCGCAGCATGCCGCATCAGGGCATGACGCCGCATATCTCCGGTACGAGCCTTTCGGCACAGGCTCGCTATGCTGCGGGCACGCGCGAAATCCTCGAGTGCTATTTCGAAGGACGCCCGATCCGCAACGAGTATCTGATCGTGCAGGGCGGCAAGCTCGCGGGTGTTGGCGCTCACTCGTACAGCGCGGGCAACGCGACGAAGGGATCGGAAGAAGCGGCCCGCTACAAGGTGGCCTGAGCGCGATGGCTTCCCCGTCCGCCGTTTCCGCCGGCGCCAACGGGGCCAACGGAGCCACCACGTGGCGTGTTCAGGCCAGCAGCATCTTGCTTGCTGGCCTGGGCGCGTTCGTTGGCCTGGCTCTCGTGGGCCTGCTGGCGCATAAGACCGCGCAACCGTGGATCCTCGGCTCGTTTGGGGCGACCTGCGTGTTGCTGTTCGGCTTCCCCGCGAGCCCGTTCTCGCAACCGCGCAATATCCTTGGGGGGCATGTCCTGACTTCGCTCGCCGGCCTGGTCTGTCTGCATCTGTTGGGACCTGGCTACGTGCCGATGGCTCTCGCCGCCGCCTGCGCATTGATGCTGATGATGCTCACGCGAACCGTTCACCCACCGGCTGGGAGCAATCCCGTCATCATCTTCATGGCGCAGCCGGGCTGGTCGTTTCTGGTGTTGCCCACGCTCCTGGGAGCGGCTGCGCTGGTCTTGATCGGCTGGAGTTACTGGGCGGTGGTCAAACGCGGTTCGTGGCCGGTTCCGCGCAAGTAACTGAATACTGATGTGCTCAGCAATATCCAGTGCGAAGGGCGGTTTCCCAATCGGGCCGACCGTTGCGGGCCGCCACCTTCGCAGCTTCATGCCAGTCGTATTCGACCGCACGGAATTCGACATCCCACCCCGCCGCGCTTTTCGTCACACAGGCATAACGCGCATGCGGGGTTCCCATTTCCATACGGTGGGGCAGCGGCAGATCGTCCTCGTAAGCCGGCAGCCCGACGCTGCCGGGATTGACGATCAGACGCCCGTCTTCAAGGCGCATCGACCGTTGCAGATGCGTGTGCCCGCAGAGAATCAATTTAGCGTCGGTATCGCCCGCGCGGCGCCCGGCCTCCTCGGGCGTCGCGATGCGGCACCCCCGATCGGTCACTGTCTCCAGAAAGTACTCAAGATCGCTTTGCGGCGTGCCGTGGACCATCAGCACATCATCTGCAAGCCTCAACTCGGACGGAAGCTCCCGTATCCACGCCAGTTGATCGCTTCGCAGCGCACCGTGAGCGAAACGATCCGACAAGCCCATACGGGACGGATCTGCGCCAAGCAGTTGCCGCTCATGGTTGCCCTTGATAGTGGGCAGACCGAGCGCCATCAAACGATCGGCCGTTTCGCTGGGGAACAGCGGGCCGGAAAGAATATCGCCGAGATTGACGATGCAATCGGCGCCGTGCCGACGGGCGTCGTCCAGCACGGCGTCCAACGCCGCCAGGTTACCGTGAATGTCCGAAAGGGCTGCAATCCTCATGATGGCCGGTGTTCATCGAGTTCGCGAAGCGTCGATTGTCAGCGATTCACGACGAAGTGTCGAATACGCTTCAAGGCGTCATTTGACGTTGCATACACAACTACTGTTTCGTATTGGCCGCCGTCTGGAACAACACCGGTTTGGTCAGATAGAGCGAGGGAAACAGGCTCTTCAGCGCGTCCACTTTCGGCATGTCGTTGATCGCGATATACGGATAATCGGGATGCAGGGCGAGAAAGTTCTGGTGGTAATTCTCGGCGGGATAGAAGCCCTTGAAGGGCTCGACACGCGTCACGATCGGGCCTGAAAACACATGCGCGCCTTGTAGTTGCGCGATATACGCCTGCGCCACGCTGCGTTGTTGCGGGTTCATCGGGAACACCGCCGAGCGATACTGCGTGCCGTGGTCGGGGCCCTGGTAGTCCAGCTCCGTTGGGTTGTGCGCGACCGAAAAGAAGATCTGCAAGATCTTGCCGTAGCTGATCACGGCGGGATCGAAGGTAATCCGCACCGATTCCGCGTGGCCGGTGTCGCCATCGCTCACGCGTTCGTATTGCGCCGTATCCGCCGCGCCGCCCGTATAACCGGACGCCACCTGCGTGACGCCGCGCACATGCTCGAACACGCCCTGCACGCCCCAGAAGCAGCCGCCCGCAACGACGGCGGTTTCGGTGTGGGCGGCACCGGCATGTTCGTCCTGGACCGGTGCCGGAATGGAGACCGGGCGCTCGTCGGAATGCGCGCTGCGCTGCCACAGCGCAACGGCCGCCATGACGATGGCGAATGCGCCGAAGCGGGCCACCTTGCCCAGCAAGGCGGGCTGGCGAGTCGAAGCAGACAGGGATTTCATGAAGAAGGGAGTCACGATGTTTTCCTTGCCGGGCGCGTCACGCCCGGCGCACAGGTTTCAACTGAAAGCTCAACCGAAGGTAAAGGCAAAGGCCTGCACGCCCGGGTCGAGAAACTGGATGGCGAAGGTGTGATCCGCCACGTCGCCTGGCTGTCGCACGAGTTGATAGAGACGTTGTCCCGTGACCGTGCCGGTGCCGTCCTGCGCCACGTCGCTGCCGTGCGCGTCGCCGGGCGCCTTGCCGTCCACCGTCACGCGGAAGCGCACCGGCTTGCCGTCGGGCTGCGGGCCCAGGACCAGGTGCAGGTCCCGCGCGTGGAAGCGGTAGACGATCTCGCCGCCGGGTTTGGCCAGCGTCGCGTGTTCGGCGCTGACGTTCCATTGCCCCGCGAGTCCCCATTGGTTCAGGTCGGGACTCGACGGCGCGCGATAGTCGCGGGCGCGGTCCTGCGCGACGCCACCCGGCGAAGCGAAGCCCTTGGCGCGCTCGAAACCGATATAGGTTTCCGGGGAGCGCATATCGGCGTTGTCGGCCTGTACCTGCACGCCGCTTTCCGCCGTGCCGCCGAGGCCGAGCGGCACATTTGCCGCTTCCGGGTGGCCGGCTTCCACGAGCAGTTGCTGAATCACGCGCTCGGACTGGTCGTACTCGCCTTCGCCAAAGTGCTCATAGCGGATTTGCCCTTTTGCATCGGCGAAATAGTGGGCAGGCCAGTATTGGTTGTCGAACGCACGCCAGATCGCATAGTCGTTGTCGATCGCTACGGGATAGTCGACGCCGAGATCGTGGACCGCCTTCTTGACGTTGTCGATGTTGCGTTCGAAGGCGAACTCGGGCGCATGCACGCCGATCACGACGAGCCCCTTGTCCTGATACTTGCGCGCCCATGCTTTCACGTAGGGCAGCGAGCGCAGGCAGTTGATGCACGAGTACGTCCAGAAGTCGACGATCACGACCTTGCCGCGCAGCGAGTCGGCCGTGAGCGGCGGCGAGTTCAGCCACTGCACGGCGCCCGTGAGCGGCGGCAGTTGACCGAGTACCGGCAGCGAGGACTTCGTTGCGGCCTGCATCGCGTCGGAGGTGCGCATCATCGCACCGCCGGTCGCCGACATGACGTTCGTCGCATCTTCAGGCGCATTGGTGACCTTCGCGACATTGGCGGCGCCGCTCATCGCGAGATCGGGATGCCGCGACGGCGCGAACGCGTCGACGAGATGCTGTTCCAGACCGCCGGTCGCCACCGTCGAAACGCGGGTGAGAAAGCCCGTATCGAGCCCCAGCGCAATGGCGGCGACACCGGCCAGCATCGCGACGCCAATGCCGCGGCGGATCCATTCGCCCGCGCCCAGCGAGCGCTTCATCGCCGCGAAGACGCGGCCGCCCAGCAGCAAGGCAACGGCCAGCGAAGTCGCCGCGCCTGCGGCATACGCCAGCAACAACAAGGTCGTGCCGACGCTTGCGCCTTGCAGCGCTGCGCCGGTCAGGACGAGGCCGAGAATCGGGCCGGCGCAAGGCGCCCACAGCAGACCCGTGGCGATGCCGAGCAGAAACGACGAGACGACGCCAGGCGCGCCGTCATGCTGGGCCGCGTTGGTCAAGCGGTTGCCGGCGTTCACGAGCGGCTGCATGATGCGGTCGGCGAAGCGGGGCAGCAGGAGCGTCAGGCCGAACACGGCGAGCAGGACGATGGCGAGCCAGCGGCCATATTGATTGGCCTGCGCGACCCAGCCTCCGCCGACGGCGGCGAGCGTCGCCACGAGCGCGAAGGTGGCGGCCATGCCGCCGAGCAGCGGCAGGCCGGAGCGCACGAAGGGTTGATCGGCGCGCGCAAAGACGAAGGGCAGCACGGGCAGGATGCACGGGCTCAGGATGGTGAGCACGCCGCCGAGATACGCCAGGACGATGAGTAACATGATGGTGTCGGGTAGGGAAATCCGGGGGTGAGGCGTTCAGGCCGCGCCGGCCTTGAACGTCATGGCCACGCCGTTCATGCAGTAGCGCAGGCCGGTCGGCTTCGGCCCGTCGTCGAACACATGGCCGAGGTGGCCGCCGCAGCGGTGGCAATGCACTTCAACGCGCACCATGCCGAATGAGAGGTCCTCATGCTCGTTCACCGCGTGCGGGAGCGGCGCATAAAAGCTTGGCCAGCCCGTGCCGCTATCGAACTTGGTGTTCGATGCGAACAGGTTCGTCGCGCAGCCCGCGCAGGCGAACGTGCCGGGGCGGTGTTCGTCGTTGAGCGGGCTCGTGAAGGGGCGCTCCGTCCCCGCATTCCTGAGCACTTCGTACTGGGCGGGCGTGAGCAACTTGCGCCATTCGGCGTCGGTGTGGACCACGGCGAAGTGTTCGCCCGTTCCTGACGCGGCGTCGCCGTTCGGCTGGGCCGCCTTCACACGCCACTGACCGAGCGCGGCCATGACGGCGAGCGCGCTGCCGCCGGATAACAGAAGCCGTCTACGGATATCCATCGTGCTCTCCTTGTGCGCTGCAACGCCGTCCCGTCGGGTTGGAACGGCGCGCATCCTTTACACGAAGCTTAGGCGGCGGCCGATATCGAAGTCCTCACGAAAAGTAAAATTAATTGTGATAACTCGTCTGCAGAAAATTCTGCACAATGGGCGCTCCAATCCGGGGCGCCGGGTTCCTTTCGTCCCGCCTGCCCGAACGACACATCGACACATGGATCAGACCAAACGCGTGCTAATCGTCGAGGACGACGCGGATATCGCCAACGTCCTCATGCTGCATCTGCGCGACGAAAACTATGAGGTCGTCCACAGCGCCGACGGCGCCGAAGGCTTGCGGCTGCTGGAGCAGGGCGGCTGGGACGCCTTGATCCTCGACCTGATGCTGCCGGGCGTCGATGGCCTCGAAATCTGCCGGCGCGCGCGCGCCATGACGCGCTACACGCCGATCATCATCACGAGCGCGCGCTCGAGCGAGGTGCACCGCATCCTGGGACTCGAACTGGGCGCCGACGATTACCTCGCGAAGCCCTTTTCGGTGCTCGAACTCGTCGCGCGCGTGAAGGCTCTGCTGCGCCGGGTCGAAGCGATGGCGAAGGATTTGCGGCTCGAAGGCGGCACACTGATACTCGGCGGCTTTTCGATCGATCCGGTCACCCGCGAAGCGCACGTCGACGGCAAGCGCATCGAATTGACGCCACGCGAATTCGACCTGCTGTATCACTTCGCGCGTCATCCGGGCAAAGTGTTTTCGCGCATGGAATTGCTCAATGCCGTCTGGGGCTACCAGCACGAAGGCTACGAGCACACGGTCAACACCCACATCAACCGTTTGCGGACCAAGATCGAGGCCGATCCGGCGCAGCCCGTGCGCATCCTCACTGTATGGGGGCGCGGCTACAAGTTCGACCCGCTTGCGCCCACGGCCCCGGGCAAGGCCGCGCCGCGCGATGAAGCGCAAGGAGGCGCGTCGTGAAACTCTCACTGACGCAGCGGGTATCCATCGTGTTTTCGGTGTTGCTGCTCGCGTGCTGCGGGGCGTCGGCCTGGTTGCAGATACGGGCGTCGGATCTGCACGATCAGGAGGTCATTCAGGCTCTCTCGCATGACCTGGCGTCCCATATCGCCCGCAACTCGGCGCTCATGGGCACGGACGGACCCAAACCGGCGGCGCTGCGCACGCTCTTCGGACAACTGATGGCTGTGAATCCCAGCGTCGAGGTCTATCTACTCGACGCGCAAGGACGCATCATGGGCGACGATGCGCCGCCGGGGCATATCCGGCGCACGCAGGTCGACTTGCAGCCGGTTCGGCGTTTTCTGGCTAACGAACCGTTGCCCATCCTGGGCGACGATCCGCGCAGCGTGGATACCCGCAAGGTGTTTAGCGCCGCGCTGGTGCCAGGCGCCGACGGCCAGCCAGCCGGTTATATCTACGTTGTCCTGATTGGCGAGGCGCGTGACGCGCTGGCTTCGCGGCTCGCAGAAAGCACGGTGTTGCGGACCACGCTCGGGCTGATGGCCGTTGTCGCATCGCTCGGTTTGATCGCCGGCTTGATCGCGTTCGGGCTGATTACGCGGCCATTGCGACGCCTGACCGATACCGTGAGTCGCTTCGATGCGTCAATACGCGCAGGATCGGAACCGGCGCCGCTCGCGCTCAGTCGCTCGGCGGCGCACACCGGCACGCGCGACGAGATCGACATTCTCGAACGCACGTTTGCGCAGATGGCCGAGCGCATCGGCTTGCAGTGGCGCGAACTCAAAAGGCAGGATCATGAGCGGCGCGAACTCTTCGCGAACATCTCTCACGATCTGCGCACGCCGTTGACGTCGTTGCATGGCTATCTTGAGACGCTGTCCTTGAAGGACGACACGCTGGAAGGCACGGAGCGCCGCCGATATCTCGCGATTGCGCTCGCACAGAGCGCGAAGGTGGGGCGCCTCGCGCAGTCGCTGTTCGAGCTGGCGCGACTGGAGCATGAGAACGTCCAGCTCACGCTGGAGACGTTTCCGCTCGCGGATGTCGTGCAGGACGTGTTCCAGAAGTTCGAACTGGCCGCGCAGGCGCGGCATATTCGCCTGCGGGCCGATATTGCGCCGCATTTGCCCGCGGTTTGCGCCGACCTCGGCATGATCGAGCGCGTCCTGACCAACCTGCTCGACAACGCGATCCGGCATTCGCCGGACGGCGGCGAAGTCAGCGTCGAGCTTGCCCGCGAGGGCGACAAGGTCGGCGTCGTGGTCAGCGACACGGGGCCGGGGATTGCGCCCGAACTTCGCGCGAACCTGTTCAGGCGTGCGTTCAGCTCAAGCGATGTGCGGCGTCAGGGCGGCCTGGGATTGTTGATCGTGCAACGAATGCTGCAACTGCATGGCGGCCGGATCGAACTCGTCGATCGTGCGCAACGCGGCGCGACGTTCAGCTTCAAGCTGGACACCGCACCGGCGCGCGTGGCGCTCAAGACGTGATGGCGAATCGCGCGCTGGCCTGCGTCAAAGGTCGATGACGATACGCGACGTGCGTGCGCGCGAGCAGCACAGTGCGATCTGCTGGTTTGGCGCGCGCTTTTCCGCATCGCTTTGCACCGTATCGCGGTGATCGACCACGCCATCGAGCACGGGCGTGAGGCACGCGCCGCAGATGCCCATCTCGCACGAGAGCGGCACGCTCACGCCGCCTTCCAGCAGCACCGCCGCGATGGTGCGCCCGCACGAAACTTCAAATACCTGACCGGTCGACGCGACTTCGACCTGAAAGCCCTCGTCATCGCCCGCCGCCTCAATCACGGCTGGAGCAAATGCCTCCTGATGAATCGCTGCGGGCTGCCAGCCGAATTCGCGCGCGGCCTGCGTCACGTGCTGCATGAAGCCTTCCGGGCCGCATAGGTAAAGCTGGCGGTTGTCGTGCGGCGTTCGCAGCGCATCGGGCAGGCCATCGCGGGGACTGTCGCCGTCGACGGAACTATGGATATGGATCGCGCCGTGCCTGAAGCCCGCAGCCCAGCGCGCCTTGAAGGCGGTGTCGATGCGCTCGCGCACGTAGTAGTGCAACTCGAACGGCGTGCCTGTGCGCTCCAGCGTTTCGGCCATCGACAGCAGCGGCGTGATGCCGATACCGCCTGCGATCAGCAGCGCGTGGCCGCCGTCCTGCAAGCCGAAGAGACTGCGCGGCAGCGACACCGTGAGCCGGTCGCCCACGCGCAGCCGCTCGTGCACATACGCCGAGCCGCCGCGCGACGCCGCCTCGCGCTTCACGCACAGCAGGTAGTGATCGCGCTCATGAGGCGCGCTGGCGATCGAGTATTGCCGCGTCAGGCCGTTGGCCAGATGCACGTCGATATGCGCGCCCGCGTCGAAGGCGGGCAAGCTTTCGCCGTCTTCCGCCACGAGCCGCACCGCCAGATTGCGACGCCCTTGCGCGCTGAGCGCATCGACGATAACCGGAATGGTTTCCATGCGGGTCACACGAGAAAGAAGTCGCCGAAGCCCATGCGCTTCAGGCCGCGTCGATAAGCGATGGAACTGCGGTCGGCCGGAATGTGTGCTTCGAGCGTGAGGTCGAGCGGCAGGCGCTCGGGCTTTTGCGTCTCGACCATCAGGCGGTCTTCCTCGAACACCTTGAGGTTGAACGCGTGCACATCTTCGACCGGCAAATGCTTGTCGAAATTGCGCGCGATGGGCGCGAACAGCCGCGTTTGACGCGCCGACACCGGCGAGGCCGCATTCATGATCACGAGCCGCGCATTGTCGGGGAAGTGAATCGTCAGCGTGGCCGTGAAGGGCAGATGCACCTCGAAATGCCGCAGCCATTCGAAGTCGCCCGGCGCGCGGCCATCGACGCCGATCGGATAGTTGCCCACGAAGCTGCGATAGTCCACCTCGAAACCATGCGCCGTGTCCTTCGGTTGATAGGGCGGCACGGCCTGGTTGTCCGGATCGGCGAAGGTCTCGGTGTGAATCCACGCAAAATGCGCGACGTCGATAAAGCCCTCGACCTGGCGTCCCGCGAAACCGGCCACGTCGAACTTGGGGCAGACGATCTGCTGGAAATCCGCATCGTCCCAGTGGGGCATGCTCGGAATCACCGGCTCGCCTGCTTCGGGGGCGAGGCAGGTCCAGATGAGGCCGTAGCGCTCGACCGCCGGATAGGTCGTCAGATGCAGCTTCGCGGGGATGGCCTGGTCCGGGCTCGACGGCACGCGATTGCAGCGGCCGCCGCCGCCGAAACGCAGACCGTGATACGGGCACACGACGCCGTTGCCGTCATGCGTGCCCAGCGTGAGCGGCACGCCGCGATGCGGGCAGACGTCGCGGGCCACGACCAGCTCGCCATCGGCGCGATACAGCACGAGGTTTTCGTCGAGCAGCGTGGCCTTGAAAGGCGCTTCGCCTACGGCATCGGCATGAGCCACGGGATACCAGTGACGCGAAAGCCGATGCCAGTCGTCGGCTTCGAAGGTGCAGTGGGGCGGCAGCGCGCGGGCGGCCGGCGTGACGCGATGGATGATCGAGGTCGGGCCGGAGGCGCAAGAGGTGGCGGCTTCGCTCATGATGGTCGGGGCTCGTGGGGAGGGGTTGTGTTGAACCCACTTTAAGAATTTCGGCTGTTGCGGTCCATCAGAGATAATTCAGGAACCTGTTGCAAAAATTCGTACACCCCGACCATGCTGCCTTTCTCGCGTTTTGCCCGTTACTTCCTCGAAGTCGCCCAGTCGGGCAGCTTGCGCAAGGCGGCGGAGGGGCTGCACGTCTCCGCCTCGGCCATTGACCGGCAGATCCTGCTGGCCGAGCGCGAACTGGAAACGGAACTGTTCGAGCGCCTGCCATCGGGGCTCAAGCTCACCGCCGCAGGCGAACTGCTGCTGCACGATCTGCGGCGCTGGCGCAAGGAGTACAGCCGCACGCTCGAACGCTTCGACGAATTGCAGGGCATGCGCCGGGGGCATGTGAGCATCGCCGTCATCGACGCGCTTAGCGAGGGGCTGGTCGCGAGCACTGTGGCGCAAGTCGGGCTCGACTATCCGCAGCTCTCGTTCGACATGCGGGTGGTCGAGAACCAGCGCGTCGCGGATCTCGTCGCGGCGTCGGAGGTGGACTTTGGTTTGCTGCTCGATCCGACCGAGCATGGCGGCCTGGAGATTCGCGCATTGGTCGAGGTGCCGCTGGGCGCGGTGGTGCCGCCCGATCATCCGTTGGCCGCTAACCGTGACGTGACGTTCGGCAGCCTGCTCGATTACCGGCAACTCGTGCCCGCCGCGCCGCTGATCGTGCACGAGCGCACGCGCGTGCTCTATGCGAGCCACCAGGCGGAGGGCATCGAGCGGGTGTCCTGCAACAGCATCCGCATGATGCGTTCGTTGATTCGCGATGGCGCAGGCATTGGCGTGCTGAGCCTGCTCGATGTGGCGAGCGACGTCGCGAGCGGCGCGCTGGCCTTCGTGCCGCTGCGCGGGCGACGGGTGCGGCCATTGACGCTCGCCCTGTGCGTCGCGCGCCGGCGTCAGCTTTCGCGCGCCGCGCAGATGGTCATGCAGCAGGTGATCGCGGCGATGGAGACGCTCGGTGTGCAGCCTGAGTCCACGCGCAAGCGGAAATGATGGCGAGCTTCGTCCAGTTTTAACGATCATCCGCCGTGCCGTCTTCCTGCAACGGCACGATGCGGATGGCGCTGGGCGACGTGCCCGATGAGCGGGCGCGATCGACTATATAGAGCACGTGGAGCGTGTCGTCGACCGCGACACCGCGTGCGTTCTGGAGGCCGTCGGCAAATAGGCGTGGTCGTGCCGTCCGGCGCAATGCGACAGACGGCGGTCGCGCCGCACTTGTCGCGCCGCACTTTGGGAAGGGCGGCGGACGACGCCAGCGATTCTACGATGCACGGATGTCGTCGCGCTCAGGGTGCGGATCGGGCTATGCTTGAGAGTTGGAAGCCGAACCCCATTTATCTCTCGTGAATCAGCGTATCCGTCCCCCCTTACCGCCGGCATGGCCCTTCCCGCCTGGTCGCGACGTCACGGGCCGCAAGTTTGGCGATCTCGTTGCGCTTCAATATCGCGGTGCCAACGTGTGGCTCTGGCGCTGCTGCTGCGGCGCCCACTTGAGCGCGCCGCTTCAGGCGGTCGTGGACGGTTTGACGCGGGACTGCGGCTGTCGCGAGCAGCGACGTGTCTGGCGGTCCCGGCCGGGTTCCACCGCATTGAAGGGCGGGGAGGTGTTCGGCCAGTTGACGACCGATCGCTATGCCGGTGACGGATTGTGGGTTTGCCGCTGCGAGTGCGGGACCGAAGTGACCGTGAGTGCCGGGCGCCTGCGGCTGGGGCAGGCGCGCTCCTGCGGGCGATGTGGAGGTGCTGCGGGAGAGTGAGGCGGGCGGGGGCGCAGGACAAGCTACGTCAATGGGCGACTCTGCAGTCAGAGGGGGCATTCTGGCCCTCGCAGCAGGAGGGTAGAATTCGCCCCCTGAGCCGCACCCCACGAATACCA
>NZ_CAJMZK010000054.1:0-15657 GCF_905220265.1 Paraburkholderia sp. J67
AAACTTCGCGGCGGCCGCCTCCACCACGCGCACGCCCTCCGGCATCACTTCCAGGCCGATGCCGTCGCCGGGGATTGCCGCGATGCGATAGGTCTTGCTCATGTCTCGTTCTCCGTTGCTCGTTGCGGCGCGCCCCGATTGGCGCGCTTCGATAGCTGCAAGCATGCCTCAGGAGGCGGCCAAACATTAGCCCCCGAGGCGTGGAGACATTAAACACGATTCGTGAAGGATGCCGAAACCGCTACGCCATCCGTTGATCAGTTACCGACGCGCTTTTGCAGATGCGCGGGATAACGATCCCCCACGATCTCGATCTGCTTGAGCGCGGCCTCGATCGCGGCCAGATCCGCCGCTTCGAGCGTCACCGCCGCCGCGCCGACGTTCTCATCGAGCCGATGCAGCTTCGTGGTGCCGGGAATCGGCACGATCCACGGCTTCTGTGCCAGCAGCCAGGCGATGGCGATCTGCGCGCGCGTTGCGCCACGATCCGTGGCGATCGTGCCCAGCACCTCGACAAGGCGCGCGTTGGCCTTGCGGTTCTCTTCCGAGAAGCGCGGCACGACGTTGCGGAAATCGTTCTGCGCGAACTGCGTGTTCTCGTCGATGGCGCCCGTGAGAAAACCCTTGCCGAGCGGGCTGAACGGCACGAAGCCGATGCCCAGCTCTTCGAGCACCGGCAGCACCGTGGTCTCCGGCTGACGCCACCAGAGCGAATACTCACTTTGCAGCGCGGCGACCGGCTGCACCGCATGGGCGCGGCGAATCGACTGTTCGCCGGCCTCGGACATGCCGAAGTGCTTGACCTTGCCCTCCTGGATCAGATCGGCCACGGTGCCCGCCACGTCCTCGACGGGCACGTTGGGGTCCACGCGGTGCTGGTAGAACAGGTCGATGCGATCGGTTTTCAGACGCTTGAGCGCAGCTTCCGCCACGGCGCGAATGCGTTCGGGGCGGCTGTCGAGCGGCTTCGTCGCGTCGCCGTCCTGAAAGCCGAACTTGGTCGCGATCACCACCTGATCGCGCACCGGCGCGAGCGCTTCGCCCAGCAGTTCCTCGTTGACGAACGGCCCATAGGCTTCCGCCGTGTCGAAGAAGGTGACGCCGCGCTCGAACGCCGCGCGAATCAGCGCGACGCCATCCGCAGTGGTGGTCGCGGGGCCGTATCCGAAGCTCAAGCCCATGCAGCCGAGGCCGATCGCCGAGACTTCCAGACCGCTTTTACCGAGTGTGCGCTTTTCCATGTTCGATCTCCGCTTGATGAGTCGCTTGATGATTCACTACCGGCGCGTGATGGCACGCTCCGGCGACGTCATGCAGTGTAGAGTGCGATATCTTGCTCAACAATCGGCCTCACGTTGCATGAGGCAATGAGCAGAATTCATCTATGGACCGACCATGTCACGCGCCGGACTTTCCGAACTGACCGCTTTCGTCGAGATCGCCAAAGCCCGCAGCTTCCGCGCGGCCGCACGCACGCTCGAGGTCTCGCCCTCCGCGCTGAGCCACGCCATGCGCAATCTCGAAGCACGCCTCCAGGTGCGCCTGTTCAACCGCACGACGCGCTCGGTCGCGCTCACCGAGGCGGGCGAACAGTTTCTGCAGCGCGTCGGCCCCGCGCTCGCGGACCTCGACGAAGCCGTCAACGAAGTGACCTTCGCCGCGAGCCGCCCTTCGGGGTCGATTCGCATCAGCGCGTCCGAATCGGCATCGCGCGCGCTCGTGCGGCACGTGCTGCCCGATTTCCTGCGCACCTACCCGGACATCCGCGTGGAATTCGTCGTCGATACGCGCATGGTCGATATCGTCGCGAACGGCTTCGATGCCGGTATTCGCGTGATGCAGGACGTGCCGCGCGACATGGTCGCGATCCGCTTCGGGCCGGATCTGCGCTTCGTGGCCGTGGCGTCGCCGGGCTATCTCGCGGAGCATCCCGCGCCGAAAGCGCCGCACGATCTGCTCGCGCACCGCTGCATCCGCTTCCGGTTCGAAAGCGGCGCGATCTATCGCTGGGATCTGGAGCATCGCGGCAAGAGTACGACCCTCGACGTGGACGGGCCGCTCACGCTCGGCAATCTGAATCTGATGGTAGAGGCGGCGCTGGCGGGCATTGGCGTGGCTTGGGTGCCCGAGGATCTGGTGGCCGAGCCCATTCGCGAGGGGCGGCTCGTCGCGTTGCTGTCGCAATGGAGCCCGTCGATGGAGGGCGTCTGTCTCTACTATCCCGCGAACCGCCATCCGCCCACTGCGCTGCGGCTTTTCGCGCAAGCGGTGCGCGAGTGGGCGGCGCGTGAGATGCCGCCGCCTGTTGCGGCGAAAGCGCCCGCGAAAGCACCCACCACCTCCAGGCCGCGCGCAAAATCGCCAAAGCGCAGCTAACCCGCCAGTTCCAGCAACGCGCGCGTCGCCGCCGCGCGATCGTAGGCGCGCGTGGCGATCACCACTTCGCTGAAGCCGTTCGCCATCGCCAGCGGCTTGAATACCGCGTCCTCCACGTCGAAGCGCGCGAGCGTGCGCGGCACGAGGCCCACGCCCAGCCCCGCTGCCGCGAAGCGCATCACGCCTACGGAATCCGTCGTGCGCAGCACGCTTGCGGGTTCGAACCCCGCCTCCAGACACAGCTCCATCACGCGATGCCCAAGCCCCACGCCGGGCGGATCGTCCACCAGGATCAGACGATCGTCCGCCACCTCGCGCAAGGTCACGCGCTTCCCGCGCGCGAGAGGATGATCGCGCGCAAGCACCAGATCGAGCGGTGTGCGCGAAAACGGCGTGATGCGGATCGAACCCGGCAGCGGCCCCGGCGGCGAGCGCAGAAACGCCACGTCGATGCGTTCGTCCGCCAGCGCGCTCATCTGCTCCTGCACGGAGACGCCGCGCAACTCCAGTTCGACCTCCGGCCGCGCCTGGGTGAAGCGTTTGAGCAACGCGGGCAGTTCCGGTTCGAGGACGATCGAGTTCGCGTAAGCGATGCAGAGCTTGCCGAGTTCACCGCGACTCGCGCGCCGTCCGGCCAGCACGGCGGTTTCGGCCTGCGCGAGCGCCGCGCGCGCGTGATCGAGAAACACCGCGCCCGCCGTTGTCAGCTCGATGCCGCGCCGCACGCGATGAAACACCTTGAAGCCCAGCTGCGTTTCCAGCGCCTTGATCTGCTGCGTGACGGCGGGTTGCGCGATGCCCAGGCGTTCGGCCGTGTGGCCGAAATGCAGGGTTTCGGCGGCGATTACGAAGGTGCGGAAGTGGCGGAAATCCATCGTCGGCCCGGATTGAAAGATAAGATTATCTTATCAAAATCGCCGCTTTCGATTTATTGATTCAATCGCTTCCAGAGGGTCAAATAGAGTCCATCAGCAACCCAGATGGACGGCTTGACCATGCAAGAGAACACCCAAACCGCACCGGCGCAGACCCGCGCTCCCGTCAACGACCTGCGCTCCGCGCTCGCCCGCCTCGCCACCGCGCCGGGCCAGCTCCTCGAAACCGATCATGAAGTCGATCCGCACGCGCAGCTCGCGGGCGTCTATCGACGCATCGGCGCAGGCGGCACGGTGCAGCGCCCCACGCGTCTGGGCCCCGCGATGATCTTCAACAACATCAAGGGCTATCCGCACAGCCGCGTGCTGGTCGGCCTGATGGCGAGTCGCCAACGCGTAGGCATGCTGCTCGACTCGCCGCCGCGCCGTCTCACGCAGCGCATGGCCGAAGCCGTGCGCAACGCCATCGCGCCCGTCACCGTGCCGCGTGAAGGCGCACCTTGCCAGCAGACAGTGCATCTCGCGAGCGATCCGGACTTCGACCTGCGCAAGCTGATCCCCGCGCCCACCAACACCACGAGCGACGCTGGCCCGTTCCTGTGCCTCGGCCTCGTGCTCGGCAGCGATCCCGATACGGGCCACGCCGACGTCACGATTCACCGCCTTTGCGTGCAAAGCCGCGACGAGCTGTCGATCTTCTTCGCCCCGGGCCGCCATATCGACGCCTTCCGCCAGAAAGCCGAAGCGCGTGGCGAGGCACTGCCCGTCTCGATCAACATGGGGCTCGACCCGGCGATCCATATCGGTGCGTGCTTCGAGGCGCCCACCACGCCGCTCGGCTTCGACGAACTCTCGATTGCGGGCGGCCTGCGCGGCACGCCGGTCGAACTGGTGGATTGCGTGAGCGTCGCGCAGAAGTCGATCGCCCGTGCCGAGATCGTGATCGAAGGCGAGATCCTGCCGAACGTGCGCGTAGTCGAAGACCAGAACACCCACACGGGCCACGCGATGCCGGAATTTCCGGGCTATAACGGTCCCGCCAATCCGTCGCTGCCGGTCATCAAGGTCAAGGCCGTGACGATGCGCCACGGCGCGATCATGCAGACCCTCGTGGGCCCCGGCGAAGAGCACACCAACCTCGCGGGCATTCCCACCGAAGCCAGCATCTACAACGCCGTGGAAGCGGCCATGCCGGGCTTCGTGAGCCAGGTCTACGCGCACACGGCTGGCGGCGGCAAGCTGCTGGCGGTGATCCAGGTGAACAAGCGCTCCGCCTTCGACGACGGCCGCGCGCGCCAGGCCGCACTGATCGCGCTGGGTGTGTATTCGGAACTCAAGCACGTGATCCTCGTCGATGAAGACGTCGATCCCTTCGACAGCGACGATGTGCTCTGGGCCATGACTACGCGCTACCAGGGCGATGTCTCGACGATGCTGCTACCCAAGGTCAACGGCCACGTGCTCGATCCTTCGCAGACGCCCGACTTCAACCCGGCGCTGCCCGCGCGCGGCGTGACCTGCAAGACGGTGTTCGACTGCACGGCGCCCTTCCATCTGCGCGACGAATTCGAGCGCGCACAGTTCATGGACGTCGATCCGCGCCCGTGGGCTCCCGAATTGTTCGATGCTCAGGAGGACGAAGATCATGAGTAAGCGCGCACTCGATGGACGCAAGCGTTTGATTGTCGGCGTGACGGGCGCAACCGGTTTTATCTACGCGGAACGCACGCTGCGCCTGCTGCGCGAAATGGGCGTCGAAACGCACCTGGTGATGTCGCGCGCGGCGGAACTCACGCGCGAATACGAATCGCCGCTTTCGCGCGACGCCGTGCATGCGCTAGCCGATCACGTGCATGCAATCGCCGACGTGGGCGCGTCGATTTCGTCCGGCTCGTTCCGCACGCTCGGCATGCTGGTGGTGCCGTGCTCGATGCGCACGGTGGGCGAAATCGCCTCGGGGGTCACGAGCACGCTGCTCACGCGCGCCGCCGACGTCGTGCTCAAGGAACGCCTGCCGCTCGTGCTGATGGTGCGCGAAACGCCGCTGAACCTGATCCATCTGCGCAATATGACGACGGTGACCGAAGCCGGCGCCGTGGTGTTCCCGCCGGTGCCCGCGTTCTACGCGAAGCCTTCGAGCCTCGAAGAGATGGTCGATCATTCGGTGAGCCGCGCGCTCGACCAGTTCGGCCTCGACACCGAGCGCATCGAGGCGTGGCGCGACACGCAGCACGTGCGCGCGGCCTGATTCAGCGCGCGAACGCCTCGCGAAAGCGCTCCAGCGCGCGCTCGTCGTCGCCGCTCGCCCACGCTTCGAGGCCGATCGTGCCGCGATAGCCCATCAGCTCCAGGGCGCGCGCGATCGCCGGATAATGGATTTCGCCCGTGCCCGGCTCGCAGCGGCCCGGCACGTCGGCCACCTGAATCTCGCCGATGAAAGGCAACGCGCGCCGAACCAGTTCGATCAGATTTCCCTCGCCGATCTGCGCATGATAGAGATCGAGGTTCAGGCGCAAATGCGGGCTGTCGATGGCGCTGACGAGGGCTAGCGTGTCGGCGGCCTTCGCGAACGGCACGCCCGGATGATCGACTTCCGTATTGAGGTTTTCGAGGCAGAACACCACACCCGCGCGACGACCGAGTTCGGCGATGCGTTCCAGCGTCTGTTGCGCAGCCAGCCACATCGCGCCACTTACGACGGGTGTCGGCCTGACCGGCAAGCCCTCGCCATTCAAGCCCGTGCCGTGCAGATTCAGGCGCGGACAATCCAGCCGCTTCGCGACATCGATCGATTGCTCCGCCGTTTCGAGCAGCCTTTGCGCACCCGCTTCGGTGATGAGATCGCCTTCGATATAACCCGTCATCGACGAAAACGTCGCGCCCGTGGCTTCGAGTGCGGCGATATCGTGCTTCGTCCAGTCCCAGATCTCCACCTGAAAGCCCAACGCGGCGATCTTCCTGACACGCTCGACGATGGGAAGCTGGCGGAACACCATTTCGGCGCAAACAGCGAGGTCAAACATCGTGTGTCTCCGGTGGAGGGATCGGCTGATGGGCATCGTGTGACGCACGGGCCAAAACACCTGCCAGTGTAATGACCATTCTGGCGAAATGCCGTTGCATGAACGCGCGTTCATACACGCCACGCCGATCTCGCTTATCGAAGGCCAATCGGCGCGTTTTCACAACGTCGCGCGTTTGTGCGGTTGACGCGACGCCCCCGCGCCCCTACCCTTGCGCGCTGATGGTGCCCCGCGAGGGGATCAAAAGGGAACGCAGTAGAGGCGCGCGCGCCTCGAGTCTGCGGCTGCCCCCGCAACTGTGAGCGGCGAGTTCATGCCACACGGGCCACTGGGAAACCGGGAAGGCCGGCATGGGCGACGACCCGCGAGCCAGGAGACCTGCCATCGAACCGAGGTCCAAGCAGCCGCAACGGGCGGGGTGTCCCGATGCGCAAGCGCCGCCCGCGTGCGGCCGCCGTTGCAAGGACAGCCCGACCTCAGGAACTGTTTCATGTCCACCGTATTGTCCACGACCGCTACGCGAGGCGGCCTGCGCCGTCGCGTCACCGGCATCTATCTGCTACTGGCCGCTTTCAACATCGGCGCCTGGATCTGGGCGTTCGTCGCCTTCCACGCGCATCCGCTGCTGCTGGGCACTGGCCTGCTCGCCTATGGCTTTGGGCTGCGCCACGCCGTCGATGCCGACCATATCGCCGCCATCGACAACGTCACACGCAAGCTGATGCAGGACGGCCAGCGGCCCGTCACCGTGGGCTTCTTCTTCGCGCTCGGCCACTCGGCCGTGGTGCTGCTGGTCGCCGCCGCCGTGGCCGCCACGGCCGCCGCACTGGAGAGCCGGGTCGAAGCCTGGAAGGAACTGGGCGGCGTCATCTCCACAAGCGTCTCCGCGCTGTTCCTGTTCCTGATCGCGGCGATGAATATCGTCATCCTGCGTGGCGTGTGGCGTGCGTTCACGAAAGTGCGCCGCGGCGAGCCCTACGATAGTGACGATCTCGACCTGCTGCTCAATAATCGCGGGCTGCTCTCGCGGCTGTTTCGCCCACTGTTTCGACTCGTTTCTAATCCGGCCTGGATGTTGCCCCTTGGGTTTCTGTTCGGTCTTGGCTTCGATACGGCGACCGAAGTTAGCCTGCTCGGCATCTCGGCGAGTCAGGCCTCGCAGGGCGTGTCGATGAGCGTCGTGCTGGTGTTTCCCGTGCTGTTCGCAGCCGGTATGTCGCTCGTCGATACGACCGATGGCGTGCTCATGCTCGGCGCCTATGACTGGGCTTTCGTGCGGCCTATTCGCAAGCTCTATTACAACCTCACTATCACGCTCGTTTCAGTGGCTGTGGCCGTGCTGATCGGCGGCATTGAAACGCTTGGGCTGCTGGGCGATCACTTTGGGCTCAAGGGCGCGTTCTGGGATGTGATCGGCACGCTCAACGATAACTTCAACAATCTCGGGTTCGTCATTATTGGCGTGTTTGTCTTTTCCTGGGTGGCGTCGTTTGTTATCTATCGCTTGAAGAGGTATGACGATTTGCCCGTGCATTCTGTCGGGCAGTGAGGTTTCACTCCTTTTCTGGTGCCTGCTTTTTTGGCCTTTCCTTGTTTTCTTGTCGGTCTATTAGCGTCGCCCCTGTGCGGGGCGGCACCTCCTTTTCTTTGCCGCGGCAAAGAAAAGGAGGCAAAAGAAAGCCGCTCACACCGCCAGTGTGACGCAGTTCACAATCAGCCTTTAAGGGGGAATGGTATAGGGGCATCCGTCATTTCGCACCACAAAACGAAGTGACAAAGGACTCATTCATCCCGCTGCTCGCTACGCGCGCAACGGTTGGGTCTACAAGGGAAACCCCTGTGCTAAAGGCGTTTTCGCAAGTTCTGGCAAACCTTCGGTTTGCCGTTATGCCCCACGGGGCGCGAAGCGCCCCCGGATGGATGACGGCCTTGTCATTTTGTTTAGTGGTGCGAGGTGGCGGACGCTCCTATACCATTCCCCCTTAAAGGCTGGTTGTGGACTGCGTCACACTGGCGGTGTGAGCGGCTTTCTTTTGCCTCCTTTTCTTTGCCGCGGCAAAGGAAAGGAGGTGCCGCCCCGCACAGGGGCGACGCTAATAGACCGACAAGAAAACAGGGAAAGGCCAAAACATCAACCGCCAAAATCACCAATCAACCATTCTGATTCCGATTCAAAAAACCGGCAGAAAACCGATAACATCTTGTTAGCAAACGCCGCTCGACGACCATTGCCACCCAAACCACCCCGTCTGGCAGACTCATCAGAAGATTATTAAACGATTCCGAACCTGAACCCCGGGTAAAACCCGAACAGAACCACACCAAACAAGCCCCTCGCGCCCCATCGACAAGAACAAAGTTCGCCAACCTCCAAAAGCCCACCGCCAATATCACCGCCACACGATCCCGTTGTGCCCCATACTTCAGTCAGACCCGATTCGATCGACTCGGGCCCGCCGTACCGCCAACCCTTAACAGGATGTCACCATGTCACTTCGCATCAATGACGTCGCGCCTAATTTCACTGCGCGCACGACGCAGGGCAATATCGATTTCCACAACTGGATCGGCGATCAATGGGCGATCCTCTTCTCGCACCCGAAGGATTTCACGCCTGTGTGCACGACCGAACTTGGCTATATGGCGAAAATCGAGCCGGAATTCACGCGCCGCAATGCCAAGCTGATCGGCCTCTCCGTCGATCCGGTCGAGGACCATGAAAAGTGGGCCGCCGATATCGAGGAAACTCAGGGCGCCGTCGTCAAATATCCGATGATCGGCGACACCGATCTCGCCGTCGCAAAGCTCTACAACATGCTGCCCGCCGATGCCGGCGAGACCAGCGAAGGCCGTACCGCCGCGACCAATGCCACGGTGCGCTCGGTCTTCGTCATCGGCCCCGACAAGAAAATCAAGCTGATGCTGACCTATCCGATGACCACCGGTCGCAATTTCGATGAAATCCTGCGCGTGCTCGATTCCATCCAGTTGACCGCGCAATACAAGGTCGCCACGCCGGTCAACTGGAAACAGGGCGAAGACGTCATCATCACCACCGCCGTGTCCAACGAGGAAGCCGAAAAGTCCTTCCCCGGGTTCAAGACCATCAAGCCGTATCTGCGCACGACCCGCCAACCGGGTTAATGCCGCGCTGACCGGTGGCGCGACGGCTCGCAGCGCTCGCGCCGCCTCTTTACGCAGAGGCCCGCGATGATCTTTCGTCAGCTTTTCGATCCGGCGTCGTCCACCTATACCTATCTGCTCGGCGATACCGCCAGCCGCGAGGCGCTGCTGATCGATCCGGTCTACGAGCAGGTGCCGCGCGACCTTTCGCTGTTGCAGGAGCTAGGGTTGAAGCTGGTCGCGACGCTCGACACCCACGTGCACGCCGACCACGTGACCGGCGCATGGCGCCTGCGCGAGCGCAGCGGCAGCCAGATCGCACTCGCGGCCGTGGTGGGCGCCGAAGGTGTCGATCGTGCGCTGCGTCATGGCGACCGCGTGACGTTCGGCCAGCGTCATCTCGACGTCCGCGCGACGCCCGGCCACACCAGCGGTTGTCTCACGTACGTGCTCGACGATCGCAGCATGGCCTTTACCGGCGACAGTCTGCTGATACGCGGCTGCGGCCGCACCGATTTTCAGGAGGGCAGTCCGGAGCAATTGTTCGCGTCGGTGCGCGAGCAGATCCTCACGCTGCCCGACGATTGCCTCCTCTATCCGGCCCACGACTATCGCGGCATCACGGTCACCAGTGTGGCCGAGGAGCGGCGCTTCAATCCACGCCTGGGCGGCGACGTGGATCTCGGCGATTTCGCGGGCTATATGAATAACCTGAATCTGCCGCATCCCAAGCTGATGGCCGTCGCAGTGCCCGCGAACCTGCGCTGCGGCAAACCGGACGGCGATGCGCCGGCACTCGAGACGCCCGGCTGGGCGCCGCTCACGTTGCGCTTTAGCGGCGTCTGGGAAATCGAGCCGATGGCGCTGCTGGAACACGGGCAGGCATGGCAAATCGTCGATGTGCGCGAAGCGCCGGAATTCATCGATTGTCTGGGGCATCTGCCCGACGCGAAGTTGGTGCCGCTTTCGCAGTTGATGGGCCGCATCGACGAACTCGATCGTGAGCGGCCTGTCGTGGCGGTGTGTCGCTCGGGGGTGAGATCGGCGCAGGCGAGTGTCTTGCTGGGGAAGGCAGGCTTTGCGCAGGTCGCCAATCTCGCGGGTGGGATGCTGCGCTGGCGCGCGGAAGGTTTGCCGGTCGCCGCGAGCGAGGCGGGATAACATCGCCGGGAGGTTGCAGCGACGCTCCCCATATGGACTGCGAATCGATCACGCTTTGCGACGTTGATACCGGAAAAAATTCCATATCATCGCCGTCGCGTCCGGCCCGCGCGCCGAATGAAACGGCTCGCGCGGATCGCCGCCGCTCCACGCATGGCCGAGTCCGTGCACCACACACAGTCTCACTACGTTGCGGCCGCCTTTGACGTAGTCCGTATAGTCCGCGCCATCTCGGCTATAAGTGCGCTGCTCGCCCACGCGCAATTCGCCGCGCTCGTCCACGAGCCGGTTTAAACGTGCGAATTCGAGCGTCAATTGTTCCGCGTTGCGCTTCGCCACGACCGCATCGAGTTCCCCATGCACGATGATCGTCGGCATACCCGGGTATCGATTGACGTCCACACGCGTATCGATCAAATGCACCGGGTCCTCGCGCGTGCCACGGCGCATCACGCTCATGGCCGTCATGGTGGAGGTGGCCGCACCGAACACCGGGCCCGAGTGCAAACCCATAGCGGCAAACCGTTGCGGCTCGCGTATCGCAAGCGCCGCCGCCAGTCCCGCTCCGGCCGAAATACCGGCGAGATAAACCCGCTGCGCGTCGAAACCGTATTCCCCCACCATTGCCGCAACGAGCGAGGCAACCGCTGGCGCCTCCGTATGCGCGGGGTCGTCGTGCCAGTGCCAGCAACCTTGCGCGTGAGCGGTTTTAGCCTGTTCGGGCATCAATACCGCGAACCCGGCCCGCTCCGCACGCTCGCAGATTCGCGTGCCGCGCGCGAACGATTCCGCATTCTGCTTGCAGCCGTGCAACATGACGACGAGCGGCAAGCCCGTAGCGGTTGCACTCGATGCGGGTAAATACAACGCGTAGGCGAGGTGATTGACGAGATGCCCGGCTGCAGGGGGCGCGGAATGAAACGAGCGTAACCAGCGCCCCGGCAAGACCTTTTGCGCCGATCTTGAATGGGGTTTTTGAGTCGCGGCAGAGGCTGAGGATATCGACGAGGCCGGCGCGCGCTTTGCGCGCTTGAGCGTCGCGTTCGTAGCGATTTTGACGGCTGCGGTTTTACGCCGGGTGGCCTTTTTCTTCGGCGGTGCCCCCATGACGCTGGCGAGCAGGTCTAAACCTCGAAGCCAGACGCTGGATTTTTTCCTGGGCATGGCGTGAGCGATGACGGCGAAGCGGCGCGGCCTGAACCGCGAAGAAGCCGGACATCCCGAATTGACGCCCGGAGAATTCAGCCAATACTGGAATACGGTCAATCCAGGCAAGCGGATTGCTCGAGCCGGCATTGCGCCGGCTCTTAACAACCGCCGTCAAGACCGGCCCTGTCTTTTCAACAGCCGGCCTCGACACATTACTTAAGCGGCTGCGACCGGCGCGGCCGCGCTTTCGACAGCAAGGGCGCGCGGCTTGCGCGGTGCGCGGGTCTTCTTCGCGGGTGCGGCAGCCTTGCGGCCACGCGCGCTCACCGGGGCCTTCGTTGCAGCGCTGGCCTTTTTAGCCGTCACGCGTTTCGTTGCGACCTTTTTCTCGACGGTGGCTTTAGCAGCGGCCTTGGGCGCCGCGCCCGCGTCGATCAGGAATTTCGAGCGGTCCTTAACGTCGCGAATCCACAGCGGCGCACGGCCACGGCCGGTCCACGTCGCGCCCGATTTCGGGTCTGCATATTTGGGCGCCACGTGATGCACTTGCGCGCGCGCAGCTTTTGCCACGCCATTGGCAGCTGCCACACCGGGCTTGCGGCCACGCTTCTTGCCAACAAAGCTCTCGATATCGGCCACGCTCAAGCCATGCTTGTGCATCAGGTCGCGAATCTTCGTGAGACCGACCGACGTCTGCTTTTGAGCGAGCGTGTCCGCCTGTTTTTGCAGTTTAGCGATCTTCAGGTTGATCGCGTCCAAAGTCACCATACTCACCTCCCTTATCGGATTTCGTATCCAGTCGCCTGTTTGAACTTCGTTTGCATGGCGAAGTTTGGCCTGGTCCATATAGGTAATTGCCGTCTCGGCAACCGGATTATGGATGCAAAACACCCGCACATGCAAATTGATTGGATGACATTCAGCAATCCGCGGGCCTAATACGACTAAATCGACCAGCAATTTTTTCCAATTCCTTTCATCCGGTTACTCACGCTCACGCAAAAATTCAAGGCGTGTCTGGACTAAAGGCTTTCGAACTTCAGGATACAGAATTTGAAAAAATCAAACGCGCAGCGTGCCCGCGACGATCCGCCTGCAATCCAACGTGGCCTGACGCACGCAATTATGAGCAATACTCTCAATAGTCAGTTGTCTGGCAAGAGATTGTGCGGGCCACCACGAATGGGCCTCGCGAGAGGGCTGATGTCCCGACATTTTCTTCGCGACCGGCGCGGAAACATCAGATGTTCTAGAATGCGCCCGTCGGATCGTATCGCTTCGTGCTGTCGGTTTTTTCGATTCAGCCGCTATCGCCTGCGTCCACCGTTGTTTTTTCACCCGGTTATTGCCGCCTGAACCTTGCATGCGATGCATGGGGCGAGGGCTTTGCTTGTCGCTACCCGTCGCTGCTTGTCATTTTTTGTCATCGCATGTCACGCCCATTCGCGCCAGGACAACGGCATTCGATGCCATTCGGTCTTTCGTGCGAACCATCATGAACGGCAGCGCACGCTCATTCCAATGACGCTGATGAAGACAATAACGGCCAGCCATCGTCTGCACGCAAGGTGTTATCGATCCCATTCCCTCACACGAATTATCCGGCTCGCGCCTTTAGACCACCGCTTTAGAACTATTCGATGAATGCAACCGTAGAAACTCCCCCGCTCGCCGCATCCGCCGACACCCGCGGCGCAGCGCCGCTCATCGAGCCGCCGCACGGACTCGGCCTGGCAGAACTCTCGCTCGCCCTCGGCGGCTTCGCGATCGGCACGGCCGAATTCGCGGCGATGGGCATCCTCCCGGAAATGGCTGGCGATCTGCACGTCACGATTCCCGAAGCCGGCCACATGATCAGCGCCTACGCGGCGGGTGTCGTGGTCGGCGCGCCGCTTATCACGGTGCTGCTCGCCAGAATGCCGCGCCGTGCACTGCTGATCGTGCTGATGCTGCTCTATGCGATCGGCAATGGCGCGACGGCGATATTCCATAGTTATGGCTTTGCGCTCGCGAGCCGCTTCATTGCCGGTCTGCCGCACGGCGCGTATTTCGGACTTGCGGCGTTGGCCGCGGCGGCGCTGGTGCCGCCGCATAAACGCGGCGCGGCTATCGGCAAGGTCATGCTGGGCCTGAGCGTAGCGAACGTGATCGGCGTGCCCGCCGCCACCTGGCTTGGCCAGGCGCTGGGCTGGCAGGCCTGCTTCGCGTCGGTCGCGATTATCGCGCTCGTTACGGCGGGCATGATCGCGTGGTCGGTGCCCACGCTGCCCATGTCGAGCAAGGCGAGCCCGCTCACCGAACTGGGTGCGCTAGGCCGCCCGCAGGTGTTGCTCACGCTGCTCGCTTCGGCAGTGGGATTCGGCGGCATTTTTTCGGTGTATAGCTACGTGGCGTCCACGCTGACCCAGGTCACGCATCTCGCGAGCTTTCACGTACCCTGGGCGCTGGCATTGATCGGCCTCGGCATGATTTTCGGCAATATGGCCTGCGGCTGGTTCGCGGATCGCTGGCTCAAGCGCACCATGCTCGGCATGTATGCGTTCACGGCCGTGGTGCTGCTGGTGTTCGTCGCGGCCGCCCCGCACCTCTGGCTGATGCTGCCGATCCTGTTCTGTGTGGGCGTCGGGTCGGCCTGCACCCCGGCCTTCCAGTCGCGCCTGATGGATGTGGCGGGCGACGCGCAATCGCTCGCGGCCGCGCTCAATCACAGTGCGTTCAACGTCGCCAATGCGCTGGGCGCGTGGCTTGGCGGCGTCGTGATCGCCGCCGGCTTCGGCTGGCTCGCGACGGGCTGGGTCGGCGCGATACTCGCCGCGCTCGGCATTGCCGTGCTGCTGATTTCGTTCGCGCTCGACCGCAAGCCGGCATGAGCGGAATCCGCGAGTCATAAAAAAAGCGCCGACACCTGATGGTGTCGGCGCGAATGAATCGATGGCTGCCGCGCAGCCGTGCTGCGCGACGTGACTGCTTGCTACAGCAGTCTTACTGCATGTGCTGACCGCCGTTGATGGGGATATTCGCCCCCGTCACGAAACCGGCGTCGTCCGAGCAGAGGAACAGCACGAGCGCGGCCACTTCATCCGGGTTGCCCAGACGGCCCATCGGGATCTGCGGCAGGATCTTCGTATCGAGGATGTCCTGCGCAATCGCGGTCACCATCTTCGTGGCCAGATAGCCCGGCGAAATCGTGTTGACCGTCACGCCCTTGCGCGCCACTTCGAGCGCCAGCGACTTCGTGAAGCCATGCATGCCGGCCTTCGCCGCCGCATAGTTGGTCTGGCCGACCGAACCCTTCGAGCCGTTCACCGACGAGATATTGATGATGCGCCCCCACGAGCGCTCCACCATGCCGTCACACAGCGGCTTCGAGATATTGAAGATCGAATCGAGATTCGTGCGCAGCACCGCATCCCAATTGACCTTGTCGAGCTTGCGGAACGTCATGTCGCGCGTGATGCCCGCGTTGTTGATCAGAATATCGATCGGACCGATTTCGCTCTGAATCTTCTTCGCGCCACGCTCGCACGAGTCGTAATCGGCGACATCCATCGAATACGCGTGAAAGTCGCGGCCCGTTTCCTGCATACGTGCCAACCAGTCCTTTGCCCCTGAATTATCCGGCGAGTGCGTGACGACTACCTTGTAGCCCGCGTCGTGCAACCGTACGCTGATGGCCTCGCCAAGACCGCCCATTCCGCCCGTTACCAATGCAATACGCTTAGTCATCCTGTATATCCGCGAGAGAAGATAATCAATAGTCCATGCGATGCCTCACACGAGGCGCCGCGTCTTACGTGGGCCGGCATCTTCGCATGGGGCACGAAGATTGCACGGCATGGATCGCGCGGTTTGTAGTTTGCATCAAATGATGCGCGAACTTTCTGCCTAGCCCGCCGGATTCGCTAGCGTCTCCGGCGGTTCCAACCTGTTGTCGCTAAAGCGGCTTAAAC
>NZ_CAJMZK010000055.1:0-12547 GCF_905220265.1 Paraburkholderia sp. J67
CCAGGGCGCGGATTACAGCTCGATCCTGGTGGGCATCCAGGTGCCCGCCGCGGAGGACGCCGAATTCCGTCGCTTCCTCGCGACGCTCGGCTATCCGCATTGGGAAGAGACGCAGAATCCAGCGTATCGGCTGTTCCTCAAGTGAGCGAAAGCCTGTGATTTGTAAAAAACGTCCAGCGTATGCTGGACGTTTTTTACCCGCCAGGGAAGGCGAGAATTTACCAAGGATACCTATTCAATCGCCGTGGGAAATAGCGGATTAAATCACGGCACTCGAGCACGAGCCAAAGTTCATTTCGCGGCAAAATAGCGGTTTGTATCGACTCTTCGCCCTTCAAACGCTCACCATGAAACTTGCTGATCCTGCCAACATTGCCAGCTGGCACGCCCATATTTATTTCGATGCCAACACTCGCGACACAGCGTGGGCCTTGCGAGAAACCATCGCTGCCGAACTTGGCGATGCCGTGGAAATCGGCCGTTTTCACGAGCGTCCGGTCGGTCCGCATCCGATGTGGTCGTATCAACTCGCGATAACGACCGGGCAGTTTGCGCATGTGTTCGCATGGCTCGTGGTCAATCACGGCAAACTCGACGTTTTCGTGCATCCCAACACCGGCGACGCGCTGCGCGATCATCGCGATGCGGCCGTGTGGATTGGTCAGTCGTACACACTCAACCTCGCCGCTCTCGGTGGTTAAGCGAAGAAAGATAGCAAGTACATCGAATTAAAACTCAGATAAAACTCCCCGCATTCGACCTTCAATCTTCAGTCGAATCGTCGCTGAAACGCTATGTAAATTGCCGTTCCAGCCCTCTTTGCATTCCTGCATAATCGCGCGTTTTGCCGGCGAAACCGGTAAAACGTGCCTGTTTTTCCCCTCTGCTGATTCCACTCAAGTTCGTTGCGCGACCTGCCGTTAGTCAGGACGCGCAATCAATTTCGCGTCATCGTTTTCTGTAGACAAATGAAAAGCGAAGGCCGAATTCAGGGTCAAGAAGACCTGGAGCAGCACAGGGTGGGCGCGCCTGATCCGGTGTCGGCAGATTGGCCGACGCTGCTTCACGAAGAACCTTTACAAGGCACGATATGCGGTTTTCCAGTCTCAGATTCGAAGCGGTGGCGGTGCTCGCTGCCGCCTTGCTCGCCGCGTGTGGCGGCGGTGGTGGCTCGTCCGGTGGCTCGGGCGGCACGGCGACCAACAACTCCTCGAACGGCAATAGCAGCGCGGCGCAACCCACGACCACCACGACGACTTCGCAGTCGAGTCCGTCGCTCAACGGCGCGGTGCTGATCACGCCGGCGTCGCACCCCACCGCGCTGCCCAGCGCGAGCGGCAACGCCGCCTCCGACGGCACGGCCTACATCAACGCCGTGCGCCAGAATGCCGGTCTTGTGGCGCTGCCGGCCAATGCTGGCCTCGCGACCGCGTCGGGCGATCACGCGACCTATCTGGTCGACAACCAGGCCTACGGCCATACCGAGACGGCAGGCAAGACAGGCTTCACGGGCGCCGATCCGCAGACGCGCATCCAGGCCGAAGGCACCTTCACGATGATGGGCGAAGTGGTCGTGGCCGGTCAGCCCGCCGCCTTCACTGACAGCGTGTCGCCGGTCGCGACGCTCTTCGATGCCCCTTTCCATCGCATTGTCATGCTCGACGGCTTCACCTCGATGGGCGTCGGCTACATGGCGAACTCAAATTGGGAGGCCTTTAATATCGACTTCGGCAGCAATAGCGCCGATACGCTGTCGGCGACGACGCTCGTTGCCTACCCTTATGCCGGCCAGCAGGGCGTGCCGACAAGCTGGTTCGCCAACGAAGATCCGAATCCGTTTGCCAGTGCAACGCAGTACGAAATGACTACGGTTGGCTATCCGGTGACGATCCAGAGCGCGTTTGGCTCGACGCTTAGCTCGATGAGTTTCACCATCACCGCCACCGACGGCACCAACGTTCCGTGTCTCGCGCAAACGCCGCAGACCACGCCGGGCGAGTTGTCGAATGCCGCGCTCTGCGTGCCTTACGCGCCGCTTGCAAGCAACACGATTTACGCGGTGCGCGTGACCGGCACGTTGACCGATGCCTCGAACCAGGTCCATCCGATCAATCTGGCCTGGAACTTTGCTACGGCAGCTTCGGGCGTGGCGCACGACGCCGTGCAAGGCGGATTGACGAACCGGCCGCTGCCGAAGTTCTGATCCGCGCCCGCGCATTCGTCATCGCAGGCTGAAACACAAAGGGGCCGCAGTGGAATCTGCGGCCCCTTTTTATTGTGCGGACGCGTCGCGCCGCGACGCTGTGCCGGTCAATGCCCGAACGACTCCTTGGGCGCATCCGCGGCTGCGGCTATCGCGTGGGGCCGCACGGCCTGCTTCACGAGCAGGGCCGCACAGGCCACGAGGCCGGCGACTGCGATCGTCGCAAAGATGCCCGCGAACGAGAAGTGTCGACGCGCCAGTTCGGCGACCAGGAACGATCCGGCGATGCCGCCGAAGCGTCCGATCCCCAGCATCCACGCGACGCCGGTGCCCCGGCCCTGGGTCGGATAGAACGCCGCGGCGAGGGCGGGCATCGACGATTGCGCCGTGTTCATCAGTACACCCGCGAGGAAAACGACGAGCACGAGCGCGCCCACATTGCCCACGGCCTGGCCGATGAGCCAGACGGACAGTGCGGTCAGCGCGTAGCACGCCGCGATGATCCGGTTGGCGTTGAAGCGGTCCATCAGCACGCCGCACACCACCGCGCCGATGCCGCCGAGCGGGAACAGCGCCGAGATCAGCGTCGCGCGCGCGGCCGGCAGGCCTGCGTCCTTGAGCAGCAGGGGCATCCAGTTGATCGACGCGTAGAAGATCACGAGGCCCATGAAATAGGCGACCCACAACATCACCGAGCCTACGACATAGCGCGCGGAGAGCACGACGCCGACGCCCTTGCCATCGGCGTGAGGCGCGGTCTCGGTCATGGTGAACGACTGCGCATCCCGGGCATCGGCGGAAATGCGCGCGAGCGCCGCGCGAATGCGCTCGGCCGGCCGCTGGTTCGCGACCATGTAGCGCACCGATTCCGGCATGCGCAGCGCAAGCGGAATGGCGAGCACGAGCGGCGTTACGCCGCCGAGCATCAGCACGCTGCGCCAGCCGAAGTGCGGAATCATCCACGCGGCCAAAAAGCCACCGAACGCCGCGCCCAGCGGAAAGCCGCAAAACATCAGATTGATGATGGTCGCGCGGCGGTTGTCGGGGCAGTATTCGCCCATCATCGTGACGGCGTTCGGCATGGCCGCGCCCAGGCCCACGCCGGTCGCGAAGCGCAGCCAGACCAGATGGTCGATGCTGCCGGCGAATGCCGAGGCGAGACAGGCTACGCCAAAGACCAGCACGGAGCCGAGCAGCATGGCTCGGCGGCCGAGCCGGTCGGAAAGCGGCCCCGAGGCGAGCGCGCCAAAGGCAAGACCGAATAGCGCGGCGCTCAGTACCGGTGCCAGCGCGGGTTTGGCGAGCCCCCACTCACCGAGCAGCGAGGGCGCGATGAATCCGATGGCCGCCGTATCGAAACCGTCGAGCAGCACGATGGCGAAGCACATCAGAAAGATGAACCACTGGAATGGCGAGAAGGGATGCTCGTTGATGAACGTCTGGACGTTGACGGCACTGCGGCTCATGAAAGGTGTCTCCTGTTTCGACCGCACCCTGTGATCCGGCGCTGGGTGCGGTTCCGTGCAAAGTGTGGCGATTAGCGTACACAAATTCGCTATACGAACTCTGGACGTCATCCTACTCGCCTGCGGCCTTACGCGATATCGGGGACATTATCGAGGCGCATCCGCGCGTGCGCGTCGTGCGTATCTTCGATCGCATGTGCCGCGTGGCGGCGTGTCGAACTTGTGCTGGCGACGTTTTGCCGGTGCGAATGCAGGCTTGAAGGAGATCGACGTGAAGACCCGGACGCTTTTTTTCATGGCGCGCGTGGGCGCGCTCGGCTTGACGGTTGCGCTCGCGGCGGGCTTACCCGCGCGTAGCGCATTGGCGCAGTTATCGGCTAATGACGACTTGCGTTCGCCGCAAAACAGCCTCGCGCTGATGCCCAACGCGCCGCTCGGCAGCGAATACCCGACGCATGGCAATCGTCAGGCGGGCGAACTGCCGGTCGGGCCGACGGATCCGCGCGGCCAGCTCGCCAATGGTCTGCCGAACAATAGCCAGGCGGGTGGATACGGCGCGCCGCAGGCCGGCGTGCATCCCCCATCGGGGATGTGACACGCGGCGACGCGCGCAGAGTGGGCGCTTCAGCCCAAGCTAGAAGCGCCCCGGCTGCCACGCCAGTTTCGCTTCCACGGTCTCGCCGGGTGCGAGCGCCGCGCCGCCCACATCGAGGCGGCCCGCCAGTCCGTCGAGCTGGAGATTGAGCCAGTCCGTCGTGTTGCTGACCGGCTCGGCGCAGAACCACGGTAGGCCCTGGGCGCTGTAGAGCACGAAGAAGTCGAGCGGCGCGCCCGCTCGCAGGGTCAGCCGGCGGCCTTCGTCCGGCCATTCGATCAACGCCTCGCGGCGCCAGCCCGAGAAGTTGTTGTCGAGATCGAAGTCGTCGACGATCAGGCCGTGTTCGAGCGCGTCGACCGCCGGATGCGCGCTGAGCGAGACCGGCAGCACCTCGGCATCGATCTCCCACATCGCGCGCACGCGCGCAGAAAGCCGCGTGCCCGGCGTCTTCGGATAGTAAGGATGGTGGCCGAAGCCGAATGGCATGGTGCGCGTGCCCAGATTGCGCGCCCAGAGGCGCACCGACAGCCCCGCTTCGTCAAGCGTGATGGACTGGCGTGCCTCATAACTGAACGGCCAGCCCTCCTTGCCGTGCGCCGGCGCCTCGTGCGCGAAATGCAGCGTCACCGTATTGGCGGCCTGCGACTCGACGCGCCACGGTCGCCGCCACGCGTGGCCGTGCAGCGCGTGGCGCAGCGCGCCGGTGCCGCTCGGCAGGTCGATCATTTCGCCCTCGAAACGAAAGCGCCCGTCCCGAATGCGGTTGCAATAGGGCATCAATGGAAAGCTCGCCATGCCGAGCGGGTCGCGCGCGTCGATGGCTTCGCGCGTGGCGGGGCGCAACCAGTGCTGTGTGGCGCCGCTTGCGCTGCCTTCGTCGTACCAGGCTGCGATCGAGCCTCCCACTTGCGGCGCGATCAACGCATGTGATTCGCCATGCGAGAGCGTGACGAGTTGTCCATCATCGAGCGCTGCGGCGTCGAAGCGAGGCGTCGGGGCGGCGGTCAAAGGCGCGATCTCCGGGATGAGTGAAGCGAGCCAGCATGGTCGATGAATATTACTAATAAAAAATAATATAGTCGCGAATCCGGGGAGTCGTGACGTGGATGTCATGCCGACTTACGCCAATTGTTCGGCCAAAATATTAATGCTACGCTTCGGCCCACCAGCGCCCGCCCGGGACCTGGCTGTGCCACTGCCGCCGGGCTGCGCAAGCTCACACGCATCCGATGAAAAAATCGACCCAGCGCCGCCCGACCATGACCGACATCGCGAAGGCTGCGGGCGTGTCGCAATCGACTGTCTCGCTCGTGCTCAATGGCGCGGTCGGCGCCAAACTGTCAGAGGCCACGCGCAACAAGGTCCACGAGGTCGCGCAGTCGCTCGGCTACCAGTTGCCGGTGCGCGCGGCCCAGCCGCCCGCGCCGGCGCGCGAGCGCAACCTGATCGTCTATATCGCCGACGAAATCTCCACCAGCCCGCATCCGGTCGTGAGCGTCGACGGCGCGCGCGACGCCGCCTGGAATGCGGGCTGCGTGCTCGCGGTGTTCTCGACCCACGGCAACGCGCAGATGGAGCAGCGCGTGCTGCAAACGCTCGCCATGCCCAACGTGCTCGGCGTGATCTATGCCACCGTCTACACCCGCAAGGTCACCGTGCCGCCCGCGTTGCTCAAGGTGCCCGCCGTGCTGCTCAATTGCTACGCCTCGGATCACGCGCTGTCCTCCGTCGTGCCGGCCGAGGTGGCGGGCGGCCATACGGCCACCGAATATCTGATCGAGGCCGGTCACCGGCGCATCGGCTTCATCAACGGCGAGACCTGGCAGGACGCAGCGAAAGACCGTCTCAAGGGCTATCGCCAGGCGTTGGCGACCGCCGATCTGCCATTCGATCCGCGCCTCGTGCGCGATGGCGACTGGAGTCCGGACAAGGGCTTCGAACTCACGCTCTCGCTCATGCGCGAGCCGGTGCCGCCGACGGCGATCTTCTGCGCCAACGACCTGATGGCGATCGGCGCAATCGAGGCGCTCAAACAGCTCGGCCTGCGCGTGCCCGAGGACGTTTCCGTGATGGGGTACGACGATCAGGAAATCGCGCGCCACACCCATCCGCCGCTCACCACGGTTGTGCTGCCGAACTACGAGCTGGGCCGCTGGGCCGTCGACACGCTGCTCCAGGAAGAGCAGAACCGCAGCGCCGGCGCGCCGGTGCGCCAACGCACCGTGAAGCTGGACGGCCCACTGATCGAGCGTGCTTCCGTCGGTGCGCCGAGCGCCACGGCCCCCGTGAATACCCTCATTAATATCTCCTGAAATCGACTGGTAATATTAGTTGAAGCAGCGCAGGTAATAACGAGGCGTATGAGTGTGTCGAGCATGGGAATGCGATGCACCTGACGCCGGGAAGAAAGACAAGAAAGGAAGACAACAAAGCCGCGGCAGGGCGCTGCCCGACCCGCCAACGTCATTCATCGCTTTGCATGGGGCCGCACCGCACGTCCAGACGTCGAGTGCCGCCGACAGGAGACAGCCATGCGTCGTCAACGAATCCAGTCCGCTCTCATTGCCGCCGGTTTGTGCGCGGCCCTCGCCGCCACTGTGTCGGGTAGCGCCTACGCGCAGTCCGATGCCGGCGCGCAGAAAGTCCAGTCGAATTCCAGCGAGACCTGCACCAACCCGAAACCCGGCGGCAAGAAGCTGAGCGACATGGTGGTCGGCTTTTCGCAGTCGGAGAACGAACAGAATCCGTTCCGTGCGACCGAAACGGCGTCGGTGCGCGAAGCGGCCAAGGCGGCGGGCGTCAAGCGCCTGCTCTATACGAATGCGAACGCGAACCAGGCCAAACAGGTCGCGGATATCGAGAGCATGATCAATCAGGGCGCCGAGGCGCTCATCATCGCGCCGAACGATTCCACTGGCCTTCAGCCCGCCTTCGCCCAGGCGCGCGCCAAGGGCATTCCAGTCGTGACGATCGACCGGCTGACGGCGGGTAGCTTCTGCCAGGACTACATCACCTTCCTCGGCTCGGACTTCTACAAGCAGGGCGAGCGCGCCGCCAAGGCACTCGCGGACGCGACCGGCGGCAAGGCCGTGATCGCCGAAATCCAGGGCGGCTACGGCAATACGGTCGAAAGCCAGCGCACCGATGGCTTCGCGGCCGGTCTCAAGGCCTACCCGAACATGAAGATCGCCGCGGCGCAAACGGCCAACTGGTCCACCACCGAGGCGCAAAAGGTGATGGAGCAGATTCTGCTCGCGCATCCGGACGTCGACGCCGTCTACACCCACGCCGACACCATGACGATCGGCGCGATCACGGCGCTGCGCCAGGCAGGCAAGCTCAAGGGCGTGAAGATCGTGTCGATCGACGGCACCAAGGACATCGTCACCGATATCGACCAGGGCACGGTGGCCGCCGACGTCGAGACCAATCCGCGCTTTGGTCCGCTCGCCTTCAAGTCGCTCGAGGACTGGCTCGCGGGCAAACCGGTGCCGCAAAAGCAGATCATGGACGACGCGCTGTTCGACAAGAGCAACGCGAAGACCTCGCTCGCGGCTGGCAAAGTCTACTGAGCGGCGGCGAGGCGACGACGATGAGCGCAGCCCGCGACGTATCCGAAAGCTCTCCTCCTCAGGCCGGGCCGCGCGCCGTGCTGGAAACGCACGGCGTGTCGAAAACCTTCGGCGTGGTGCGCGCGCTGCGCGACGTCTCGCTCACGCTGCGTGCGGGCGAGGTGCACGGCCTCGTCGGCGAAAACGGCGCGGGCAAATCGACGCTCATCAAAGTGCTCACGGGCTTTCATCAGCCCGATGTCGGGGCGTTGACGCTCGACGGTGCGAACGTGTCGTTCGATAGTCCGCGCGCCGCGCAACGCGCGGGCGTGTGCGCCGTGTATCAGGAGATCAACCTGATTCCCGAGCGCAGCGTCGCCGACAATATCTATCTTTGTCACGAACCAAAACGATTCGGCATCCTGACGGATAGAAAGCGCATGCTCGATGGCGCGGCAGAGATCGTGCAGCGCTATCGGCTGGCTGTCGATCCGGCCGCGAAGCTCGGCACGCTGGGGCTGGGCGCGCAGCAGATGGTGGCGATCGCGCGCGGCGTTTCGCTGGGTGCGCGCGTGCTGATCCTCGACGAACCGACCTCGGCGCTGAGCGGCGCGGAAGTGGACGTGCTGTTCGGCGTGGTGGAGCGCTTGCGCGCCGAAGGCATCGCGCTGCTGTTCGTGAGCCATCGGCTATCGGAGTGCTATCGCCTGTGCGACCGCTTCACGGTGATGCGCGACGGCGCCGTGGTGCGCACGGGCACGCCCGAGGAGTTGCCGCGCGGCGCGTTGATCGCCGCGATGCTCGGACGCGAGAGCGCCGGTGAGCACGCGTGGGCCGATCGCTCGGGCCGCGCCGACGCCAACGCCGACACGACGCCCGCGCTCCAGGTCGACGGCCTGCAATGGGGCAACCGCGTGCGCGACGTGTCGCTGCGGGTGGCGCCGCGCGAGATCGTGGGCTTGGCCGGGCTGCTCGGCTCGGGTCGCACGGAAACCTTCAAGACGATCTTCGGCGCGCAAAAGGCCGACGCGGGCGACGTGAAACTCGCGGGCGCGCTGCTCACGCACGCGACGCCCGCGCGCTCGATTGGTCGCGGTCTCGCGTTTCTTTCGGAGGACCGGCGCGCCGAGGGCATCTTCCCGCGGCTTTCGGTGGGCGAGAACATCGTCGCGAGTTTGTTGCCGCGCATCGCGCGCTTCGGCTTCATCTCGCGCGCCAAGGAAGCGCAAGTGGTGCGCGAGTCGATCGCGCGTCTGGGCATCAAGACGGCAGGGCCCGGCGCGCTCATTACGACGCTCTCCGGCGGCAATCAGCAGAAGGCGCTGATCGCGCGCTGTCTGTCTACCCGCCCCGATGTCCTGCTGCTCGACGATCCGACGCGCGGCATCGACGTCGGCGCGAAAGAGGAGGTGCATCGCGTGGTGCAGCAACTCGCGCAGGAGGGACTGGCGGTGGTGGTGACGTCCTCGGAGATGGAGGAGTTGCTCGCGCTGACCGACCGGCTCGTGATGCTCAACGAAGGCGCGACGCAGGGCGGCATGCCCACGGCGGGCGCGCATCCCGACGACGTGCTCGCCGTGCTGGCCGGGCAGAGTGTGCAAGACCCGCAAGGACTGCAAGGACCAGATCGCGATGGCGAGCAATCTTGAATCGAACGAGGAACGCTTGAGCCCCTCGAATATCCCAGCACGGTGTGCATCGGGTGAATCCGCGCGCGGGCGTGCCGCCTGGTTGACCGTGCTGCGCGAGCACAGTGTCTATTTCGCCCTTGCCGCGCTGGTCCTCTTCAATCTGGCGGTTACGCCCGGCTTCTCGAACCCATTCGCGGCACGCAGCCTGTTGTTCGAGGCCGCGCCGATCGTGCTGATCGCACTTGGCCAGAATCTGGCGATCGCGACGCGCGGTATCGATCTCTCGGTCGGCTCGGTCATGGCGCTGGCGAGTGCGTCGGTCGCCGTCTTCCTGCCGTATGGCGTGGGCACTGCGCTGGTGGGCGCAGTCGCGGTGGGCGCGCTGGCCGGCTTGTGCAATGGCGCGCTGGTCGCGGTGCTCGCCATCGATCCGCTGATCTCCGGGCTGGCGCTGCTGGTTGCCGCGCGCGGGCTCGCGCAGGCGCTGCTCGGCGGTTCGCGCGTAAACCTGCCCGACGCGCCGGCCTTCGATCTGCTCGGCGCGGGTGCGCTCGGTCCGGTGCCTGTCGTCATGCTGATCGCGCTGGCGCTCGCCGCCGTGGTGGCGTTCGTCGTGCGCCGCACGACCTTCGGGCGCTACACGATACTCGTGGGCGCAAGCCGCAGCGCCGCGTTCCTCGCGGGCATTCCGGTGCGCCGCACGCTGTTTCTCGTCTATGCGGTCAGCGGCACGCTGGCCGGACTCGCGGGTTTGTTCGCCTCGTCGCGGCTCGGTGCGGCGGACCCGAACTACGTGGGCGTGAACTTCGAACTCGACGCGATCGCGGCTTCGGTGATCGGCGGCACGCCGTTGTCGGGCGGGCGCATTTCAATCGTCGGCGCGGTGTTCGGCGTGCTGCTGCTACAGGTGCTCGACGCAAGTTTCATCATGAACAACGTCAGCTTTACCTATGCGCAGATCCTGAAGGCGGTGTTCATCATCGTTGCGCTTTATCTGCAACGTTCGGGAGGCTGACACGATGGCCAAGGACGCAATGGACGCTTCGTCGTCTTCCGCCGCACCGCGTGCAAGCCGTCGCGCGCAGATCATCGCGCTCGTGCAGTCGCGCGGTGCGATCGGCATGCTCGTGGTGGTCGCGCTGATCGCGGGCCTCGTCTTTCCCGACTTCCTGCGACCGGCCAATCTTGCCGATATCGTTTCGAACAGCGCATTCCTCGGGCTCGTCGCCGTGGGGCAGAGTCTCGTGATCATCCTCGGCGGCTTCGATTTATCGGTTGGTTCGATGGTCGGCCTCGGCACTGTGCTCTGCGCCTATGCCGCGCCGTATGGCTGGGGCGCGGCGATGCTTGCGCCCGTCATGGCCGGGTTTGTCATCGGCATCGTCAATGGCCTGCTGATCGCGCGCGCACGCATGGCGCCATTCATCGTGACGCTTGCCGCATTGCTTGGGCTCAAGGGCTTCTCGCTCGTACTCGCGAGTCAGGATCTGCTGATCGCTAATCCGGGGTTCTTCACCCATATCGCCAACGGCTCATTGTTTGGGCTCAACAATCTGATCTGGCTGTTGGCGGTGGTCTATGCGCTCGGCGCGCTGCTGCTCAATCACACGCGCTTCGGTGCGGCGATCTTCGCGATCGGCGGGAATGAGGAAGCCGCACGCATGCTTGGCGTGCGGGTGGAGCGCGTGAAGGTGCTGGCCTATGGTTTGTCGGGCGCGCTGGCGGGACTGTCCGGAGCGTTGCTCGCTTCGCATCTGGATTCCGGACTCGCGGCGGCGGGGACGGGCTATGAGTTGCAGTCAATCGCGGCTGCTGTGATCGGCGGCGTGCTGCTCACGGGCGGCGTCGGCACGATGGCCGGGCCGCTTGCGGGCGTGCTGCTGCTGGGGGTGATCGACAACGTCATCAATCAGGTGGGCACGCTCAGTCCGTACTATCAGAATCTCGCGAGTGGTGCGTTCCTGCTCGCGGCCGTGATCGTGCAGACCGTGCTGACCGGACGGCGGCATGGCGTTGCGCGCACTGCGGGTGGCGGGCGCAAGGGCGCGACGCCACGGGGCGCATAGAGCCACGAACGGCGTTCGGCTATTGCCGCGAGACGGTCAGTTTCACGCGCGTTGCGCCGTCGGTTTGCGCGGTGATCTCCGTGCGGCTGCCGCGTTCGCCCAGATAGAAGTGCTGCCGGCCTGGGGTGTTGGCGTCGTGGGTGGCGCTCGGCAGGCACGAGGCGATATCGGCGCCCACGCCTTCGAGCGCGGCCGTGCCAGACCCGGTTTCGGCGTTACGTGTGCTCCATGTGCATTGATAAGTGCCGTGCGCGGCTGCGCATTGGGCATCGTCGCTATAAGGTTGGGCGACGGCGCGGCCGTCATCGGCGCTCAGCGATGTGAAATGTTGCGGTGCGGCCGCGACGATACGCTTTAGCGCGGCGCAGGGACTTGCGCTGTCGTCAGCATGGGCAGCGAACGGTGAGAGGAGTAGGAGCACCGCAGCGAGGGTCGATGTGCTGCGGGCGAGTTGGGGATTGTCGGAGCGCATGTTCGGTTCGCCGCCTGAGTGGCGGCGCCTCATGTGGTGGCTTGTGGAAGGATGGTGCAAACGTCGTGCCGGGAACGACGCTTGCAGACCCTCTTTCAAAACAATCAACACGAGGATCGCGACATGACTAAACCTGAACGGTTCCGATATTCGATGCGTGTAGGCGTGTTTTGGGCCGCGACGATCACGCTCGCGCTGGCGGCCTTGCCGGGCTATGGCGCGTCACAGGACGAAGAAGATCATGCGTGTCGCAGCGATGCATTTCATT
The DNA here is from genome assembly GCF_905220265.1 of Paraburkholderia sp. J67. Lineage (NCBI taxonomy): Bacteria > Pseudomonadati > Pseudomonadota > Betaproteobacteria > Burkholderiales > Burkholderiaceae > Paraburkholderia > Paraburkholderia sp. J67. The sequence goes on from NZ_CAJMZK010000055.1 coordinate 12,256, forward strand.
TCTGCGCGAGTGAGATTCCTAATAAGGAGAAAATCACGACGTGCATGAAGCAGCATTACGACGAACTATCGCCACTCTGCAAGGCGATGTTCAAGAAGCCATCGAAGGGTGGATCGAAAAGCTGAATTGGCCGGTAGGCGGAAGATTGCGGCGCGACGGAAGTCGCGCCGTTTTTTTGTCTTGCGGCGGTTTTGTACTTGCGCCGACGATACGAAGCGCGCTAAGATTCGCCCCCTTCGTTTGCCGCGATACGCGCAGCGAAGACCGCCGGAAGAAACGGTGGTTCGCCGGG
>NZ_CAJMZK010000056.1:0-12543 GCF_905220265.1 Paraburkholderia sp. J67
GGGCGACGCTAATAGACCGACAAGAAAACAAGAAAATGCCAACCCCGCCAGAACCACGACGAAACCGGCGCAAAGAGCGCACGAGAACGACTACCCGCAAACAATTCCCACCAGGCGGAAACAAGTTCGCTCAATTTAGGGTACTCACGAGTACCAAAAATCCACAAAAGGCCGATAATGCCAAACATGCGATGAGCACTCGCGCGTTAATCTGAGCACCAGAAGCGCACTAACTACTGCGCAAGCGCCATAGCCAAACAAAAAAAGCACCCCAAAAAACCAAAGAGTGACAACGATCAGGAGAAGACAATGGAAGGGATCTTGAAGAACGCCTGGTACATGGCGGCATGGGAATCCGAGCTCGAATTGGGCAAGCTGGGCCGGCGCATAGCGGACATGCCCCTCGTCATATTCCGCAACAGTGAGGGCGATCTCGCAGCACTCATCGACCGTTGCCCACATCGCTTCGCACCTCTTAGCATGGGCACTGTAGAGAACGGCAATATCGTCTGCCCCTACCACGGCCTGGGCTTCGACCAGTCAGGCAAATGCGTGGTAAACCCGTTCTCCGACCGCATCCCGGCAGGCAGCATCGTGCGCTCTTTCAAGGTCGTAGCGAAAGACTCGATCGTCTGGATCTGGCTCGGCGACGAAGAGAAGGCCGACACGTCGCTACTGCCCGACTACGGCTTCCTCAACGAAGCGCCGGATAACCGCGTACTGCGCGACTATCTGAAACTCGCTTGCCACTACGAATATCTCGTCGACAACCTGATGGACGTCACGCACATCGAATGGGCGCATCGCAACACGTTTGGCGGTCGCGGCCTGATTCAGCACGGCAAGCACGAGACGCTGCAAAAGGGTAACGAAGTCTGGATCAACTGGTCGTTCCAGGATGTGCCAAAGCAGCCGATCCCCATCTATCCAGACGAGCAGATTCCCTGGGCACGCACCGATATGTGGATCGACACGCGCTGGAACGCTCCCGCGAACGTCATGCTCGACATTGGTCAGACTGCGCCCGGCATGGGTCGCGAGGCGGGTCTCAAGCAACTGCTCGCGCATATCGTGACGCCCGAAACGGCGACGACGTCGCATTACTTCTGGGGCGTCGCGCGCAATGTGAATCTCGATTCGGTGGCCGAGGATCGTCGCATCGCCGGCCTGCTGCGCGGCGCGTTCGAGCTCGAAGACGTGCCGCTCGTGGAAGCCGCGGCCAAGGTCGTCGAGGGTGAGAACTTCTGGGATCTGAAGCCCGTGCATCTGGGCCCGGATATCGGTTCGACGCGCGTGCGCCGCACGCTCGAAACGATGGTGCGCAAGGAAGCCGATGCCGCGAAGGCAGCCGCGCAGTAAGCGCACGATTCCAGGAAGAAAAGGCGGGCGCCGGGCCTGGGCCCGGTGCATTGAATAGAGTCGCTCAGGTGGTGATGTGATGGCGCAGATCAAGCTGGTGTTAAGGGACGGCAGTCAGTTGGATGTCGAGGGCAAGGAAGGCGAGAATCTCATGAAGATCGTTCGCGATGGCGGCGGTTACGAATTGATGGCGCTGTGCGGCGGTGGGTGTTCGTGCGCGACCTGTCATATCTATGTCGACGAGCGTTTCATTGCGGATCTGCCGCCACTCGCGTCCGACGAGCACGAGTTGCTCGATTGCTCGGGCCATCGTCGTGCGAATTCGCGGCTGTCGTGCCAGGTTCCGTTTCATGCGGGACTCGACGGCATGCGCATCGAGATTGCGCCCGAGGAATGAGCGGGCGATCGGGAGGGGACGTGAACGATCACGATGTGCTTATCGTGGGTGGCGGCCATGCGGGCGCGCAGTGCGCGAGTGCGTTGCGGCAGTTCGGCTTCAGCGGGTCCGTGGGGCTGCTGACCGACGAGTTGGCATTGCCGTATGAGCGTCCGCCGTTATCGAAGGATTATCTGAGTGGCGAGAAGACGCGCGAGCAACTGGCGTTTCATCCGCCGGAATTTTGGGCCGACAAGGCGATCGACGTGCGGCAGGGGCAGCGCGTAGAGGCGATCGACGCTACGCGGCGCGAGGTGCGTTGTGTGGGCGGCGGGGTCTATCGCTACGGTAGCCTCGTGTGGGCAGCGGGGGGCGAGGCGCGCAGGCTGTCCTGCACGGGAGGCGATCTCGCTGGCGTGCATGTCGTTCGCACGATTGCCGACGTGGACCGCATCCGTCACGAACTCGCCGACGTGCAGCGCGTAGTCGTCATCGGCGGCGGTTTCATCGGTCTGGAATCGGCGGCGTCGCTCAGCAAGATCGGCAAGCCGGTTACGGTCGTCGAGGCGTTCGAGCGCGTGCTCGCACGCGTGACCGGGCCGCATCTTTCGGGCTTCATCGAGCGCGAGCATCGCGCGCACGGGGTCGAGATCTGCGTGAATGCCCGCATCGAAGCGCTCGAAGGCGAGCGTGCCCGTGTGGGCGGTGTGCGCTTGCAGGACGGGCGTCTGTTGGCGGCTGAACTCGTGATCGCCGGCATCGGGATCGAGCCGGCTGTTGCGGCTTTGCAGGCGGCGGGCGCGCGCGGACAGAGCGGTGTCGATGTCGATGCACAATGCCGCACGAGTCTCGACCATGTCTATGCGATTGGCGATTGCGCGCGTCAGGCGCATGCGTTTGCGGGTAACCAGATGATCCGGCTCGAAAGCGTGCAAAATGCCGTCGATCAGGCGACGCTCGTCGCCAGCGTTCTCACGGGGCGGCCGCTGCCGACGAAATCCTCGGTGCCGTGGTTCTGGTCGATGCAATACGATTTGCGTTTGCAGATGGCCGGACTATCGAGTGGGTATGACGATGTGGTCGTACGCGGCGATCCTGCCTCGCGCGCGTTTTCGATTGCCTATCTGCGCGATGGTGTTTTAATCGCGATCGATGCGATCAATGCGGTGAAGGACTTCGTTCAGGGTCGCGCGGCGATCGGTAAGGGTGTACGGCCGGATCGAGCCGCGCTTGCGGATCCATCCATCGCGTTATCGACGTTGTAGTCCACCCTCGATCGCGCGCACCGGCATGGGGCGCGCTTTACCGTGCGACTCAAACGGCAACGATGAAGCGCGTCACCACTTCTTCGATCTTCGCCGAGACTTCGTCGAAATCCGGCGTCTGGCGATAGCTGATCGCCGCAATCAGATGCGTAGCGATCACGGCGCCGAACAGCATGTCGGCGATCCGGTCGGCATTTACCGCCACGATGCGGCCCGCTTCAACGAGAGCCCCCAACTGCGCGACCAGAAAACGCTTGCTGCGGTCGATGCCCTGCTCGTAGTAGTGCTCGCGAATGGCGGGCGAGAGTTCGGATTCCGCAATCACGATCCGGCTCACCATGATGTGGCGCTCGCTCAGCACGTAATGCGCGATTTCGTTGAGCGCTGCCGCGACGATGGCAGCAGGCGTGCGCGCGGGATCGACGCTGCATTCGTGCGCGGGAAAGGATTGCACGTCGACCACGAGCGCGCGGAACAGCGACTCCTTGGTCTCGAACGCTTCGTAAAGCGTGCGTTTGGACATTTCGCACTGCCGGGCAATATCGGCCATGCTGGTTGCGGCATAGCCCGAGTGCCGGAACAACTGTTCGGCCACGTTCAGGATCTGCTCGCGGCGGGCTTCCGGCGAAACGGAGGCCGGGCGGCCCCGTCCGCGTGCGGGCGGGATGGAAGGCGAAGGTGCGCTCAAGGGGATCCTGGCTGCGTTTCGGAGGTGGACGAAGCTCCATTTTATAGGTCGATGTCATGAAGCGGCTACAGCGTTCGACGTCGAATATCGGCACTGCGACGATAAGCCGTTCGCCGATGGTTTGACTTCGCCGTAGCCCTCAAGTTAAATGGCGCATCGATCACGCCGTTTGAGTGAACGGCCACCGCACGAGGAGAACGAGATGAAAGAGCATGAGGACGTATACACGGAGCCGCATGCGGAGCGATCGCTGCCGTTGCAAGTGCTACAGGATTTCGACGGCGAGCATCTTGAGGCCCGTCTTGGCGAGGCGATCCGCCTTTCTACGGTGGGCCCGGACGGCTGGCCGCACGCGGCGCAATTGAGCGTGGGTGAAGTGCTGGCCGTGCGGCCGGATGAATTGCTCATCGCGATCTGGCCTACTTCGCATACCACCCGGAATCTGGAACGCGACGGCCGCCTCACGATATCGCTCGTGCACGACGGCGCGCTGCTGGAGATTCGCGGCAAGGCGAGCGCCATTGCGGACCACAAGACGAAGCTCGATCTGAGCGTGTTTCGCGTGAAGATCGAGTCGGTGAACGAGCATCGTGCGAAATATGCCGACGTGCTCAGCGGCGTAACGTTCCGCCTGCACGAACCGGACAAGGTGCTCGCGCGCTGGCGCGAGCAGATTGCGATGTTGCGCGAACTCGTTTGAGTGCGCGCAACGCAGCGCGTAGCGCTTAACGCAGACGTTCTGCCCATACCGCGACTTCGTCGCGGCTGCCGATCTTCGGGTCGACGATACCGTCGATCATGAAGGTCGGCGAAACGTGGATGCCGTTCTGGCGCGCATACTTCGCGTGCCATTTCACCTCGCTATCGAGTCCCGGAATCGCGAACGCTTCGCGCAAGGCGAGGCCGCTGTAGCGCTCGATGCGCGCGATGATGTCATTGGGCGTGGCGTCCATGTTCGGGCCGCCGCAATGCTTGTCGAATTCGAACTCCTCGCGATGCGCGGCCACGGCGGCCATCACCGCCTTCGCGCTTTCCTTGCCGCCCGGCAGCGTCGACGCCGCCAGAATGCAGCGCACGATCACGCCCGAATACATGTGCCAGGGCTGCGATTGCAGGCGGATTTTCACGGTGACCTTGTCGGCGCCGGCGGCTTCGAGCAAGGCATCGAGCTTGCCGAACGCGCGCACCGAGTGCGGGCAGGTTGGCTCGAGAAAGACTTCGAAGCTGCGGGGGCCGTGGCCCCAGGTGAGAGGATCGGCGCGCCAGTCAGGCGTGGTGGAATCGGCTTGCGTCATGGTGGGGTCCTTGTTGCGTAAGAAAGGGGCAATGGATTGCGAAGCCGCTTGCGAGGGCGCGCAAGCTACGCGCCCTCGCTGCTTCAATGGTTCATTGCGAAAGCGGGAAGATCTCGTCGTCGCGCACGACGTACTGTTTCTGGAAGCCGGGGCGCAGCATGAACGCGCCGTACCAGTCGATCGTTTCGGGCTCTTTCACGGGGCTGGGCGCAGGGCCGTAGCTGGATGCGAGCGACGGATCGCCCTTGCCGAGGTAGTGCGCGATCTGCGGGAACGGATAGATCGGCCGGCTTGCGAGCGCGGGCTGATTCGGGATGGCCACGGGCGGCAGTGCGGCGCGTCCGCCCATGCCGCCGCCGCGGCCGTCGCTGCCGCCTTGCGGGCCGCTCGTCGGCGGCGCGCCGTGCGGCGTGCTGGCGCCGCTGGCCGGTGCACCCGGGCCGCCGGGTCCGCCAGGTCCGCCCGCGCGGGCAGCGATGCGATCCGCACGCAGGCTGGCCGGCGCGGTGCCGTGTTCCACCCAGGTCATCAGCGGGCTCAGCGTATCGACCTGCGCGAAGCCATCGCCGCCGCCGCAATGTCCCACGCCGGGAATCATGAAGAGGCGCAGGAAGTGAGCGGCCGCGGCGGCGCCCATGTCAGCCTGCACGGCGCGATAGTAGGCGATGGAGATCATCGGCGCGATCGAGAAGTCCGCCCAGCCATGCCACATGATGAGCTTGCCGCCGTGCGCCGCGAACGCGCGCAGGTCGGGATTGGTCGCGTCGTTGAGCGGATGGAGTTCCTGCATGCGCGTGAATTGCGCCGTCGTGAACGGGAAGGTGGCGGCATCCGATTCGGCCTGCGTGGGCACGAGATTGACCACCGGCACCATGCTGCCAAAGAGCGCCTGGGACATCACGCGCGCGCCGGCTTCGCGCGGCACGAACGAGCCCCACATCAGCTCCGAGCCGGGTTCGAGGCCGCCCGGCAGGAAGCGATGGCCCTCAGAATCGGTCGGGCCTGTGTAGATCTTCTGCGCCACACTCCATTGCGCGGGCGTGAGGCAATTGGTCGTGTCGGTCGCGCCGGTCTTGCACGCGACCCAGCTTGCCTGCACATGGCACGCGCGCGGATCACTCAATAGCCCATCCTTGACGCCGTCCAGTTGGTCGCAATGGGCGATCACGGCTTCGTGCAGCACGCGCAGTTTGGGTGCGAGCAAGATCGGTTGGCCGTTGCTGTCGCGATTGGCCGCAACGGTCCACGCATGAAAGAACGAATTCTGGATCTGGAACAGCATCGCGGGCGCACCCGCCGAGATACCGTCGAAATCGTCGGGATAGCGCTGCGCTTCCATCAGGGCTTCGCGACCGCCATCGGAGCAGCCGGAGAAATACGCATAGCGCGGCGCGACGCCGTAAAACGCGCGCATTAGCGCCTTCGAGGCGAGCGCTGTGAGATGGTTCGCGCGATAAGCGAAATCGATGCGCTTTTGCGGATCGCTGACGAATGCGCCTTCATCGGGTGAACCCATGCGGCCCGTGTGGCCCATATCGGTGGCGGCAACGGCGAATTCCCCGTCGAGCGCGGGGCGGCAGTCCCCGGCGTTGCCGATGCTGGCGTTGATCATGCCGCACAGGCCGCCACAACCCGCCTGTAGATAACGTTGGGTCCACTTCCGGGTCGGCAGGTCGAGCTTGAAGCCGATGGCAGGCGCGATCGTGCCGCTGACTTCGCAGAACTCGCCTTGAGCGGTGCTGATGCGCTTTGTTTCGATCGAAACGGGTGCGCCAACGGCGGAATCGAGCTTCGCGTGCGCGAGCGCTTCACAGCTTTGTACAGGCGCAACCACGGACAGTGGCGCACCCGGATCGGCGAGGGCCGGTGAGGCGCGCAGCAGCGCGAGCGAGGCGAGCAGACAGAGCGCCACGGCGAGCGCAGCGGTTCGCTGGGTAAGGAAACGGAAGGAAGTGGCGTTCATCGGGAGAACCGGGCTTGGCACTTGTGTGCCGGAGGATGAATGGCGAAGCGGCCGTTCTGGCTTCAGGAATGATGTTCTTAGCATTTTTTGCGCTTCGGTGGCGTGCGCGTAACCGGGTGATTAAAAGAATAGATAAGCCGATAAACAAAAAGCATGGCGATGCCGGATGGTGCCAGCCCGTGCCGGTTGCAGCCTCTGGTCAGTCACTTTCAGTTACGTTGCGGCCGGTCACATGCAGGCGTGCCGACCGCGCGATTCTGCAATCCGTTGTAGCATCCAGATACTCATCGGAATCTGAAGCATTCTAGGCTGGAGCGGAACATGACAGCAGATCTCAAGGGTCGACGTGTGGTAATCGTCGGCGGTACGTCGGGCTTCGGCTTTGAAATCGCACGCATGGCGCGTGACGTGGGCGCGCAAATCGTCATCACCGGGCGTGACGCGCAACGGCGCGATGCCGCGCTGGCGGCGCTCACTACGCCGGATACGCCAGCGGGCTCGGTGCGGGCGCTCGCGCTCGATGTGGCCGACGATGCCTCGCTCGATGCCTTCTTCGCACAGGTCGATTCGTTCGATCATCTTGTGTCGATGGCGGGTGGTGCGATGGGTGGCGGTTTTCTCGAAGCGCCGCTGGAAACGATTCGCGGCGCGATCGAGGAAAAATTCTTCGCCAATCTGCGGCTCGCGCGTCGTGCGGCGCCCCATTTGCGCGACGGCGGCAGCCTGGTCTTTACGGCCGGTTCGGGCGGCCGTGCGCACAACGCGTCGGGTGCGATTGTCGGCAACGATGCGATTCGCACGCTGGTGCAGGGCCTTGCGATCGAACTCGCGCCGCGCGCACGCGTGAACGCCGTGGCGCCGACCTGGACGCGCACGCCGCTCTGGCGCAACGTCCCGGCCAGCGAAGTCGAGGCGATCGAACAGCGCTTCGCCGCGCTCATTCCGCTTGGCCGCACGGCAAAGGTGGAAGAGGTGGCCTCCGCCTATCTTTTCCTCATGAGCAATGGCTTCGTGACGGGCCAAACCCTCGCCGTCGATGGCGGTGTGACGCTCGTTTCGTGAGCGCGTCCCGATTCGTTATCGACGGGTTGCACGCTTGCCGGACGCCGAAGAAGGCGGGTTCGCCAGGAATACGCCTTGCAAGGCCACGCGCAGCAGATCGCCCGCAGTGGGTTGGCTGACGAAGCTCATCGCGGGCGCGTAGGTCAGCTCGAAGACGAGCGCGCCGACGGTCTCGGGCGATGGCATGGACGTGGGGGGCGAGGTGGGGGCCAGCGCAAGCAGCCGCTCGCCGAGCGCTCGCCATTGCGCACGCAACACTTTTTCCTGCGATCGGCGGAAGGTGGTGGCGGGCCTGGCGAGGCGCGCGTATTCGACGATCAGCGCGGGCCAGTTGCCTTTGCGCGAGTGGCGGTCGGCCCAGCGCGCGAGCGCGTCGATGGCGTCGTCGATCGTCTGTGCGCCTTGCAGGGCGTCGAGGATCGAGGCAAGGCTCGCCTTGCCATGCGCGTCGAGCACGTCGAGGAAGAGCCCCTCCTTGCTTTCGAAGTTCGAGTAGACCGCGCCCTTGCTGAAACCCGCTTCGTCGGTAATGCGTTCGAGCGAGGTGGCCGCGTAGCCGTCGCGCGTGAAGAGCGTCTGCGCGACGCTCACGAGCTTCGCGCGGGTCTGCGCCTGGCTGGCTTCGCGGGTGATGCGGGTCATGCGGGCCATCGTTGTCGTCCTTCGCGGGGGATTCGCATCTGATGCGGTGGCGTGGGGCGGCAGCGCGGCCTGGTATCCGGATACCCGTCGGTATCCAGGAGCGGCGCACCCGGCTTTATTGTTTGACAGATGAGGCGCGCAGGCCCGCTGCTTGCGCGCATTTTACCAAGGACATTTTCGAGGACATGGCATGAAGATCAATCCGGCGCCCCTTATCAAACTGGCTAACGGCGTGGCGATGCCGCAGGTTGGCCTCGGCACCTGGCCGCTAGACGACGCGGGTGCGGCGCAGGCCGTGAAGAGTGCACTCCAGATCGGCTATCGGCTCGTCGATACGGCCGAGAATTATGCCAACGAAGCCGGCGTGGGCGAGGGTATTCGCCAGTCGGGCGTGGCGCGCGAGGACGTGTTCGTCACCAGCAAGTTCAACCGCCAGTGGCATAGCGTGGCTGGCGTGCGCGAGGCCTGCGATGCGAGCCTCAAGCGTCTCGGTCTGGAGTATCTCGATCTGTTGCTCGTGCACTGGCCGAACCCGGATCAGGATCGTTATGTGGAGGCGTTCGAAGGGCTCGTGCGTCTGCTCGAAGCGGGCAAGGTGCGGGCAATCGGCACGTCTAATTTCAAGCCCGTGCATCTACAACGTCTGTTCGATGCGGGCTTCGTGCCGCATGTGAACCAGATTCAGCTCGATCCGTGGCACGCGCGCGACGACATCGTGGCGATTCATGCGCAGCGCGGTATTGTCACGGCGACCTGGAGCCCGATTGGGCGCGGTGGCGAACTGCTCGCCGAGCCGGTGATCGCGTCGATCGCGCAGCGCTACGGTCGCACGCCCGCGCAGATCGTGCTGCGCTGGCAGACCCAGCGCGGTTTCGTGCCGGTGCCGAAATCCGCCGACCCGGCGCGCCAGGCACAGAACCTCGACCTCTTCGATTTCCGTCTCAGCGACGAGGAAATGACCGCCATCAGTGCGCTAAAACGCGCGGAGTCGGACATGCTCGACGCCGACGTGTTCGGTCATTGAGCAACGCTGACGTTCACGCCGCGCGGGCGTCTCGAGCCCGCGCGCTCAAGCCCCTTTCAAGGGCGCTTGACGAAGGCGAACGCGAAGGTCTGCACGGCCGCTTCCACCCAGCGGTCGATCTGCGCATCGGAAGGACGCGCGTCGGGATGCATGAGGCACTCCAGTTGCGCCTCGCCGCGCACGATGCTGATGAAGAGCGCGGCGGCAGTCGGAAAGCCTACGGTTTGCACGTCGATCAGGCCACGTGCTGCGCCCCGTTCGAGAAATTGGGCGACGATGCTGGCCACCACTTCCGGCCCTGCCGCGTAAAAGGCGCGCCCCAGCTCCGGGAAGCGCGGCGCTTCCGCGACGATCACGCGGTACAGCGCGAGCCCCTTGGGCGACACAATCAGACTGAGATACGCGCGCGCGAGCTGGGTGAGCGAGTGCGTGATGTCGTCGCTTTCGAACTGCATGTCGCGCAGCGAATCCGCGAACTGGCCGCATTCGCGTTGAATGACGGCGGCGAATAGCGCCTCTTTCGTGGGCCACGCCGCGTAGACGGTGGATTTGGACACGCCGGCCTCGCGCTGGATCATGTCGGTCGTGGCGGCGCTAAAGCCGTGGGCCAGAAAGATCGAGCGTGCCGCGTTCAGGACGATGTCCGCCTTGCTGGCGGCGGGTGTCGTATCGGGGGTGCGAGGGCGGCGCGCCGGTGCGCCGGATTCCTTTTGCGTCGCCATTTTTCGGTGTAGTTGCGATGACGGTGTCGCGGGATCGTAACACAGCGAAGCGCAGGCTTGCGCGCGTGTGTACCGATCGGTTCGATTTTTGTTGACGTAGCAGGAATGCGCTCTTATTATGCTGTACCGCTCGGTACTTGCCGCTCGCGGGAATCGTCCCCTTATTTTTTGGGATGCGTCCCCACACGAGCAGGAGCGCCGGGCCTCGATTCACCGGATCGCAGGCGTACCGCGCTAATACGCACGTCAGTTTAATCAGGATTGCAAAATGAGTATGGAATTGCGGAACACGGCTTCGCGGGGTGCAAGTTGAATCCGCCGGCAGCCAACCACGCGCCGCCGCCGCCATTGACCGGCGGCCGCCTTGCGCTCGGCACGCTGGCTGTCGCGCTCGCGACGTTCATGAATGTGCTGGATTCGTCGATCGCCAACGTCGCCATTCCCACCTTGTCGGGCAGTCTGGGCGTCTCGGTGGACGAGGGCACGTGGGTCATTACGGTCTTTGCGGCGGCCAATGCGGTCTCGATTCCGCTCACTGGCTGGCTCACGCAGCGGCTCGGCCAGATACGCCTGTTCGTGGGCGCCATCGTGTTGTTTACGATCGCCTCCTGGCTGTGCGGCATGGCGCCGAATCTGCCGGTGCTGCTGGCCGCGCGCGTGTTTCAGGGCTTGACGGCCGGGCCGCTGATTCCGATGTCGCAGGCGATCCTGCTCGGTTCGTGGCCTAAGCAGAAGTCGTCCACCGCGCTGGCGCTCTGGGCAATGACGGCGACCGTGGGGCCGATTGCGGGGCCATCGCTCGGCGGCTGGATCACGGACAGCTATAGCTGGACCTGGATCTTCTATATCAACATTCCCGTGGGCATCTTCGCGGCGATCGTGACCTGGACGATCTATCGTTCGCGCGAGACGCCCACGCGCAAGCCGCCAATCGATCTGGTCGGGCTCGGTCTGCTGGTGGCATGGGTCGGCACCTTGCAGGTCATGCTCGACAAAGGCAAGGATCTCGACTGGTTTCATTCGCCGGTGATCATTGCGCTGACGATTGCAGCCGCAGTCAGCTTCACGGCCTTCGTGATCTGGGAGTTGACGGAAGAACACCCGATCGTCGATCTGCGCCTGTTCGGCCAGCGTAATTTCCTGGGCGGCACCATCGCCATTTCGATCGCTTACGGTGTGTTCTTCGGCAATCTCGTGCTGTTGCCACAATGGATGCAGGAGTATCTCGGCTATCGCGCCGTCGATGCGGGTCTGGTCATCGCGCCGATCGGCATTTTCACGGTGCTGCTTTCACCCGTGATCGCGAAGGTGCTGCCGCGCGCGGACGCGCGCATGATCGCTACGCTGGCGTTTGTTGGCTTCGCGGTCGTGTTCTGGATGCGCTCGAATTACATCGTCGATATCGACACGTATCACCTCGTCCTGCCGACGCTGCTGCAAGGCATTCCGATGGCGATGTTCTTCGTGCCGCTCACGGCGATCATTCTCGCGGGGCAGCCGCCGCAGAAAATTCCGGCCGCAGCAGGGCTCTCGAATTTCGCGCGCGTGTTTTGCGGCGCGGTGGGAACGTCGCTTGGGGCGAACGAATGGTACGACCGCACCGTCGTGCATCATGCGCGGCTCACGGAGCAGGCGACGCCGGAGAATCCTGCGTTTACGCAGTTTCTCGACTTTCTCGCGAAATGGGCGCACCTCGATACCGCGGCGGCCCACGCGACATTTGGGCAACTCGTCGACACGCAGGCCGCGATGCTGGGACTCAACGACGTGTTCTGGATTTCGGCGGTGATCTTCATTGCGATCATTCCGCTCATCTGGATTACACGCGCGGGCAAGGCAGGGGGCGGCGGCGCCGATTCGGCCGCGCATTGAGGTCGCAAGCGACACCGCTTCACAACGAACTTCAGGAAAACATGACAAGCGTTTCAATCCCTCGCCCGCGCGCGCAACTTCGCGTGATGACCACGTTGGTTGCTTTCGCAACGGTCGTGACGATGACCGGCTGCGCAAACTATATGGGCATCAAGAGCGACAAGACTCTCGCGCAGCCGCAACAGTTCGAGACTTCGCAGAGCATTCCGGCCCAGGGTGGCCAGTGGCCCACGCTCGACTGGGCGCAGCAGTTCGGCGACTCGCAACTGCCGAAG
>NZ_CAJMZK010000057.1:0-11683 GCF_905220265.1 Paraburkholderia sp. J67
CACTGCGTTCATGGCGGGCGTTGCATACGTGGGGTTCATGAAATGGATTTATACGCCCTGCCTGAATGGGGCGTCCAATACCTTTGAACACCGGTTTCCATACTCTGTGGGTATGCTGCCTTCGCAGATGCGCGCGAATACTGCGCCGCACCATACCTTCTCGACATCCGAAACGTTCAAAAAAAACGCCGCTCCATCAGGGAGCGGCGTTATCAGGAAGTGCCTTGCGTCGCGTGCTTGCGTCTAGCGCAATGCCGCGCTCGCCCCCGCATCGACGCGACGACGGTACGCCGTATCGCGCGTGGCGAGCCAATAATAGAGCGGCGAAGTCAGCAGCAGACCGATCAGCCAGGACAGGTCCGCGCCATCCAGATACTTCGGCACCGGTCCCGCGTACATCGGCGTATTCATGAACGGAATTTGCACGGCGATCCCCACGGCGTAAGCGATCAGCGCCTGCGGGTTGAAGCGACCGTAGATACCGCCGTCAGCCTTGAAAATCGATGCAATGTCATATTGGCCTTTGTGGATCACGTAAAAGTCGATCAGATTGATCGCTGTCCACGGCACGAGCACGACGAGCAGCGCCAAAACGAGATCGATCAGATTGCCGACGAAATCCGTCGACGCGCCAATGGCCGCGTAGCAGCACGACGCCAGGATCACGACCGAAAACACAGCGCGCGCATTGGCCGTGGGAATCCAGCGGCTGGCGAAGGTCTGCACGGAAGTGATCGTCGCTAGCACCGCGCCATAAAGATTCAACGCGTTATGGCTAATGACGCTGAGCAGGAACAGCACGAGCATCGGCAAGCCGAGCGGGCCTGTGGCCAGCTTCACAGCATCCATTGCATCTACGCCCGGCGCCACGGCAAGCACGGCCACCGCGCCGAATACAAACGCGAGCGTCGATCCAATCGTGCAACCCAGGTAAGTCGCCCAGAATGTCGAGGACACTTTCACGTTCTCCGGCAGATAGCGCGAATAGTCCGAAACGTAGGGCGCGAACGCAATCTGCCAGAGCGCCGAAAGCGATACCGTGGCGAGCCAACCCGCGATGTTGAAGCCGCCGCGCGTGAGGAAATCGGCGCTGGAGACGTGCGTGAAGATATAGCCAAAGCCAACCACGATGCCGATCCCCAGCACCCAGGTGCCGATGCGATTGAGCAAATGGATGAAGCGATAGCCAATGATGCCGATCAGCCCCGACCCCACCGCGCCGATCACGATGCCAACCGGCACCGACACCGACGCCTGGATACCATGCAATGACTTCCCGGCCAGCACGATGTTCGACGCAAAAAAGCCCACATACATCACGCCCGCAATGACCGTGACGAGCAGCGCGCCCCAGGAGCCGAACTGCGCGCGGCTCTGAATCATCTGCGGAATGCCCATCTGCGGCCCCTGGGCCGAATGCAGCGCCATCAGCACGCCGCCCAGCGCCTGCCCGACCACGATCGCGACGATCCCCCAGAACAGATTCAGATGGAACATCTGCACGCCCAATGCACCGGTGACGATGGGCAGCGGCGCGATATTGCCGCCGAACCAGAGCGTGAAGAGGTCGCGGACCTTGCCGTGTCTATCCCCGGGCGGCACATAGCCGATGGTATGTTTCTCGATCAACTGCGTGTTGCTGTTGTTGCTGCTATCCGTACTGGCCACGATATTTCTCCCGCTCGGGTTCAACACCCATCGTTTCGAATTACTAATTAATTACATCGCTTGCCCTGCACCGCCCACTGCACCATCACTGCTGAAACGCCGGCCGCGTCCATCTTCGGCGGCCGGCTTGTCACGCACTATCCGCGCAACTGAATCCAGGTCGTCTTCAACTGCGTGTATTTGTCGAACGAATGCAGCGAGAGGTCGCGGCCAAAGCCCGACTGTTTTCCGCCGCCAAACGGCACGCTCACGTCCAGTGCATCCACGGTATTGACCGAGACCGTGCCTGCTTTCAACGCACGCGCCACGCGATGGGCACGATTCAGATCATCGGTCCAGAGGGACGCGGCAAGGCCATAGACGCTATCGTTGGCGAGGCGCAGCGCCTCCTCTTCGGTGTCGAAAGCGCTGATCGCGAGCACCGGTCCAAACACTTCCTCGCGCGCGATCGGCATATCGTTGCGCACGCCCGCAAAAATGGTGGGTTCGACGAAGTTATCCGAGCCGTTGAACGTCAGGCGCTTGCCGCCCTTGAGCAGTCGCGCGCCATCGCGCTGGGCCTGTTCCACTGCGCTCATGATGCGCGCGGTCTGCCCCGCATCCACGATCGCACCCGCGCGGCTCGACGGGTCGAGCGGGTCGCCCGGCATCCAGTCGCGCGCCTTGCTGAGCAGGCGTTCGACGAACTCGTCCTGAATGGAACGCTGCACGTAGAGACGCGAATTGGCCGAGCAAACTTCGCCCTGGTTGAAGAAGATGCCGAAGGCCGCCTTTTCGGCTGCGAGATCGAGATCGCCGCAATCTTCGAAGATCAGATTCGGGCTCTTGCCGCCGCATTCGAGCCAGACCTGCTTGAGGTTCGACTCTGACGCGTAGCGCATGAAATATTTGCCCACCTCGGTCGAACCGGTGAACACGAGGCAATCCACATCGGGATGCAGGCCCAGCGCACGCCCGGCCTGTTCACCCAGTCCCGGCACGACGTTGAGCACGCCCTCAGGCAGCCCTGCTTCGAGCGCGAGTTCAGCGAGGCGCAGCGCGGAAAACGGCGACTGTTCCGCGGGTTTGAGCACGACGCTGTTGCCCGCGGCCAGCGCGGGCGCGAGCTTCCAGGCGGCCATGTCGAGCGGAAAATTCCACGGCACGACCGCGGCCACCACGCCCAGCGCTTCACGCGTGATCGTTGCGAATGCATTGGGCGCGGTGGGCGCCACCTGGTCGTAGAGTTTGTCGAGCGCTTCGCCGTACCACGCGAAGACGTGCGCCGCACCCGGCACGTCGATGTTCCAGGCGTCCGCCACCGGCTTGCCCATGTTCAACGAATCGAGCAGCGCGAGTTCCTCGCGATTGGCGAGCATCAGTTCGGCCAGACGCAGCAACACCTTCTTGCGCTCGACCGGCGGCATGCGCGACCACGGCCCCTTGTCGAATGCCTCGCGCGCGGCGCGCACGGCCAGATCGACGTCCGCCGCATCGCACGCCGCGACGCGCGCCAGCAACCGGTTGGTAGCCGGATTGACGGAGTCGAACGTCGCGCCGGAGACGGCGTCCACGCGACGGCCGCCAATCAGCGCCTTGTCGATGAAAACCTGTTCGGCAGCGCGTCGCTGCCAGTAGCCGAGATCAAACATGCTGGACTCCAGAGGGACCGCCGGGGCAGCCCATGTTCATAGGGTAAAAGCGACGTTGAAAAACAAGGGTTAAAGGCGATGGTGCGATATTTCGCCTCAAAGGAAAATTAGAAAAAATATTTTCGAGCCATACGATAAAGCTTTGCAGAACGACGCCCTGCTGATTGCCGTCCCAGGGTAAGGTAACGTCGAAAAAACACCTGAAAAACCGGTACAACGTGCCGCGCACCGAAGCGAGCGCGGCCATGCAGCAGAGGTTCAAGTGGCTTCCTATACATTGCGACAACTCAAGTACTTCCTCACCACCGTCGAAGCGGGCAGCGTGGCCGAGGCATCGCGTCAGCTTTATATCGCGCAGCCTTCCATTTCGAGCGCCATCAAGGGGTTAGAGGAAAGCTTCAACGTCAAGCTCTTTATCCGCCATCACGCCCAGGGCGTCTCGCTCACGCCAGCCGGCACGCGTTTCTATCGCAAGGCCCAGGAACTCCTGCGCATGGCGCACGAGTTCGAACAGAACGCCCTCGCCGATAACGATGTGATCACCGGCCAGATCGATATCGGTTGCTTCGAAACGGTCGCGCCGCTTTACCTGCCCCAACTGATCGCCGGCTTTCGCGAGCGCTATCCGGGCGTGAACATCCGTATCCGCGACGGCGAACAGCAAGACCTCGTTCAGGGTCTCACCGCCGGCACCTTCGACGTCGCCTTCCTCTACGATCACGAACTCGACGGCACCATCGCCACCGAGCCGCTGATGCCGCCGCAAAAGCCCTATGTACTGCTGCCCGAGAACCACCGCTTCGCGGGGCAATCGCACGTATCGCTGCGCGACCTCAGCGCGGAGCCGATGATCCTGCTCGACGTGCAGCCCAGCCGCACCTACTTCGTGAGCCTCTTTCACGACCTGGGGCTCACGCCCAACATCGTGTTCGGCTCACCGTCGATCGAAATGGTGCGGGGCATGGTGGGCCAGGGCTTCGGCTTTTCCCTGCTGGTCACGCGCCCGCATTCCGAATGCACCTACGACGGCAAGAAGGTGGTCATGATCGACATTACCGAGCCTGTGGCCACCTCCGGTCTGGTCAGTGCGCGCCTCAAGCGCGGCCAGTTGACCAAGCCCGCGCAACTGTTCGTGGACTTCTGCCGCGAACAGCTCGCGCAGTTGCATGAGGCGCGCGAGCCCTCAGCCTGACGTCGCCAGATACTGCGCGAGGCGGGCGAGCATGGCGTCACATTCTGCAAGCTGCGCCTCGCTGATGTACTCGTCGGGCTTGTGGCCCTGGTCCATGCTGCCGGGGCCGCACACCACGGTCGGGATGCCCGCCTGTTCGAACAGTCCGCCCTCGGTGCCGAATGCCACCGTGCCGAAATCCGTTGAGCCGCTGATATGCGCCAACAGACGGGCGGCCGCGCTTTCGGCTGGTGTCGCCAGCCCCGGATACGCGCCTAGCGACTGCCATTGAATATCCGTATCGGGCTGCACGGCACGCATGGCGGGCAGCAATTGCGCTTCGGCATAGTGCGCCAGTTCATCGGCCACGGCCTGCGGCTCGAAGCCCGGCAACGCGCGCACTTCGAAATCGAACTCGCATTCCGCAGGAACGATATTGAGCGCGCGTCCGCCCTTGATCACGCCGGTTTGCACCGTTGAATAGGGTGGATCGAAACGTGTGTCGTGATGTTCCGGTTGCGCTAGCCGCGTGCCGATTTCGTCGAGTCGCCCGATCAGCCTCGCCGCGTACTGGATCGCGTTGACACCGTAGGGTGCATAGGCGGAATGGCAGGCCGCGCCTTTCACGCAGCAGCGCATGGCGAGTTTGCCTTTGTGACCCAGCACTGGCTTCAGTTCGGTCGGCTCGCCGATCAAACAAAGAAGCGGCTTATGCGGCCGCTTCGCCAGTTCTTCAAGCATCGGGCGCACACCCAGACAACCCACTTCTTCGTCATAGGAAAACGCGAGATGCACAGGTGTTTTCAGATCGGCCTTCAAGAAACCCGGCACGGCGGCAAGCACCGAAGCGATAAAGCCTTTCATGTCCGCCGTGCCGCGCCCGTAGAGGCGCCCTTCGCGCTCGCTCAGGCGGAACGGCTCGACCGTCCACGCCTGCCCATCCACGGGCACAACGTCCGTGTGGCCCGATAGCACCACGCCGCCGCGATCCTGCGGGCCGATGGTCGCGAACAGGTTGGCCTTCGTGCGCTCAGCGTTATAAAAAAGCTCGCTGCGGATGCCAAACTCCGCCAGATAGCGTTCGACGAACGCGATCAGTTCGAGATTCGAGTCGCGGCTGACCGTCGCAAAGCCGATCAGCCGCTCCAGCAGCGCGCGAGAGCTTCGTTCACTCATCGCCTGGCACTCCGTAGCTTGGTGCGGCGGTGGGATTCAGCGCGCGCGTCAGATAGTCCTGCATCTGCGGACGATAGGCCTGCCAGAGACGGTCCAGTTCACCGAGCGGATCTTGATCGGCCCAATCGACGCGCAAATCCACCACCGGCCACGTATGGTCATCGACAATTTTCAGCGCGGCCGAGTGCACCGGCCCGGCTTCGCCGCCCGCCGCCATCGCATTGTGCATCGCGGCCAGCAGCCGGTCGGCGAGCGAGCCCGACGCGCCTTCGAAAGCCTGCACCATCGCATCGATGACATGCTGGCCCGCGAGCATGTTGCCCGCCGCCACGCACTGCTCGCCCGCTACGGCGTGATAGACGCCCAGCGCTTCCTTGCCGCTGAAAAACGCGGTGCGGCCCTGCGCGTCGATTACCGTCACCTGGCGGTACTGGCTCCAGCCGTTCGAGTTCAGCGCGCGATCCAGCGCCGCCGCCGGGTCGAGTTGCCCGTGCTCCAGCAGATCGAGCACTTGCGGCCCGAGCGCGGGCAGCGTCACGTTCTGCGTCGCCACAACGCCCACACCTGCACGCGCCCACGGGCAACGCGCCCCCACCGCGATACTCGACGAGCTGATGGCAATGCCAAGCTGCCCGGATTCGGCGCAGCGTCCGACTATCGAGAATGTCATGGCGTATTTCTCCGTTCTTTTCAGGCCTTGACCGGCTGCCAGCCGTCCGGGATCACGGCGATCACGTCAATCTCCATGAGCCATTGCGGCTGCCCCAACGCCGAAACCACGAGGCCCGTCGAAATGGGAAACACGCCCTTGAGCCATTTGCCCACTTCGCGATAAACCGGCTCGCGATAGCGCGGGTCGATCAGATACGTCGTGGTTTTCACGATATGCGTGAGATCGCTGCCCGCTTCCTCGAGGAGTTGCTTGACGTTCTTCATCGCCTGTTCTGCCTGCGCGGCCGGGTCGCCCAGGCCCACGAGCTTGCCGTCGAAATCAGTGCCTACCTGACCGCGCACGTACACCGTATTGCCAGCGCGAACCGCCTGACAAAGATCGTTGTCGAGCGACTGATTCGGATAGGTATCCTTCGTATTGAACATGCGGATACGAGTATGGGTCGGCATTTAGAGGACTCCGATTGCGTTTTGGGTTTCGATGCGCGGGGCGCTCTGGCCCGGCTTGTTGTGTTCGCGCTGGGTTGCGTCGCGATAGTCGAGGTATTGCGCCTGCGTGGCGATATGACCGGCGACGTGCTTCGCGTCGTGCCACACGCCCCAGATGAAGGAGGAGCCGCGCCGCGAGAGCCACGGCAGGCCCACGAAATAGACGCCCGGTTCCGCAGACACGCCGCGCTGATGCTTCGGCTTGCCCTTTTCGTCGAAGGCATTCACTTGCAGCCAACCATAGTCGTTTGCATAACCCGTGGCCCAGATGATCGAGCTCACGCCCGCCTCGCGCAGATCGAGTTCGAGAAGCGGCTGCGTTACGCATTCGGGGTCCGGCACGCGCGTGCGCGCCTCGGGTTCCTCCGGCAAATCCAGGCCGTTACGGACGATATAAGCGTCGGCCGCGTCGAGCAGCGAGAGATAGTTGGCATCGCCGTTCGCCAGATTCGTCGCGAGATCGGTTTCGAAGGAAACCACGCCGTCCTTGAATGCCTTCGTCAAACCCACGAGCGTCATGCCCTGATGCGCGAGGCGGCGGAAATCGACGGTATGACCGCCGCGTGCACCGCTCACGGCGATCGTCACGTGTTCGCGTCCCGGCACCGCCGTTTCCATGTCCCAGAGGCCGAGCACGCCCAGCCACCAGCAGAAGTCGCGATTGCGATACGCACGCGGCGGACGATCGTGCGGTCCCACCGACAGATACACGCGCTTGCCGGCGCGCATGAGTTCCTCGGCGATCTGCACGCCCGACGAGCCCGCGCCAACCACCAGCACGGCACCTTCGGGAAGCTGTTGCGGATTGCGATAGTCCGCCGAATGAATCTGCATCAGATCGGCGGAAGTCGGTGCGATCGGCGGAATAATGGGCCGCTGAAACGGGCCGGTCGCGACCACAACGCGCTGTGCTTCGATCACGCCGCGATTCGTTTCGACGGTAAAGCCCGGGCGCCCCGAATTGCGCACCACCTTCTTTACGTCCACACCGGTGCGAATGGGGGCATCGATCTGCTTCGCGTAGGCTTCGAAATAATCCGCGACGCGATCCTTCGAAGCAAACGCATCCGGATCGAGATCGTCGAATTCCATGCCGGGGAAGCGGTCGTGCCACACAGGGCCGTTCGCGACCAGTGAATCCCAACGGCCCGTTCTCCAGCGTTGCGCAATGCGATCGCGCTCCAGCACGAGATGCGGCACGCCAAGCTTGCCCAGGTGTTCGCTCATCGCCACGCCGGCCTGGCCGGCGCCGACAACGAGCGTATCTACAGTTTCGATTGTCATTGCAGTTGTCCTTGTGCCAGGCGGTGCATTTTCGTGAAGCTGGTAGAGTCACCGCCTGTGCGACTCTGTGGTGGGTTGTGCCGTGACTATTCTGTTCAGAGTCGATGAATTGCGAAACGATGATTTTTGTCGTTCCTGCCTAACAAAATCATTCCTCTATCGATTCACTCTGGGAGCACTCGCCCCACGACGCTCAATAAAAAACGCCCGCTCGCTCCCGCATGGGAGCGAGCCGGGCGTTGAGATCACCCGCGAAGTCAAGCAGATAAAAACGTCTTATCCGAACACGGTTTTCGCCGTTGCATCGACGGCCTGGCGCATCTTGTCCACCAGTTCATCAATCTGCGCATGCTCGATCACGAGCGGCGGCGCAATGATCAGGCGGCCATTGGTCGAGCGCACGATCACGCCCAGATCAAAGCCCACGGAACGGCTATGCCAGGTCAGATCGGCCTCGTTGGCAAAGCGTTCGCGCGTGCTCTTGTCCTTGGTGAACTGGATCGCGGCGACCGCTCCCACGCCTTGCACTTCGCCAATCAATGGATGGTCGGCAAACGCGTCGCGCAGCGCTTTTTGCAGATATGGCCCGGTGTCCGTCTTCGTGCGCTCGACCAGTCCGCCGCGATCGAGCACATCGAGATTCGCGAGTGCGACCGCCGCCGCAACGGGGTGCCCCGAGTACGTCAGGCCGTGTGCATAGACGCCGCCACGTTCGACCAGCGCCTCGCCCACGCGACGGCTCATGATGAGGCCGCCCATCGGCACATAGCCCGAGGTCAAACCCTTCGCAATACAGATCAAATCCGGTTCGAAGCCAAAATGACGATGCGCGAACCATTCGCCGGTGCGGCCAAATCCGCCGATCACCTCATCTGCGCAGAGCAGCACGTCATATTTACGGCAAATGCGCTCGATCTCCTGCCAGTAGCCATCGGGCGGGAAAATCATGCCGCCCGCACCCTGGAATGGCTCCGCGACGAATGCCGCCACTTTGTCCGCGCCGAGTTCGAGAATCTTGCGTTCGAGCGACTGAGCCGCAGACTTGCCGAAAGCTTCGGGTGTTTGGTCGCCACCGTTGGCGTACCAGTATGGCTCGTCCACGTGCGTGATATTGGCGATCGGCAGGTCGCCCATCTCGTGCATGAAGGCCATACCGCCCAGCGATGCGCTGCCAACGGTCGAGCCGTGATAGCCGTTCACGCGCCCAATCAGCACTTTCTTTTCGGGCTTGCCCATGACGTCCCAGAAACGGCGCACGGTGCGGATCAGCACTTCGTTGGATTCGGAGCCCGAGTTCGTATACACGACGTGGCTGAAATGCCCGCCGAGCAGCGAAAAGAGTTTCTCCGAAAGCTCGATGACGGCCGGATGCGTGGTGTGGAAGAACATGTTGTAGTACGACAGTTCTTTCATCTGCCGCGTCGCCGCGTCGACCAGTTCCTTGCGTCCATAGCCGACGTTCGTGCACCACAGGCCCGACATGCCGTCGAGGTAGCGCTTGCCCTCGTTGTCCCAGAGATGGACGCCCTCGCCGCGCACCATCACGCGCGGCCCTTCCGCGTTCAACGCCTTTTGATCGACGAAAGCATGCAGATGATGCGCGGCATCGCTCTGCTGGTAGTCCTGGGTGCTGCGCTGAGGGAGATCGTGTGCATTCATTTTTCAGGTTCCGGAATTCGGACTTCGATTGGCCACCGTTGCTCCAGGTGAATACCCTCGGCGTTCGCAGTCAGCACGAACACCAACTTGGACTCACTCTCCGTCGACAAAATAAGAAGGTAAAGAAAGGAATTTCTGGCTACGGCATCGATTTTTTCTATGCGGTCTGCGAACGGCAAATCGGATCTTTCGACGAGATTACAGAGACGTTACTGCACCTGGGAGCAGCATAGAAAAAATCTATACATGAGCTAGCTAAACTATTTTTTTCCCGCGATTTTCGCGGTGCTACGCTTGCCCCGTCGTTCGTCGCAGCCCGCTCAGACCGGATACGACGCGTTCCTCCAGCCCTTCCATACATAGGAACGCAGGCACTTGCTGCTGCATGTCTGACCGCATGACTAATTGAGCGTGCGTTCGCCGCGCACGGACCATTGCTTCTTCATCCGTAGAGAGAACATCATGAGCATCGATCGTATCCGGCATAGCGTTCGTCCCGCCATTGCATTGGCCTCGCTTGCAGTGGTCGCGAGTCTGGGAAGTGTGACAAGCGCACACGTGCAGGCCGCCGAAACGCAGTTGAACGTCTATAACTGGTCCGACTACATCGGCAAGGACACTATCCCGGACTTCGAGAAGCAAACGGGCATCAAGGTCAAATACGACAACTACGACGGCGACGACACCTTGCAGGCCAAACTGCTCGCGGGCAGTTCCGGCTATGACATCGTGGTGCCCACATCGAATTACATGGCGCGGCAGATTCCGGCGGGTATCTATCAGAAACTCGATAAATCGAAGCTGCCTAATCTGGCGAATCTCGATCCTGCGATCATGAAGATCATTGCGCAGGCCGACCCGGGCAATCAGTATGGCGCGCCTTACGCTTACGGCACAGATGGCATGGGCTATAACGTGCAGGCGGTACAGAAAGCGCTTGGCACGAGCGCGCCAGTCGACAGCTGGTCGCTCGTATTCGACCCGGAGAATATGTCGAAGCTCAAGAGTTGCGGCGTGTCGTTCCTCGATCAGGCCGTCGACGTATTCGCGGCGACGCTGCAATACATGCATAAGGATCCGAACAGCACCAATCCGGCCGATTATCAAGCGGCCTATGAAACGCTGAAGAAAATCCGCCCGTATATCACGCAGTTCAATTCTTCCGGCTATATCAACGACCTTGCGAATAACGATATCTGCGTGGCCTTTGGCTGGTCGGGCGACGTGGGCATCGCGCATCGCCGCGCATTGGACGCCAAACGCTCCTACGACATCAAGTTTTCGAACGCGAAGGAAGGCGGCCTCATCTGGTTCGACATCATGGGCATTCCCAAGGACGCACCGCATCCTGAAGCGGCGCTCGCCTGGATCAACTATATCGAGGACCCCAAGGTCAATGCCGGCATCACGAACGAGGTGTTCTATCCCACGCCGAACAAGGCGGCGCGCTCGTTCGTGACTGCATCGGTTGCCGATGACACCAGCGTCTATCCGCCCTCCGACGTGCTGTCGAAGATGACGATGATGAAGGCGCTCCCCGCCGATATCCTGCGCCTCGAAAACCGCCTCTGGGCCCAGCTCAAGACCGGCCACTAAGCTTCACTTAAGACCTCTTTCCGTGCGGCCCGCGATGCGGGCCGCCTCTGGCAAACCTCACGCTTTCCCTTCTTTTGTTTTTGATTTGCGCCCTTGCGCGGCGCGTGGATCACGCACGTCCGTCGCACGTGAATCGGCAACACCGACATGGAGACAGGCAATGAGCAACACAAAGAATCGACAACTCCCGGCGACACCCGCGGCCTCGTTCATTCGCATCGAAAACGTCGTCAAGAAGTTCGGCGACAGCGTCGCCGTCAATAACGTGAGCCTGAACATCGCGAAGAACGAGCTCTTCGCCCTGCTCGGCAGCTCGGGCTGCGGCAAGTCCACGCTG
>NZ_CAJMZK010000058.1:0-5690 GCF_905220265.1 Paraburkholderia sp. J67
ACAAACTGTTGCGTGCAGCACGAATGACGTCTCTCGTGGCGCTCGCAGCGGCATCGATTGCAGGAGCCCCGCTCGCGCACGCTGCGGGCAGCATCCCGAACAAGACGCTGGTCTACTGTTCGGAAGGCAGCCCCGCAGGCTTCGATCCGGCGCAGTACACCACCGGCACCGACTTCACCGCGAACACGTTCACCGTCTACAACCGCCTCGTCGAATTCGAGCGCGGCGGCACCAAGGTCGA
Source organism: Paraburkholderia sp. J67 (assembly GCF_905220265.1). Taxonomy (NCBI): domain Bacteria; kingdom Pseudomonadati; phylum Pseudomonadota; class Betaproteobacteria; order Burkholderiales; family Burkholderiaceae; genus Paraburkholderia; species Paraburkholderia sp. J67. Next base: position 242 of record NZ_CAJMZK010000058.1, read on the forward strand.
ACCGGGTCTCGCGCAATCGTGGGATGTTTCCGCCGACGGCAAGACCTACACGTTCCACCTGCGTCACGGCGTGAAGTTCCAGACCACCTCGTTCTTCAAGCCCTCGCGCGAGTTCAACGCCGACGACGTCGTGTTCTCGTTCCAGCGCATGCTCGACCCGAACCAGCCGTTCCGCAAGGCGTACCCGGTGTCGTTCCCGTACTTCACCGACATGGGCCTCGACAAGCTGATCGCCAAGGTCGAGAAGGTCGATCCGTACACCGTCAAGTTCACGCTCAACGAGCCGAACGCGCCGTTCATCCAGAACATGGCGATGGAATTCGCCTCGATTCTCTCGGCTGAATACGCGGATCAGTTGATGAAGGCCGGCAAGGCCGCCGACATCAACCAGAATCCGGTCGGCACGGGCCCGTTTATATTCAAGAGCTACACCAAGGACGCAACGATCCGCTTCGACGGCAATCCGGACTACTGGAAGGCTGGCGAAGTGAAGATCTCGAAGCTGATCTTCTCGATCACGCCGGACGCCAGCGTGCGCGTGCAGAAGCTCAAGCGCGACGAATGCCAGGTGATGAGCTATCCGCGTCCGGCCGACATCGCGCCGCTGAAGGCCGATGCCAACATCGCGATGCCGTCGCAGCCGGGCTTCAACCTGGGCTACCTGTCGTACACCGTGACGCGCAAGCCGATGGACAAGCTCGAAGTGCGTCAGGCGCTCGACATGGCGATCAACAAGAAGGCGATCATCGAGTCGGTGTACCAGGGCGCAGGCCAGGCCGCCACCAACCCGATGCCGCCGACGCAATGGTCCTACGACAAGAGCCTCACGGCGCAGCCGTACGACACCGCGAAGGCCAAGGCGCTGCTCACGAAGGCCGGCTTCCCGAACGGCTTCGAGATGACGCTGTGGGCGATGCCCGTGCAGCGCGCCTACAACCCGAACGCGCGTCTGATGGCCGAAATGATCCAGGCCGACTGGGCCAAGATCGGCGTGAAGGCGAAGATCGTCACGTACGAGTGGGGCGAGTACATCAAGCGCGCGCACGCGGGCGAGGACGACTCGATGCTGATCGGCTGGACCGGCGACAATGGCGATCCGGACAACTGGCTCGGCACGCTGCTCGGCTGCGAGGCCGTGAACGGCAACAACTTCGGCAAGTGGTGCTACAAGCCGTTCGACGATCTGATCCAGAAGGCGCGTCAGACTTCGGACCAGGCGCAGCGCACCAAGCTCTACATGCAGGCGCAGCAGATCTTCGCGCAGCAGATGCCGTTCTCGCCGATCGCGCACTCGACCGTCTATCAGCCGGTCAGCAAGAAGGTGATCGACATGCGTATCGAGCCGCTGGGCTACGCGCGTTTCGACGGCGTGAGCATGCAGTAATCTGATGACAGGCAGTCGTTCGTCCGGTTAGGACATACTTACCAAACCGTTCGGATAAGGTCCGGCGACCGGGGTCACGAGCCCCTGTCGCCGGTTGCGTTTCCATTCAAGCTTTTGGGGGAACACCACATGTTCCGCTTTGTATTGCGCCGCATCGGCATGGTGATACCCACCTTTATCGGTATCACGATCCTCGCGTTCGCACTCATCCACCTGATTCCGGGCGATCCCATCGAAGTGATGATGGGCGAGCGCGGCGTCGATCCGCAAATGCACGCCGACGCGATGCACCGCCTCGGGCTCGACGAGCCCCTGCCGATGCAGTATCTGCACTACGTCGGCCACGCGCTGCAGGGCAATCTCGGCACCTCGATCATCACCAACACGAGCGTGATGGGCGAATTCCTCGCACGTTTTCCGGCCACCGTCGAACTGTCGATCTGCGCGCTCATCTTCGCGCTGGCGATCGGCCTGCCCGCGGGCGTGTTCGCTGCACTGCGGCGCGGCACCGTGGTCGATCACGGCGTGATGGGCACGGCGCTCACCGGCTATTCCATGCCGATCTTCTGGTGGGGCCTCATCCTCATCATGGTGTTCTCGTCGAAACTGGGCTGGACGCCGGTGTCCGGGCGCATCGCGGTGGAGTTCGATATTCCGCACGTCACGGGCTTCATGCTGATCGATTCGCTGCTGCCCGGCACCGATGAAGGTTCGTTCAAGTCCGCGCTCTCACACCTGATCCTGCCCGCGATCGTGCTCGGCACGATCCCGCTCGCGGTGATCGCGCGTATGACGCGTTCGTCCATGCTCGAAGTGCTGCGCGAGGACTACATCCGCACCGCGCGCGCCAAGGGGCTCTCGCCGCTGCGCGTGATCGTCGTGCATGCGCTGCGCAATGCGCTGATTCCCGTGGTGACCGTGATCGGCCTGCAGGTCGGTACGTTGCTTGCGGGGGCGGTGCTCACCGAAACATTGTTCTCGTGGCCCGGCATCGGCAAGTGGCTGATCGATGCGATCAGCCGCCGCGACTATCCGGTGGTGCAGGGCGGCATTCTCATGATCGCGACCCTCGTGATCCTCGTGAACCTGGTCGTCGATCTGCTGTACGGCGTGCTCAATCCGCGCATCCGCCACACGAGGTAACCAGTCATGGCAGATATCCAAAACACTCTCCCCAAGGCGGTCACGCCGCCTTCGGGCCGCGCGCTCGTGCTGCGCGAATTCTGGGCGAACTTCTCGCGCAACAAGGGCGCGGTGGCCGCTGGCGTGATCGTGCTGCTGCTGATCGTCGTCGCGATCTTCGCGCCGGTGCTCGCACCGCACAGCCCCATCGAGCAGTACCGCGACTATGTGAAGATTCCGCCCGCGTGGCTCGACGGCGGCAACTGGAAGTTCATTCTCGGCACCGACGAGGCGGGCCGCGACATCCTCTCGCGCCTGATGTACGGCGCGCGCCTGTCGCTGTGGATCGGCTGCGTGTCGGTCGTGCTCGCGCTGATTCCGGGCATCGTGCTCGGGCTCGTGGCCGCGTTCTTCGAGAAGTGGGCCGATACGCCGATCATGCGTCTGATGGACGTGCTGCTCGCGTTGCCCTCGCTGCTGCTGGCTGTGGCCGTGGTGGCGATCATCGGCCCGGGCCTGACCAACACCATGCTCGCGATCGCGATCGTGGCGCTGCCGGGCTATGTGCGTCTGGCGCGCGGTTCGGCGCTGGGCGAACTTCATAAGGAGTACGTGACGGCGTCGCGCGTGGCCGGTGCCGGCACGCTGCGGCTGATGTTCTCGCAGGTGCTGCCCAACTGCACGGCGCCGCTGATCGTGCAGGCCACACTGGGTTTTAGCTCGGCGATTCTCGATGCGGCCGCGCTCGGCTTTCTGGGCCTGGGCGTGCAGCCGCCCGCGGCCGAGTGGGGCGCGATGCTTGCCTCGGCACGCGACTATATCGACAGCGCCTGGTGGATCGTCACGATGCCGGGCCTCTCGATCCTGATCTCGGTGCTCGCGATCAACCTGCTCGGCGACGGGCTGCGCGACGCCCTTGATCCCAAGCTGAAACGGATGGCCTGAACATGAAGCCAGAACTCCTAACCATCCGCAATCTCGCGGTGAACTTCAACGGCCTGCCGGCCGTGGATCGCGTGAATCTCTCCGTGGCGCCGGGCGAAGTGCTCGGCATCGTCGGCGAATCGGGCTCGGGCAAGAGCGTGACGATGATGGCGCTGATGGGCCTGATCGACGCGCCCGGCAAGGTCACGGCCGACGCGGTCACCTTCGATGGCCGCGATCTGCTCAACGCCACCGGCCGCGAGCGCCGCCGCATCGTCGGCAAGGACATCGCGATGGTGTTCCAGGACGCGCTCACGAGCCTGAACCCGAGCTACACGGTCGGCTACCAGATCAAGGAAGTGCTCAAGCTGCACGAAGGGCTGCGCGGTTCGGCGCTGCATGCGCGCGCGCTCGAGCTGCTCGACCAGGTGGGCATTCCCGATGCGAAGAACCGCATCGACAACTTCCCGCACCAGATGTCGGGCGGCATGAACCAGCGCGTGATGATCGCGATGGCCGTGGCCTGCAACCCGAAGCTGCTGATCGCCGATGAACCGACGACGGCACTCGACGTGACGATCCAGGCGCAGATCATGGAACTGCTCGTGCGCCTGCAGAAGGAGCGCGGCATGGCGCTCGTGCTGATCTCGCACGATCTGGCCGTGGTGTCGGAAGTCGCGCAGCGCGTGGCCGTGATGTACGCGGGCGAGATCATCGAGACCAACCGCGTGCCCGATATCTTTGCGAAGCCGCATCATCCGTACACCGAAGCATTGCTGGCTGCGATTCCCGAGCACAACCAGGGCGCGGCGCGCCTGGCGGCGCTCTCGGGCATGGTGCCGGGGCGCGACGATCGCCCGAGCGGCTGTCTCTTTGCGCCGCGCTGCAAGTATGTGGTGGAGGGCTGCAACAAGGCGCGTCCTTCGCTTGATGCGCTTGCCGGCGGCAATGGCTACGCGCAGGTGCGCTGCATCAAGCCGCTGAACGTGGCGACTGAAACCCTGAATGGAGGCGCGCGATGAACGCAGTCCAGCAATCCGCGACTCAGCAGGATGACGACAAGGTCCTCGTCGCGCACGATCTGAAGAAGCACTACACGGTGAAGCGCGGCATGTTCGGCACGGGCACGGTGAAGGCGCTCAACGGCGTGTCGTTCTCGCTGGAACGTGGCCGCACGCTCGCGGTAGTGGGCGAGTCGGGCTGCGGCAAGTCCACGCTCGCGCGCCAGCTCACGATGATCGAGCCGCCGACCTCGGGCTCGCTCACCATCGACGGCGAAGACGTGGCGAACGCGGGCAAGGACAGGATCGCCGCGCTGCGCCGCCGTGTGCAGATGGTGTTCCAGAATCCGTTCGCGTCGCTCAATCCGCGCAAGACCGTCGAGCAGACCCTGGGCGAGCCGCTTGCGATCAACACGCAGCTCACCGCGAGCGAGCGTGCAGACCGTATCGCGCACATGATGCGCATCGTGGGCCTGCGGCCCGAGCATGCGAAGCGCTATCCGCATATGTTCTCGGGCGGGCAGCGTCAGCGTGTGGCGATCGCGCGCGCGATGATTCTCGATCCGCAGATCGTGGTGGCCGACGAACCGGTCTCAGCACTCGACGTGTCGATCCAGGCGCAGATCCTGAATCTGTTCATGGACCTGCAGGAGCAATTCCGCACGAGTTATGTGTTCATCTCGCACAACCTGGCTGTGGTCGAGCATGTTGCCGATGACGTGATGGTGATGTACCTGGGCGGCGTGGCGGAGCTGGGCGACAAGAAGACCGTGATCGGACGGCCGCGCCATCCGTACACGCGCTCGCTGCTCTCGGCCACGCCCGCGATCTTCGAGGAAGACCGCCGCGTGAAGATCAAGCTCGAGGGGGAACTGCCTTCGCCGCTGAACCCGCCGTCGGGCTGCACGTTCCATCAGCGTTGCCCGTATGCGGTCGAACGTTGCCGCAAGGAAGTGCCGGTACTTCGCGAAGTGGATGGGCGTCAGGTATCCTGCCATCGTGCAGAGGAGGTGGGGGA
>NZ_CAJMZK010000059.1:0-4897 GCF_905220265.1 Paraburkholderia sp. J67
TTGACGATGAACGACGTGCGCGACCGCTTCCGCGCGGTAAAGCAAGTGCTCAAGCCCGAAACGCAAACTGGCATGCACGCGCACCACAACCTCTCGCTGGGCGTGGCGAATTCGCTCGTCGCGGTGGAAGAAGGTTGCGACCGCATCGATGCGTCGCTCGCGGGTATGGGCGCGGGTGCGGGCAACGCACCGCTGGAAGTGTTCATCGCGGCCGCGGAGCGCATGGGCTGGAATCACGGCACCGACCTCTACACGCTGATGGACGCGGCAGACGACATCGTGCGCCCGTTGCAGGACCGCCCGGTGCGGGTGGATCGCGAAACGCTCGCGCTCGGCTATGCAGGCGTGTATTCGAGCTTCCTGCGCCACTCGGAAGTGGCGGCGAAGAAGTACGGCCTCAAGACCGTTGACATTCTCGTCGAACTGGGCAAGCGCCGGATGGTCGGCGGCCAGGAAGACATGATCGTGGACGTGGCGCTCGATCTCAAACAGCGCGCCGAAGCCACCGCACAGTAAAACGCACGCCGCGTGTCGCATGAAGCGACCCGCGGCGTTGCTACGTCGTTCTGGCAAGACAAACGATTAGCCGCCACCAAGAGCGGCTGACACACAACATTGGAGACTTTGGACATGACGTCACGAATCCGTGGTGCTGGAGGAAGCAGCAAAGCAACGATCGGTTTATGCCTCGCCGTTGCCTTGCTCGAAGGGCTGGATCTGCAATCGGCAGGTGTGGCCGGTCCGCGTATGGCGAAGGAGTTCTCGCTTGCCGTCGCGCAGATGGGCTGGGCGTTCAGCGCTGGCGCCATCGGCTTGCTGCCGGGCGCGGCGCTGGGCGGGCGGCTTGCCGATCGCTTCGGTCGCAAGCGCGTGCTGATGGCGTCGGTGACGCTGTTCGGCCTGTTCTCGCTCGCGACCACGCTGGTCTGGAACTTCGAGAGCCTGCTGGTCGCGCGTCTGCTGACCGGCCTGGGCCTGGGCGCGGCGATGCCCAATCTGATCGCACTGTGCTCCGAGGCGGCGGGGCCGCAGCAGCGCAGCACGGCGGTGGGCGCCATGTATTGCGGCATGCCGTTCGGCGCGGCTATCGCGGCGCTCATCGGCATGCTCGGCGCGAGCCCGACGAGCTGGCGCGATGTGTTCTACGTGGGCGGCCTCGGGCCGATCGTGATGGTGCCGTTGCTGGGCGCTTTCCTGCACGAATCGCAGCAATTCGTGGCGGCACGCGCGGCGAAAGCGTCGCGCGAGGGCGTGCCGGGCGTGAGCGAGGCACTCTGGCGTCATGGCCGCGCACGCACGACGATCGCGCTCTGGATCAGCTATCTGGGCACGCTGATCGTGCTGTACTTCCTGATGAACTGGCTGCCTTCGATGGTGCTCTCACGCGGTCTCACGCGGGTGCAGTCGAACATCGTGCTGATGATGTTCAACATCGGCGGCGGCATTGGGGCCGTTGCGATGGCAACGATCATGGATCGCTTCGGACGTCGCCGCACGGTGATCGGCATGTATGCGGGCATTGCTCTCGCACTTGGCGCACTGGCGAGCGCGGGCGGTGCGGTATCGATGGCGTGTGGTGGTCTGCTGTGCGGTCTCTTTCTCGTGGGTGGCCAGTCGGTGCTCTACGCGCTCGCGGGTCATGCCTATCCCACCGAAGTGCGCGGCACGGGCGTCGGCGCGGCGGTGGCGGTCGGGCGGCTCGGTTCGATTCTCGGGCCGCTTGTAGCAGGGCAATTGTTCGCGTTGGGGCAGAGCGCTTCGATGCTGGTGGCGTCGAGCATTCCGCTGTGCGTGATTGCGGCGCTCGCGGCGCTCACGGTGGTGGGCGGTTTTGCACAGCGCAGCGCCTCGGGCGCACAAGGTATTTAAGCATTCCTGGCGGAGCGGGCCAGGCCCGTTCCATGACGGTTTATCGAGTTTTATTGCAAGGACATCATCATGACTGCGACTGCACAGACGATCACGGAAGCCTCCACTAGCCGCTTCGCGCGCGTAAAAGACGGCGAACTCGAACTGCAGATTCACTACAACGACACGGGCGCGCCCGCGCCGGACGCGAACGGCGAGACCGTCGTGATGCTGCACGGCTCCGGGCCTGGCGCAAGCGGCTGGGCCAACTTCAATCGCAACGTCGAGCCGCTCGTTGCGGCGGGCTATCGCGTGATCCTGATGGATTGCCCGGGCTGGAGCAAGAGCGACCCGATCGTTTGCACCACGTCGCGTTCGGAATTGAACGGCCGCGTGCTGGCGGGTCTGCTCGACGTGCTCGATATCGAGCGCGTGCATATTCTCGGCAATTCGATGGGCGGCCATAGCGCGGTGGCGTTTGCGCTCGCGTACCCGCAGCGCGTCGGCAAGCTCGTGCTGATGGGCGGCGGCACCGGCGGCCCGAGCAACTTCGCGCCGATGCCCACCGAAGGCATCAAGCTGCTGCAAGGGCTCTATCGCGAGCCGACCATCGAAAACCTCAAGCGCATGATGAACGTGTTCGTCTTCGACGCGAGCGCGCTGACCGACGAACTTATGCAGGCGCGGCTCGACAACATGCTCGCGCGGCGTGATCACCTCGAAAACTTCGTGAAGAGCCTCGCCGCGAATCCGAAGCAGTTCAACGACTACGGCCCGCGTCTTGGCGAAATCGCGGCGCCTACGCTCGTGATCTGGGGCCGCGACGATCGCTTCGTGCCGATGGATACCGGCTTGCGTCTGCTCGCCGGCATGCAGAACGCGCAACTGCACGTGTTCAATCGTTGCGGACACTGGGCGCAGTGGGAGCATGCGGATGCGTTCAATCGCATGGTGCTCGACTTCCTGGAGCATTGACACGTTAGCGGCGTAGTCGTGGCGAAGCGGCGCGCATCAATGCGCGTCGCACGGACGAGCGGCGTACACTGGACGCAGCCACAGGCGCGCCATGCATACCGCATTTGCGCCCTTGATGGCTGGACTCTTCAACTGCGTTCATTGGGATCGTCATGAAGAAACTGGTCAATCGTCCGTCCGACGTCGTCCGAGAAATGCTCGAAGGCGTTGCGCTGCAAGCGCCTCATGTCGTCATCCTCGGCGATGAAAACGTGTTGATGCGCCGCGACATCCCCGAATCGCAGGCCCGTTCGGTTGCGCTGATTTCCGGCGGCGGCAGCGGACACGAACCGGCGCACGGCGGTTACGTGGGCGCGGGCATGTTGAGCGCGGCCGTGTGCGGCGAGGTGTTTACGTCGCCGCCAACCGACGCCGTGCTCGCCGCCATCCGCGCGACGGCGGGGCCGAAAGGCGCGCTGCTGATCGTCAAGAACTATACGGGCGACCGCCTCAACTTCGGTCTTGCCGCTGAACTCGCACGTGCGGAGGGCATTCCTGTCGAAGTGGTGAGCGTAGCCGACGACGTCGCATTGCGCGGCCACGCGGAGCGTCATCAGCGCCGCGGCATTGCGGGCACGGTGCTGATCCACAAGATCGCGGGCGCGGCTGCCGCGCGCGGCGCGTCGCTCGAAGTGGTGGCGGCGACGGCACGTGAGGCGGCGGCGAATCTCGGCACGATGGGCGTCGCGCTCGACGGCTGCACGCTGCCCGGCGTCGCGCAATCGAGCTTTAGTCTCGCCGACGACGAGATCGAACTGGGTTTGGGCATTCATGGTGAGAAGGGCGTGGAGCGCAGCGCGCCGCTGCCGGCTGACGCGCTGGTCGAAGCGTTGCTCGTCAATATTCTCGAGGACCTGGCTATCACGCGCGGCGAGCGCGTCGTGCTGCTCGTCAACGGTCTGGGCGCGACGCCGCAGATGGAACTCGACATCGTGCTGCGCGCGGCCTGGACGAGTCTGCAACGGCGCGAAGTGCGCGTGGAGCGTGCGTGGGCCGGGACGTTTTTATCGGCGCTCAATATGCCGGGCTGCTCGATTTCGCTCATGCGAGTCGACGACGGCAGGATCGCGTTGCTCGACGCGGCCACCGACGCGCACGCGTGGCCCGGAAAAGGCTGCATCAATCCGACGATTCGTCTTGAGGTTGTGTCCTCCACGATTCATGAGGAATCCATATCGAATAAGCTGGATGTATCGCGCGTGGCATGGGCGGTGCGTACCAAGGCCGCGTTGGATGCCGTTGCGCAGGCGCTGGTGGACAACGAAGCGCGCCTCACAGAACTGGATGCGCTGGCTGGAGATGGTGATCTCGGTGCGAGCATGCGGCGCGCGGCCGATGCGGCTTTGGCGCTGCCCGTCGATGCACTCGGTACTGCGCCGCAGGCGCTGTCCGCTCTGGGCGCGAGTTTGCGTCGGGCGATTGCGGGAAGTTCGGGCCCGTTTTACGCGACGGCGCTGCTGCGCGCATCGCGTCATCTGGTAGATAAACCGGAGCCTACGCCTCAGGAATGGGCGCGCGCATGGCGTGGTGCGATCGAGGCGATCAGTGAACTAGGCGGCGCGAAGGCGGGCGATAGAACGATGCTGGACGCTCTGGTTCCAGCGGTGGATGCGCTCGAAGACGCATTGCAGAAAGGGCAGACGGTGCAAGAAGCGTGGAGCGCAGTCATCATGGCCGCCGAGCATGGCGCGCAGGCGACGGCGCATATGCATCCTCGTGTTGGGCGCGCGAGTTATCTGGGCTCGCGTGCGATTGGTTCGCCCGATGGGGGAGCGGTGGCGGTGGTGTGCTGGTTGGCGGCGTTGAAACCCTATTTGACGAGAAAAGCGTGAATGCGGCGATTTTGTTAGAAACAATGGCGATTTGATATTGACAATATCGAGCCGCTGATGCATTTAGGCGAAAAATGGCCGCCGAGAGGGGAAATAAATTATTTTGCAGAATCGCTTGACGTGCCATTCGACGCCCTGCATAATTCGCCTCCTCCTGCTGATGCAGCGACGCAGAAAACACCGGGTAGCAAGCAGTTACGGTG
>NZ_CAJMZK010000060.1:0-4512 GCF_905220265.1 Paraburkholderia sp. J67
TGCCAAAACCAAAATCACACCGAAAAAAAAGGCTATCGTATAACTTCAAACTTCGATCCCAAGCTGAGCAAGCACCCCCTTCCGCAGCTCAACGAGCGCGATATCATCCCGATGCCGAGGATAAGGCGCCTCATTCCGCACTTCGCTAATAATCCGCGCCGGCCGCCCACTAAAAACGACAACGCGCGTGGCCATCACAAGCGCCTCCTCGACATCGTGCGTAACGAAAAGCACAGAAAACCGTGCCCGCTGCCAAAGCGCGACAAGTTCGCCCTGCATCCGCATCCGAGTGAGCGAATCGAGCTTCCCAAAAGGCTCATCGAGCGCGAGCAGCGCCGGATCATTAACGAGCCCACGCGCGAGCGCCACACGTTGCGCCATGCCACCAGAAAGCTGATGCGGCCAGGCGTGCGCAAACTCAGTAAGCCCGACACGCTCAAGCGCAGCATCGATACGCGCCTCAACCTCAACAGCGCCTTTGCCGCGCCGCGCACCTTGCGCCTGAGGCCCAAGCGCCACGTTCTCGCGCACTGTGCGCCACGGAAACAGCGTCGGGTCCTGAAACACGAGCACCCGCGACGGATCGGGCGCACCGATCACATGACCATCCGCCTCGACACTGCCTTTGCCCGGCGGCTCCAGCCCGGCAACAAGCCGCAGCAGCGTTGATTTCCCACAGCCGCTAGGCCCCAGCAGCGCGACAAACTCGCCGGGCTGCACGGTCAGCGTCACATCGTCGAGCACGGGCAGCGTTTCGCCGCGCAGCGCAAAGCCGTGGCTAACATGACGAATGTCGATACGCGCCCCCGTGCGCGGCGCGCCGCCTTCAGATGCGTCTTCCAGCACGTCATTCGGATTCACAGCAGCGATCACCATTTGAGTAGCCCTTTTTGCCAGCCAAGCAGGCGGTCACGCACGCGAAACAACAGCGTAATCAGCCCCGAACACATCAGCGCCATCACCAGCAATCCCGCATACATGTTGGAATAAGCGGCCCAACCCTGGGCCCATTGGAGATACCAGCCAAGGCCTGCCTTCACGCCCATCATCTCCGCGACAATCAGCACGGAAAACGATGCGCCCAGTCCCATGAACAGCCCCACAAATACCGAAGGCAGCGCCGCAGGAATCGCCACACGCAAGATCAGGAAGCTCGGGCGCGCGCCAAGCGTGCGGGCCACGTCGTAGAACGCCGGGTTGACGCCGGCGACGCCCGACCAGGTCAGTACCGCAACCGGAAACGCCGACGCCAGGGCAATCAGAAATACGCTCGCGCTAAAGCTCGACGGAAAGAAAAAGAACGCCAGCGGCAACCAGGCCGTTGCGGGCAGCGGACCGATCAGCCGCAACAACGGATGCAACCAGTAGCCAACCGCACGCGACCAGCCGATGCTCACGCCCACGACAAAGCCGGTGGCCGCGCCAATCGCATAGCCAAAGGCCAGCAGACCGAACGAATGCGTGACGCTGGAAGCCAGGCGCGCGTAGTCGTCGAAGAAGACCGCAATCAGCGCTTCGGGTGGCGCGAAGAACGGGCGCGGCAGCCATTCGAGCTTCGCCGTGGCGATCTCCCATCCACTCACCGCCAGCGCAAGCGCCAACAACCACGGCCCCGCCGCGAGCCAGCCGCGTTGCGTCGCGGTCGGGCTGATCTCTTGCGCAGTGGTGTGACGCCGTGTACGAGCGATCAGCGCGATCGTCAACGACAAGGCGGCGAGCAAGAGTTCAAGCGCGAAAAGGGCGTCGGCATGCGGCCAATCGTCGAGGCTTGGCCACGCGCGCGTGACCGCCGCGGCGCCGAGCCAGGCGAGCGCAGCCAGCGCGCTCACGAGACCGCGTGTGCCATCGACGCTGCGTGTCACTCGCCGCGCGCCCTGTGGTAGCGCCCGGGTAGGCGCTTGTGCTTGCGTTGCCATGATAGGGATTCCGAATAATTCGTCAGACCGTGCCGATACGCGTATCGGCCAGCGCCGCCACGTCGAGTGCCCGCGGCAGGATGCCGTCGCGCACGGCGACGTCGGCGACTTTTTGCAGCGTAGCGATATCGGCCGCCGTGACGAAGTGCTGCTTGAGCGACGCTCGCTGCGTGATAGCGAGCGCTGTGTCGGTCGGCGTGCGTGTGAGCGTGCCGTAGACCTCGGCATAGGCCTGCGGATGAGCGAGCGCCCAGTCGCCCGCGCGCTGCAGGCGCTGCAGCACATCGGCGATAGCGGCGCGCTTGAGCGGATTGGCGTGAGCCGCGCCCGAGGCCGTGATGAAGCCCAGCCCGCTATTGATACCCGTGCCGTCGCGCAACACGCGCGCGCCGCGCGAGATTGCGATGCCGTAATAGGGATCGAAAGTGGCCCATGCCTCGATGGAGCCCGACATGAATGCGGCGAATGCGTCTACCGGCAGGATGTAGCGGATCTGGATGTCGGCTCGCGCAATACCCGCTTCGGCGAGCGCGCCGTCGAGCTGATATTCCGCGATGCTGCCGCGCGCGGAGGACACGAACACGGTTCGCCCCTTGAGTTGCGCGACGCTGTGCAACCCGGAGCGCTGTGGCACGAGTAGGCCAAGCTGCGTGGGCGAGCCAACCCGCGTGGCGACGATGCGCAACGACGGATCGCCCGTAGCTGCCGCAAGCACCGGTAGATCGCCTGCGGGGGCGATATCCACGGCATTGGCGCGCTGGGCCTCGAATAACGGCGCGGCGCCCTGAAAATTGGCCCACCGGTAGGTGTACGGTGCGCCCTCCAGCACGCGCGAGGCCTCGGCCAGCGCGCGCAGGCCTCCGGCCTGATCGCCGAGTACGAGCGTGACGCCGGAAAGATCAGGCGCGCCAGCGCCATGCGCCGCGCCAGCCAGCACCGCCGCCGGCGCGGCGGCCAGTGCGCCGAGCAGTTGCCGGCGCAGACGAAACGATGTGGAAACGGAACCTGCCATAGATCCTCGCTAGCTGTATCGATACAAAGCCTAGCGGCGAACCCCGGCACTGTGAATCATTCTATTTTTATATGTTTATCTCGCAGGATCATTTATGGATTGCATGTTGAGAACGATCGCGAACGCCTGACCACCGGTAAATTAGTACGGATGCCTATATATATGCAGCGTCAAATGAACGTCGACAATCGTCGCCGGTCACTAGCCGATCAGGCTTGCCGGTCGGTCGCGCACGCTTTCCAGTCGGTCCAGGCGCATGAGGAGTTCCTTGGCCTGCTTTTCGATGTGGAAAGGCAATCGTGGCAGCACGAGGATGGCCCGCACCCTCGCACGCCAATAGCCCAGACTGACTATGGCTCCGGCCTCGGTCTGGCGGACGAAGTCGGCCGAGCGCTCCAGATAGCCGAGTACGTTCCGGATATGCACCAGATCCCGCTCAGCAAATTCAAAGCTCACGATGGATTCCCCGTTGTCGATATCGGATTGACTTGTTTGTTCTTGATGCCGTCGGGACGCGTTGTCTCGTCGACCTGCGCATTCATCGACGTGACCGTTGCCACTGCAACCATTCGTGGTGGTCGAGATTGCGCAGCAGATCGGCCCGCCGACGCTCGCGGCGATAGTGCGCGGCAACACCCAATGTAGCGACGACGAGCACGAAGGTGCCCACACTCATACCTAGCCATGACGAGTCCACATCCGCCTCCTCGGTGAGATCCGGATCGCCGCCCCGCTCTCATTCGCGGGCGGCGGTCAACGCGACAATCAACAGGCGCGCGCGATCGCTCGCAAAACGGCGTCGCCGCGTGGCGTCACCCGTAGCAGCGGCAGGCCGGACTCCGGCGGCTCGATCACGATCAACTGCATTTCGCGAAGTGCCCCGAGTTCCAGGCGGTCTGGCTCGATCCGCCCAGGCGCGTCCTTGAGCAGCAATAAGGTGGAGAGTTCGTGGTGGCTCAGCATGACATCTCCCTCGCGACGAAAGTCTGCGAATGGACCCGTAAGCGGGATAAGCGCTTGCAAACCGCAGGCACGCGTGCCTGCGTGCGGCGGGGCGGATTCGGGCGTCGTCTAGCGCAAGGGCTGACGACACGAGAGGGAGGGACTTCGCCGTAATCGGCATGCCAATGCGACGGCGGAAACCGAACGTGCGGATGCTCCGGTTACGTGCAGTGTGGCAGGTTGAATTTGATCAGGATGACTCATGAAAATCTCCAAAGGCGTCACTAGCATGCCGGGCCGCTGCCACTGCGGCTGTTGACCGGTCGTCTTTCGTTCCGCGCAGGTGTCCTGCCGAAACCGCTATTGCCGATCTAGAGACTTCATTCTAACTTTGTTAAATATTGTTTTTTATGACCCACTATCCAGGATTTCCCCCAATACACGAGCGGCCAGAAGGGACGGCCGCCTCGCGCTCGCATCGAGACTATTTGTCTGATTTATCGGGATTTTTCGGCAGATGGGTGTCATGCTTCTGTCACTGACACCGCTGCGAAGCCGCCCGTTCGGCTCCCATTACCGGGCGATTCCGCCAGCGTGCTCACCATCCGCCTGGACTCAATCCTTGTTTCCCGCGTTCTCAGA
>NZ_CAJMZK010000061.1:0-3170 GCF_905220265.1 Paraburkholderia sp. J67
ATAAGGAGCCTGACGATTACCTACTTTCACACGGGCAATCCGCACTATCATCGGCGTGGAGTTGTTTCACGGTCCTGTTCGGGATGGGAAGGGGTGGGACCAACTCGCTATGGTCATCAGGCATAAGGGGTTGCTGCGTCGCTTTGGTCAGCGCCACAGCCAATCGGGAAGAAGCGTAAAGAATTCGGGGGTTGTGTTGTTTTATCTGGCACAACACGTGATCTCAACCTGTGCGTCCTGTTCACCCACTCGGGGGTAAGACACACCTGTTATAGGATCAAGCCTTACGGGCAATTAGTATCAGTTAGCTTAACGCATTACTGCGCTTCCACACCTGACCTATCAACGTCCTGGTCTCGAACGACCCTTCAAGGGGCTTGAAGCCCCGGGGATATCTCATCTCAAGGCGAGTTTCCCGCTTAGATGCTTTCAGCGGTTATCTCTTCCGAACATAGCTACCCGGCGATGCCACTGGCGTGACAACCGGTACACCAGAGGTTCGTCCACTCCGGTCCTCTCGTACTAGGAGCA
This sequence comes from Paraburkholderia sp. J67, assembly GCF_905220265.1. Taxonomy (NCBI): domain Bacteria; kingdom Pseudomonadati; phylum Pseudomonadota; class Betaproteobacteria; order Burkholderiales; family Burkholderiaceae; genus Paraburkholderia; species Paraburkholderia sp. J67. The sequence goes on from NZ_CAJMZK010000061.1 coordinate 532, forward strand.
GGTCCCTTCAAATATCCAGCGCCCACGGCAGATAGGGACCAAACTGTCTCACGACGTTTTAAACCCAGCTCACGTACCTCTTTAAATGGCGAACAGCCATACCCTTGGGACCGGCTACAGCCCCAGGATGAGATGAGCCGACATCGAGGTGCCAAACACCGCCGTCGATATGAACTCTTGGGCGGTATCAGCCTGTTATCCCCAGAGTACCTTTTATCCGTTGAGCGATGGCCCTTCCATACAGAACCACCGGATCACTATGACCTGCTTTCGCACCTGCTCGACTTGTCAGTCTCGCAGTCAAGCACGCTTATGCCATTGCACTATCAGCACGATTTCCGACCGTACCTAGCGTACCTTCGTACTCCTCCGTTACCCTTTGGGAGGAGACCGCCCCAGTCAAACTGCCTACCATGCACTGTCCCCGATCCGGATTACGGACCAAGGTTAGAACCTCAAACAGATCAGGGTGGTATTTCAAGGACGGCTCCATGCAGACTAGCGTCCACACTTCACAGCCTCCCACCTATCCTACACAAACCGGTTCAAAGTCCAATGCAAAGCTACAGTAAAGGTTCATGGGGTCTTTCCGTCTAGCCGCGGGGAGATTGCATCATCACAAACACTTCAACTTCGCTGAGTCTCGGGAGGAGACAGTGTGGCCATCGTTACGCCATTCGTGCAGGTCGGAACTTACCCGACAAGGAATTTCGCTACCTTAGGACCGTTATAGTTACGGCCGCCGTTTACCGGGACTTCAATCAAGAGCTTGCACCCCATCATTTAATCTTCCGGCACCGGGCAGGCGTCACACCCTATACGTCCACTTTCGTGTTTGCAGAGTGCTGTGTTTTTATTAAACAGTCGCAGCCACCAGTTTATTGCAACCCCTTCACCCTCTGCGCGCAGGCGCATCAAGCTACAAGGGCGTACCTTATCCCGAAGTTACGGTACCAATTTGCCGAGTTCCTTCTCCCGAGTTCTCTCAAGCGCCTTAGAATACTCATCTCGCCCACCTGTGTCGGTTTGCGGTACGGTCACTGTTGAACTGAAGCTTAGAGGCTTTTCTTGGAACCACTTCCAGTTGCTTCGTCTCCTAAGAGACTGGCCTCACACCCTTGAATTCCGCGCCCGGATTTGCCAAAGCGCCTTCTCCAATGCAAGGACCGGGACTTCCAACACCCGGACAACCTTCCGCGATCCGTCCCCCCATCGCATTCAACAATGGTGCAGGAATATTGACCTGCTTCCCATCAGCTACGCATTTCTGCCTCGCCTTAGGGGCCGACTCACCCTACGCCGATGAACGTTGCGTAGGAAACCTTGGGCTTACGGCGAGGGGGCCTTTCACCCCCTTTATCGCTACTCATGTCAGCATTCGCACTTCTGATACCTCCAGCGCACTTTTCAATGCACCTTCGCAGGCTTACAGAACGCTCTCCTACCATGCATATAAATATGCATCCGCAGCTTCGGTATATAGCTTAGCCCCGTTACATCTTCCGCGCAGGACGACTCGATCAGTGAGCTATTACGCTTTCTTTAAAGGGTGGCTGCTTCTAAGCCAACCTCCTGACTGTTTTAGCCTTCCCACTTCGTTTCCCACTTAGCTATATTTGGGGACCTTAGCTGGCGGTCTGGGTTGTTTCCCTCTTGACACCGGACGTTAGCACCCGATGTCTGTCTCCCGTGATTGCACTCTTCGGTATTCGGAGTTTGCTATGGCGACGTAATCCGCAATGGACCCATCAACCATGACAGTGCTCTACCCCCGAAGGTGATACACGAGGCACTACCTAAATAGTTTTCGGAGAGAACCAGCTATTTCCAGGTTTGTTTAGCCTTTCACCCCTATCCACAGCTCATCCCCTAACTTTTCAACGTTAGTGGGTTCGGTCCTCCAGCACGTGTTACCGTGCCTTCAACCTGGCCATGGATAGATCACCTGGTTTCGGGTCTACACCCAGCGACTGGACGCCCTGTTCGGACTCGCTTTCGCTACGCCTGCCCTATTCGGTTAAGCTTGCCACTGAATGTAAGTCGCTGACCCATTATACAAAAGGTACGCCGTCACCCCTTGCGAGGCTCCGACTGTTTGTATGCATGCGGTTTCAGGATCTATTTCACTCCCCTCCCGGGGTTCTTTTCGCCTTTCCCTCACGGTACTGGTTCACTATCGGTCGATCACGAGTATTTAGCCTTGGAGGATGGTCCCCCCATCTTCAGACAGGATTTCACGTGTCCCGCCCTACTTGTCGTACACCTAGTTCTTCCTCGCTGTTTTCGCCTACGGGGCTATCACCCACTATGGCCGCACTTTCCAGAGCGTTTGGCTAACAACGAAGATAAAGAGTACAGGCTGATCCCATTTCGCTCGCCACTACTTTGGGAATCTCGGTTGATTTCTTTTCCTGCGGCTACTTAGATGTTTCAGTTCGCCGCGTTCGCTTCACATGACCTATGTATTCAGTCATGGATACTCCATACGGAGTGGGTTTCCCCATTCGGATATCGGTGGATCAAAGCTTGTTTGCCAGCTCCCCACCGCTTTTCGCAGGCTACCGCGTCCTTCATCGCCTGTGATCGCCAAGGCATCCACCACATGCACTTGTTCGCTTGACCCTATAACGGGTATGTCT
>NZ_CAJMZK010000062.1:0-2733 GCF_905220265.1 Paraburkholderia sp. J67
TTTCCTGCCACGCTAGCGTACATGGACCGCATGTACGGGCGCCCAGGCTACGCCGAGCACTGTCGCAACGGAACCCCGTGAATACCATGAACTTCTCTAGCGGCGCCCATAATGGATCGACTCGTCGACATGTTTTTCTATGGACTTCATATGGATGGCGCCAACCTGGCAGCAAAGGGGGTACATCCAAGGATGCCGCGCGTCGGGCGAATCCTTGGTCACCGTGTCGTGGTCGCGACGAAGGCCATCCTGATACGCGCTCCGGGCGACGTGGCCGTAGGGATGGTCTACGCGCTCACGCACTGCGAGATCGACCGATTGTATGACGGGCTCGACGACTACCGAGCCGAAGCGTTCATCGTGCGCATCGATGACTCGAGCGGCGGAGTGCCGCTGCTCGTGCCGGCATTGGCCATGGTGCATGTCGCCCCACGCATCGATGGCGCCGTCGATGCATATTACGTAGCCCGACTCCATACCACACTCACATCATTGGGCCTTTCAACTTCGCATTTACCCAGGATTTGAGTCGTCACTGTTACGACACTGGCCTTGTATGGAGCCCCCAGGCTTTAAATAGAACGTCAGGGGCGCAATATGATCGAACCGTTTGTGTTGCCCGTTTCCAGCCGACGCTGCGCCTCACCTGCTTCGGCCAGCGGTAGCACGGCTCCGATCTGCGCTCTCAGACCACTTCGCACGCGTTGGAATGTAGCCAGTCCCGCTTCGCGATAACGCGATGGATCGGCAATGAAGCGGAACACGCTCGGGCGCGAAAGCGCAATCGAACGTGCGGGGCCGAGCAGAGACAGATCGATCGGCCCTGGATCACCGTCGACCTGACCGACGCTAGCGACCGTTCCAAATGGACGCACGGCGCCGAGCGTCTCGATGAGCGTCTTGCCCCCGACGCCGTCGATGGCGTAGTCAACGCCACGACCATCGGTCAGTGCGTGGACGGCGGTGGTGAAGTTCTGTTCGCGGTAGAGAATCGCTTCGTCCAGACCAAACTCTTTCGCGAGTTCCGCCTTCGCTTGCGAACCAACGGTGCCGATGACGCGCGCGCCTAGCGCTTTGACCCATTGCGTCACGACGAGTCCGAGTCCGCCGGCTGCGGCATGGATCAGTACCGTATCGCCGGCCTTGATAGCGTAGACGCAGGAAGACAGCATATGTGTGGTGATGCCCCGCAGCAGCAGACTGGCTGCCGTGTCATCGTCGATGTCGTCGGGCAAGGGGAGAACGCGAGCCGCAGAAATATTGCGCGCACTGGCATAGCTGCCGATTGGCGGACCGGCGTAGGCGACGCGCTGGCCAATGTGCAGCGATTCGACGCCTTCGCCGATCGCGTCGATGACGCCCGCGGCCTCGACGCCCAGCACGGCGGGAAGTGCTGGCAGCGGGTAGAGGCCCGTGCGGTGATAGATATCGACGAAATTGACACCGATAGCCGTCTGGCGGATGCGCACCTCGCCGGGTGCGGGCGCACGGAGCATAGTCTCGTGCAGTTTTAGCGTCGAAGCGTCGCCGTGCTGTGTAATGGCGAGTTCGACCGCCGGAAACGGCGACGTCCGCGGTATGGCGATAGAAGGCATGCTTTCCTCGTGATGTTTGATCGGGCAAGCTCATGGTGCACTGAGAGGAAGCCCGGAACAATTCCACATAAATCGACAATGAGTGTGCAAAAAAACACAGGTAACGCTCCGCTGGAAAGCTCGCGTCTGCAATGGGATGACATCCGCTTTTTCCTCGAACTAACGCGAACCGGAAGTCTCTCGGCGGCGGCGCGTAAGCTCTGCGTCGAGCATTCGACAGTTGCCCGCAGGGTCGAGGCGCTGGAGCAGTCACTGGGACTTAGGCTGTTTGATCGTCTGCCGAAGGGCTGGACGCTTACTCCGGAGGGAGAACCCCTCGCTCGACAAGCGACACGCCTCGATGACGAAGCACACGCGTTTTCCCGCGCGGCCGCAGGTATATCGTCGTTGAGCGGCACGGTTCGACTATCCGCGCCGCCTGTGCTGGCGAGCCACTTTCTGGTGCCGCATCTATCCGCAATGCATGCCCAGTGGCCAAAGATCGATCTCGAGGTGATCGGGGAGTCACGGGATGCGAGTCTGTCCCGCGGTGAGGCGGATCTGGCGATCCGTATGTCGAGGCCTACGGCTTCGGGTCTCGCCGCGCGACGCGTCGGCGAAATAGGTTATGGCCTCTACGCCGTGAGTGGATATAAAGATCGGCCTGAATCGGACTGGGAATTCCTGGGCTATGACGAGCATCTTAGTCAAGTGCCGCAGCAGCGCTGGCTCGAACAGTTCGCCAGGCATCGCCGATTCGTTTTCCGAAGCAATGATCTTGCTTCATTATTTCATGCGGCCAAAGCGGGTCTAGGTGCGGCCGTGCTTCCGTATTTTCTGGCCGCGCAAGATCCGGCGCTTCGTCTGATATCGAATCATGTTTGTCCGATCGTCCGACCGCTGTGGCTAGTGATGCATCCGGACGTAAGGCGTTCACCCCGTGTGCGGTTAATTGCCGAGATGGTTGCCGATCTAATCGGGAAAACCTCAGAATTGTCGTCGGATACTTCAGCGTCAGTGACAGAATAGCCATCTGTTGTCTGCGTCGGCGCGCCGCGCATCAATGTTTGCCCGGGCGGGACGAGCTGCAGAATTCGCTATTGGTAGGTGTCGTCAGGAAAACCGGGCAGCAAGCGGCCGCTTTTGGCTGTGGATCTGC
>NZ_CAJMZK010000063.1:0-2564 GCF_905220265.1 Paraburkholderia sp. J67
ACCAGTCGTCATACTCGAAGGTCTGATCCTTCGTGGGCCCGTGCGGCTGCCGAGTCATCGAGGTTCGACGCTGGCCGCCGCGGACTTGCTGATGGTCGTGGAGGGTTTAGGGATGCGGCGGCTTTGCGGAAGGCGGAGGTGCGACGTGAACTTTCGCGAGGCGGCGGGAAGCAATGAACAAAGGGCCGTCTGGATGGCCTTTTGTTCGCTCTTACGTTGATTCGGGCTCCTGCATTCCAATACGCCGTTAGGTGAACGCATCGCCTTCAGAGACCAGAGCGGAAACGAATCGATCAAACGAATGCCTCAACGCCCGGCCTTGCTCGTTCAAACAGAAAATGCATGCCTGCGCAATCATCACTCAAAATCGCAGCGCAAAAATTTCGATATCAGACACCATCAAAAATATTAAAATTCAATATTGGATTTGACTCACACAAATCCCCAACCTTTCTCACAATATTAAAATAAGGGAAAGGAATCAGATTACCCGACCCACGGTCAACCGCCTTTGGGATACGCAAATCCAGCTGAACCATATTTCCCGCACCAGCCACGTCCAACTTCGGCCAGCTTGTGCTACGATTTGTATCCCAATTCGACAACTCTGATCCCGGAATCACAGAAATCTCGGTGATTTCCCTTGATAATATATATTGCCCACTGCACGCAACAAAGCTATCACCTGGAAATCCAACCACTGAATCACTGTCCGCATTCGATGTGATCGTATAAACCCATGGCGTGATACCCCAACAGAGAATCATTAGTCCTTCAGCGAACAATTCGCCAGCTAATTCAGTTGTGGTAAACATCTCCAACAAGTTATGCGCTCCGCTCCCAATTTTTTTAACCAAAAAATTATTAAACAATTCAACATTTACAGCAACGAAACCAAGGTGACTATAGCTTTCATATATACTTGAATTTTTCTTCCGATTAAGACTTTCATTCTTATTCTTGCAAAAAATTACGTAAAAAATCTGCAAATCGGAGAATTTCAAGAGCGCCAATTTCTCCTCATCTACGTGAGCACTCCGTCCAATAAGAGGAGTCTCAACAAACGAGATGATATTGATCTCGCCAACTTCTTCACCAGCAACAAACTTTGATAAATCTATATCGATCGACGCCGTAGTGAATTCAACAATATCGCTACCACCAACGTCAATTGCTTTCTTGCTTCGATAACTATTCGAAAGATCGAAATTATTTACACTACTCTCACTCAATGAGGAAACATACTCTACAACGACAAGGCTACGCCCACGGTGGCCCAGGTCGCTCGACGCTCCGGTCAGAGGAATAATGCTCTCACCACCCTCGCCTACAACCCTTACTCCAAATCCAGATAAATCGATACCGTTTTGAAAATATTCGTATTTTTGCTTGCTCATTTACATCCGCCTCTTTGAGCCCCCCATTCCTTCGTCTTTTCCCGCGCCTCGGCGGGAGATACGTTCTTCGCCAACAATTGGCCTTTTGTGCCGTTCTGGCCGATCAGGTGCCTGCCATACCAGTTCATCATTGGCGACGGTCAGCTCTTCGGGCGTCCCCGACACATCGTTGTGAAAATAATAAACCGCATCGTGTACCGACTCGTCGTTCGCCGCTGGCGCATCACGATCGACACGCGCCAGCGGTGCATAACTGCCTATCGCCTACACATTACTAAAGTTTCAAATAGAATGACAGCCCAAATCTATTTAGGGCAGCGCTTGCCCTCTACAACCTGCATCGCACCATCGTCACAAGCCATCGAACAGATTCTCGACAGCCCGTTGATATTTATCCGCCTTTGGTTGACGCATCTGTTTTAAATACAGAGAAAGACGTACGCGGTCATCCCGAAGCAAAAGGTACAGGATCGAGAATGTGAGCAAAAACGTTAAACTATGGCCGACATATGTCTCGTTGCTCGATTCCTCTTCATCCTCTTCCGCAGGATTGAAATCCTGACCAACATCGATTAGTTTCGCGCCCCTTATCATGGCAACACAAAACCTCCGAAGCCGATCAAAATCCGTTTCCAACAGATCTTCGACATCGTTCAAATCGAACTTCGCCATGCCGAGTGCCTTCTGACAATAAGCGAGCTCTGCGTCATAAAGATCACTGCACAATATTTTCTTTGCCTCCTTGATCACACTCGAGGCCAAAGAAAAATATTTTGTAGAATACAGAAGATCTCTTATTGATTGAATATCGTTTACCATGAATCAACGCCCTTTATAATCCTAAGTAAAGTTTCGCCAGTGTTTCTGAACGAGTCAACCGCTTCATGTTGCCAAGGCGTCAAAGCTGTGAGGTTGTTAGCATTGTGCACGCCCGGACCGCCTATCCGTTGCGGAATATTTGTGTGATGTAATTCCATCGATACATCCTTGACAACTCTCTGACCATTCTTCAGCACCTCAACTTGCAGACGTGGTGCCTGGCCATTAGCCATCCTCTGTAGATTGTTTGGTGAATAAGATGGTGCATTTGTACGCGCTTCGTTCTTCCAGTAGTTCTTTCGCTCGGTATTCCAGCAAGCGAGCCCCCACGGGTCAAACCACGAGATA
>NZ_CAJMZK010000064.1:0-2556 GCF_905220265.1 Paraburkholderia sp. J67
TGCGGTTGTTCTGTTCTGCTGGCCGTTTTAAGCGGCGCGCGCTTCACGTCGCGCGCCGGTTCTTGTCAATGCACTGAAACAGGATCAGGCAGCGCGCCGTCCGATCGGCGCACCCACCGCGCCCGCGGGCGTGCCCGCCGTGGCGGCTTCAGCCGGATCGGGTTGCATGAACGCCATCTTCAGATCGCGCATGCGCTTCTTCTCGCGGGCGCTCATCAACTGGTTCACGGCGATCACGCCAATCGTCACCGCCGTGATGAAGAGCGTGGCGAGCGCATTCATTTCCGGATTCAGGCCAAGACGCACACGCGAGAACACCACCAGCGGCAGCGTCGTCGAGCCGGGGCCCGAGAGGAACGCGGAGAGCACCAGGTCGTCGATCGAGAGCGTGAACGAAAGCAGCCAGCCCGAGAGCAGCGCCTGCGAGATCAGCGGCAGCGTGATGACGAAGAACACCTTGAGGGGCGTCGCGCCAAGATCGAGCGCAGCTTCTTCAAGCGACTTGTTCATCTCCTTGACGCGCGACTGCACGATGATCGCCACATACGACACGCACAGCATCACGTGACCGATCCAGATCGTGACGATGCCGCGACCGTTAGGCCAGCCAATGAACTGCTGGAGCGCCACGAAGAGCAGCAGGAGCGAGATGCCCTGAATTACTTCGGGAATCACGAGCGGCGCGTTGATCATGCCGGTGTAGAGCGTGAAGCCGCGGAAGCGTCCCATGCGGGCCAGCACGAAGCCTGCCCACGTGCCGATCACGACCGAGGCGAACGCGGTCATCAGGCCGATCTTGAGCGAGAGCCACGCCGCGCTCAGAAGCTCGTCGTCCTGCAGCAGCGCTGCGTACCACTTCAGCGAGAAGCCGGACCACACCGTCACAAGCTTCGACTCGTTGAACGAGTAGACAACGAGGCTGATGATCGGGATATACAGAAACAGAAAACCGAGCGTGAGAACGCTGGTGGACAGGGTGCGATTGGGCTTGATCATTTGCCTTCCTCCAGTTCCTTGACCTGGTAGTACTGAAAGACGGCCATCGGCACGAGCAGCAGCAGCACCATGGCGACCGTCACGGCGGAGGCCATCGGCCAGTCCATGTTGTTGAAGAACTCGTCCCACATAACGCGGCCGATCATGAGCGTGTCCGCGCCGCCGAGCAGTTCGGGAATCACGTACTCGCCCACTGCCGGAATGAACACCAGCAGGCTGCCCGCGATGATGCCGTTCTTCGAGAGCGGCAGCGTGATCTGCGTGAACGCCACCCAGGGCTTCGCGCCGAGGTCATACGCGGCTTCCAGCAGCGTGAGATCCATCTTCACGAGGTGAGCGTAGAGCGGCATCACCATGAACGGCAGATACGAATAGACCATGCCGATATAGACGCCCGCGTCGCTGTGATAGAGGCGCAGCGGCGAGCTGATCAGGCCGATGGCCATGAGCGCGTGATTGAGCAGGCCGTCGTCCTTGAGAATGCCGATCCACGCATAGACGCGAATCAGGAACGAGGTCCAGAAGGGCAGCATCACCGCCATCATCAGCACATTGCGCGTGGCCGGATTCGAGCGCGCGATGTAGTAGGCGATGGGGTAACCAATCAGCAGACAGAAGATCGTCGACACCGCCGCCATCTTCAGCGAGCTGATATAGGTGGCGATATACAGGCTGTCCTGCAGCAGGAACGCATAGTGCGAAAGCTGCAACGCGAGGTGCACCATGCCGTCCTTCATCTCGACCAGGTTCGAGTAGGGCGGAATGCCCATGACCTGATCGGCGAAGCTGATCTTGAGCACCAGTACAAAAGGCAGCGCGAAGAACAGCGCGAGCCAGATGAACGGCACACCGATCACGGTGGTGCGACCCGACGGAACAAAGCGCGAGAAGAAGCGCGCGAGCGCGCCGCGCCGTGCCGCGCCTTGCGGCGCGGTCGACGTGGAGGGGAGCAGGGTACTCATTTCGTCATCCTCCTCATCATGCCGTGAGCACGACGCCGCTAGCGGGCGACCACGAGACATAGACGTCGTCGTTCCAGGCCGGGGCGCCTTCGTTCATCAGTTGCGAGCTGGACAGGTTCGACACCACGACCTTGCCGCCCGGCAGACGCACGTGATAGAGCGAATAGCTGCCCATGTAGGCCACATCGGTGACCACGCCGCGCGCCCAGTTGTGCGGCGTGCCCGGCTTCTCGCGCGTGACGCGCACACGCTCGGGGCGCACCGAGATACCGACCGGCATCCCGAGCGGGCCCGTCACGCCGTGGCTCACGTACATGCGCGTTTCGAGGTCTTCGCTTTCGACGAAGATGTGGTCCGGTTCGTCCTCGACGACATTGCCTTCGAAGAGATTGGTCGAGCCGATGAACTCCGCCGAGAAACGGCTGTTGGGGAATTCATAGACTTCGGACGGCGAGCCGATCTGCACGATACGGCCTTCGCTCATGACGGCGAGGCGGTTGGCCATCGTCATCGCTTCTTCCTGATCGTGCGTGACCATCACGCAGGTGACATCGACCTTCTCGATGATGTTGACGAGTTCGAGCTGGGTCTTCTGGCG
>NZ_CAJMZK010000065.1:0-2427 GCF_905220265.1 Paraburkholderia sp. J67
AGTAGGTGCCGCCCCGCACAGGGGCAACGCTAATAGACCGAAAAGAAAACAAGGAAATGCCAAAACAAAAGAAGAAACAAAAAAAACCGTCAACCCCCCGAATCACTTCGAGAATTAAAAAGCGCCTCAATGGGCCACCCATTCTTGACAAACGGCGTCCGCATGATCACGTAACTGAAGTAACGCTCGATCCCGATATCCCGCTCAAGCAACCCTTCGATCACACTCTGATAGTGATGCACACTCCGAGTGACGAACTTGAGCAAATAGTCATACCCGCCACTAGCGAGATGACATTCAACGATCTCATCGACAGGTCGAATAGCCGTCTCGAACTTCAAAAAGTCTTCACGCCGATGATCGGCGAGCGTAACTTCGGTAAAAACGATCTGCACGTCGCCGAGCTTTTCGATTTGAATCTGCGCCCCATATCCCGCGATATACCCGGCTTTCTCGAGCCGCTTTACACGAGTAAGACAGGGACTAGGAGAGAGCCCAACGGCTTCGGCCAGTTCGACATTCGTCATGCGCCCCTTCTTCTGAAGTTGAGAAAGAATACGCAAGTCGATGCGGTCGAGTTTGCTGTCGCCGTGGAGCATCATGATCGGATCACCCATAAAAAAGCCGCAAGATCCGGGGCGAATCTCGCGGCGGGAAGCAATCCGATGTTATCACGCGCGCCATTTTAAAATCACGCGCAATCCGGCAAATCAGGCCAGCGCAGCACGCACCTCGCGCTCTTCAAGCACCTCATCGAGCGTACGCTTGAGCCGCGAGAAAAGCTGCTCGAACTCCACTTCGCCATAACAAAGCGCCGGCGCGAAGCCAAGAATATTGTCGCCGAACGCACGAAACACGAGGCGATTGCGGTAAGCCGCAGCCGCGATACGATCGGAGAGCTTGAGCGAAGGATCAAAACGCGCCCGCGTGCTCTTGTTCGCTACGAGCTCGAGCGCCCCCAAAAGACCGCGATGCCGCGAATCGCCCACCAGCGGATGGTCGAGCAGCCCATCGAGCCCGACCGCAAAGCGCGGCGCAAGCGCCTGTGCATTCGCAAGCAGTCCGCCTTCATGATAGAGCCGCAGCACTTCGAGCCCGATCGCAGCGCTCACGGGATGCGCCGAATAGGTCTGACCGTGGCCCACGATCGCCGTATCGCTCGTGTCGCCTGCAATGCCTTGATAGACAGCATCGGACATCAGCACAGCGCCCATCGGCGCATAGCCCGAGGTGAGGCCCTTGGCAACTGTCATCAGATCGGGTTCGACATCTTCGGCTTCGCATGCGAACAGGGGGCCCGTGCGGCCAAATCCCGTGATGACTTCATCGGCGACAAACAGGACATCGAGTCGGCGGCACGCGTCGCGCATCGCCTTGAGCCAGCCGCGCGGCGGCACGATCACGCCGCCTGAACCTTGAATAGGTTCGCAGAAGAATGCGGCCACGTTATCCGCGCCGAGTTGCGCGACCTTCGCTTCAAGTGACGCGACCGAGGCAGCAATGAGCGCGGCGTCGTCCGCGCCGTCTTCGCGGCGATAGGCGTAGGGCGAGGGCAGGTGGTGCTGGTGCGGCAGCGGCAGGTCGAAATGGCGATGAAATGCGGGCAGCGCAGTCAGGCCAGCACCCACCGACGACGAGCCGTGATAGCCGCGTTCGAGCGCGATCATCTGCTTTTTGTTCGGGCGGCCGGTGGCGTTGAAATAATGCGTGATGAAGCGGATCGCCGAATCGACGGCATCCGAGCCGCCCAGCGTGAAATAGACGTGCTGAAGCGACGCAGGCGTCAGATCGATGAGCTTTTGCGCCAGTTCGATCGCCGGTTCCGACGAGAAGTGGAAGTACGTGGTCGCGTAAGGCAAACGCGTCATCTGGCGCGTGGCGGCTTCCACGATGCTCTGCTGGCCATAGCCGACATTCACGCACCAGAGGCCCGAGAACGCGTCGAGCAGTTCGTTGCCGTCGATATCGCGTAGATACGCACCGTACCCCGATTCGAGCACGGTCGTCCCGCGCGCTTCGTGGGCGCGGTAGTTGATGACGGGGTGAATCAGATGCTTGCGATCGGCTTCGATGAGCGACGAGTGGGACATGGGGAAGCGCCTCCAATGAGTGAGATGACGATCGCTCGATCTTAGCGGCAGGCGTTTATCGGCGTGCCGGGAAAACGCCTTGAAAACAGCAGCGCCGTGCTCTTTTCCAGGCGTTTTCGGTATTTTCTGCCGAGTATTTTTTGGCGCTCCGGATGGCTTCGTGGTTCGCAATTTCGCGTCTACAATGCCGCGAGATTCGAATGATTTTCTCTCTTACGTACAGGGACTCAAGACGATGAGCAAGGTGTTCAGGATTGCGGCCATTGCTGGCGACGGCATCGGCCTGGAAGTGATGCCGGAAGGCGTGCGCGTGGTGGAGGCGGCGGCCAAAAAATTC
>NZ_CAJMZK010000066.1:0-2078 GCF_905220265.1 Paraburkholderia sp. J67
CCACGGCGATGTTGACCACGGCGCAGGTGGCGGCCATGTCCACGGCCCAGCTCGAAAGCCTCTCGGGCACGCTCAGCTCGGTGCAGACGCAGGCAATCTCGACCGCGAACATCGTGGCGCTGGGCACCAACGTCGCTTCGCTGACGACGGCGTCGCTGTCGAACGCGCAGGTTGCGGCACTGACCACGGCGCAGATCGGCTCGCTGACGGGCTCGCTGAGCACAGCGCAGACGCAGTCGATCTCAACGGCGAACATCGCGGCGCTGGGCACCAGCGTCGGTTCGCTGACCACAGCCATGCTTTCGGCAGCCCAGGTCGGTGCGCTCACGTCGGTCCAGGTGGGCTCGCTGACGTCGAATGCGGTGTCGCCGTTGTCTTCCACGCAGATCGGCGCGCTGAGCAGCGCGGCGGTTGCAGGTCTCACGCTCTCGGGCCTGAATACCGCGCAAGCGCAGGCGCTGACCACGAAGGACATCGCGGCGCTGGGTACGAGCGTCGCTTCGCTGACCACGGCGATGCTGAGCACGGCGCAGGTCGCGGCCATGTCCACGGCCCAGCTCGAAAGCCTCACGGGTACGCTCAGCTCGGTGCAGACGCAGGCGATCTCGACGGCGAATATCGCGGCGCTCGGCACTAACGTCGCTGCGCTCACGACGGCGTCGCTGTCGACCGCGCAGGTGGCGGCACTCTCGACGACGCAGATCGAAAGTCTGACGAGCTCGCTGAGCACGGCGCAGACGCAGGCGATCTCGACGACGAACATCGCGGCGCTCGGCACCAACGTCGCATCGCTGACCACGGCCATGCTCTCGACGGCCCAGGTCGGCGCGCTTGCCGCCGGTCAGGTCACGGCCATTTCGTCGGGCCTTTCGTCCGCCCAGGTCGGCGCGCTCAGCTCCACCGCGGTGCTGGGTCTGAATCTGTCAGGCCTGAACACGGCGCAGACGCAGGCGCTGACGTCGAAGGACATTCAGTCGCTGGGCGCGAGCGTTGCCTCGCTGACCACGGCGATGCTGAGCACGGCGCAGGTCGCGGCGATGTCGACGACCCAGCTCGAAAGCCTCTCGGGCTCGCTGAGCTCGGTGCAGACGCAGGCGATCTCGACGGCGAATATCGTCGCGCTGGGCACCAACGTCGCATCGCTCACCACGGCGTCGCTGTCGACCGCACAGGTCGCGGCCCTGACCACGACGCAGATCGGCTCGCTCACGGGCTCGCTGAGCACGGCGCAGACGCAAGCCATCTCGACGACGAACATCGCGGCACTGGGCGCGAGCGTCGCCTCGCTGAGCGCGGCCATGCTCTCGACCGCGCAGGTCGGCGCGCTGTCGTCGGTTCAGGTGGGCGCGCTGACGTCGAACTCGGCGTCGTTGTTGTCGTCCACGCAAATCGGCGCGCTGAGCACCGCGGCGGTATCGGGTCTCACGCTCTCGGGCCTGAACACGGCACAGGCGCAGGCGCTGACCACGAAGGACATCGCGGCGCTGGGCACGAGCGTCGCTTCGCTGACCACGGCCATGCTGAATACGGCGCAGGTCGCGGCCATGTCCGCGACGCAGCTTGAAAGCCTGACCACCGCACTGAGCACGGCGCAGACGCAGGCGATCTCGACGGCGAACATCGCGGCGCTCGGCACCAACGTTGCCTCGCTGACCACGGCCATGCTCACGACCGCGCAGGTTGGCGTGCTCACGTCGGCCCAGGTGGGCTCGCTGACGTCGAACTCGGCGTCGGCGCTGTCGTCCACGCAGATCGGCGCGCTGAGCAGCGCGGCAGTTTCGGGCCTCACGCTCTCCGGCCTGAACACGGCGCAGTCGCAGGCGCTGACGACGAAGGACATCGCGGCGCTGGGCACGAGCGTCGGTTCGCTGACCACGGCCATGCTGAGCACGGCGCAGGTGGCGGCCATGTCCACGGCCCAGCTCGAAAGCCTCACGGGCACGTTGAGCTCGGCGCAGACGCAGGCGATCTCGACGGCGAATATCGCGGCGCTGGGCACCAACGTCGCGGCGCTGACGACGGCGTCGCTGTCGAACGCACAAGTGGCGGTACTGTCGACGACGCAGATCGAATCGCTG
>NZ_CAJMZK010000067.1:0-1881 GCF_905220265.1 Paraburkholderia sp. J67
TCGCGACACCATTCCTCATGCGGGCTACGAGTTGCTGCTCAAGTGGGCTCGCGCGAAGCACCACGGCGCTTTCGTCTACACCAGCAATGTAGATGGCCAGTTTCAAGCCGCTGGTTTCGATGAAGCGCGCATCGTCGAATGCCACGGCTCCATCCACCGTTTTCAATGTGCGCGCGCCTGCACACCGGCGATCTGGGCCGCGCCGCCCTCAATTGTGCCCGCAAGGCCCCCACGCTGTCCGCGCTGCGGCGGCAGTGCGCGCCCGAACTTTCTCCTGTTCTCCGATCCGGCGTGGATCGTTGCGCGCACCAATTCGCAGCGCCTGCGCATGGAAGTGTGGCGCATGGCTCCCATCCGTCCGGTTGTCATTGAGATTGGCGCGGGCGTTGCGCTGCCGAGCGTGCGGATGTTTGCCGAGAGCCTGCGTTTGCCGCTCGTGCGCATCAACACTCACGATTCAGACAACACCAGCGCGAGCACCCTGTCACTGCACGGTACGGCGCTCGACATCCTGCGGCGCATTGACGATTCGCTGACCACTCAAGTTGTGACGACCTACGTGCGTTGAGCTTGGGACGCAGCCAGCTTTAGCTCTGGATAAAAGGGAGCATTCGTGAACCTCAGACACCGATTTACTTCTGAGGTGCGCTTCTTGAGATGCGGGCTATTCCCTAGCATGTGATCGGTGATCAGGAGCTGCGCGGCCACATTCGGTTGCAAACCTCTGCAAGCCAGCGACGACGAATTACGCCTTTGACGGCCGCCAAACGGATATTCACGACCACAACCAGCGGTCAATCTCGCGGAGGACCGTGCCTTTAGAGCGACAACACTACGCCGCTAACGGCCATTGCTCGCATGCAGCGACGAAAGGCCGTGATGGGTCGAGTTGCGCCGGTCAGCTAAACCACTCGCGTGCGCATCGATGCAAACCGCATGCGTCCGTGCCCAGCCATAGGCGGTCATGCGACGACGCCCTCTGAATCGTTGACAATCCATCCTGTAGGGCGAAGCAAAGTAGACGTCGATGGCGGACACATAGCGCGCCGGTTCTTATCCAAAATATGAAAGCTAATAGCCCATTCAAGTAACGGGAGAAATTGGCCGTAGTCGTGGAATGGTAGCCGATGACATTGCCGTTGCTTATACCGACAACTCAGCTGGGAGCCTTGATATGCGTGAGTTCGAAAATTTGGTGAGAAAGTACGGTGGAACGATCGAGGAATTTAGAAGCCTGACGTTAATTTCGATTCCAGTCCAACTACCCGGGCGGATCGACGTAGGTTTCGCAAAAAATTATTACGCCACCTGGCTTGGTCAATTTTTTCCAATGCTTCGCCACTTTCCAATGCTAAAAGGCTTGTATATCTATGGCGATCGCGCGGAAGTCTTGTCTCGCGTCATCGGGCAGGACGCCGAGTTGTGCTCCGCACTCCGCTACATCTTCGATCAGTATGCATTCGACGTGGAATGCTCTGATATGCGGCTGATAGCCAGATTGGGTTCGTTTTATCGAACACGATCACTCGATCCGAGCAGTGGCTGGTACTTGATCTCACATCTGGAGACAGTTGCGAGGCGATTGAGCGAACTCAACTACAGCGATTTTGAAGCGACACCTAAAGCTATATGGAGCTGGGGGCCTAGTACCTTTAGAAAAATTTTCAACATAGTTGTCGCTGTGATGGTATTCCTTATTCCATTTTGCATAATTTATTTCGCCGTTCACGGTGCGCGTTCCTTGTGGATACATCCATAGATCGCACAAATTCCCAGTGTCAGCTGCCTTGGGGGCTTGACCGTCTCGCTCCGGGTCGGGTATGCCTTTCGCACCGGCAGCCGTGCCCGAGGTGATCTTCACGCTCCAGCGTTGGTCAGCGT
>NZ_CAJMZK010000068.1:0-1709 GCF_905220265.1 Paraburkholderia sp. J67
TCGGCGCTCGCCCCCAAGGTCAGCGCAAGCTACTCGTGGACCCGCGAGCTTTATTCGGCCAACGCCTTGTTCCCGCCCCCGTACGGCGGGACCTGGTATAGCGAAAACAACGCGCTCGCCAGCGCCTCGTGGGATCTGGATCTGTGGGGCAAGAATCGTCAGCGCCTCGCGCAGGCCGTCTCGGCGCAACGTGCCGCACAGGCCGACATGGAACAGGCGCGCATCACGCTCGCCGCTTCGGTCGCGCGCACGTATAACCAGCTCGCGCAGCTCTACGCGTTGCGCGACATCGCCTCGCGCGAAATCGACAACCGCAGGACCATCGGCACGATCACGAATGGCCGCGTGGCGGCGGGGCTCGACACCAACGTCGAGCGTCAGACCGCCAACGGCAATATCGCGACGAGCCAGGCGAATCTCTCGCAGATCGACGGCCAGATCGAGACCGTGCGCTACCAGTTGGGCGCGTTGCTCGGCAAGGGTCCGGATCGCGGCCTGCAAATCGCCAATCCGGTGCTCAACCCGACCGCCAAGGTCGCGCTGCCCGACAACCTGCCCGCCGATCTGGTCGCGCGCCGTCCGGACATCGTCGCCGCGCGCTGGCAGGTCGAAGCCGCGATGCACGACGTCAAGGAAGCCAAGGCCGAGTTCTACCCGGACGTGAACCTGGCAGCGGGCTTCGGCTTCGACGCCTTCGGCTGGGGCAAATTCCTCAATTTCACGAGCCGCCAGGCGCAGTTCGGCCCGGCCGTGCATCTGCCGATCTTCGACGCGGGCGCATTGCGTGCGCAGTTGAAGGGCCGCTATGCCGACTTCGATCTGGACGTGGCGAACTACAACCAGACGTTGATCGGCGCATTCCAGGACGTGGCGACCACGGTGTCGTCGATCCGCTCGGCCGACAAGCAGCTCGTCGATGCGCAGAACGCGCTCGACGCTTCGAGCAAGGCGTATCAGCTCGCCGTGATCCGCTACAAGGCGGGCCTCTCGGAACAGTTGCAGGTGCTCAATGCCGACCAGAACCGCCTCGCTTCCGAGCAGACGGTCACGAATATCAAGGCACAGCGCCGCGACCAGCAGATGGCGCTCATCAAGGCGTTGGGCGGTGGTTTCGACGCGCACGAGGCGCATGGAGTGGATCTCGTGGCACCCTCGCAGGTCGGCAGCGACGGCAAAGCCGTGAACGGCCAGAGCGATGTCAACGGCGGCCCGTGGCGCGATGCGCCCTGGAGCGCGCCGGCTTCGTCGACGCCCGCCGCGACCGCAGCAAACTGAACACCAATAACTGAACAAGCAGCACGCAAGAATCGGGAGATCCTTCCATGAGCACCCCTCAGCAACCGGCGGCCAATCCGCAGGCGAACGCGAACGCGAACAACGGCAAGCGCAAGCGCATGATGACGCTGCTGGTCCTCGTGATCGTGATTGCAGCCATTGCCTACGGCCTCTATTACTTCCTCGTCGCGCGCTTCTCGGAAAGCACCGACGACGCCTATGTGAACGGCAACGTCGTGCAGATCACCCCGCAGGTGACCGGCACCGTGATCGCGGTGAACGCCGACGATACGCAGACGGTCAAGATCGGCGCCCCGCTCGTCGTGCTCGATCCGGCCGATTCGCGCATCGCGCTTCAGCAGGCCGAGGCGAATCTCGGCCAGACGGTGCGCCAGGTGCGCGGTCTCTTCGCCGACGACAGCCAGTACGAAGCG
>NZ_CAJMZK010000069.1:0-1657 GCF_905220265.1 Paraburkholderia sp. J67
TGCTTCGTACTGGCTGTCGTCGGCGAAAAGACCGCGCACCTGGCGCACCGTCTGCCCCAGATCGGCTTCGGCCTGCTGGAGCGCAATGCGCGAATCAGCCGGATCGAGTTGTACCAGCGGCTGGCCGATCTTGACGGTCTGCGTATCGTCGGCGTTCACCGCGATCACGGTGCCGGTCACCTGCGGAGTGATCTGCACGACGTTGCCGTTGACGTAGGCATCGTCGGTATCTTCGCTAAAGCGGGCGACGAGGAAATAGTAGACACCGTAGGCGATCGCGGCGATCACGATGACGAGAACAAGCAGCATCATCATGCTCTTGCGCTTGCCATTTTGTTCGGTATCCTGCGCTTCCTCGACTGGACGTTGTGTGGTGCTCATTGTGGTCTGCTCTCTTCCGTTTTTACTGTTGCGGCGCATTGGCCGTGGCGGTCTGGACGTGGGCGCCATTCCACGGTGCGCCGTTCGCACCCTTCGCATCGCTGCCGATCTGCTCTGGCGGCATGAGGTTCACACCATTCGCCTCGTGCGTTTCATGCGCGTCGAAACCACCGCCCAGCGCCTTGATGAGCGCCATCTGCTGATCGCGGCGCTGCGCCTTGAGGTTCGTCACCGTCTGCTCGGAAGCGAGGCGGTTCTGGTCGGCGTTCAGCACCTGCAACTGTTCCGAGAGGCCCGCCTTGTAGCGGATCACGGCGAGCTGATACGCCTTGGTCGAAGCATCGAGCGCGTTCTGCGCATCGACGAGTTGCTTGTCGGCCGAGCGGATCGACGACACCGTGGTCGCCACGTCCTGGAATGCGCCGATCAGCGTCTGGTTGTAGTTCGCCACGTCCAGATCGAAGTCGGCATAGCGGCCCTTCAGTTGCGCGCGCAACGCACCCGCGTCGAAGATGGGCAGATGCACGGCCGGCCCGAACTGCGCCTGGCGGCTCGCGACATTGAGGAATTTGCCCCAGCCGAAGGCGTCGAAGCCGAAGCCCGCTGCCAGGTTCACGTCCGGGTAGAACTCGGCTTTGGCTTCCTTGACATCGTGCATCGCGGCTTCGACCTGCCAGCGCGCGGCAACGATGTCCGGGCGACGTGCCACCAGATCGGCGGGCAGGTTATCGGGCAATGCGACGTTCGCGCCGGGATTCAGCACCGGATTGGCAATTTGCAGGCCGCGATCCGGGCCCTTGCCGAGCAGTGCACCCAACTGGTAGCGCACGGACTCGATCTGGCCGTCTATCTGCGAGAGGCTGGCCTGGCTCGTCGCGATGTTGCCATTCGCGGTCTGACGCTCGACGTTGGTGTCGAGCCCCGCCGCCACACGGCCATTCGTGATCGTGCCGATGGTCTTGCGGTTGTCGATTTCGCGCGAGGCGATATCGCGTTGCGCATAGAGTTGCGCGAGCTGGTTATACGTGCGCGCAACCGAAGCGGCGAGCGTAATACGAGCCTGCTCCATGTCGGCCTGCGCCGCACGTTGCTCGGAGACTGCTTGCGCGAGACGCTGTCGACTCTTGCCCCACAGGTCCAGATCCCACGACGCGCTGGCGAGCGCGTTGTTCTCGCTATACCAGCTGCCGCCATACGGGGCCGGGTACAGCGCATTGGACGAATACAGCTCGCGGGTCCACGAATAGCTGGCGCTGACCTTGGGGGCGAGTGCCGC
>NZ_CAJMZK010000070.1:0-1582 GCF_905220265.1 Paraburkholderia sp. J67
CAACCTGGGCGGCGCGATGGTCGGCGGCGTGGTGCTGGGTCTCATCGAGCAGTTGGGCGCGGGCTACATCGGCAATCTGACCGGTGGGGTGTTTGGCAGTAACTATCAGGACGTCTTCGCATTCGTCGTGCTGATCGTCGTGCTCGTGTTCCGTCCGTCGGGGCTGCTGGGCGAACGTGTTGCGGACCGCGCATAAGAGGGGGTAGACAAGATGACTTCCATTCAACCGATCGAGCCGTCGACGACGCTCATCCCCGAGAAGAACACGACGAAGACGCTCGCCGTGGGCATCCTCACCGCGGCCTTCGTGATCGCGCTGCCGATGGTGGTCGGCGCGACCGGCGGCAACTACTGGGTGCGCGTGCTCGACTTCGCGATGCTCTATGTGATGCTCGCGCTGGGTCTGAACGTGGTGGTGGGCTTCGCCGGCCTGCTGGACCTGGGCTACATCGCGTTCTACGCGGTGGGCGCCTACGTGGCTGCGTTGCTGTCCTCGCCGCACTTGACCTCGCAGTTCGAGTGGATCGCGCATATGTTCCCGAACGGGCTGCATGCACCGTTCTGGGTCATCATCCCGGTGGCGATGGCGCTCGCGGCGCTGTTCGGCGTACTGCTCGGCGCACCGACCCTGCGTCTGCGTGGCGACTACCTCGCGATCGTGACGCTGGGCTTCGGGGAAATCGTTCGTATCTTCATGAACAACCTCGACCGTCCGGTGAACATCACCAACGGCCCGAAGGGCATCACGGGTATCGATCCTCTGACGGTGGCGGGCTTCAATCTCTCGCAGACACACACCTTCCTGGGCTTCTCGTTCCCGTCGGTGTACATGTACTACTACGCGTTCGTGGTCTGTGCGCTGTTCGTGATCTGGGTCTGTACGCGTCTGCAGCACTCGCGTATCGGCCGTGCCTGGGCTGCCATCCGCGAAGATGAAATCGCCGCCAAGGCAATGGGCATCAACACGCGTAACGTCAAGCTGCTCGCCTTCGCGATGGGCGCCTCGTTCGGCGGCCTGTCGGGCGCGATGTTCGGTTCGTTCCAGGGCTTCGTCTCGCCGGAATCGTTCACGTTCTGGGAATCGGTCGTGGTGCTCGCCTGCGTGGTGCTCGGCGGCATGGGCCACATTCCTGGTGTGATCCTGGGCGCGGTGCTGCTCGCGATCTTCCCGGAATTCCTGCGCTCGACCATGGGTCCGCTGCAGAACGCCATCTTCGGTCACGAGATCGTCGATACGGAAGTGATTCGCCAGTTGCTCTACGGCCTCGCCATGGTCGTCATCATGCTGTATCGCTCGGAAGGTCTCTGGCCGGCGCCCAAGCATGAAGACAAGATCGCGAAGATCGCCAAGCGCAGCAACAAGAAGCCGGTGCGTGCGTAAGCCACAGGACACGGAGAACCATCCATGAGCAATAAACAGATCCGCCTGTCCGTCAATGGCGTGAACAAGCGCTTCGGCGGCCTGCAAGCGCTGTCCGACGTGGGCCTGAAAATCGAGGAAGGCACCATCTATGGCCTGATCGGCCCGAACGGTGCGGGCAAGACCACGTTCTTCAACGTGATCACGGGCCTCTACACGCCC
>NZ_CAJMZK010000071.1:0-1573 GCF_905220265.1 Paraburkholderia sp. J67
CGGCGTGTAGAGGCCCGTGATCACGTTGAAGAACGTGGTCTTGCCGGCGCCGTTCGGGCCGATCAGGCCGTAGATAGTGCCTTCCTCGATCTTCAGGCCCACGTCGGACAGCGCTTGCAGGCCGCCGAAGCGCTTGTTCACGCCATTGACGGACAGGCGAATTGACTTGTTGCTCATATGTGTGGCCTCTTAAGCGCGCACCGGCTTCTTGCCGCTGCGCTTGGCGATCTTCGCGATCTTGTCTTCGTGCTTCGCCGCAGGCCAGAGACCCTCCGAGCGATACAGCATGATGACGACCATCGCGAGGGCGTAGAGCAACTGGCGAATCACATCGGTATCGACAACGATGTGACCGAACAGGAAATTCTGAAGAGGCCCCATCGTCGAGCGCAGCACTTCTGGAACGATCGCGAGCATCACCGCGCCAAGGATCACGCCTGGGATATGCCCCATGCCGCCGAGCACGACGCACGCAAGCACGACGACCGACTCCATCAGCGTGAACGATTCCGGCGAGACGAAGCCCTGAAACGAACCAAACATGGCGCCCGACAGCCCACCGAACGACGCACCCATGGCAAACGCAAGAAGCTTGACGTCGCGCGTGTTGATGCCCATTGCCTTGGCGGCGATCTCGTCTTCGCGGATCGCGGCCCAGGCGCGGCCGATGCGCGAGTGCTGCAAACGCGTACACACCCAGATCACGAGCAGTGCACAGGCAAGAAACGCGTAGTAGTACAGATAGACTGATGTGAAAGAAAAACCGAAGAACGTATGCGTTTGCGAAAGATTCAATCCGCCGACTGAAAGCGGCGCGACTCCAGTAATCCCCTGCGGACCATTCGTGAGGTTCAGCGGATGATCGAGGTTGTTCATGAAGATGCGAACAATTTCCCCGAAACCGAGCGTCACGATCGCCAGGTAGTCGCCACGCAAACGAAGCGTAGGCGCGCCGAGCAGCACTCCGAAGATGGCCGCGAGAGTCATGGCGACCGGAATCACAACCCAGTACGGCGTATGCATGCCACCGGGCAGGAGGCTGGCGATCCACTGGAACTGCGTCGTCAAATGCGGCGACGTCAGAAGCGCCGCTGTATACGCGCCCACAGCATAGAAGGCGATATAGCCCAGATCGAGCAGCCCCGTGAAGCCGACCACGATATTCAGCCCAAGCGCGAGCATCACGTAAAGCATTGCAAAGTCGAGCACGCGAACCCAGTAGTCGCCGCCCGCAGCGCCGATCACCATCGGAGCCGCGACGACAAACAGCGCGAAGACAAGGCTGATTGCACGCTTTCTGGCCAGGCTATTTCCCGATGCGAGCCCGGTTGATGCTTCGATACGTTCAATGGTATTCATCTTGTGGGGTCTCTTTATTTATGCGCGGTCCGCAACACGTTCGCCCAGCAGCCCCGACGGACGGAACACGAGCACGACGATCAGCACGACGAATGCAAAGACGTCCTGATAGTTACTGCCAAACACCCCACCGGTCAGATTGCCGATGTAGCCCGCGCCCAATTGCTCGATAAGACCGAGCACCACGCCGCCGACCATCGCACCGCCCAGGTTA
>NZ_CAJMZK010000073.1:0-1462 GCF_905220265.1 Paraburkholderia sp. J67
AGCATGAAGTTCCGCCGTGGCGATCCGGCCGGCCTTGTCGTACAGATAGGTGCAACGTTCGCGGCCCGCTTCCTTCGCCGTGAGACGCCCAAGCGCATCGCGTTCGTAGCGTGTGCGAAGCCGGCCTTCCTGGAGCGCGATGCCAAAGCCGCAGGCGTCGTACTCGTATTCCCGGCGGCTGCCGTCGAGGCGAATTTCCTCGATCAACTGGTCGCGGCGGTCATTGATGACCGTGGATGGGTTTGCGGACGTGGCGGCTTTGCGGAAGGCGGAGGTGCGCAGGGTGAGGTGAACGTTCGCGAGGCGATACTGCGGGGGAATTCGTCTAACCCGCTGCGAACGTCAGCAACGAACAAAGGGCCGCTTACGCGACTCTTTGTTCGCTCTCAAGTTAGCTCGGCGTTTTTCCTCATTCGAGGAAATCGTCATTTTCGAGGTAATAGACAGCGGCGTTTGCAATGTCCTCGACATTTGGATCTTTTAGTTGTTTTCCCCGCAACTCAATGACAGCGAGGAAGGTCGGGATTTCTAGCCACGAGGCAAGATAATCCTCACCATAAAATTCATCATCCTCATTTTCCGGAATGTGGAAGACTGCGCCTAACAAGGCGACAGCAGAAGTCTTGTCAAAGTTCTTGTCAACAAAGATCCAGCCTACTTTTGGCAAGCCCTGTTTTTCGGTGATCAGGGCCTGCAATCCTTGCAAAGTATTCATGGTTTCTCTCCTTTCTTGATCATTTAGCGGCATCCTGTGCCGCCACCCCATTTGTTTCTTCCGCCTTTTCCGTCCGGATGGTAGACCTTGTGGAAACTCTTGTGATCGCCATGATCAACCAGTTGCAATGCCCCTGGCGAGTCTCCATGATGCCACGTCATGTCGGGTGGCGAAGAGCCTCTATATCTACCGCTCTGCGTCGGGCTCACGTGCTCGAGAACGCCAGGGTATTTGGTTTGCAGGGTCTGGCGGAAGTCCGCATCTACCTGTGCACGCTGAAATACGGATTCATTCGCAAGACGAAAGTGTTCTGGATCGGACAAAGTGTATTGATCGACCGTCAGCGTATGCTCGTGAAAAACATTGTACTTACCGAGACTACGTGTTCCCTCTCCGTTATAAAGCCCGAGTGGATCGATCCATGCAATGGAATTCGGCGCATACGCATAAAGATTCACCCCACCCATCAACCCAATCGGGTCGGGCGTCACAAACCTCCCCACATCCGGATCATAAAACCGGAACGTGTTGTAATGCAGCCCAGTCTCGCGATCCAGATACTGCCCCTGAAACCGCAAATTCTGCGGCCTCGGCTCCTCGTGCTGAACCCATTCCTCCTGAACCGCGTTCCCCCACACCTTGTAACGCGCCTGCCAGACCAGTTCACCATCGGCGTCGGTCAACTCTTCGGGCATCCCCGACACATCGTTGTGAAAATAATAAACCGCGTCGCGCACCGAATCGTCG
>NZ_CAJMZK010000074.1:0-1425 GCF_905220265.1 Paraburkholderia sp. J67
CATGAAAACGCTGTTTTTGCAGGCCCCGTCCTATGACGGCTTCGACGGTGGCGCGGGTTCGCGCTATCAGGCGAAGCGCGAGATCCGCTCGTTCTGGTATCCGACGTGGCTCGCGCAGCCCGCGGCCCTCGTGCCCGACAGCCGCGTATTGGATGCGCCCGCCGATGGCATCGGCGTCGAAGCGACGCTGAACATCGCGATGGACTATGACCTCATCATCATCCACACGAGCACGCCGTCGTTCCCGACCGACGCGCTCTTCGCCGAAGACCTGAAAAAGCGCAAGCCGTCGCTGCTGGTCGGCATGGTGGGTGCGAAGGTGATGGTCGATCCGCATAACTCGCTCACGGCCACCGAAGCGATCGACTTCGTCTGCCGCGAAGAATTCGATTACACCTGCAAGGAACTCGCCGAAGGCAAGCCTTTCCCCGAGATCAAGGGCTTGAGCTGGCGCGCGAAGGACGGCTCGATCGAGCACAACGAGGCGCGTCCGATCCTCGAAAACATGGACGAGCTGCCGTTCGTCGCGCCCATCTACAAGCGCGACCTGAAGATCGACAACTACTTCATCGGCTATCTGAACTACCCGTACGTGTCGATTTATACGGGCCGTGGTTGCAAGTCGCGCTGCACGTTCTGCCTGTGGCCGCAGACGGTGAGCGGCCATCGCTATCGCACGCGCTCGGTCGCGAATGTGATCGAAGAGGCGAAGTGGATTCGCGACAACATGCCGGAAGTGAAGGAGCTCATGTTCGACGACGATACCTTCACCGACGACCTGCCGCGCGCCGAAGCCATTGCCATCGGTCTGGGCAAGCTCGGCATGACGTGGTCGTGCAATGCGAAGGCCAACGTGCCGTACAAGACGCTCAAGATCATGAAGGAAAACGGTCTGCGTCTGTTGCTGGTGGGTTTCGAATCGGGCGACGACCAGATTCTCGTGAACATCAAGAAGGGCGTGCGCACGGACTTCGCGCGCCGCTTCAGCGCGGACTGCAAGAACCTGGGCATCAAGATCCACGGCACCTTTATTCTGGGCCTGCCGGGCGAGACGCAGGACACCATCAAGAAGACGATCGAGTACGCGAAGGAAATCAATCCGCACACGATCCAGGTGTCGCTGGCCGCACCGTATCCGGGCACGACGCTTTACAACCAGGCCGTGGAAAACGGCTGGATGGAAGAGAACAAGGTCATCAACCTCGTCAGCAAGGAAGGCGTGCAGCTGGCCGCAATCGGCTATCCGCATCTGTCGCGCGAGGAGATCTATCACCACCTCGAACAGTTCTATCGACAGTTCTATTTCCGCCCGTCGAAGATCTGGGAGATCGTGCGCGAGATGCTCACGAGCTGGGACATGATGAAGCGCCGTCTGCGTGAAGGCGTGGAGTTCTTCCGCTTCCTGCGCGCACACGAGGCATGATG
>NZ_CAJMZK010000075.1:0-1196 GCF_905220265.1 Paraburkholderia sp. J67
AGCGTGTCGTCCTGGGTCGGCGCAAAGGTGATGCGCGCGAGTTGTTCGGGAGCGTGCGCGAAATCGAGCGCGAACACACGGCGCGCCTCGTCGGTTGCGACCGGGTCATAGGCCGACACCGTCGCACCGCGCGACACCAGTTCCGCGATCAGACGGCGGCTCGGCGCCTCGCGCATGTCGTCGGTGTTCGGCTTGAACGCGAGACCCCAGACCGCGAAGTGGCGACCACGCAGGTCTTCGCCCAGCGACTTGACGATCTTGCCCACCAGCACGTCCTTCTGGGCGTGGTTCACGTCCTCGACCGCTTCGAGAATGCGCAGATTCTGGCCCGATTCCGCAGCCGTGCGGATCAACGCCTGCACGTCCTTCGGGAAGCACGAGCCGCCATAACCGCAGCCCGCGTAGAGGAAGTGATAGCCGATGCGCGGGTCGGAGCCGATGCCGCGCCGCACCGACTCGATGTCGGCGCCCACGCGGTCGGCGAGATTCGCCATCTCGTTCATGAACGAGATGCGCGTGGCCAGCATCGCATTGGCCGCGTACTTGCTGAACTCGGCCGAGCGCACGTCCATGTAGATCGTGCGTTCGTGGTTACGGTTGAACGGCGCGTAGAGGCGCTTCATCTTCTCGCGCGCAAGCTCGCCACGGGCGTCTTCGTCGATGCCGATGATGATGCGATCCGGACGCATGAAGTCGTCCACGGCCGCGCCCTCTTTCAGGAACTCGGGATTCGAGACCACCGAGAAGCGATGCGCGTCGCTTTCGCCGAGGCCGCGCTTCGCGAGTTCTTCGGCGATCACCGCCTGCACGCGCTGCGCCGTGCCGACCGGCACCGTCGACTTGTCGACGATCACCTTGAAGCCGTTCATGTGGCGGCCGATGCTGCGCGCCGCTTCGAGCACGTATTGCAGGTCGGCGGAACCGTCTTCGTCGGGCGGCGTGCCGACGGCGATGAACTGCACCTCGCCGTGCTCGACGCTCGCGGCGATGTCGGTGGAAAACGTGATGCGGCGCGCCTTGCGGTTACGCTGGATGAGCTCGAGCAGACCCGGCTCGTGGATCGGCACGCCGCCGTTGTTCAGGATGTCGATCTTGCGCGGATCGACGTCGAGGCAGAACACGTCGTGACCGATTTCGGCAAGGCACGCCCCGGTGACGAGGCCAACGTAGCCGGTACCGATAATGGTGATTTTCAT
>NZ_CAJMZK010000076.1:0-1187 GCF_905220265.1 Paraburkholderia sp. J67
ACGTTCCAGCGCGAGCGCCACGCCCATGCCGCCGCCGATACACAGCGACGCCAGACCGCGCTTCGCGTCGCGGCGCTGCATTTCGTGCAGCAGCGTCACCAGAATCCGGCAGCCCGATGCGCCGATCGGATGGCCGATCGCGATCGCCCCGCCGTTCACGTTGATCTTTGACGTGTCCCAGCCCATCTGCTTGTTCACCGCAAGCGCCTGCGCCGCGAACGCCTCGTTGATTTCCATCAGGTCGAGGTCGCCCACCGACCAGCCCGCACGTTCCAGCGCGCGCTTCGATGCCGGCACCGGGCCCATGCCCATCACCTTCGGATCGACGCCGCCGGCTGCGTACGACTTGATGCGCGCGAGCGGCGTGAGACCCAGCGCCTCGGCCTGCTTTGCCGACATCACCACCACCGCCGCTGCGCCGTCGTTCAGGCCCGACGCATTAGCCGCCGTCACCGTGCCTTCCTTCGAGAACGCCGGCTTCAGGCCCGCGAGCGACTCCGCCGTCACGCCGTGGCGCACGAATTCGTCGGTCGCGAACTTCAGCGGCTCGCCCTTGCGTTGCGGAATCTCGACCGGCACGATTTCCGCGTCGAAACGGCCGGCCTTCTGCGCGGCTTCCGCCTTGTTCTGCGACAGCGCCGCAAAAGCATCCTGCTCTTCGCGCGTGATGCCGTATTCCTTTGCGACGTTTTCTGCCGTCACGCCCATGTGGTACTGGTTGTACACGTCCCACAGGCCGTCGACGATCATGCTGTCGACCAGCTTCGCGTCGCCCATGCGGAAGCCGTCGCGCGAACCCGGCAGCACGTGCGGCGCCGCGCTCATGTTTTCCTGACCGCCGGCCACGACGATGTCGGCGTCGCCCGCGATGATCGCGTTGGCGGCAAGCATCACGGCCTTCAGGCCCGAGCCGCACACCTTGTTGATCGTCATCGCCGGCACCGAGGTCGGCAGGCCGGCCTTGAGCGACGCCTGACGCGCCACGTTCTGGCCCGAAGCCGCCGTAAGCACCTGACCCATGATCACGTCGCTGACCTGCTCGGGCTTGACGCCTGCGCGCTCGAGCGCGGCCTTGATGGCGATGGCGCCCAGATCCGGCGCGGCCACTTTCGCCAGCGAACCGCCAAATTTACCAACCGCGGTGCGTGCGGCCGAAACGATCACAATGTCAGTCATTTTCCGTTCCT
>NZ_CAJMZK010000077.1:0-1068 GCF_905220265.1 Paraburkholderia sp. J67
GGCGCTGCCGCTGTTCCCGTACATGAAGATTTCGGTGACGCCGCTGTGTCGCCACCCGTCGTCGATCCGCGACGACGACGCCTGAATCCCGCCACCCGCGTCCAGGCTGTTTTTCCCCAAAATACAAGTGGAGACACTAATCATGAGCGTCAAAGTATTCGATTCCAAGGAAGTGCAGGATCTGCTGAAAGCGGCGGCCAATCTCGATGGCGGTAACGGCAACGTCCGTTTCCAGCAGATCGTGCATCGCCTGCTGGGCGATCTGTTCAAGGCCATCGACGACCTCGACATCACGCCCGATGAAGTGTGGGCCGGCGTGAACTACCTGAACAAGCTCGGCTCGGACGGCGAAGCGGCGCTGCTCGCGGCAGGCCTCGGTCTGGAAAAATACCTCGACATCCGCATGGACGCGGAAGACAAGGCAGTCGGTCTGGACGGCGGCACGCCGCGCACGATCGAAGGCCCGCTCTATGTGGCGGGTGCGCCGGTGCGCGAAGGCGTCTCGAAGATCGACCTCAACGAAGACGCCGATGCGGGTCCGCTCGTGATTCGCGGCACGGTCAAGGGCACGGATGGCAAGCCCGTTGCGAACGCCGTGGTCGAATGCTGGCACGCCAATTCGAAGGGCTTTTACTCGCACTTCGACCCGACCGGCGCGCAAACCGCGTTCAACCTGCGCGGCGCGGTCAAGACCGGCCCGGAAGGCCAATACGAATTCCGCACGCTCATGCCCGTGGGTTACGGCTGCCCGCCGCACGGCGCCACGCAGCAACTGCTCAACGGTCTGGGCCGTCACGGCAACCGTCCGGCGCACGTGCACTTCTTCGTCACGAGCGGCGATCATCGCAAGCTCACCACGCAGTTCAATATCGAAGGCGATCCGCTGATCTGGGACGACTTCGCTTACGCCACGCGTGAGGAGTTGATTCCGCACGTCGTCGAGAAAACCGGCGGCGCGGCGCTCGGCCTCAAGAACGACGCGTACAAGCACATCGAGTTCGACTTCACCCTGACGCCGCTGCTGCAAGGCAAGGACAACCAGATTGTCGAGCGCCCGCGCGCTGAAGC
>NZ_CAJMZK010000078.1:0-1049 GCF_905220265.1 Paraburkholderia sp. J67
AACTGCGCCCCCAGCAAATCATTGCTCTTGCTGTACGACCCGTCATTGCGCAGGAACACATTCTGCGACGCCCAGTCGTGGCGATATTCAACCTTCACGGTGATTTGCTGCGTCGGGTAGAACAGCAGGTCCAGCGCTACGTCCTGCCGCACCGCGCCCTTGCACTGGAAGCCCAGACCGCCATTCGCCTCGGAATTCGCGAGACAATCCGCGCCAATACCAAAGCCGTTATACGGGTCCATCCCGTTGCCATTGAGCGCAACGCCACCGCCACCACCACCGTTCTTGCTATCGACGAGCAGGTCATAACGCGCCGTCACACCCATACGACCGACAACCGGCGCATTGAACTTGCGGTGCGCGAGCATCGACAGACCGTACCACTGCGCATTGCCGCCGTTATACGCGGCGCGCTGCTGCTGACCGTAATCGAGTTCGGCGTTGTACTGCACGTCTGCACCCGTGTAAGTCGCGTCGACTTCGCCAAAGAAGAAGTAGCCGCCCGAGCTCGTTGCCTGGCCACCCGCACCATAAACGGCCTGGCCAGTCGTGGAGTCGATCGCGCTCGACAGCGTCTGACGTCCGATATTGAACGACCCGCCGATATCCAGCGCGCTCGACCACGTGTAATCGGCACGCGCCGTGAACGTCGGGATCTTGTTGCTGGTGGTGATCGGATCGCCCAGCGCATTCGTGCCCGTCTGCGTGACCGAGCCATACGTGCGGTACTGCTCGTTGCCCAGCATGAACTTGAAGGCCCACTGGCTGCTGTCCGGCGTGTAATTCCAGCCCACGCCCACATAGCTGCCCGGATCCGAGAAGTCATACAGCAGGTTGTGGGTGAGGGTGAGCATCTGGTTCGACTGCTGCACCTCGTAGCCGCCAAAGCTCGGCATCAGGCCCGCGACGAAGGTCTGCGTGGCCGTGATCGGCACCGTGACGACCGCCGTGTTCAGGATGTTGTTGCCAATGTCGCCATGCTCGTTGGCCAGCAGCGTGATGCCGTTGCCGCGGTTCGGCATGAGCGTGATTTCAGCCGACGGCGCCAT
>NZ_CAJMZK010000079.1:0-1045 GCF_905220265.1 Paraburkholderia sp. J67
ACTTCAATAGAGTCGGCATGGCTATGCAGGAACTGCCGAAGCATCACGGAAGGCTTTACGATTGCCGTCAGTTCAAATGACTGTCGATCGGGCGCGTAAACGATGCGTTGATCGTCGTGCAAGCGAAATTCGTTCAGCATGTGCTCTGACGCTGCTCGGGGCTTCGCGCCGGAAACGGAATGGACACGCAATCTGAGCTCGACATCGGGTTCAGGGAAAAAATTGAACGCTTTTTCTGAGTTGATATAGGTATGGAGATCGAATGCCGAATCATGCTCGGCCGGCTCTTCGATCGTTAGCGCTTCGAGCATCCGGTCCAACCGAAAGAGATAGCGAGTCTTGGGCCGCGTACTGGCCCACATGACGACATAAAAAACGCCGGCCCGGTCGACCAGCGCCTGGGGACTCATGTCGTATTGAGCGACCGATGTCGCGCGCCTGTAACGGAACGACAGCTTGCGGTCGCGTAGTAGGGCATCGGTCACGGTGCGATAGACCGCATCGTCGATTGGCGGAAAGATAACGGGCTGCGTGCCATCGATTCTTGCAATCTTCGATGCCCATGTCCGCCCGTGCTTCACTACGGGATTGTTAATGTCGAATGAAAGCGTCGCGGCCGCTTCCTTGAACTTCGGTTCGAGTTCGGAGAAAACGGCGAAAGGCAATTGCCGGTGCGCCACTCGTTCGAGCGCGCTCAGAGCGACAGCGAGATTCGCGCTCATACGCTCATCGGACGGCAGCATCTTCGTCGCATCGGTCTTGAACCAGCGCGTGCCACGGGTCTTTCCGACACAGCCAACGAGGCCACTCATCGATAGCAGCGCGCGTCTGATGGTCCTGTCGCAGGGTAAAGAATGGTTTCGTTGCCGCAAAAATTCACGGAGGTCGCCAAACGCAATTCCCGTTTTTGCAGCGATCTGCTCGTCTTCGTCGTCTCGAACGACGGGGAGCGCACGAAGCAGTTGTTCCTGTAGCGACATTTTATATACGTTGATAACCGACCCGACTCAAGTGTACCTCCTGAATGACGAGTGGCAAATCCAGA
>NZ_CAJMZK010000080.1:0-1044 GCF_905220265.1 Paraburkholderia sp. J67
TGACCACGTCGGCCACGGCTTCGATCCACTCCAGATCGCTATGTGCGCCGAAGCCATAGTTGAAGCTCGAACCTTGCAGGCCGTCGCCATGCGCGACCTCGATGCTGTCGACCTTAGCCTTGTCCAGCGCGCGGGCGATGTCCTGCACGTTCTGGATCGAGTATTGATGGCGAATCGCGTGGCTGCCGTCGCGCAGCGTGACGTCGGAGATGTAGAGTTTCTTGCTCATCGCTTTACGCTCCTTGCACGCTCAAGAGCGTCTGCGCCACGCGTTCGGCGGTGGCGAGCGCGGCGGAAGTCATGATGTCGAGATTGCCTGCGTAGGCGGGCAGATAGTGCGCCGCGCCTTCCACTTCGAGGAATACCGAAGTCTTCAGGCCGCTGAATTTGCCGAGGCCCGGAATGTTCAGCGGCGCGCTCGCGGGGATTTCATCGAACTGCACTTTCTGCTTGAGTCGATAGCCCGGTACATACGCATGCACCTTCGCCACGGTCTCTTCGATCGAGCGCTCGACCGCATCGCGGTCGGCCAGCGCCGAAAGCGTGTACACCGTGTCGCGCATCATCACCGGCGGCTCGGCCGGATTGAGCACGATGATGGCTTTGCCCTTCGCCGCGCCGCCTACCGCTTCGATCGCCTTGGAAGTCGTTTCGGTGAATTCGTCGATATTCGCGCGAGTACCCGGCCCCGCCGATTTGCTGCTGATCGATGCGACGATTTCCGCGTAATGCACCTTCGCTACACGCGAGACCGCCGCGACAATCGGAATGGTCGCCTGACCGCCACATGTGACCATATTCACGTTCGGCGCGTCGATATGCGCATCCAGATTCACAACGGGCACGCAATACGGGCCAATCGCGGCGGGCGTCAGATCGATCACGCGAATCGACGGCTTCAGCTTGCGCAGCAGCGCATCGTTTTTCACATGTGCGCCCGCCGACGTCGCGTCGAACACGAAGTCGATTTCGTTGAACACGGGCAGACGCGTGAGTCCTTCCACACCTTCATGCGTAGTGGCCACGCCCAGACGCGCAGCGCGC
>NZ_CAJMZK010000081.1:0-1044 GCF_905220265.1 Paraburkholderia sp. J67
CGACCACGTCGGCGACCGCTTCGATCCACTCCAGGTCGCTATGCGCACCGAAACCGTAGTTGAAGCTCGAACCTTGCAAGCCGTCGCCGTGCGCGACTTCGATGCTGTCGACTTTCGCGCGATCCAGCGCGCGTGCGATGTCCTGCACGTTCTGGATCGAGTATTGATGACGAATCGCGTGGCTGCCGTCGCGCAGCGTGACGTCGGAGATATAGAGTTTCTTGCTCATCGCTTTACGCTCCTTGCACGCTCAAGAGCGTCTGCGCCATGCGTTCGGCGGTGGCGAGCGCGGCGGAAGTCATGATGTCGAGATTGCCTGCGTAGGCGGGCAGATAGTGCGCGGCGCCTTCCACTTCGAGGAATACCGAAGTCTTCAGGCCGCTGAATTGGCCGAGGCCCGGAATGTTCAGCGGCGCGCTCGCGGGAATTTCATCGAACTGCACTTTCTGCTTGAGGCGATAGCCGGGCACATACGCATGCACTTTCGCCACGGTTTCTTCGATCGAACGCTCGACGGCATCACGGTCGGCCAGCGCCGAAAGCGTGTACACCGTGTCGCGCATCATCACCGGCGGCTCGGCCGGATTGAGCACGATGATGGCCTTGCCCTTCGCCGCGCCGCCCACCGCTTCGATCGCCTTAGAAGTCGTCTCGGTGAATTCGTCGATATTCGCGCGCGTGCCCGGCCCCGCCGACTTGCTGCTGATCGATGCGACGATTTCCGCGTAATGCACCTTCGCCACGCGCGAAACAGCTGCGACGATCGGAATGGTTGCCTGGCCGCCGCACGTGACCATGTTCACGTTGGGCGCGTCGATATGCGCATCCAGATTCACGACGGGCACGCAATATGGGCCAATCGCAGCAGGCGTCAGATCAATCACGCGAATCGACGGCTTCAGCTTGCGCAGCAGCGCGTCGTTCTTCACATGCGCACCCGCCGACGTCGCGTCGAACACGAAGTCGATTTCGCTGAACACGGGCAGGCGCGTGAGTCCTTCCACGCCTTCGTGCGTGGTCGCCACGCCCAGACGCGCGGCGCGT
>NZ_CAJMZK010000082.1:0-930 GCF_905220265.1 Paraburkholderia sp. J67
GGCCTGTCGATCGAATTCACGCATTTCGACTGGGCGAGCTGCGACTACTACCTCGAACACGGCAAGATGATGCCCGACGACTGGTTCGCCACGCTCAAGGGTTTCGATGCGATCTACTTCGGCGCGGTGGGTTGGCCCGACAAGGTGCCCGACCATATTTCGTTGTGGGGGTCGCTCCTCAAGTTCCGTCGTGAGTTCGACCAGTACGTGAATCTGCGCCCCGTGCGTCTGCTGCCGGGCGTGCCGTGTCCGCTCGCCAACCGCAAGCCTGGCGATATCGACTTCTTCGTGGTGCGCGAAAACACCGAGGGCGAATACAGTTCCGTGGGCGGCAAGATGTTCGAGGGCACCGAGCGCGAATTCGTGCTGCAGGAATCGGTGTTCACGCGCCAGGGTGTGGATCGCATCCTCAAGTACGCGTTCGAACTTGCCAACCAGCGCGGCCGCAAGAAGCTCACGGCGGCGACCAAGTCGAATGGTATTTCGATCAGCATGCCGTACTGGGACGAGCGCGTGGCCGCGATGGCCGAGGCGTATCCCGACGTGAAGTGGGACAAGCAGCACATCGACATTCTGTGCGCGCGCTTCGTGCTGCAACCGGATCGCTTCGACGTGGTGGTGGCGTCGAATCTCTTCGGTGATATTCTTTCCGATCTCGGTCCTGCATGTACGGGCACGATTGGCCTGGCGGCATCGGCGAACCTCAACCCCGAGCGTAATTTCCCGTCGCTGTTCGAGCCGGTGCATGGTTCGGCACCGGATATCTTCGGCAAGGAGATCGCCAACCCCATCGCCATGATCTGGTCGGGCGCGATGATGCTCGACTTCCTCGGCAACGGCGACGCGCAGTTCAAGGCGGCGCACGACGCGATCATGCAGGCGATCGAAAAGGTGCTGGTGGAAGGCCCGCGCACGCCGGATATGGGCGGT
>NZ_CAJMZK010000083.1:0-877 GCF_905220265.1 Paraburkholderia sp. J67
GACTCGGGCGAATTCAAGCTCGACGGTCAGGAGTACAAGCCGGAAGCCGTCTACCAGGTGGCGAAGGCGGGCATCGCGCGCACCTTCCAGAACATCCGTCTGTTCGGCGGCATGACGGCGCTCGAAAACGTGATGGTCGGCCGTCACGTGCGCACGAAGCACGGCCTGCTGGGCGCCGTGTTCCAGACGTCTTCGGAGCGCAAGGAAGAGCGCGAGATCAAGGAACGCGCGCTCGAACTGCTCGAATACGTGGGCATCGCGCAGTACGCCGACTACACCTCGCGCAATCTCTCGTATGGCCACCAGCGCCGTCTGGAAATCGCGCGTGCGCTGGCAACCGATCCGAAGCTGCTCGCGCTGGATGAGCCGGCCGCCGGCATGAACGCGACCGAGAAGGTCGAACTCACGCGCCTGCTCGACAAGATCCGCGCCGATGGCAAGACCATCCTGCTGATCGAGCACGACGTGAAGCTGGTGATGGGCCTGTGCAACCGCATGACCGTGCTCGACTACGGCAAGGTGATCGCCGAAGGTCTGCCGCAAGACGTGCAGAAGGACCCGAAGGTAATCGAGGCATATCTGGGCGCAGGAGTTCACTGATGGCTACACCGATGTTGAAAATCAAGGGCCTCCAGGTCAATTACGGCGGCATTCAGGCAGTGAAGGGCGTGGACATGGAAGTCCAGCAGGGCGAGCTCGTCACGCTGATCGGCGCGAACGGCGCCGGCAAGACCACGACCATGAAGGCGATCACGGGGCTGAAGGCGTACTCGTCGGGCGACATCGAGTACATGGGCACGTCGATCAAGGGCGTGCCCGCGCACGAACTGCTCAAGAAGGGCCTCGCGATGGTGCCGGAAGGCCGCGGCATCTTCGC
>NZ_CAJMZK010000084.1:0-781 GCF_905220265.1 Paraburkholderia sp. J67
GTCGGACTCGATCAACACCGCGCGATCCGCGCCAATCGCCAGCGCCGTGCGCAGCGTTTCCTGGGCTTGCGAAACGCCACACGAGACGGCGATGACTTCCGTCACCACACCCGCTTCCTTCAACCGCACCGCCTCTTCAACCGCGATTTCATCGAACGGGTTCATCGAAAACTTTACGTTCGCGATATCCACGCCCGAGCCATCCGACTTCACACGAACCTTCACGTTGTAATCGACTACGCGCTTGACTGGCACAAGGACTTTCATCGTTCTTTCCTTTCTTGCTGCAATTTCAATATCGAGCGTCACATACCCGCTCGCCATTCCCATCCGTTGACCCACTTATTCGCCCAGATACGCCGCGCGCACCTTCGGATCGTCGAGCATCTGCCTGGCGTCGCCTTCCATCGTGACGAGACCCGAGTCCATCACATAGCCGCGGTTCGCCGCCTGCAACGCAAGCCGTGCGTTCTGCTCGACCAGCAGCACCGTGATGCCTTCACCCGAGATCGTGCGCACCACTTCAAAGATCTTCTCCACCATGATCGGCGAGAGACCCATCGACGGTTCGTCCAGCAACAGCAGCTTCGGACGGCTGATGATCGCGCGCGCCATCGCCAGCATCTGCTGCTCGCCGCCCGAGAGCGTGCCCGCGAGCTGCGAGGCACGTTCCTTCAGGCGCGGGAAGAAGCCGAACATACGGTCGACGTCCTTCGCAATGCCATCCTTGTCGTTGCGCAGGTACGCGCCCATCTGCATGTTTTCGATGATCGACATGCGT
>NZ_CAJMZK010000085.1:0-767 GCF_905220265.1 Paraburkholderia sp. J67
CCCACCTGCTCGGCTTCCTTCGTGCCGAAACCGCGCGTCG
Organism: Paraburkholderia sp. J67; assembly: GCF_905220265.1. Taxonomy (NCBI): domain Bacteria; kingdom Pseudomonadati; phylum Pseudomonadota; class Betaproteobacteria; order Burkholderiales; family Burkholderiaceae; genus Paraburkholderia; species Paraburkholderia sp. J67. The sequence continues at coordinate 41 of NZ_CAJMZK010000085.1, forward strand.
TCATCGCCGGCGAACCCAGGCGGATGCCCGAGGTCACGAACGGCTTTTCCGGGTCGTTCGGGATCGCGTTCTTGTTGACCGTGATGTGCGCCGCGCCCAGCACGGCTTCCGCTGCCTTGCCGGTGATGTTCTTCGCGCGCAGGTCGACCAGCATCACATGGCTTTCCGTGCGGCCCGAGACGATACGCAGACCGCGCTTGACCAGCGTTTCGGCCAGCACGCGTGCGTTCTCGACCACTTGCTGCTGATAGGTCTTGAATTCCGGCGTCGCAGCTTCCTTGAACGCCACCGCCTTGCCGGCGATCACGTGCATCAGCGGGCCGCCCTGGATACCCGGGAAGATCGCCGAGTTGATGGCCTTTTCGTGTTCGGCCTTCATCAGGATCACGCCGCCGCGCGGGCCGCGCAGGCTCTTGTGCGTGGTCGTGGTGACGAAGTCGGCGAACGGCACCGGGTTCGGGTAGACGCCCGCGGCGATCAGGCCGGCGTAGTGCGCCATGTCGACCATGAAGTACGCGCCGACTGCCTTCGCAACCTTGGCGATACGCTCGAAGTCGATGCGCAGCGCGAATGCCGATGCGCCCGCGATGATCAGCTTCGGCTTCGTTTCGTGCGCGCGCTTCTCCAGCGCTTCGTAGTCGATGTCTTCGTTCGCGTCGAGGCCGTAGCTCACGACGTTGAACCACTTGCCGCTCATGTTGAGCGCCATGCCGTGCGTCAGGTGACC
>NZ_CAJMZK010000086.1:0-764 GCF_905220265.1 Paraburkholderia sp. J67
TGGAGCGAGACGCAGGCCGCCTGGGCGATCCCGGCGCTGGCCGATGCGGGCTGCGAACTGGTCGAACAACCGGTGGCCTCCGCCGCGGCGCTCGCGCATCTCATGCGCCGTTTCCCCGTCGCGCTGATGGCCGACGAGATCCTGCAAGGCCCCGAAAGCGCGTTCGAGATCGCGAAGAACAACGGCGCGGATGTCTTCGCCATCAAGATCGAGCAAAGCGGCGGCCTGTTCGCGGCGCAACGCGTGGCCGCGATCGCGGACGCCGCCGGTATCGAACTGTACGGCGGCACCATGCTCGAAGGCGCATTCAGCACGGTGGCCTCTGCGCATCTGTTCGCGAGCTTTGCGAACCTGCAGTGGGGCACCGAATTGTTCGGACCACTACTGATTACCGAAGAGATTCTCACGAAGCCGCTCGATTACAGCGATTTCGCGCTGACCGTTCCCGATGGCCCGGGTCTGGGCATCGAGCTGGACGAAGCGAAGATCGAGCGCTTCACCCGCGATGGCCTGAAGAAAGTCATCAAGTAAGTCGAAACACGTAACAGGATAGAGACGATGCTTTTCCACGTACGCATGGATGTGAACATCCCGGCTGATCTGCCCGCCGAAGTCGTCAACGAGATCAAGGCGCGAGAAAAGGCCTATTCGCAGGAGTTGCAGCGCAGCGGCAAGTGGCGCCATATCTGGCGCCTGGTCGGCGAATACGCGAACTACAGCGTCTTCGACGTGGAAAGCAACACGGAACTGCACGACATTCTCAC
>NZ_CAJMZK010000087.1:0-719 GCF_905220265.1 Paraburkholderia sp. J67
GTGCTTGGCAGCATCTACGCCATCATCGCGCTGGGCTACACGATGGTGTACGGGATTCTGGGCATCATCAACTTCGCGCACGGCGACGTGCTCATGGTCGGCGCGATGGTGGCGCTGTCCGCGATCACGGTGTTGCAGAATCACTTCCCGGGCCTCGGGAACATCCCCACGCTGTGCATAGCGCTCGTGATAGCCGCATTCGTGTGTGCGCTAGTTGGGTACACGATCGAAAAGGTCGCCTACCGGCCGCTGCGCCGCGCACCGCGTCTCGCTCCGCTGATCACCGCGATCGGCGTATCGATCCTGCTGCAGACGCTCGCGATGCTGATCTGGGGCCGCAATCCGCTGCCGTTCCCGCAGCTGATCTCGACCGATCCGCTCAACGTCATCAAGCCGACCGATACGGGTGTCGGCGCGGTGATCTCGCCGACTGAAATCGTCATCATCATCGTGGCGTTCGTCGTGATGGCGGGTCTGCTGCTGCTCGTGCACAAGACGAAACTTGGCCGCGCCATGCGTGCGATCGCGGAGAACCCGAACAATGCCTCGCTGATGGGCGTGAACCCGAACTTCGTGATCTCGGCCACCTTCATGATCGGCTCGGCGCTGGCCGCACTCGCCGGCGTGATGATCGCCTCCGAATACGGCAACGCGCACTTCTACATGGGCTTCATCCCCGGCATGAAGGCGTTCACCGCCGCAGTGCTGGGCGGGATCGG
>NZ_CAJMZK010000088.1:0-692 GCF_905220265.1 Paraburkholderia sp. J67
AGTGCGCGGGTCTGGCCCAGTGAGGGGCATCAGAACTGTACATGTCGAGCAGTTCGACCGATAGGTACACTAGGTCGATCTATTCAGCGTAACTGAGTGGCCCAGATTCGCTGCGTCATCCTGATCAACTACGAACGTTCCTTCACACCATGCTGCAGATACTGGGGAGGGCATCTTCCATCAACGTACGCAAGGTTCTCTGGACCTGCGCCGAACTGGATATCTTGTTCACGCGTGAAGACTGGGGGGCGGGATTACGGTCCACCAACACGCCCGAGTTCCTGGCGCTTAATCCTAACGCGATGGTGCCCGTGGTTCGCGATGGAGATTTCGTGCTCTGGGAGTCGAACACGATCATTCGCTACCTGGCCAACCGCGAACATGCCACCCATCTTTACCCCACACCAGCACTGGCCCGTGCTCGCGTGGACCAATGGTTGGACTGGCAAGCGACCGATTTGAACAAGTCGTGGAGTTACGCGTTCCTTGCGCTAACCCGGCGCCTTCCTGATTACCAGGATCCGGAACAGATCGCGCAGTCCTGTACTGCCTGGCGCAGACACATGACCATTATCGAGCGACAACTTGAAAAAACCGGTGCCTTCATCGCCGGAGCGTCGTTCACGATGGCTGACATTCCTATCGGACTTTCCGTTAACCGCTGGCTCGAAACGCCGGTGAGACACGAAGGC
>NZ_CAJMZK010000089.1:0-673 GCF_905220265.1 Paraburkholderia sp. J67
GCCAGTCGTCATACTCGAAGGTCTGATCCTTCGTGGGCCCGCGCCCGCTCAACTTGCGTGACAGCCGCCCAAACGCATCGTATTCAAAGCGCTTGTCCTCGAACATCTTCAGCCGGTTGTGCTCGACGTAACCACCCGGATGATCGCTCGACACCAGGTTCGCCGCCGCGTCCCAGCGGAACACTTCCGAAGGCAGGCCCGGTCCCGCCGCCTGCTCGATGCGCCCCGTCGGATCGTAGCGGTACGCGGTCGCGCCATAGCGCAGATCCTGCTTGCGGATCATGTCGCCGGCCAGATCGTAATGCCACTGCTTGGCGAGCAACGGATCCGGCGCGGCACCGCGCAGCGCGCTCTGGTGCACACGCCGGCCCACATTGTCGTAGCCGATATGGCTCGTCAGCTTGCCTTGAGTGCGCAAGATTTCGCGATGCAGGTCGTCGCGCTCCATATCGGCAATCGCCGCACCGTCCATGCGGATCTGGTGGACGTGGCCGGAGCCGTAGTGCAGCCAGTCGATCGTGCGCTCGCCCGAAATCGTCGTCTGGCTGCGGTTGCCGAGTTCGTCGTAGGTGTGCGTGAGCCACCCGGTCGGCGTGTACTCCTCGAGCACTTCGCCGCGCGTGCCGTACTTGAGGGTCACGCGGTTCTTCAGCGCCGCGCCGTTTGCGTTGAC
>NZ_CAJMZK010000090.1:0-659 GCF_905220265.1 Paraburkholderia sp. J67
GCTCGCGCCGGCAGAACTGCGCGCAGAGTTTGCGATGCGTGCTCGTCAAATGGCTGCACGTTACGACGGCGACAACGGCTAGTTGAAGCATGGAAGCGCGCGGTCTTCACCCGTGTCTCAACCTCGTCTCAATTGCCTGCAACGCGGCGAGCGCCCCAGCCGCAATTCCAATACCTCTTTCAGGTGAAATGGAAAAATCCCGTGGATTGATACGAATGACCCGCGGGCCGTGACGTTCGCTGAATCGACGCACCGTGGGCAAGGTCCGCCCCGCGCCCAATTCGACGACCACCAGTCGCTCCACGCCGCGCGACCATACCGCGAGGCGCTCTGCCTGACGATCCGCATATTTGCCGACCCAGTTCCAGTCACCGAACATCAGGATATTCGGACGCGCAAGCGATCCGCAATGGCGGCAGCGAGGCAATTCCCCTTCCAGGCGACACATTGTCTCGTCGACAACCGGATTGAAGTCGTCCGCTTGCCAGGCTTCGTCCGTACATGCGTTGACGCATTGCAACGCGTGGATCGTCCCGTGACATTCCTCGATGCGTGCAGCAGCAAATCTTGCCTTCTGAAACTGGCCGTCTACATTACTCGTGAACACGAATGCGCCGTGTGTCTTTCGTGACGCCCACGTGAGCAGTTGACGAAAACCA
>NZ_CAJMZK010000091.1:0-658 GCF_905220265.1 Paraburkholderia sp. J67
GTAAGGAATACGTAATGTCATCTGATTTGCCGGTGACAGATCTCGAATCTGTCCCTTCTACGAACAACGGAGAGAATTTTTCGTTATCTGAGTTTTTCCGGACTGAAGCGCCCACGCTGAAAGGACGGGTCGCACCCTTCTCGGAGTATTTCCGTGAGTCGCGCGCCAGGGGGCTTGCGCACTACGGCCGGGAGATCGTGTCCGCGATAACGAACCGTGTTCAGGTACGGGGAATCGATGGCGCGACCAAAGAGATGATCATGTTCGGCTCGAACAATTATCTCGGGCTGACGACGCATCCGCACGTGCTCGCGCGGATTCGCGAGGCGATGGAGACGTTCGGGGCCGGCGTGGGCGGGCCGCCCCTGCTGGGCGGAACGACGCGGCTTCACAAGGAACTGGAGGAGCGCCTGTCGGCCTGGAAGGGCAGTGACGATACGCTGCTGTATGGCTCGGGCTATCAGGCCAACCTCGGCTGGGTTACGACCCTGCTGCGCGACGATGACGTGCTGTTGTACGACGAATACAACCACGCCAGCCTTTACGACGGCATTGCGCTCACGGCCGCGAGCATCAGCCTCAAGGCGATCCGCTTCGCGCATAACGACATGGCGCATCTGGAACGGCTCCTGATCCGCGCACGCAAGAGCGCATCGAA
>NZ_CAJMZK010000092.1:0-658 GCF_905220265.1 Paraburkholderia sp. J67
ACTCGCGCCGGCGGAACTGCGCGCAGAGTTTGCGATGCGTGCTCGTCAAATGGCTGCCCGTTACGACAGCGACAACGGCTAGTTGAAGCATGGAACGCGCGGTCTTCACCCGTGTCTCAACCTCGTCTCAATTGCCTGCAACGAGGCGAGCGCCCCAGCCGCAATTCCAATACCTCTTTCAGGTGAAATGGAAAAATCCCGTGGATTGATACGAATGACCCGCGGGCCGTAACGTTCGCTGAATCGACGCACCGTGGGCAAGGTCCGCCCCGCGCCCAATTCGACGACCACCAGTCGCTCCACGCCGCGCGACCATGCCGCGAGGCGCTCTGCCTGACGATCCGCATATTTGCCGACCCAGTTCCAGTCGCCGAACATCAGGATATTCGGACGCGCAAGCGATCCGCAATGGCGGCAGCGAGGCAATTCCCCTTCCAGGCGGCACATTGTCTCATCGACATCCGGATTGAAGTCGTCCGCTTGCCAGGCTTCATCCGTACATGCGTTGACGCATTGCAACGCGTGGATCGTCCCGTGACATTCCTCGATGCGAGCAGCAGCAAATCCTGCCTTCTGAAACTGGCCGTCTACATTACTCGTGAACACGAATGCGCCGTGTGTCTTTCGTGACGCCCACGTGAGCAGTTGGCGAAAACCC
>NZ_CAJMZK010000093.1:0-605 GCF_905220265.1 Paraburkholderia sp. J67
TTGCGATAGTGGAACAGGCTGATGTTCCAGTTCGGCGCCATCGACGAGAGGAAACGCATCAGCGCGCCCGGACGCTCCGGGAATTCGAAGCGGAACAGCCGTTCATCATGCGCCAGCGGCGAGCGCCCGCCCACCATGTAGCGGATGTGCTGCTTCGAGAGTTCGTCGCCGGTGAGATCGACGCTCGGGAAGCCGTGTTCCACGAAGGTCTGCGCGATCTGCTGCGATTCGCCGCGGTTGCGGATCTGCACGCCGACGAAGATGTGCGCGCGTTCGGCGTCGTCGATGCGGTAGTTGAATTCCGTGACGCTGCGGGTGCCGACCAGTTCGCAGAAGCGCTTGAAGCTGCCGCGCTCCTCGGGGATCGTCACCGCGAACACCGCTTCGCGCGCTTCACCGACTTCGGCCCGCTCGGCGACGAAGCGCATGCGGTCGAAGTTCATGTTCGCGCCCGAGGTGATGGCGACCAGCGTCTTGCCGTCGATGCCTTCGCGTTCCGCGTACTGCTTCGCACCCGCCACGGCCAGTGCGCCCGCCGGTTCGAGCACGCTGCGCGTGTCCTGGAACACGTCCTTGATCGCGGCGCACAGCGCATCGGTGTCGAC
>NZ_CAJMZK010000094.1:0-569 GCF_905220265.1 Paraburkholderia sp. J67
GCGAAGCGGAGGCTGGCGATATTCAAGTGACAGTGAAGGAGGTGAAGGCAGCCCCTGTGTCGCGCACGCACGCGTTTTCCAGCGATATCATCCGGCAGCTAGTATCCGATATCGAGCAGGAGCCTTTCCAGCCGTCATATCGCAGGGTGTCGTTTGGCGCGCCCGTCAAAGGTTGGCGTCAGCGGCTCGATGCCTATTTCTGGCCGCGACCTGCAGTCGGTTATCGCCAAACCTGCGACGCGCTCGCTCCATTGCTCGTGACGGCCAGGCAACTGGCCGATTCGATCGAAAAATGGACGCCGGAGCTGCAGGCGCAAGCCGTCGAATTTGCGGATCAGGTTTTTGCGTGGGGCGGCGTCGTGCAGCGCACCGCATACGACTGGCGGGACGTGCACGCAGTCTTTGCTTCTGCGATCCGTGGAAAAAGGCAGGACGACGCAAGGATGAACAGCGGCTGGACGAAAGTCGCGGCGTTCGCGAGTAGCCATCTCGAACCCGAACACAACCTCGTCATTTGGGACAGCCGTGTTGCTCATTCCCTTACCCAGCGCCTCGACGCGATTCTCCAC
>NZ_CAJMZK010000095.1:0-569 GCF_905220265.1 Paraburkholderia sp. J67
ATGGAGAATCGCGTCGAGGCGCTGGGTAAGGGAATGAGCAACGCGGCTGTCCCAAATAACGAGGTTGTGTTCGGGTTCGAGATGGCTACTCGCGAACGCCGCGACTTTCGTCCAGCCGCTGTTCATCCTTGCGTCGTCCTGCCTTTGTCCACGGATCGCGGAAGCAAAGACTGCATGCACGTCCCGCCAGTCGTATGCGGTGCGCTGCACGACGCCGCCCCACGCAAAAACCTGATCCGCAAATTCGACTGCTTGCGCCTGCAGCTCCGGCGTCCATTTTTCGATCGAATCGGCCAGTAGCCTGGCCGTCACGAGCAACGGAGCGAGCGCGTCGCAGGTTTCGCGATAACCGACTGCAGGTCGCGGCCAGAAATAGGCATCGAGCCGCTGACGCCAACCTTTAACGGGCGCGCCAAACGACACCCTGCGATATGACGGCTGGAAAGGCTCCTGCTCGATATCGGACACTAGCTGCCGGATGATATCGCTGGAAAACGCGTGCGTGCGCAACACGGGGGCTGCCTTCACCTCGTTCACTGTCACTTGATTATCGCCAGCCTCCGCTTCGA
>NZ_CAJMZK010000096.1:0-542 GCF_905220265.1 Paraburkholderia sp. J67
CCGTGAGGTCTTGTCTTATGCCGATATCGCGCAGCGGAAACACTGGACGCTCCGCGACGTAGAAATGGTCCTTTTCATGGACGGGTACTGATCTTTCGTCCGTTTTCACGGCATTTTGCGCCCGCTAGACCCGCGTTAATCGGGCGCCTCCAATCCGCTGGGAGTTTTGGCGAGTGACGGCAGACTCTCCGGGTTGCTAACCTTCACCGCTGACAGGGTCCCGCCCTGATCGAGATTGATGCTACCAGCGAAGTGAGGCCCTTTAGCTTGCTGCCTTAGGCCGATCTGCCGGCAACAACGGTCGTTCGAACGTCTTGGCGCTTCAGTTGCGACTGTCGGCTCCTGGCCGATACCGGCAATCGCCCTCGTCAGTAGGCAAGTTACTAGCGAGCGATCGCGCATTCAACGGCATGCGCAGCGACCAGTCGCGCAGACACGAGGCGGGCTATGATTTCCCCACGACAAAATGCTCGTGGAGGTGACACTTGGCAACGTTCAAGGAGCTGAAGGCCCAGATGGCTGAACTTGAGGCGCAGGCCGCA
>NZ_CAJMZK010000097.1:0-506 GCF_905220265.1 Paraburkholderia sp. J67
TTCGCCGTCAGGAAGTTCAGGCCGGTGCTGACTGCCAGGATGGGCGAGAGCTTTTCGAAACTCACGCCGCGCCGCTCGGCCAGATCAATGGCCTCGGCCGTGAGGAACATGTTCGTGACGCACAGCATGTTGTTGATCACCTTGACCACTTCGCCCGAGCCGAGCGGGCCGCAATGGAAAAGGCGTTCGCCCATCGACTTCATCAGCGGCATCACAGCCTGCACGTGCGCATCGTCGCCGCCCATCATGACCGTCAGCGTGCCGCGTTCCGCGCCGACGATGCCGCCACTGATCGGAGCGTCGATCAGCCCGGCGCCCGCGCCATCCAGCGCGCCCTTGAGCTCTTGCAGGGTGTCGGGCAGCGTGGTGCTCATCATGCACACGATGGGGTGATGCCCAGCGGGGATGGCCTTGATCAGGCCGTTTTCGCCCAGCAGGGTGTCCTTGATCTGCGCGTCGTTGGCCAGCAGGACAATGATGGCGTCGGCTGGGGCGCAGTCGGCCGC
>NZ_CAJMZK010000098.1:0-490 GCF_905220265.1 Paraburkholderia sp. J67
TATGGCGGGACTAGGTTACTGCAGGGTTGCGGCCCCGCCTTCACTTGCTCCGTGGTGATCGCAGAGGTAGCACTCAGTCGATCGACGCGCTGCGTTTGACGTCCCGGTTGACGCTCGATGCGTCAGCCCGTACTCGGCGAGTTCGAGACGATCACCCGTAAGTGCAGCGCAATCTTCGAACGTCGGATCCATGGCACTCAACGGTCAAAGGGAACAACGTGCCCAAGCGAATACCAGTCACTACATTGCTGTGTCGACGCTGACGGGAGTTGTGCCAAGGGCGCAAGCATTGGGCGCAACGATCACTGCGTCCGCACTAATTCTCAACAACCGCTGTTAGCGGCGACATGCACGGCAAGTAACGGTATCGACGCCAGACTGACCTCACGGGAGGCTGTCACCTGTCGAGACTTTGGGACCAGCGACTGACGGCTTTCTCTCCGTTCGCGACCATTCGTTTTCGAACCCGTTGAGAGTCTCCTTTGGGTCG
>NZ_CAJMZK010000099.1:0-452 GCF_905220265.1 Paraburkholderia sp. J67
TTATGGCCGATCCGCTCGAACGCATCGAGCGCCATATCGAGGTCTTCGCGCGTGTGCGTCGACATGACGCTCAGTCGCAGGCGCTGTCCGTCCTTCTGCACCGCCGGAAATTCAATCGAGTTCAGGAAAATACCCGCGTCGTCGAACTCCCGGCAGATTTCGCGGATATTCACTTCTTCCGGAATCCGCACCGGAATGATCGACGCCTCACGGAACGTCCTGAAACCGAGCGCGCTCAGGCCCGCCTCCAGATACGCCGCATTCTCCCGCAGGCGCGTGATCCGCTCCGGTTCGCGCTCGATGACTTCCATCCCGCCCAACACCCCCGCCACGGTCGTCAGCGGCAGATGCGCCGAGAACATGTGCGCGCGCGAGCAGAAGCGCAGGTAATCGATCACCTCGCGGTCCCCGCTCAGGAAGCCGCCGGTCATGCCGAATGCCTTGCTGAACGA
>NZ_CAJMZK010000100.1:0-440 GCF_905220265.1 Paraburkholderia sp. J67
CTCACCGCCCGCGTCTACGACGCCGCCCGCGAGACCGAACTCGAACGCGCGCCGAACCTCTCGGCGCGTCTGCGCAACACGGTCCTGCTCAAGCGCGAGGACAACCAGCCGGTGTTCTCGTTCAAGCTGCGCGGCGCGTACAACAAGATGGCGCATCTGTCGGCGGAGCAATTGCAGCGCGGCGTGATCACGGCATCGGCGGGCAATCACGCGCAGGGCGTGGCGCTCTCGGCGGCGCGGCTGGGCGTGAAGGCGGTGATCTGCGTGCCGGTCACCACGCCGCAGGTCAAGGTCGATGCCGTGCGTGCCCACGGTGGCGCGATGGTAGAGGTCGTGCAGGCGGGCGAGTCCTACAGCGATGCCTACGCCCACGCCGTCAAGCTTCAGGAAGAACGCGGCCTGACCTTCGTGCATCCCTTCGACGATCCGTACGTGATCGC
>NZ_CAJMZK010000101.1:0-435 GCF_905220265.1 Paraburkholderia sp. J67
CCCACGCGCGAGCCGGCGGATCAGCGCATCAGCACAAACCGGCAAGCGATACCGCTCACCGCTCCGATGACAATCAGTTCGATCACTGCATCAAGCGGGAGGTGAGTGACCGAAGAGAGTGTTACCGAACAGCGCGTCGATATCCAGCAATGCCATGCGGAAAACGCTGACCACGCCACCGCGGCGAAGAGGACTCCAAAAGCCATGAAGGTCGCCCGACCTCGTATAGCCCATTTCTGAACTGCAATGATGCAGACCATGTACAAGGGAATCAGTATAGGCGCCATGCCCACCAGCAAAATGCTCACCGCGGCCAACCACGGAACGAAAAATTTAGCCACGAAAAGATGAAGAGTACGCGCTGGGTCATAGCTATTTTCCAGCAACCAATCCAACAGAACAACCGCAGCGCTGGCCAGACTCCCGACAATGATT
>NZ_CAJMZK010000102.1:0-431 GCF_905220265.1 Paraburkholderia sp. J67
AGATACCTCGATGAACCGTGACGAGACGAACAGCGCGTTGTGAGCGCGTTTTGTTCCCGCGCTTCGCCAGCTTGGGCTTAAAGGTTCTTTGCCTCATTATCGACGACAACGCGACAGTCGGGTCGACCTTTTGACGGTACAGTTTGATCGCCATGGAGGGGGCTTCGTCGTGGAGCTAGCTCAATGCGGCGCGGAGGGTATCACGACCCATTGGGGGGAAATCATTCCTGCAACCAAAGTCACGGCACACGATCGTGGGGTCCATAACGTAACTATCTATCGTTGGCTGGTTCCGTGACGGTGATCAGACGAGGAGCGGGCTTTCGGCGCAATGGGAGAGCCCTCAAATCCACTTACTGAAGGTAAAGCATGTCGCAAAATATACCGCTGCGCTTTACCCTCGGACGCGCGATTGGGGCGTACGTAGTCGC
>NZ_CAJMZK010000103.1:0-419 GCF_905220265.1 Paraburkholderia sp. J67
CAAGTCGCCGTGCGTCAGGCCGACCTCTCGCGCGCGCAGGACGATCTGCGCCGCCGCATGCAGGTCGCGCAAACGGGCGCCGTTTCGCAGGAAGAAGTCTCGCACGCACGCGACACGGTGAAGAGCGCCCAGGCCGCACTCGACGCCGCACAGCAGCAACTCGCCGCGAACCGCGCGCTGACCGCGAACACGACCATCGCCAATCACCCGAACGTGATGGCTGCCGCCGCCAAGGTGCGTGATGCGTACCTCACGAACGCACGCAACACCCTGCCCGCGCCGGTCACGGGTTATGTGGCGAAGCGCTCGGTGCAGGTGGGCCAGCGCGTCTCGCCGGGTACGCCGCTGATGTCGGTGGTGCCGCTGAACGCCGTGTGGGTCGACGCGAACTTCAAGGAAGTGCAGCTCAAGCACATGCG
>NZ_CAJMZK010000104.1:0-418 GCF_905220265.1 Paraburkholderia sp. J67
ATTCTTCCGTACGCAAATCAGCAGGAAATTCCGGATCTCCGATTTCTGGCAACGTGGAACTTCTGGTTCAGCCGCTTCAGGCCTGAACTGGATCCGCTGACCGACGCGATGCCGAGGCGGGCAGTTTTTTCCAATCTTGCGAGTCGGCTGGAAGCTGGACATCACTTTTCTCTTGATGTCATGTGCCGGATATTGGCCAACCCTTCGTACCGCAATAGAGCGCAAGCCGTGCCGGAGATGGTGGACGCGAATCTTCATTTGCTGGCGCCGGTCGAAAGCGTCGTGGATCTTCCGGGGGCACCAGCGGTCAGAGGTGTACGTCTGAGCGATCATGGTCGTGCGCTTCTCAAGGAAATGCTTGTTGATCCTTCGCTGGAAGCCTTCGCTGACGGTTTGGAAGAGGGCGATCCGGTCGAGG
>NZ_CAJMZK010000105.1:0-409 GCF_905220265.1 Paraburkholderia sp. J67
ACGCCCATCTCTAGACGCTTTCAGACGAATCTCTTTACTACTTCTTCCTGATTGTTAAAGAACGACAGCCGATATTTCGTATTGCTACGTCATACCGCTCTGACTGGCTCAATCGCCAATGCAAAGTGTTCTGCAGCATTTCGCAGAAAACTATGCATTGAGGATTGGTGGAGGATGACGGGATCGAACCGACGACCCCCTGCTTGCAAAGCAGGTGCTCTCCCAGCTGAGCTAATCCCCCAGTCACATACTCTTGGATCCGCCTGTCACAGACAAGTGGTGGGTCTGGATGGATTCGAACCATCGACCCCCGCCTTATCAAGACGGTGCTCTAACCGACTGAGCTACAGACCCCGAGTCTGTCTTTAATACAGCCGACAAGTGTGAGCGCTTAACGCTGAAGCAGCGG
>NZ_CAJMZK010000106.1:0-409 GCF_905220265.1 Paraburkholderia sp. J67
ATAAAACCATTACGCGTCGAAACGCCTGCAACAAACGACCCATAAGGAGAATGTCGATGAAGAAGAAGTTAATCTGTCTGCTGGTGGCCGGGGCACTGCCGGGGCTCGCATTTGCGGACTCGACCAGCGATCAGATCAAGGCCCTGCAACAGCAACTCAACGCGCTGCAAAAAGAGGTGAAATCGCTCAAGAGCGAACTCGCGGAATCGAAGCCTGCAGCGAAGGGCTCGTCGAAGCTGGCCGTCGCGCCTGCCGCCACGACCACCGCTGCGGCCGCTGCTCCGGAAGTGGACATCTCCTCACCCGACTACGGCAAGGCGCCCGCGCATCTGAGCAACGACGACGTCGATGCGATGAAGCAGCAGATCGCCAGCCAGCAACTGAAGGTCGATTCGCTCAGCGACGCGGC
>NZ_CAJMZK010000107.1:0-405 GCF_905220265.1 Paraburkholderia sp. J67
GAGATCGAACCGTCGCTGTTCACCGTCGAACCGCCACCCAGCGCGTTAGCCGTCGAGCTGGCCGTGTTGTACAGCTGGCCGCCGTTGATGGCATCGAAGCTCGATGCGTTGACCGCACCGTTCGCCACGTTGTGCAACGCCACCGGCGTCGTCGAACCCACGCCACCCAGCGTGATCGAGTCGTGCGCCGACGAGTCGTACATCACGGCATTGGACATCGTGCCGTTGATGTTCGTGATGTCGCCATTCAGTTGCGTGAAGGCGTCACCCGCGTTGTTGTACGTCTGGCCGCCGACGACATACGTCGGGTTCGTGATCGAACCGTCGCTGTTCACCGTCGAGCCACCACCCATCGCGCTAGCCGTCGAGCTGGCGAGCGTGTACAGCTGCGAGCCGTTCACTGCA
>NZ_CAJMZK010000108.1:0-398 GCF_905220265.1 Paraburkholderia sp. J67
CCAGGATGTGCGAGTAGTTCTTGGCAATCGAGAGAACCGTCGCTTCGACGTTCTCGGCCAGACCTTGCGCGAGTTGCGGCGCATCGGCCAGCAGCACCTTCGCAACGCCCGCGATCTTCGCTGCCGCATCCGCCGCCGCTTGCGCGTTGTGACCCGCGACCAGCACGTGCACGTCGCCACCAATCTTCTGCGCAGCCGCCACCGTATTCAGCGTCGCCGCCTTGATCGATACGTTGTCGTGTTCAGCAATAACCAGATTCGTCATTTTCTTCTCGCTCCCTTACAGCACCTTGGCTTCGGTCTTCAGCTTTTCGACCAGCGCGTTGACATCGGCGACTTTGACGCCAGCGCTGCGCTTCGCAGGTTCCGCGACCTTCAGCGTTTTCAGGCGCGGCGCG
>NZ_CAJMZK010000109.1:0-388 GCF_905220265.1 Paraburkholderia sp. J67
GCGCGATCTCACGCACGAAAAACACACCTTCGTCGACATCCTGCGTGCGAGTGCGTATGCATTGGCCGCCATCGAAATCGTCGATAGCCGTATCCAGAACTGGGATATCCGCTTCGTCGATACGGTCGCCGACAACGCGTCGAGTGCGCGCTTCGTGGTGGGCAGCCGCCCGGTGCCGCTTTCGCAGGTCGATTTGACGGCCTGCGCGATGGAACTGTCGCGCGATAACGAAGTGCTCTCGCGCGGCAACGGCGCCGCGTGTCTCGGCAATCCGCTCAACGCGGCCGTGTGGCTTGCCGATCGTATGGCGCAACTCGGTACGCCGTTGCGCGCCGGCGACGTGGTGCTCACGGGCGCGCTTGGGCCCATGGTCGCCGTGACGGAACCA
>NZ_CAJMZK010000110.1:0-388 GCF_905220265.1 Paraburkholderia sp. J67
ACGCGATCTGACGCACGAAAAACACACCTTCGTCGACATCCTGCGCGCGAGTGCGTATGCACTGGCCGCAATCGAAATCGTCGATAGCCGCATCCAGAACTGGGATATCCGCTTCGTCGATACGGTGGCCGACAACGCGTCGAGCGCGCGCTTCGTGGTGGGCAGCCGCCCGGTGCCGCTTTCGCAGATCGATTTGACGGCCTGCGCGATGGAACTGTCGCGCGATAACGAAGTGCTCTCGCGCGGCAACGGCGCCGCGTGTCTGGGCAATCCGCTCAACGCGGCCGTGTGGCTTGCGGACCGCATGGTGCAGCTTGGCACGCCGCTGCGCGCCGGCGACGTGGTGCTCACGGGCGCGCTTGGGCCCATGGTCGCCGTGAAGGAACCC
>NZ_CAJMZK010000111.1:0-386 GCF_905220265.1 Paraburkholderia sp. J67
AGCGCGACCGGGAACATCCAGCACGGCACCATGCAGGGGAAGTTGAACGGCGTGATGCCGGCCACGACGCCCAGCGGCTGGCGCACGGTCCAGTTGTCCATGCCGGTCGAAACCTGTTCCGTGTAGTCGCCCTTGAGCAGTTGCGGAATGCCACAGGCGAATTCGATGACGTCGATACCACGCGCGACTTCGCCCTGCGCATCGGTGAAGACCTTGCCGTGCTCGGCCGTGATGATCGCCGCGAGTTCATCGGCGTGGCGGTTCATCAGCTCGAGAAAGCGCAGCATGACGCGCGCGCGGCGGATCGGCGGCGTGTCGCGCCAGGCCGGGAACGCGGCTTTCGCGCTCGCCACGGCGGTGTCGACATCGGCCACTTCGCCCAGCAC
>NZ_CAJMZK010000112.1:0-386 GCF_905220265.1 Paraburkholderia sp. J67
AGAAAAGTAGGCAAAAGAAAGCCGCTCACACCGCCAGTGTGACGATGTCGGCAAACCGCCGTACGGGGGGAAAGGTATAGGAGCGTCTGCCGCCTCGCACCACCAAACTAAGTGACAAAGGAATCATTCATCCCACTGCTCGCTACGCGCGCAGCGGACGGGTCTGCAAGGGAAACCCCTGTACTAAAGGCATTTTCGCGAGTTCTGGCAAACCTTCGGTTTGCTGTTATGCCCCACGGGGCGCGCAGCGCCCCCGGAGGTATGACGGCCTTGTCACTAAGTTTGATGGTGCGAGATGGCAGACGCTCCTATACCATTCCCCCTCAACGGCGGTTTGTGGACTTCGTCACACTAGCGGTGTGAGCGGCTTTCTTTTGCCTACTTTT
>NZ_CAJMZK010000113.1:0-371 GCF_905220265.1 Paraburkholderia sp. J67
AGCAGCTCGCTCACCGGCACACCCAGACGCTTGCCCTGGGCGTCGAGCAGCGCGGTTTCCAGCGCACTCTTCGAGAAGTGATTGACCTTCACGAGCTTGCCCAGGTGCGCCATCAGCGCCTGGATGCGGGTGGCGTCCTGGCCAATCATGGCCGGGGCGAAATAGGTGTCGATAGCCACCTTCATCGCTTCGGGGCTTTCGGGTCCGTAAGCCATGCCCGCAATCGTGGTGCCTTCACCGATGCCGACCACGCCATCGCTGCAAAATACCTTCACGAGCATCAGGGTTTGCCCGTACATCGTCGCCACGGAAAGCTTGTGGGGGCGAATTGTCGGCAGATCGACAAGGCGGGTTTCGATGCGTTCAATCGT
>NZ_CAJMZK010000114.1:0-365 GCF_905220265.1 Paraburkholderia sp. J67
ACATCGACACCCAGATCCGCGGGCTTGAGCGTTTCCAGCGGTTTCTTCTTCGCCTTCATGATGTTGGGCAGCGTGACGTAGCGCGGCTCGTTCAGGCGCAGGTCCGTCGTGACAACGGCCGGCAGCGTCAGCGAAAGCGTTTCCGCGCCGCCGTCGATTTCGCGCGCTACTGTGACACGACCGTCTGCAACGGTGATCTTCGAAGCAAAGGTCGCTTGCGGCAGATCCGCCAGGGCGGCGAGCATCTGGCCAGTCTGGTTCGAATCGTCGTCGATGGCCTGCTTGCCGAGGATAATCAGCGAAGGTTGTTCCTTATCGACGAGCGCCTTCAAAAGCTTCGCGACGGCCAGCGGCTGCAATTCTTC
>NZ_CAJMZK010000115.1:0-365 GCF_905220265.1 Paraburkholderia sp. J67
GGATACCTCGATGAACCGTGACGAGATGAACAGCGCGTTGAGAGCGCGTTTTGTTCCCGCGCTTCGCCAGCTTGGGCTTAAAGGTTCTTTGCCTCATTATCGACGACAACGCGACAGTCGGGTCGATCTTTTGACGGTACAGTTCGATCGCCATGGAGGGGGCTTCGTCGTGGAGCTAGCTCAATGCGGCGCGAAGGGTAACGTAACTATTTATCGTTGGCTGGTTCCGTGACGGTGATCAGACGAGGATCGGGCTTTCGGCGCAATGGGAGAGCCCTCAAATCCACTTACTGAAGGAAAAGCATGTCGCAAAATATGCCGCTGCGCTTTACCCTCGGACGCGCGATTGGGGCGTACGTAGTCGT
>NZ_CAJMZK010000116.1:0-361 GCF_905220265.1 Paraburkholderia sp. J67
AAAAGTAGGCAAAAGAAAGCCGCTCACACCGCCAGTGTGACGCAGTCCACAACCAGCCATTGAGGGGGAAAGGTATAGGGGCGTCTGCCACCTCGCGCCATCCTACGGAGTGACAAAGGGCTCATTCATCCCGCTGCTCGCTCCGCGCGCAGCGGACGGGTCTGCAAGGGAAACCCCTGTAATAAAGGCATTTTCGCGAGTTCTGGCAAACCTTCGGTTTGCCTGTTATGCCCTACGGGGCGCATCGCGCCCCCGGATGTATGACGGCCTTGTCACTTTGTTTAGTGGTGCGATGTGACGGATGCGCCTATACCTTTCCCCCTAAAAGGCGGTTTGCGGACTTCGTCACACTAGCGGTTTT
>NZ_CAJMZK010000117.1:0-355 GCF_905220265.1 Paraburkholderia sp. J67
CGGCTTGCCCGTCGAGCCCGACGTATAGAGGATGAAGAGCGGGTGTTCCGCGCCCACGGGCTCCGGCGCGCAGGTGTCGCTTTCCGCCGCCGAGACTTCGTCCATCCAGAGGTCGCGGCCTTCGTGCCACGCGACCTTGCCGCCCGTGCGCCGGTAGACGAACACGGTCTGCACGGCTTCGCAGCCGCCCATCGCGAGGGCTTCGTCGGCGATGTTCTTGAGCGGCAGCGCCTTGCCGCCACGCATCTGTTCGTCGGCGGTGACGAGCGCGACCGCGCCCACGTCCACCATGCGTTCGTTGAGCGACTTCGACGAGAAGCCGCCGAACACGACCGAGTGCGTCGCGCCGATACGC
>NZ_CAJMZK010000118.1:0-355 GCF_905220265.1 Paraburkholderia sp. J67
GGGCTTGCCGGTCGAACCCGAGGTGTAGAGGATGAAGAGCGGGTGCTCCGCGCCCACGGGCACCGGCGCGCAGGTGTCGCTCTCGGCTTCGGAGAGCTCATGCATCCAGTGATCGCGGCCTTCGGTCCAGCCGGTCTTGCCGCCCGTGCGCTGGTAGACGATCACGCTCTGCACCGCCTCGCAGCCACCCATGGCGATGGCTTCATCGGCAATGTTCTTCAGCGGCAGCGCCTTGCCGCCGCGCATCTGCTCGTCGGCGGTGATGAGCGCGACCGCGCCCACGTCCACCATGCGTTCGTTGAGCGACTTCGACGAGAAGCCGCCGAACACCACCGAGTGCGTCGCGCCGATACGG
>NZ_CAJMZK010000119.1:0-351 GCF_905220265.1 Paraburkholderia sp. J67
GCACCGTTCGACACGCCCGTCAGAACACGCGTGCCTGCCGTGCCCGTGAAGTCCACGAGCGAGCCGCCCGTCGCCTTCGCAACCGTCACCGTGCTCGTCGGCGTGGCTTGCTGCACTAGACCGGTCTTGCCATTCGCGATGTTCGTGATGTCCGTCGTGTTCTGCGTCACACGGCCGTCCAGGTTCGTGACCGCGCCGCCCACGTTGTTGTAGGTGCTGCCACCCACCACGTACGTCGGAGCCGAGATCGAACCATCCGGGTTCACCGTCGAGCCGCCGCCGAACGCGCTGGCCGCCGAGCTGGACACACCGTAGAGTTGCGAGCCGTTCACCCCATCGAGGCTCGACGCG
>NZ_CAJMZK010000120.1:0-340 GCF_905220265.1 Paraburkholderia sp. J67
CAGTGTGACGCAGTCCACAAACCGCCGTTGAGGGGGAAAGGTATAGGAGCGTCTGTCACATCGCACCACCAGGCGAAGTGACAAAGGACTCATTCATCCCGCTGCTCGCTACGCGCGCAGCGGAAGGGTCTGCAAGGGAAACCCCATTACTAAAGGCATTTTCGCGAGCTCTAGCAAACCTTCGGTTTGCGATTATGCCCCACGGGGCGCGCAGCGCCCCCGGATGTATGACGGCTTTGTCACTTTGTTTCGTGGTGCGAATAGACGGATGCTCCTATACCTTTCCCCCTAAACGGCGGTTTGTGGACTTCGTCACACTAGCGGTTTGAGCGGCTTTCTT
>NZ_CAJMZK010000121.1:0-338 GCF_905220265.1 Paraburkholderia sp. J67
AGAAAAGTAGGCAAAAGAAAGCCGCTCACACCGCCAGTGTGACGAAGTCCGCAAACCGCCGTACAGGGGGAAAGGTATAGGAGCGTCTGCCATCTCGCGCCACCAAACGAAGTGACAAAGGACTCATTCATCCCGCTGCTCGCTACGCGCGCAGCGGTTGGATCCGCATGGGAAAGCCCTTGCTAGAGGCATTTTCGCAAGACCTGGCAAACCTGCGGTTTGCCTGCTATGCCCCACGGGGCGCGCAGCGCCCCCGGAGGAATGACGGCCTTGTCACTAACTTTAATGGTGCGAAGCGACGGATGCTCCTATACCTTTCCCCCTAAACGGCGGTTTGT
>NZ_CAJMZK010000122.1:0-326 GCF_905220265.1 Paraburkholderia sp. J67
AAGAAAGCCGCTCAAACCGCTAGTGTGACGAAGTCCACAAACCGCGGTTTAGGGGGAAAGGTATAGGAGCATCCGTCACATCGCACCGCAAAACAAAGTGACAAGGCCGTCATACATCCGGGAGCGCTGCGCGCCCCGTAGGGCATAACCAGCAAACCGAAGGTTTGCCAGAGCTCGCGTAAATGCCCTTAGTAGTGTGGGTTTCCCTTGCAGACCCAACCGCTGCGCGCGTAGCGAGCAGCGGGATGAATGAGCGCTTTGTCACTTCGTTTTGTGGTGCGAGGTGGCAGACGCTCCTATACCTTTCCCCCTGTACGGCGGTTTGC
>NZ_CAJMZK010000123.1:0-318 GCF_905220265.1 Paraburkholderia sp. J67
GGTGAACGCATCGAGCGTGGACGCAGTGAACGGCTCGCAGCTGTACACGCTGGCCAGCTCGACGGCCAGCTCGATGGGCGGCGGTTCGACGGTGAACCCGAACGGTTCGATCTCGAACCCGACGTACATTGTTGGCGGCAAGACGTACAACAACGCAGGCGACGCCTTCACGCAACTGAACGGCGACATCACGAACATCAACGGCACGATGGCCGATGCGGTGCTGTATGACTCGTCGGCGCACACTTCGGTGACGCTGGGCGGCTCGGGTACGACCAAGGGCATCGCGCTGCACAACGTGGCTAACGGCGTGGTGAA
>NZ_CAJMZK010000124.1:0-318 GCF_905220265.1 Paraburkholderia sp. J67
GGCGACCTTGAACGGTTTGCCGCTACGACGCAGGCGGTCATAGAAGGCCCTGATGGCCGGGTTAAAGCGCAGCGCCGGCACACATGCCATGTAAAGGGCGCGCCGCACGATGGCGCGTCCGCCTTGCACGCGACGCTTGCCGGTGTGGCTGCCGCTGTCGACATTGAATGGTGCAACACCCGCAAGCGAAGCGATCTGGCGGCGCGAGAGCGAACCGAGCTCTGGCATGAAGGCGATGAGCGTCGCTGCGGCGCCTGGACCGATGCCGGGCACGGAGCGCAGAAGATCCTCCTTCTCGCGCCAGGCGGGTGAAGCCCG
>NZ_CAJMZK010000125.1:0-318 GCF_905220265.1 Paraburkholderia sp. J67
GGATTCGGCGCATACGCATAAAGATTCACCCCACCCATCAACCCGATCGGGTCCTGGTTGATAAACCGCCCCACATCCGGATCATAAAACCGGAACGTGTTGTAATGCAGCCCAGTCTCGCGATCCAGATACTGCCCCTGAAATCGCAGATTCTGCGGCCTCGGCTCCGCGTGCTGAACCCATTCCTCCTGAACCGCGTTCCCCCACACCTTGTAACGCGCCTGCCACACCAGTTCACCATCGGCGTCGGTCAACTCTTCGGGCATCCCCGACACATCGTTGTGAAAATAATAAACCGCGTCGCGCACCGACTCGTCA
>NZ_CAJMZK010000126.1:0-313 GCF_905220265.1 Paraburkholderia sp. J67
GCGCAGGCCTGCATCGCCACCACGCCTTCGACCGACATCGGCATGTAGATGACCACGCGGTCGCCCTTCTTCACGCCGCGCTTCTTGAGCGCGTTGGCGAAGCGCGAGACGCGCTGGAGCAGATCCTGATAGGTGATGTTGGTGACGGTGCCGTCGTCGGCTTCGAAGATGATCGCGACGCGCTCGCCGTTGCCGGCTTCGACGTGACGGTCGAGGCTGTTGTACGAGGCGTTGAGTTCGCCGTCTTCGAACCAGGTGTAGAACGGGGCCTTCGATTCGTCCAGCACCTTCGTGAAGGGCTTTTGCCAGGTCA
>NZ_CAJMZK010000127.1:0-306 GCF_905220265.1 Paraburkholderia sp. J67
CTTGCGCGGTATTCAGGCCCGAGAGCGTGAGACCCGCCACCGCCGCGCTGCTCAGCGCGCCGATTTGCGTGGACGACAGCGCCGACGCCGAGTTCGACGTCAGCGAGCCCACCTGAGCCGACGTAAGCACAGCGACCTGGGCGGTCGTGAGCATCGCCGTGGTCAGCGAAGCGACGCTGGTGCCCAGCGCCGCGACGTTCGCCGTGGAAATCGCCTGCGTCTGCGCCGTGCTCAGCGAGCCCGAGAGGCTTCCGAGCTGGGCCGTGGACATGGCCGCCACCTGCGCCGTGGTCAACATCGCCGTGC
>NZ_CAJMZK010000128.1:0-304 GCF_905220265.1 Paraburkholderia sp. J67
CGGCCAGGGCACCGTGGCGATGGAAATCCTCAGCAAGCATCAGGCCCCGATTCACGCGATCTTCGTGCCGATCGGCGGCGGCGGTCTCGCGGCGGGTGTGGCGGCCTACGTGAAAGCCGTGCGCCCGGAGATCAAGGTGATCGGCGTGCAAACCGACGATTCCTGCGCGATGGCGCAGTCGCTCAAGGCGGGCAAGCGCGTCGAGTTGAACGAAGTCGGCCTGTTTTCGGACGGCACGGCGGTGAAACTCGTCGGCGAGGAAACCTTCCGGCTTTGCCAGGAATATCTGGACGACGTGCTCACG
>NZ_CAJMZK010000129.1:0-304 GCF_905220265.1 Paraburkholderia sp. J67
GGGCCAGGGCACCGTGGCGATGGAAATCCTCAGCAAGCATCAGACCCCGATTCATGCGATCTTCGTGCCGATCGGCGGCGGCGGTCTCGCGGCGGGTGTCGCGGCCTACGTGAAAGCCGTGCGCCCGGAGATCAAGGTGATCGGCGTGCAGACCGATGATTCCTGCGCGATGGCGCAGTCGCTCAAGGCGGACAAGCGCGTCGAGTTAAACGAAGTCGGCCTGTTTTCGGACGGCACGGCGGTGAAACTCGTCGGCGAGGAAACCTTCCGGCTTTGCCAGGAATATCTGGACGATGTGCTGACC
>NZ_CAJMZK010000130.1:0-303 GCF_905220265.1 Paraburkholderia sp. J67
ACCGCCGTACGCGGGGAAAGGTATAGGAGCGTCTGTCATTTCGCACCACGAAACGAAGTGACAAAGCAGTCATCCATCCCGCTGCTCGCTACGCGCGCAGCGGTTGGGTCTGCAAGGGAAACCTGCTGTGCTGTGAGCTTTAAGCGCGAGTCCTTGCAAACCTTCGGTTTGCCGGTTATGCCCCACGGGGCGCGCAGCGCCCCCGGATGTGAGATAGCCTTGTCACTTTGATTAGTGGTGCGATGTGACGGATGCTCCTATACCTTTCCCCCTGTACGGCGGTTTGTGGACTGCGTCACACTG
>NZ_CAJMZK010000131.1:0-292 GCF_905220265.1 Paraburkholderia sp. J67
ACAGGGGGAAATGTATAGGAGCGTCCATCACATCGCACCACTAAATAAAGTGGCAAGGCCATCTCACATACGGGGACGCTACGCGCCCCGTGGGGCATAACGACAAACCGAAGGTTTGCCAGAACTCGCGAAAATGCCTTCAGTACAGGGGTTTCCCGTGCAAACCCGTCCGCTGCGCGCGTAGCGAGCAGCGGGATGAATGAGTGCTTTGTCACTTCGTTTTGTGGTGCGAAATGACAGATGCACCTATACCATTCCCCCTTAACGGCTGGTTTTGGACTGCGTCACACTA
>NZ_CAJMZK010000132.1:0-289 GCF_905220265.1 Paraburkholderia sp. J67
TCAGCGCACCGACGTTCGTGCCCAGCGCCGAAATGTCCTTGGTCGTCAGTGCCTGGGTGTCGGCCGTGGACAGGCCCGAAAGCGTCAGACCGAGCACGCCCGCGGTGCTAAGCGCACCGATCTGCGTGGACGACAGGCCGGTAGACACCGCGCCAACCTGCGCTGCCGACAATGCGCCGACCTGTGCGGTCGAGAGCATCGCCGTGGTCAGCGAGGCGACGCTCGTGCCCAGTGCCGCGATGTTCGCGGTCGTGATCGCCTGCGTCTGCGCCGTGCTGAGCGAACCCGT
>NZ_CAJMZK010000133.1:0-282 GCF_905220265.1 Paraburkholderia sp. J67
CCTGGGGTTGACAGCGACAGCGGGCAAACGCGCGTGACAGAGGGCCTTGAGTACGGCGAGTTCGAGCTTGCCGGTGGCCTCCATGACGATGAGCGTGGGACTAAGTGCGGCCAGCTGCTGGACAAGCTGGTCGATGGAGGCAGCGTCATTTGGAACGCGCCATGCGTCGGAAGAGTTGTGAATGGCGAGGTCAAGGAAATCGCCGCTGACATCGATGCCGACATAGATCTGGGGAGGCTGGTTCATCGCGGTACCCATACTTGCAGGAGAATTCGAGCTCTG
>NZ_CAJMZK010000134.1:0-282 GCF_905220265.1 Paraburkholderia sp. J67
TCTGGGGTTGACGGCGACGGCGGGCAAACGCGCGTGACAGAGGGCCTTGAGTACGGCGAGTTCGAGCTTGCCGGTGGCCTCCATGACGATGAGCGTGGGACTGAGTGCGGCCAGCTGCTGGACAAGCTGGTCGATGGAGGCAGCGTCATTCGGAACGCGCCATGCGTCGGAAGAGTTGTGAATGGCGAGGTCAAGGAAGTCGCCGCTGACATCGATGCCGACATAGATCTGGGAAGGTTGGTTCATCGCGGTACCCATACTTGCAGGAGAATTCGAGCTCTC
>NZ_CAJMZK010000135.1:0-281 GCF_905220265.1 Paraburkholderia sp. J67
AGCACGCGCAGATCGCTACCCTGCTGCTGCCCGGCATCGGCACGATCCATGACCTGAAGGCCGCCTACAACGCAGGCGCGCGCATCGTGCGCGTGGCCACGCACTGCACCGAAGCCGATATTTCGAAGCAGCACATCGAATACGCGCGCGAACTTGGCATGGATACCGTGGGCTTTCTGATGATGAGCCACATGACCACGCCCGAGAATCTGGCGGTCGAAGCGAAGAAGATGGAAAGCTACGGCGCGACCTGCATTTACGTGGTCGATTCGGGCGGCGCG
>NZ_CAJMZK010000136.1:0-267 GCF_905220265.1 Paraburkholderia sp. J67
AAAAGTAGGCAAAAGAAAGCCGCTCAAACCGCCAGTGTGACGCAGTCCACAACCAGCCGTTAAGGGGGAATGGTATAGGAGCGTCTGCCACCTCGCACCACAAAACGAAGTGACAAAGGACTCATTCATCCCGCTGCTCGCTACGCTCGCAGCGGAAGGGGATGCAAGGGAAATCCCCTGTACTAAAGGATTTTTCGCAATCTTTAGCAAACCTTCGGTTTGTGATTTATGCCCTACGGGGCGCGTAGCGCCCCCGGATGTATGACT
>NZ_CAJMZK010000137.1:0-266 GCF_905220265.1 Paraburkholderia sp. J67
CTCCGGCAACCGCAGCGGGCAAAAACGTCACGCCGCGTATCGCCGCAAAGCTGGACGTCGCGCAGATCAGCGACATCACGGCAGTGAATAGCGCCGATACGTTCGAGCGCCCGATCTACGCTGGCAACGCCATCGCAACGGTGCAATCGGCTGATCCGGTCAAGGTCATCACCGTCCGCACGACGGCATTCGACGCAGTCGCGGCAGAAGGCGGCAGCGCAGCCGTCGAAACGCTGGAAGCTGCGGCAGACAACGGCAAGACAGCG
>NZ_CAJMZK010000138.1:0-266 GCF_905220265.1 Paraburkholderia sp. J67
TTCCGGCAACCGCAGCGGGCAAGAACGTCACGCCGCGTATCGCCGCGAAGCTGGACGTCGCGCAGATCAGCGACATCACGGCAGTGAATAGCGCCGACACGTTCGAGCGTCCGATCTATGCGGGCAACGCGATCGCAACCGTCCAATCTCAAGACGCAATCAAGGTCATCACCGTTCGTACGACGGCATTCGACGCAGTCGCGGCAGAAGGCGGCAGCGCAGCCGTCGAAACGCTGGAAGCTGCGGCAGACAACGGCAAGGCGCAA
>NZ_CAJMZK010000139.1:0-266 GCF_905220265.1 Paraburkholderia sp. J67
GATCCATCGCGCGGCGCGCGCTATCGTAGCTTCGTCGTTCATATTGCTTTTCCCCTGATTTCGGCAAATCTGGCTGTGCATAGATCGGAAAAAAGCACCAGCGTCCCTTGTCTTTCGGACATGGGGTGTCTCAATTCGATCGATGTGGCTTCGGCGTAACAAAACTGGAGTTCAGGACACTTATTGTCCGAATCGGCGGCGATCCTTTGCTCTCATGTGAAAAAAAGGAGCCACGAAAATGAAAGATATCGAATCAGAGATCCTCC
>NZ_CAJMZK010000140.1:0-265 GCF_905220265.1 Paraburkholderia sp. J67
AGACGATCTCCGATTCGATGTCTTTCATTTTCGTGACTCCTTTTTTCACATGGGAGCAAAGGATCGCCGCCGATTCGGACAATAAGTGTCCTGAACTCCAGTTTTGTTACGCCGAAGCCACATCGATCGAATTGAGACACGCCATGTCCGAAGGACGAGGGACGCTGGTGCTTTTTGCCGATCCATGCTCAGCCAGATTTGCCGGAATCAGGAGAAAAGCAATATGAACGACGAAGCTACGATAGCGCGCGCCGCGCGATGGATT
>NZ_CAJMZK010000141.1:0-252 GCF_905220265.1 Paraburkholderia sp. J67
CCGTTCGACACGCCCGTCAGAACACGCGTGCCTGCCGTGCCCGTGAAGTCCACGATCGTGCCGTCCGTGTCCTTCGCAACGGTGATGTTGCGCGACGTCGGGTCTTGCTGCACCAGACCGACCGTGCCGTTGTTGATTTCGTTCGTCAGGTTCGTGATGTCCGTCGTGTTCTGCGTCACACGACCGTCCAGGTTCGTAACCGCGCCGCCCACGCTGTTATAGGTGTCGCCACCCATCACGTACGTCGGAGCC
>NZ_CAJMZK010000142.1:0-250 GCF_905220265.1 Paraburkholderia sp. J67
ATCAGCTCAAGACCGTGGTGACGAAGGACCGGCTGAATCTGTCGACTACGCATTTCGAGTACGACGCGTTTGGGCGGCGTATCCGCAAGCTGAACGGCAGTTACGCGAGCACGGATTTTCTGTGGGACGGCATGCGGCTGGTGCAGGAGACGTATCACGACCGGCGCGGCGAACAGGCGCTGACGTATCTGTACGAGCCGGATAGCTATGTGCCGCTGGCGCGTGTCGATCATGGTGCGGCCGCGGCGAA
>NZ_CAJMZK010000143.1:0-245 GCF_905220265.1 Paraburkholderia sp. J67
GGCGACATCACGAGCATCAACGGCACGATGGCCAACTCGGTTCAGTACGATTCGTCGGCACACGACTCGATCACGCTGGGCGGTGAAGGTTCGACGACGCCGGTGGTGATCCACAACGTGGCCAATGGCGACGTGAGCGCATCGAGCGCCGACGCCATCAACGGCGCGCAGCTGTACAACACGGCCAGCTCGACGGCAGATGCGCTGGGTGGCGGTTCGACGGTGAACAGCGACGGTTCGATCTC
>NZ_CAJMZK010000144.1:0-232 GCF_905220265.1 Paraburkholderia sp. J67
CTCCACCTGCATCGACAGGCCAATGCGCAGCGGGTGCTTCTGAAGTTCTTCGGGATCGAGCGCGACCCGCACCGGCAGGCGCTGCACCACCTTGATCCAGTTACCCGTCGCGTTCTGCGCAGGCAGCAGCGAGAAGGCGGAGCCCGTGCCGGCCGAGAAGCCCACCACCTTGCCGTGATAGACCACCGACGAGCCGTACACGTCCGCCGTCATTTCCACCGGCTGGCCGATA
>NZ_CAJMZK010000145.1:0-232 GCF_905220265.1 Paraburkholderia sp. J67
CATCGGCCAGCCGGTGGAAATGACGGCGGACGTGTACGGCTCGTCGGTGGTCTATCACGGCAAGGTGGTGGGCTTCTCGGCGGGTACGGGCTCGGCCTTCTCGCTGCTGCCGGCGCAGAACGCGACGGGTAACTGGATCAAGGTGGTGCAGCGCCTGCCGGTGCGCATCGCGCTCGATCCGGCCGACCTCGAAAAGCACCCGCTGCGCATCGGCCTGTCGATGCAGGTGGAC
>NZ_CAJMZK010000146.1:0-230 GCF_905220265.1 Paraburkholderia sp. J67
GAGGAAGCGGACGGCCTGCTCGTTACGGCGGGCGCGGGCATGGGCGTGGACTCAGGTCTGCCTGATTTTCGTGGCGACGAGGGCCTGTGGCGAGCGTATCCAGCGCTACGTCACCATGGCTTCTCGTTCGAGGAGATCGCAAATCCCGCTGTTTTTTCGAGCGATCCGCGCCTTGCATGGGGATTTTATGGGCATCGCCTCAAGCTATATCGCGCGACGCAGCCGCACGA
>NZ_CAJMZK010000147.1:0-226 GCF_905220265.1 Paraburkholderia sp. J67
AATCTTCTTGTCGAGCGCGGACATCGGCTCGTCGAGCAGCAGCAGCTTGGGGCGCTTGACGAGCGAGCGGGCGAGCGCGACGCGCTGCTGCTGGCCGCCGGAGAGCTGATGCGGCTTGCGCTTGGCGTAGCGGCTCATCTGCACGAGATTGAGCGCGTCTGCCACGCGTTCCTTGATTTCGTTCTTGGGTACGCCTTCCTGCTTGAGGCCGAAGGCGACGTTCGTT
>NZ_CAJMZK010000148.1:0-226 GCF_905220265.1 Paraburkholderia sp. J67
GACCAACGTCGCCTTCGGCCTCAAGCAGGAAGGCGTGCCCAAGAACGAAATCAAGGAACGCGTGGCCGACGCGCTCAATCTCGTGCAGATGAGCCGCTATGCCAAGCGCAAGCCGCATCAGCTCTCCGGCGGCCAGCAGCAGCGCGTCGCGCTCGCCCGCTCGCTGGTCAAGCGCCCGAAGCTCCTGCTGCTCGACGAGCCGATGTCCGCGCTCGACAAGAAGATC
>NZ_CAJMZK010000149.1:0-226 GCF_905220265.1 Paraburkholderia sp. J67
CAGACATCCAGCGCGCGACCGAAGAATCGCCATGCCTCGCGCGGGCTATCCTCAAAGCAGCGAGCTTGCATGAAGACGTGCAGATCGCCTTTTTGCATATAAGGTGGTAGTAGCGTTGTCCAGATGCCGTTCGATCCACGAAAGTCCGGAAGCCCGGAGTCGACGCTCATCCCGGCGCCAGCGGCGATGATCAGCGCATCTGCCTTGTCGATCCATTGCGCGGCGC
>NZ_CAJMZK010000150.1:0-223 GCF_905220265.1 Paraburkholderia sp. J67
GGGTGGCCGCCGACGCGACCGCCTGCCGGTGGCCTGGACGCTCGCCTCGGGCGACACCGCGAAAGATATCGCCGAAGCCGAGCACATGCTCGACGTGCGCCGCCACAACTTCTTCAAGCTGAAGATCGGCGCAAAGGCCCTCGAAACCGATATCAAACACGTCGCCGAGATCAAGAAGGCCGTGGGCAATCGCGCCGCCGTGCGCGTGGACGTGAACATGGCT
>NZ_CAJMZK010000151.1:0-218 GCF_905220265.1 Paraburkholderia sp. J67
TGCCAATCTGATTCCCCTTGGAGTTATTTTATCGTTTAGAAGAGTGCTTATTGAACAGAGTCATGTATTCAGAATATCTGCTTACTGCCTTACCCCAAGCCGGCATATCGGCAGGAGACTGTCAAAACTTGAGCACCATGAGTCTGAAAACGATTCTATCTGGCAATTCGGACATGGACTGTCTCAATCATCAATCATGTTTTTCTACTGGGCCATTC
>NZ_CAJMZK010000152.1:0-216 GCF_905220265.1 Paraburkholderia sp. J67
AAATGGCCCTGTAGAAAAGCATGATTGATGATTGAGACAGTCCATGTCCGAATTGCCAGATAGAATCGTTTTCAGACTCATTGTGCTCAAGTTTGACAGTCTCCTGCCGATATGCCGTCTTGGGATAAGGCAGTAAGCAGATATTCTGAATACATGACTCTGTTCAATAAGCACTCTTCTAAACGATAAATAACTCCAAAGGGAACCAGATTGGCC
>NZ_CAJMZK010000153.1:0-213 GCF_905220265.1 Paraburkholderia sp. J67
GCGAGGCCATCGGAATTGGGATCGATGCCGACCATCGCCGCCATTTCCAGATGCTGGCTGTGGCGCATGATCTTGATCATCAGATCGGTGCCGATGTTGCCGGAGCCGATGATCGCGGCCTTGAGTTTTTCGGAAGCCATATGAATTCCTGTATCAGGCGGTGAAAGTCGCGCGAACGCTGCCGAGGCCTTCGATCTGCGCGGTATAGGTGCC
>NZ_CAJMZK010000154.1:0-210 GCF_905220265.1 Paraburkholderia sp. J67
CGCGACCGCCTGCCGGTGGCCTGGACGCTCGCCTCGGGCGACACGGCCAAGGACATCGCCGAAGCCGAGCACATGCTCGACGTGCGCCGCCACAACGTCTTCAAGCTGAAGATTGGCGCAAAGGCGCTTGAAACCGATATCAAACACGTCGCCGAGATCAAGAAGGCCGTGGGGAATCGCGCCGCCGTGCGCGTGGACGTGAACATGGCG
>NZ_CAJMZK010000155.1:0-209 GCF_905220265.1 Paraburkholderia sp. J67
TCGAGCACGAGCGCGATTTCGGCTTCCACCTTCGGCTGGATCAGTTGCGAAAGCGGAATCGGTTCGTTGTCGCCATAGGCCATCGAGGCGAACAGCGCGCCGAAGTCAGGCTGGTCGACGCCCAGTTGCTTCTGCACCGCGAGCGACGTGAGGCCGATCTTGCGGCCCACGATGCGTTCGCCGTTCTTCACGCGCAGATCGACGTTGGC
>NZ_CAJMZK010000156.1:0-208 GCF_905220265.1 Paraburkholderia sp. J67
GCCCATGCAGAGGTCGATGCCGCTCGTCATGCCGAAATGCTCCGACGTGCCGTGGCCGCTCTGGCCCATCACGCCCGTGCCGTGTGCATCGTCGACCACCAGCGTTGCACCGTATTCGCGGCACAGTTCGCTCACGCGCGGCAACGGTGCGAGGTCCCCGTCCATCGAATACACGCCCTCGACCACCACAAAGATCTGGCGATTGGGC
>NZ_CAJMZK010000157.1:0-208 GCF_905220265.1 Paraburkholderia sp. J67
ACCCATGCAGAGGTCGATGCCGCTCGTCATGCCGAAATGCTCCGACGTGCCGTGGCCGCTCGGGCCCATCACGCCCGTGCCGTGTGCATCGTCGACCACCAGCGTCGCACCGTATTCGCGGCACAGTTCACTCACGCGCGGCAACGGCGCGAGGTCCCCGTCCATCGAATACACGCCCTCGACCACCACAAAGATCTGGCGATTGGGT
>NZ_CAJMZK010000158.1:0-208 GCF_905220265.1 Paraburkholderia sp. J67
GCCTTCGGCGAGGCTCATGCCCATGATGGTGTCGCCCGGCTTGAGCACGGCGAAGAACACGCCCTGGTTGGCCTGCGAGCCCGAGTTCGGCTGCACGTTGGCGGCTTCAGCGCCGAACAGCGCCTTCACGCGATCGATCGCAAGCTGCTCGACGACGTCGACGTTTTCGCAGCCGCCGTAGTAACGCTTGCCGGGATAGCCTTCGGCA
>NZ_CAJMZK010000159.1:0-208 GCF_905220265.1 Paraburkholderia sp. J67
ACCTTCGGCGAGGCTCATGCCCATGATGGTGTCGCCCGGCTTGAGCACGGCGAAGAACACACCCTGGTTGGCCTGCGAGCCCGAGTTCGGCTGCACGTTGGCGGCTTCGGCACCGAACAGCGCCTTCACGCGGTCGATCGCAAGCTGCTCGACGACGTCGACGTTTTCGCAGCCGCCGTAGTAGCGCTTGCCGGGATAGCCTTCGGCG
>NZ_CAJMZK010000160.1:0-204 GCF_905220265.1 Paraburkholderia sp. J67
TTAGGGGGAATGGTATAGGAGCATCCGCCATTTCGCACCACCAAACGAAGTGACAAAGGACTCATTCATCCCGCTGCTCGCTACGCGCGCAGCGGTTGGGTTTGCAAGGGAAAGCCGGTACTGATGGCATTTTCGCAAACTCTA
The DNA here is from genome assembly GCF_905220265.1 of Paraburkholderia sp. J67. Classification (NCBI taxonomy): domain Bacteria; kingdom Pseudomonadati; phylum Pseudomonadota; class Betaproteobacteria; order Burkholderiales; family Burkholderiaceae; genus Paraburkholderia; species Paraburkholderia sp. J67. Next base: position 145 of record NZ_CAJMZK010000160.1, read on the forward strand.
GCAAACCTTCGGTTTGCGGTTATGCCCCACGGGGCGCGCAGCGCCCCCGGATGTGGAATG
>NZ_CAJMZK010000161.1:0-203 GCF_905220265.1 Paraburkholderia sp. J67
TGGCCGACCTGGTAATCGTTCGGCACGTAGCCCGCATCGACGGCTGCGCGCGATGCGCCCAGTGCGGCGTTGAGTTTGTCCGCGAGCGGTTCCAGCACTTGCGTGTAGTTCTCGCCGCTACCCAGACCGCGGCCGCCCGAGACGATGATCTTCGCGCTCGTCAGTTCAGGGCGATCGAGCTTCGTGACTTCACGGCCGACGAA
>NZ_CAJMZK010000162.1:0-193 GCF_905220265.1 Paraburkholderia sp. J67
CAGAAACGAATCAATGTCGCGATCGGCGATATGGAGTTGTTGCTCAAGCCATTTGATGTGCTCACGCAAGCTGGCGCGGGCGGCCGGATGAGCGCGCGTGAGGCGGTTTTTTTCTGCGACGAGCATCTCGATGAGCTGGACACGTCGCAACAGCAGGGCCTGTAGCTGTTCGGTCTGCTCATCATTGAGCGGC
>NZ_CAJMZK010000163.1:0-193 GCF_905220265.1 Paraburkholderia sp. J67
GAGAAACGAATCAATGTCGCGATCGGCGATATGGAGTTGTTGCTCAAGCCATTTGATGTGCTCACGCAAGCTGGCGCGGGCAGCCTGATGAGCACGCGTGAGGCGGTTTTTTTCTGCGACGAGCATCTCGATGAGCTGGACACGTCGCAACAGCAGAGCCTGTAGCTGTTCGGTTTGCTCATCATTGAGCGGT
>NZ_CAJMZK010000164.1:0-192 GCF_905220265.1 Paraburkholderia sp. J67
CGCGGCCTGGGTTTCGAGTTCGGCCATCTGGGCCTTCAGTTCCTTGAACGTCGCCAAGTGTCGCCTCCACGAGGATTTTGTCGTGGGGAAATCATAGCCCGCCTCGTGTCTGCGCGGCTGGTCGCTGTGCATGCCGTTGAATGCACGGCCGCTCGCTAGCAACTTGCCTACTGACGAGGGCGATTGCCGGTA
>NZ_CAJMZK010000165.1:0-181 GCF_905220265.1 Paraburkholderia sp. J67
CACGACTGGCCCGATCGCCGGTCTGTCGATCACGGGCTATATCGACCCGACCTATCTGTATAACCGCGCACCGGGCACCTCGTCGTTCCTGTTCGCAAATCACGAAAGTTCGTACAACTACTTCAACAGCACGTTCGGCGATCTGTACCTCGACATCAAGAAGACGTTTGGTGTCGGCCCG
>NZ_CAJMZK010000166.1:0-181 GCF_905220265.1 Paraburkholderia sp. J67
TACGACTGGCCCGATCGCGGGTCTCTCGATCACGGGCTATATCGACCCGACCTATCTGTATAACCGCGCGCCGGGCACCTCGTCGTTCCTGTTCGCGAATCACGAAAGTTCGTACAACTACTTCAACAGCACGTTCGGCGATCTCTACCTCGACATCAAGAAGACGTTTGGTGTCGGCCCA
>NZ_CAJMZK010000167.1:0-179 GCF_905220265.1 Paraburkholderia sp. J67
GATCGCGATTGCCGCGAAGTCCCTGTTGAATTGCGCGACATTGGTTGGGTGCCGGGGCGAGGCGGCAAGCGGCTGAAAGTGATGTATCGGCTGCAGGGATGGCGTAACGGTTACGGGTGCTGGAAGGCGGTATACGCGGGTAGCGCATTGGTCCGTGCGATCCGTGACGAACTGAATGC
>NZ_CAJMZK010000168.1:0-160 GCF_905220265.1 Paraburkholderia sp. J67
CGCGGTGAACGGCTCGCAGCTGTACAACCTCGCCAGCTCGGCGGCCAGCTCGATGGGTGGCGGCTCGACGGTGAACCCGGACGGTTCGATCACGAACCCGACGTATGTTGTCGGCGGTAACACGTACAACAACGCGGGTGATGCCTTCACGCAACTGAAC
>NZ_CAJMZK010000169.1:0-157 GCF_905220265.1 Paraburkholderia sp. J67
CGCAGAAAGCGCCGGAAGTTGAAGTTGATCCGGTAGTTTTCGCGAGCGATCTTTAAAAATTTACAGCCGATAAGTGTGGGCGCTTGATAAAGAATGCGGCCTGACGATCCTTCGGGGTGGTCAGGAGTGGCAAAAGTATCAAGAGTCTCACACAAAA
>NZ_CAJMZK010000170.1:0-148 GCF_905220265.1 Paraburkholderia sp. J67
TCTGTCGGGCACGCTGAACACGGCGCAGACGCAGGCGATTTCGACGGCGAACATCGCGGCGCTGGGCACCAACGTCGCTTCGCTGACGACGGCGTCGCTGTCGAATGCACAAGTGGCGGTACTGTCGACGGCACAGATCGAATCGCTC
>NZ_CAJMZK010000171.1:0-147 GCF_905220265.1 Paraburkholderia sp. J67
TCGCAGCTGTACAACCTCGCCAGCTCGGCGGCCAGCTCGATGGGCGGCGGCTCGACGGTGAACCCGGACGGTTCGATCACGAACCCGACGTACGTGGTCGGCGGTAACACGTACAACAACGCGGGCGACGCCTTCACGCAACTGAAT
>NZ_CAJMZK010000172.1:0-147 GCF_905220265.1 Paraburkholderia sp. J67
TACTTGTATATTATCTCCTGTGGTGCCAGCCTGATCAGTTGTCGCCGCATTGGACAGATAGCTCGTCTGCCTACCGGGATTTCAAGCCCGCAGAAAAGCGTGATGCATCTGTCCTTCATCCCCTTAACCCGGACAGTTGACTGAGCC
>NZ_CAJMZK010000173.1:0-147 GCF_905220265.1 Paraburkholderia sp. J67
GAAATCAACAACGGTACGGTCGGTCTGGTGCAGCAAGACCCGACGTCGCGCAACATCACCGTTGCGAAGGACACGGACGGCACGATCGTGGACTTCACGAACAACACGGGCACGGCGCGTACGTTGACGGGTGTCGCAAACGGTGCA
>NZ_CAJMZK010000174.1:0-143 GCF_905220265.1 Paraburkholderia sp. J67
TCGACGCTCATATGCGGAAAGAGCGCGTACGACTGGAACATCATGTTGACGGGGCGGCGATAGGGCGGCAGCGAGGCGAGGTCTTCGCCATCGACGTAGATCTTGCCCGAGGAGGCCGTTTCCAGACCGGCGAGCATGCGCAG
>NZ_CAJMZK010000175.1:0-142 GCF_905220265.1 Paraburkholderia sp. J67
TTTGAGCGAAGATCGTTTCAAAGTGCTCACACTTTTCGGCTGTTTCGAATAGCGATACGACAATCGTATCGGCTGTTGCTCTTTAAAAATCAGGAAGAAGTAGTAAAGAGATTCGTCTGAAACACACTTAGAGATGGGTGTG
>NZ_CAJMZK010000176.1:0-140 GCF_905220265.1 Paraburkholderia sp. J67
TGCGGGGCGGCACCTACTTTTCTTTGCCGCGGCAAAGAAAAGCAACCGTATTGGAAGTCAAGCGTCGGTGGAGTTCCACGGTGTCGAGTTGCGGATCATGGCGTTGAGCGTGATGAGCAGCTTGCGCATGCAGGCGGTGA
>NZ_CAJMZK010000177.1:0-137 GCF_905220265.1 Paraburkholderia sp. J67
CGTTCGTAGTTGATCAGGATGACGCAGCGAATCTGGGCCACTCAGTTACGCTGAATAGATCGACCTAGTGTACCTGTCGGTCGAACTGCTCGACATGTACAGTTCTGATGCCACTCACTGGGCCAGACCCACGCACC
>NZ_CAJMZK010000178.1:0-127 GCF_905220265.1 Paraburkholderia sp. J67
ATCACCGCCTGCATGCGCAAGCTGCTCATCACGCTCAACGCCATGATCCGCAACTCGACACCGTGGAACTCCACCGACGCTTGACTCCCAATACGGTTGCTTTTCTTTGCCGCGGCAAAGAAAAGTA
>NZ_CAJMZK010000179.1:0-126 GCF_905220265.1 Paraburkholderia sp. J67
TTTTGTGTGAGACTCTTGATACTTTTGCTATCTCACCAGATCAAAAATGATCACGGCGAGGAGCTGAATCGAATCAAGCGCCCACACTTATCGGCTGTAAATTTTTAAAGATCAATTCGCGAAAAC
>NZ_CAJMZK010000180.1:0-122 GCF_905220265.1 Paraburkholderia sp. J67
CCCGTGATCCAGCCGATGTCGGCCGTGCACCAGAACACGTCGCTCGGCTTGTAGTCGAAGGTCCACTTCATGGTCTGCGCGGCCCACAGCAGGTAGCCGCCCGTGCTGTGCTGCACGCCCTT
>NZ_CAJMZK010000181.1:0-118 GCF_905220265.1 Paraburkholderia sp. J67
CGCAGAAAGCGCCGGAAGTTGAAGTTGATCCGGTGGTTTTCGCGAGCGATCTTTAAAAATTTACAGCCGATAAGTGTGGGCGCTTGATAAAGAATGCGGCCTGACGATCCTTTGGGGT
>NZ_CAJMZK010000182.1:0-117 GCF_905220265.1 Paraburkholderia sp. J67
GTGAACATCAAGGACGATTCGGGTAGCCAGCTCGGCAACGCGCAGAACACGGTCTATGAGACCAACGTGTTCGAGAAGTACGGCGACGAAGCCGACGCGGAAATCGCCCGCATCATC
>NZ_CAJMZK010000183.1:0-115 GCF_905220265.1 Paraburkholderia sp. J67
CGCAGGCGCTGACCACGAAGGACATCGCGGCGCTGGGCACGAGCGTCGGTTCGCTGACCACGGCCATGCTGAGCACGGCACAGGTGGCGGCCATGTCCACGGCCCAGCTCGAAAG
>NZ_CAJMZK010000184.1:0-114 GCF_905220265.1 Paraburkholderia sp. J67
GCGGCCCGCGCCGCCGAGTTCGAGGAAGTCCTCGCCGATATTCGGGCCAAGGTGGCAGACTACGGTTTTACGGAGCGGGACATTTTTGGCTCTCGCCGGGGGCGTCCCCGTAAG
>NZ_CAJMZK010000185.1:0-113 GCF_905220265.1 Paraburkholderia sp. J67
TACTTGTTGGTGAGCTGCGAACCCTGCGCGGCCATGACGGCGGGCGAGGTGTAGTTTTCCGACGCGATGAGCTCGATGTGCTCTTCCTGGCGGCGGTTTTCGGCTTCGATCGC
>NZ_CAJMZK010000186.1:0-112 GCF_905220265.1 Paraburkholderia sp. J67
GTTCGTCAGGTTCGTGATGTCGTTCGTGTTCTGCGTGACACGACCATCCAGGTTGGTGATTGCGCCGCCAACGCTGTTGTAGGTGCTGCCACCCAAGAGGTACGTCGGAGCC
>NZ_CAJMZK010000187.1:0-112 GCF_905220265.1 Paraburkholderia sp. J67
GCCTTGTCACTTTGTTTAGTGGTGCGATGTGACGGATGCTCCTATACCTTTCCCCCTAAAAGGCGGTTTGTGGACTTCGTCACACTAGCGGTGTGAGCGGCTTTCTTTTGCT
>NZ_CAJMZK010000188.1:0-104 GCF_905220265.1 Paraburkholderia sp. J67
CGCACGGCGGGCTGTATCACTGCGGCGAAATGGGCAATGACAAGCGCATCGATGCGGTCTGTCTTGGCCAGTCGTCCGGTGGCGCGGGCGAAATCTCGCATCTG
>NZ_CAJMZK010000189.1:0-104 GCF_905220265.1 Paraburkholderia sp. J67
GAGTAGGTGAATCAGGGTTGTGATTGTATCAATGTATTTTTAAGTGATCGAAAGATTGCCTTGAAATACGGCGCAACACGAATACTCAACCTGTAGCGAGTGTG